>CAVPCC010000037.1:0-13539 GCA_963702335.1 Vulcanimicrobiota bacterium | reverse complement strand
CTATGTCTATGTAACCTACTGGTTGGCGACTACGTATTGCTGATTGTTCCTTACCGACAAGCAAAACGATCTCGCGTAAAGTGCAGGAAGCGCTGCTGGCGATGGAGATCGAGCGCTATTACACCAAAGACGAGATTCTGGAACGCTATTTAAATCTGATCTATCTCGGGTCGGGGGCGTATGGTGTGGATGCAGCCGCGCATACGTATTTCGGCCGCGGCGTCGCGCATGTCGACCTTGGGCAAGCCGCGATGCTGGCCGGGTTGGTCGCCGCGCCGTCCGATTACTCGCCGTACGTCAATAAAATGCTTCGCGCGCGAGCGCGAACGGCACGTTTTGGACCGGATGGTCGAGAGCGGCTACATCTCCCAAGCGAGCGCCGACAACGCGTATAATGCGCCGCTGGACCTTGCGGGCGAACAACCTTCGGGACTGCAAGGTTTTCGCGCGCCGTGGTTCACGACGTTTGTCATCGACCGCTTAGAGCATGATTTCGGCAAACAGGCCACCTACGAGGGCGGCTTGGAAGTGTACACAACGCTCGATCCGCACATGGAGAAGATCGCGCAAGCCGCCGTGGATTGGGGCGTCGCGCAAGGCAAGGCCGAAGGCATCGGCGCCGACCAAGCCGCGCTCGTGGCCATTCGTCCGTCCACCGGAGAGATTCTCGCCATGATCGGCGGCACGCATTTCTCGCTGGCCAATCAATTTAACCGCGCGTGGCAAGCGCACCGCCAGCCGGGCTCTTCGTTCAAAGTGTACGTGTACACCACGGCCATCGACAGCGGCATGCCGCCCACGACGGTGATCGACGACTCGCCGGTGGTTTACGACGCCGGCGATGGCACGAAGTGGTCGCCGCAAGACGACGACTTCCGGTTCATGGGGCCGATAACGCTGCGCGTCGCGCTTGCGCAAAGCCGCAACGTGGTCGCCGGTGAAGTTGCTGGAGCAACTCGGTGTGGATCGCGTCATCCAATATGCGCATCGCATGGGCGTGGACTCGCCGCTGGAGGCGAATCTCTCGCTCGCGCTTGGAACCTCGTTGATAACGCCACTCGATCAGGCAACCGGCTATGCAACGATCGCCAATCAAGGCGTGCACATTCCGGCCTCGCCGTTCCGCTTGGTCAAAGATTCGCTGGGCAACGAGGTCTTGGACAATCAGTACCCCGAGCAAACCGAGGTCGTGAGCGCCGGGACCGCTTACATTATCACGACGATGATGGAAGACGTGATCAACCATGGAACCGGCTATCCGAATGCCGTCATCGATCGTCCGGCGGCCGGCAAGACCGGCACGACTTCAAATTTCCGCGATGCGTGGTTTGTGGGCTTTACGCCGGATCTCGTTACCGCGGTGTGGATCGGCAACGACAATTACACGGCGATGAACGAATCGTACGGCGGCAACATCCCCGCGCGCATCTGGGCGCGTTTTATGCGCGGTGCCCTGGCAAAAGTGGCAAAGCACGAGTTTGTTTTTCCGGGCGACGAAGTCAAGAAAGTTGCCAGCTGCGGCGGCGGATACGGGCCCTTCGAGTATTACCTGAGCGGAACCGAACCGCTCTCGCCCTGCGGGCGCGCGCCGGCGGTGAAGAGCGCGTACGCCGAGCCGCAGATTTACAGCAATTCGAACAACCGCAGCAACGGCGTCAATCTTCCGCCCGCGCCGACGTTCTCACCGCTGCCCACCGCGCCGCCGCCACCGCCCATGCCTACGCAACCGCCGGACAGTGTCGGCGACGGAACGACCTACGTGCCGCTGGGGTCACCCTCGCCGCGCCCGTAATGCAAGATTCGCTTTTCTCGCCGCGGCGCGAAACCGCAAGTCAAATGCCGCCCGAGCAAGTACAGGGCGTAACGGCCATCGTCGGTTACATCAAGCGCATCATCAGCGGCCATAAGACGCTGGCCTCGTTGCGCGTCCGCGGCGAGGTTTCGGGTCTTGCCAACCGCAGCGGGCGGCTGTATTTCAAACTCAAAGAAAACGCCGACGTCCTTGAGTGCATTGCGTGGGCGAACGACGCTTCGAAGCTTTCCGCCCTTTAAAGATGGCGATGAGGTCATCTGCGGGGGTGAATACAACACCTACGCGCCCCGAAGTCAGTACCAGCTCGTCGTTAAGAGTCTCGAACTCACGGGTGAGGGAGTGCTGTTCGCGCAGTTTGAGGCGCTCAAAGAAAGGTTCCGTGCCGAGGGGCTGTTCGAGAAGTCTCGCAAACGGCGAATGCCGCCGTTTCCGCGCCGGATCGCAGTGATCTCCTCACTTGAAAGCCGCGGCGTCGGCGATTTCCTCAAGACGATCGCAAACCGCGCACCGTTCATCGAAATCACTTTCATCGAAACCTTGCTTCAAGGCAAGGGTGCCGAAATGGAAATCGGCGAGGCGATAGACCGCGCATCGAAGCTGGACGTTGACTTAATCGTTCTTACGCGCGGCGGCGGCTCGTATGAAGATCTCTTTCCGTTCAACCGCGAGCCCGTCGTTCGCGCGATCGTTCGTGCGAAGCACCCCGTGCTCTCCGCCGTCGGCCACGAACAAGACGTGCATATGAGCGATTACGTTGCCGATTGGACGTGCGAGACGCCCTCGAATGCGGCGCAGTACTTCGGGCAGATTGCGGACGACTTCATCAGCAGTGTGGCGCAAGCGCAGAATCCGGCTCGATCGCTCGATGAGATCGCTGTTCGGCACGGCTAGGCAGCGCCTCGATGTGAACGGCCGCGCACTGCACAACGCAGCGCGGGGCTACATACCGGGAAAGATGCACACACTGCACCTGCTGGAGCGGCGCCTAAACCGGCAAACGCCTCAGGATCGGATGGCGCTGCGCAGCTCGCGTCTGACCGAGCTTCGTTCACGTTTGGAAAGCGCCGCGCGTTTCGTGGGGCGGCCGGGCACCGAACGGCTCTCGCGTCTGGACGAGCGCTTGCAGCGGGTCCGCACAAACGCACTTGGCTCGACGACCGAAAGATTGAACCGGCTCGGAGTGCGCCTGACCGACCTCAATCCCGAGGCACTCCTGGCGCGCGGGTACGCGATCGTCACCGTCAACGGCAAAGCCGTGCGCGATGCGGGTGCGATTGCGGCGGGCACGCTCATTGAAGCCAGGGTCGAGCATGGGAAGTCTGCTTGCCCGGGTCGAAGAAACGCACCCTGATGGCTGATCAACAAACGGGGGCATTTGAGCAGAAGATCGCGCGGCTGGAGCAAATCGTCAACGATCTTGAGAAGGGCAACATCGACCTGGACAAAGCGGTCGCGCTCTTCAAAGAAGGCAAGGCGCTCTCCACCGAGTGCGAGACGCTCCTCAAAGGAGCACAAGCGCAGATCGACAAGGCGATGGAACAAACGCCCGGATCCGCCAGCCGCGCTCGACGATGAAGAAATTCCGTTCTGAATCGAGCTCAGGCGTGCGCGCGAACAGGCGCGGTGCTTCGAAATCGCGGCGCGCAGAGCGCTCACTGCTGCTGCGGAATATCGGCCTTGACGGCAAGCGGCTCCCGTGACACCGAGCGATGAGGTGACCGGCAGGCTTAAGAAGGCCGTGTCAAAGTTGGGCAAGCCAGCATATCATCGGCCAGTTCGATCCGTCGGAGTTAGACGTCTAGGCGCGCTGTGGTCAGACCCTCTACCGGGCTAATTCTTATCGCGCTCGCTAGCCTGATCACAGGTTGCGCCACGGCGTCGTCTTACACGACGCTCGGAACCCTATATGTTGACTTTCAGAGCCCGGGAAACCAGGTCATCGCGAAACCACCGTGATCCGAAACGGTCAAACGGTCGGCCATTTGCCGGTAGGCCTGGTCGTGCCCAGAGAGCGATCCGACCTGGCATTTGTGCCGCAAGATAACATGAATTGCACTCCGGCCAGTGTCAAGGTCTCGCCCGACGGGGAGCTTGCGCTTTGCGCTTCGCGATCAGGAAACCTCAATCTATCCAAGGTCTCCGGTTCAAAGTTTCTCAAGATAGTGTCGAGCAGTGTTGAAGACAACGCGAACGAGACATCCTTCGATTGGATCGACAACAACCGGTTTGGCGCCTTGATTGTAGACAAGAGCTGCCCGTATGCGCATTTGTACGATTTTTTCCCCTCGCGGCTGGTTGTGTTTGATCGCCGGGGAAGGCGCCTCTCATTGGGGGTATGCGCCTTTGGTATCGTTGGCGGCGCCGGGCGTATTGCCTTAATGGGAGAGCGCCATAATTCAATTTTGTGGAAAATCCGTGAGGCTATTGCGGACGATCCTCGATATTTCAATGACGGTTACGATTCGTATCACCATACATGGTCAATAGACAATGGAAGGAGTGGCACGATGGTCGTCCGTTAACTTTGATGGCAGCGGTATGCTTTTTTACAGCGATGAGTCGGGCGACTCCGTGTTTTCGGAAGATAGAAAGTTAGTCCTTAAAGACGTTGTAAAAGTGCAGTGGTCGAGGTGAGGTGCGGTTAGATGAGGCCGTTGCGGCGCAAGAGGATATAACGCGGTCGCAGGCGCGGGCGCTCATTATGGAGGGACGCGTCAAAGTCAACGGGTCGCGGGCGGTGAAGGCGGGTTCGAACGTCGCGGCGGATGCGGTGATTGAGGTGGATCGGCCGCGGCGCTTCGTGAGCCGGGGCGGAGAGAAACTCGAACATGCGCTTGAAGTGTTTGCCATCGACGCTAGGGGCAAGAGCGCGCTCGACATCGGTGCATCGACCGGCGGATTCACGGATTGCCTGCTGCAACGCGGGGCGGCCCATGTCGTAGCGCTCGATGTCGGTTATGGACAGACTCGATTGGCGGCTGCGCAACGATCCGCGCGTAACCGTGCGCGAGCGGACGAACTTTCGCAATCTGCCCGACGACGCGTTCGAAGCCGTTCGATTTGATCGTTATCGATACGTCGTTCATCTCGCTGCGTACGATCGCCGCGCGGGCGGCCGCGTTTCTTAGCGCCGGCGGGCGACATCGTGGCGCTGATCAAGCCGCAGTTCGAAGCGGGCCGCGAACGCCTGGGCGGCGGGGGCGTCGTTCGCGATCCGGCGGTTCATCGCGCTGTGCTGCATGAGATCTGCGCGGCCATGCCGGCTCTTGGCGTGCAGCCGGTGGCGCTTACGGCATCGCCGCTTACCGGGCCGGCCGGTAATCGCGAGTTCCTCGTGCGATTGCGCCGCGAGGGTAAAGCCATCGGCGATGAAGTGATCGAGCACGTGCTCTCCGAAGGTCCCCCCTCGTGACCGTGTCGGTTAAAGAAGCGCGCCGTGGCGCTGTACGTGGATACGCACCGCGAACACGCGCGCACGCTTGCCGGCGCGCGTCGGCGAGAGCTTTCGCGCGAGCGGTTACGATGTCGCCACGGTCTCGGACGGTGCCGAGCTCGATGGCGCTGGCACTTTTGATCACCATCGGCGGCGACGGTACGCTGCTGCGTGCGGCGCGCATGGCGGTCGATCGCGGCGTACCGATCCTCGGCATCAACACCGGGCGTCTTGGATTCCTGACCGAGTTCGACGAGGACGACGAGCACATCGACGAGCTGCCCGACCTGCTCGAGCGCGGGCCTTGTGATCGAAGACCGCATCGCGCTGCGGGCCACACACGGCGATCGGCAGTTCTTTGCGCTTAACGACGTGGTCGTGCGCAAAGGCGGGCATCTCGCGCATCGTCCCGTTTAGTTTGAATCTGAACGACGAGCAAGCGGCCAACATCCCGCGCCGACGGCATTTGCGTAGCAACGCCCACGGGTTCGACCGCGTACTTTCTTTCGGCCGGCGGTTCGATCATCTCGCCGCAGGTCGACGCGTTGGGATCGTGCCGCTGCTTCCGCACACGCTTTTCTCGCGCCCTATCATCGTGCCGGCCTCCTCGCGTGTTACGATCAGCAGTGGTCCGGAACTCCAGCACGCCAATCTGGAATGCGACGGCGATGTCGTGAGCGATCTTGCCACCGGCGATTCGGTCGTGATTGACCGGTATCCGAAGACCGTGCGGTTTGCGCGCATCGAGCGGCTGCGGTTCTTCGAGCGGCTGGAGGAAAAGTTGAGCTGGGGCGTCTCTATTAAAGGGCGTACGCGCATCTAGCGATGCTGCGACGTCTGACGATTGAAAATTACGGACTGATCGAACGCGCGGAAATTCTTTTTGGCTCCGGCGCGACCATGTTCACCGGCGAAACGGGCTCGGGCAAGACCATGGTCCTGGGAGCCATCGGCTTTTGTTGGGCGAGCGCGCGGGCGTCGATATGGTGCGCCGCGGCGCCGCGCGCGCGCAGGTCATTTTGGAGTTGATCCCGACGAGGCGGTGCGATCTCTGTTCTGACGCCGGACGGGTTTACAGCCGATGCGGACGAGCATGCCACGCTCTCGCGCGAGGATCGCGCAGGGCGGAAAATCTGCAGCCCGCTTAACGGCCGCCCCGTAACGGCGGCCTACGTTCGCGAAGTGGCGCCGCTGATCGCGGATATGGTCGGGCAGCACGAAGCGCAGCGGTTGCTGGCGCCTGCATATCACGTTGAATTGCTCGACAAGTTCGGCGGCGAGAAGAGCATTGCGGCAAGCGAAGCGGTTGCGCAGGCCTTCGCGCGCTACCGCGAGAGCACACAGCGGTTGGCCGCGTTTGAGAGCGGGCAGAAGCAGTCGCAGGAACGTTCGCGTTTGCGCATTGCGCTTGGTGAGATTCGCGCGGGCGCAGTCGAAGACGGCGAGACGACGCTTGGTGCAGCGCCGGCGAGTTTTGGATAACGCCGAAAAAATAGCGCTTGCGCTGCGAACGGCGCAAAATGCGCTGATCGGCGATGAAGGTAGTGCGAGCGACGCGCTTGGGGCGGCCGGGGCCGCAATGATCAAATCCGCGACCTGGGGACGCAGTTCGCGCAGTTCAGCTTACAATTGGGGCCTCTGCAAAGCGAAGCGAACGATCTGGCTGCGCAGGTAGCGCGGGAAGCCGAGGGGTTGGAATTCGATCCGGCGGGAGCTAGAGGCGATCAACGCGCGGCTGGAAGCGCTTGACGGACTCAAACGCAAATACGGCGGAACGCTGGCGGCGGTGCTGCAGTCGGCGCAGGGGTACGCGCAGACGATCGACGCGCTGGAGAACAAAGACAGCAGCATCTGCGCAAACTGGAACGCGGAGTTGCGGCGGCAAGAGACGGACTCAACACGCAGTGCAAGCGGCCTTTCGGTGCTGCGTCATGCGGCGGCGAAACGTTTGAAAAGCGCCGTGGAGGGCGAGATGCGCAAAGTATCTTGCGCTTCCCTCCGCGCGGTTTGACGTCGCATTTCGGAAACTGGACGCGCCCGGCGTATCGGGTGATGAGGAGATTGAGTTTCTTTGTTGCCGCTAATAAGGGCGAGCAACCGAAGCGCTTGGGCAAGGGTGCGTCCAGGGTGGCGAACTCTCGCGCGTATTGTTGGCGCTGGTCGTTGCAGTGGCCGATGCGCGTGGTTCCACGGCCTTGGTCTTCGATGAGATCGACGCGGGCATCGGCGGCGCAACGGCAACCGCAGTGGGCGTGCGTTTGGGGCGTTTAGCGCAGCACGCTCAGGTGATCTGCGTGACGCATTTGGCGCAGATCGCTTCCTGGGCGGGCGCGCACTACAACTTAGAGAAACGCGAAGGCAAGAGCGGAACGAGTATTGCCGTTACTGCTATCGCCCGCCGAAAGGAGCGCGCTGTGGAGATCGCGCGCATGCTTTCAGGGGAATCGCACGACGTTGCGCTCGAGCATGCGCGGTTGTTGTTGGAGCAGGCTCGAGCGTGAGTGGCTTCGGTTCGTGCTGCGCACTCACTCAGCCGTCCTTCGACAGGCTCAGGATGACAATGAGGTAGGCTCAGGATGACAATGAGGTAGGTCAGGATGACAATGAGGTAGTCCAGGATGACAATGAGGTAGTTCGGGATGACAATGGAGGTAGCTTTAGGATGATAATGAGGTAAGTTTTGAGGATGACAATGAGGTAGTTCGGGATGACAATGAGGTAGTTCTGGGTGAGAAATTAGGGGATGCGGTGGATTTTTAGGATGTTGGTGCCGCCGGAGCCCACGGGCATGCCGGTCGTAAATGCGATCGAATCGCCGTGGCCAACCAAACCTTCGGCCAGCATGTGCTGCTCGGTGATGTGCAGCAGCACGTCGATTGACGAATAGCGCTCGATCGTAATCGATTCTACGCCCCAGAGCAGCGCCAGGCGGCATGCTACGTGCGGCTCGGGCGTGAGCGCGATGATGTGTGCCCTGGGACGGAAAGCGCTGATGTGATGCGCCGCGTTGCCCGTCGTAGTGCCCGTGACGATGTGTGTGATGTCCAATTCGGCGCTTGCGCGCGTTGCGGCTTCGGCGATCGAGGTGGCAACGTCGCGGTCCGCGCCTTCCAGGCGCGCAGCTGCAGAATCTCGTGCGGATAGGATTTCTCCACTTCGCGTGCGATGCCGGCCATCACGCGGACCGCTTCGGCCGGATATTGTCCGCGCGCAGTCTCGCCCGAGAGCATCACCGCATCGGTGCCGTCGAGAATGGCGTTCGCAACGTCGGTCGTTTCGGCGCGCGTCGGGCGGAAATTAAACGTCATTGACTCAAGCATTTGCGTGGCGGTGACAACCGGTTTGCTCGCGCGGTTGCAGCGAGCGATGAGTCTTCTGCACCATCGGCACTTGCTCGAGGGGAATCTCGATGCCTAAATCTCCGCGCGCAACCATGATGCCGTCGGCGGCTGCGATGATATTGTCGATATCTTCGAGCGCCTCATGTTTCTCGATCTTCGCCAGCACGCGCGCATCCTTCTTACGCTCGCGGATGAACGCTTTGACGCGGTTCACGTCCTCCGCGCTGCGCACGAACGAGACGGCCACGTAATCGACGTCGTTCTCTAAACCGAAGGACAAGAATTCCAGGTCGCGGTCCGAGACGGCGTCGATGTTGAGCGAACCGTCGGGGTAGTTGATGCCTTGCTGCGCGCGCAAATCGCCGCCGGCTTCAACCGTCGTGACAATCTCGCTCGCGGTTTTCTCTAAAATCCGCAGCGTGATGGCGCCGTCTTGCAGATATATCCGCTTGCCGGCGGAAACATCGGTGGGCAAATGCTTGTAACTGACCCAGACGCGTTCGCTATCGCCGGCGACCTCTTCGTTGGTCAGGACGAACCGCTGACCGCGCTCCAAATGAACCGATGCCGCGCCGTCCGCAAATGCGCCCGTGCGTACTTTGGGTCCGGGCAAGTCTTGCAATATCGCGATGTGTTGGTTCAAGTCGCGCGCGATCGTGCGCACGCGTTTCATCGTTTCTCCGTGTTCTTCGGGCGAACCGTGCGAGAAATTCAAGCGAAAAACGTTTGCGCCTGAGAGGATGAGTGCGCGTATCATCTCGGGATCGCGCGAGGCGGGACCGAGCGTAGCGACGATCTTCGTACGTTTTTGGATCTTTTCCATGAGCCGTAGGCGCTTGCGAGAGAATTCCCGAATGGTCCTCCCGCTTGAAACGCGACCCGCTGGATCGCCAAAGGCCGGAGCGCACAGTTGCCGGCTTTTTGGCCTCGGTCTTTCTTCATGCACTCATGGCGGCGCTGTTATTTTCTCTTGCCACCTCGTCCTCCGAACAATCGGCGCCCGAGTCCACCGCCGGGGCGTTGATCGTCGGCGTGACGCGTGAGCAACCGCAAAAAACCGCACCGGTTCCCGTGCCGAAACTTGCCGCGCCCGTGCCCCATGCGCCGGTGCTGCCCAATCACCGCACGGCAACGCAACCGCGCTCGGCCGCACCGCATCCGCCCGTGCGCCACGAGCTCTCCAAGTTTGCGCCGACGGCACCCCCGAACCCGACGCCCGCGCCCGTGAGATCCTCCGAGCCGAACCCCGTGCCGACCCAGCCCGCCATCGCCGTATCGCCCGCGGCCATCGAGGCCGTCGTCCCGACCTCGGCTCCCGCGCAAATTGTCGCCGCGGCCATCAAAGTGCCGCCTACCGCCGCGCCCGTTCCTAAGCCGCGCGCTGTTCCGACGATTGTGCCCTCGCATGCTCCCGCTCCCACGGCCGCGCCAAAGGCAGTCTCGACGCCGCGCCCCGAGCCTTCCGCCCTGGTAGCGACCGAGGCGCCAATTATCGCGATGGCAACGCCGCAGCCGCTGACCAAACCCGGCTCGCCGAACCAGCAGAAGATTCCGCGCCCCGCCCCCACGGCTGCGCACGGCACCGCGGCAACTCCGGGCCCGCGCCCGCTGGGCACGCCTGGACCCAAAGGCGTGACTCCCTCGAAAAGCAACACGGCCCGGCCCATTCAAGCGCCGCCGGCGACCCCGCGGCCTTCCGCCATCGGGGCCGCGAAAGCCAAGCGTCCCAGCTCGCTCAATCAGCGGCTGCAGAACCTGCTCCCATCGCCCTCGGCAAGCGTGACACCCGAACCGTCCAAGCATTACTCGTTCTTGAACGGGTTGGTGCCTACACCCGAGCCCGAACCTACGCCGCCCCCCTCGGTCATCGCGGCCACGAAGTTCCTCTATCAAGAGAACGTGGGCTCGCAGCGCTGGAAGCAATCGTATCTGGGAACTGCGCCCGAAGAGGGCTACGTCAAGATGTACGTGACCTCGGTCCACTACGTGCTGGGCGTGCGCTGGTGCAAGGGATGGGTCGTTCGAGCGCCGCTAGCCGGCACCAAAAAATGGATCGTGGAGACCGGCGAATCCTACATCTGCTCGGGGCGCATGACGCCGTTTACTCCATCTTCACCCCAGCCGCCGTAAGCTTCTTGAAGTTCCAAAATTAGGGGCGTACAATGGAGTTGTCCGATAGAGACAGCTACAGCGTTGATATAAGGAGGGCGGTTGGAACCGCAAGATCCGCCGGGTCATTGGAGCCCGAAGAGCACGCAGTAGACAGGCGCTAGGCAAGCGCCGCGCGGCAGCCGGCCGTAACCGGCATAAACGCGTGCCCTCTAATAGAGGCTATGCTAAGACGAGGGGCTGCACCCACTGGGGTTGCGGCCCGTCGTGTTTTTACGGTATCCTATCGTAGCCAAGGATGGTGTGGTTAGTCGTGTGAGCGTGGGCCTGTCCCGCGCTTCGTTGTTGATTGGGGCACGTTTTGGACGGGGAATTGACGGTGGCGCAGGCGTTTTCAAGAGCGGTCGACGAGATCGCGCACGATAAACGTTTCGCCGGCGTCGAGATCGTTCAGCAAACGGCGCGGCGCGGCCGAGCGTCCACCGCGCTTGCACTGATGATCGACCGTGAAGGCGGCGTGGATTTGGAAACCTGCGAACGCATCGCTTCCGCGATCAACAAACAGCTCGACGCTTACGACGAACGGTATTCGCTGGAAGTGGAGTCGGCAGGCCTGAACCGCCCGCTGCTGCGCCCCGGCGACTACGAACGCTTCTCCGGACAAGCGGTAAAGGTGGTCACCTCGCTGCTGGTCCACGGCGGCAAAACGCACCGCGGCGTGCTGCGCGGCGTGCGCGGCACCAACGTCATTTTGGAAACGGACAACGGCGAATTGCCGCTGCCGCTCGCGACCATCGAAAAAGCGAATCTCGAATACGATATTCGAACGGATCTAACTCGGAACAAAAAGGAACGCAAAAACAATGGCTGAAGCGGCGACCGAAGAACGCCTCATCGACGTCCTCCAATCGATCTCGAAGGAACGCAACATTCCGTTCGAGATGCTCATCGAAGCATTGGAGGCCGCTTTGCTCACGGCTTACAAGCGGCATTTCGGCAGCGAGGCAAACGCCATCGTTACCGTAGACCGGCAAACGGGCGAATATAAAGTGTATCACCGCCGCCAGGTCGTCGACGAGGTTACGGACCCCAAGCTTGAAGTGCTCGCAAAAACCGCCGGCTCGCAGTATCAGCCGGGCGACTTTTACGATGAAGAGGTCACGCCCAAGAACTTCGGCCGCATCGCGGCGCAGACGGCTAAGCAAGTCATCGTGCAGCGCATTCGCGAGGCCGAGCGCGACACGGTTTACAACAAGTACGCCGCCAAACTAAACGACGTCGTCAAGGGCACCGTGCAGCGGTTCGAGCAGCGCAACATGTACGTCTTGCTGGAAGGCAAAGACGAGGCAATGCTGCCGCTCTCCGAACAGGTCCCGCGCGAGAATTTTCGCATCAACGATTTCATTCGCGCCTACGTTCTGGACGTTCGTAAATCGCCTAAAGGCCCCAGCGTGATCCTTTCTCGCACGGCCGAGGGTTTAGTTCAGCGTCTGCTCGAGTTCGAAGTGCCCGAGATCGAAGACGGCCTTGTGGAGATTATGGCCATTGCGCGCGAGCCGGGAAGCCGTTCGAAGGTTGCCGTTCGCAGCAACCGCGCCGAGATCGATCCGATCGGTGCGTGCCTTGGACCCAAATCCAGCCGCATCGCTAACGTGTCGGACGAGCTGCGCGGCGAGAAGATCGACGTCATCCGCTGGGAACCCGACGTAACGGCGTTCATCATGAACGCGCTGCAGCCGGCCAAAGTCATCGGCGTCGAATTATTCGAAGACGACGGCGTGGCGCTGGTCGTCGTTCCGGATTATCAGCTCTCGCTTGCAATCGGGCGCGAAGGACAGAACGTTCGTCTCGCAGCGCGCCTGACGGGGTGGCGTTTGGACATCGCAGCCGAAAGCGAAGCCGCTGAAGCGCGCGAGCGTTATTTGGCGGAGCGCGCGGAAGCGCTGCAAGCCGCGGAAGCGCCGGTCGAAGAGGAAGAGATCGTTGTCGAAGAGGGTGAGGAAGAGGCGACTCCGGCAGCGTCCATCGATGAAGAGCTCATTCGCAAGCTCGAGGAGTTCAAGCGCGAGCGCCTGGGTGAGTGAGGTTGTCCGTCAGTGCGCGGGCTGCCGCGCCCGCAAGGCACAAGCTGCCATGCGGCGGTTCGTCCGCTTGGGTCCGCGGGCGTGGCAAGCGGACGCGGGGCGCAAACGGCAGCCGGGGCGCGGCGTCTACCTGTGCTCGCCGGAATGCGGTGCCCGGGTGGAAAAAAACAAGAAGTATCCGGGGCTTGCATCTGCAGCCGCCGAATACGGGTTACAACTAGGCTAATGGTGATGATTTTGATGAAGACATGCTGATTCAAACCCATGATTAACCGTGGGAGTTTGGAAGCGCCTATGAACTGAGGACGATGCAGGCGGCCTCAGGGGTGTGCTCCGAGGGATTACTTGCGCCTGCAGCGTGAAAGGCAGATTTTGGCTACCGGAAAAGTTCGGATATTTGAACTTGCGAAAGAAGTTGGGCTCTCCTCGAAAGAGCTGATTACGCTCTTTAACGAGCGTCTCGGCGGCATTTTTGAGGCGAAAAACCAGCTCAGCGTGGTCCCCGACCACATCGCCGACTTGGTGCGCAGCGTGCTGGCCAAACCCAAGGCTGCACCCAAAGCGCCCGCCGCGAAGGCTGCTGCCCCCGCACCCGCCGCCAAACCGAAGGCCGCTCCCAAAGCCGCGCCCCCGCCGCCGGCTCCCGAAGAACCCATCGTCAAGCTCAAACCGGTTACCGGCGCGCGTAAGCCTACGCGTCCCGCCGCGGCGCCCGTTGCGGAAGAGCCTGCCGCGGTTGAAGCCGTTGCCGCGGAACCG
>CAVPCC010000036.1:0-50258 GCA_963702335.1 Vulcanimicrobiota bacterium | reverse complement strand
TCTTACCGCGGTGGCCAATCCCTTGGACCAGATAGAAGTCTCGGCACCCGATCAGGTGAAGCGCTCCCGCAAGCTGCAGAAGAAAAAATGAACCGGCCACTCTTCGAGGTGGCGGATATATTCGACAGCACGGCAAAAGCTTCATTGAGAATAACCGGTCCTGGCTGACCTATCTGCATCTGCGGGTCCTGCACGCCATCGAGCACTGCCGCACGGCGGCGCTCGGCGGCCACTTGGACGGTTGTTTCCGGTGCGGCTACCACTCCGATATCTCGTATAACTCTTGCGGTAACCGGCACTGCCCAAAGTGCCTCACCCACGCGCGGGACCTTTGGTTGACGGAACGCAGCAAGGAACTTCTTCCCGTTGGCTATTTCCACGTGGTCTTCACCTTGCCGCATGAACTGTCGTGGCTGGCGCTGCAAAACAAAAAGGCCGTCTACCATCTATTGCTTCGCGCCAGCGCCGCCACTCTGCTTCAGATCGCCGCCAATCCCCAACACCTAGGCGCCGAAATCGGCTTCCTCAGTGTGCTGCATACCTGGGGACAAAACCTCCAACATCATCGATGTGCATTGCGTCATCCCGGCCGGAAGGGCTCTCGCTCGATCACCAGCAGTGGATCCACCCGCGTTACGCGTTCTTTCTTCCCGTCAGGCGCTCAGCCGCTTATTCCGCGGCAAGTTTGTCGCCGGCCTTAAACGGGCCTACCGGCGAGGGAAACTTTTGCGGGATTGTTTACTTGACAAAAGCTTGTACCTCACGTAAGATTGTATTGTGAACGCACAAGTCATTTCGGTTTCTTCGGTTTACCGGGAGAAGCGGATGGTTTTAACTGCTTCCGGATGTCGCGTTTCACCCACGCTAACAGACTGCGCATTGGAACCTTCTGGAGTTCCGGTTTCTTATCCTTCTCAGGCATTGGAGATCTCCCTATGACCATCATCGACCTTTGCGAAACGTTTTCGACAGATGAGCGGTGCCGTGAACTTCTGGAGCGTCTGCGTTGGCCGCAGGGTCCTGAGTGTCCTCGCTGTAACGACACTGACTCCTGTGCGCCTTGAGACGAGCGCTAAGATCCTCTATTGTCGGAAATGCGACTACCAGTTCACCGTCACATCCAACACCGTGTTTCATGACTCGCATCTTCCGCTTCTGAAATGGTTCGCCGCTACCTATTTGCTGTGTGAGTCGCGCAAAGGGATGTCTGCCAATCAGATCAAGCGGACTCTCGGGATGAGCTATAAAACCGCTTGGTACCTTTGCCACCGCATCCGGTTCGCTATGTCCTACGCGAACGTCCTCCGCTCTCCGGTACCTGTGAGATGGATGAGACCTACATCGGCGGGAAGACCCACGGCAAGGGATGGTTTAACGGCAGGTTGAACAAAGAAGTGGTGGTCGGTATCCGTGAGCGTAACGGGGAACTCCGTTTCTCCCATGCGCCGGATGCAAAAGCCAAAACGCTTGCGAAGTATACATCAAAGAGCACGTGAGCGAAGACGTGGAAGTGATCGTTACTGACGAAGCGCCGGTCTATCCGTTCGTCATGAAGACCGCTGGTGTAAGCGAGGAACGGCAATCCGAACCCAAACGGCCCTTTGGGTATTCGCGATCGGAATAGTCGTGCTTTCGATCCTTGTTGCCGCCCGGCGTTACGAAACGCGGATGTCGGCCCTGCGAGCCCGCATCGAGGTTCTCTCTGAGGAAACTGCAGCAAACGATAGATTGGCCGCCCAAGCGCAACTTCTTCGAACCGAGCAGAAACGGGCCGACCAAGATTCTATTGCAGATTTCGCATGAGACCTCGCTCTCGCTGGCCACGGCCGCGCTGGTCAAAACGCTCAATCGGATTCGCGCCGGTTTTCCGCACCCATTGCCTCGCTAGAGCCCGATACGGCTGCGCCGCGCCGGGCGGGCGGATTGTTGGAAGTTCCGTTAACGCTCAAAGCGCACGGATCGTTCACGCACCTTCTGGCCATGATTGCAAATCTTTCGCACCATCGAACCCTGCTGCGGATTCGGGACACGACGATGGAAAGGGAAGCCGGTCCGGCTGTGCGTTATGGACAACCGCCTCTCTTAGAGGCGACCGTGCACGCGACACTCTACCGTTTTGCGGGCGGCCGGGACGAAGCTCTTGCTAACCGGTGACCGTCGCCGTCACTTGTTAGGCCTCTCCGCCGCAATCTGCGCAAGTTCGTTAAGCTTGATGCCCGTTGCGGCGCGGCCGTTCTTCATCGGCGCGGACTCAAAGTTGACGGTCGCGCGAGCGCTTTACGGGTCCCTAGGCTCGATCGAAAAAGCCGGCACGCCCTTTGCCGTTGCGCGCGACCCATTTGCGGGCGAACAAGACCGGCCGGCATCAGGAAAGCCGGCGCAGACCGCTCTGCCGAAGATTTGGGTTGCAAGGGTTGCGGCCGTCATTACCGGACCTGCCGCGCGAGCGTTGGTTGAGGAAAACGGCCGCATGCGCATCGTCGAGATCGGTGATGCGCTCGCAGGTTCGAGGGTCAAAGCCATTACCCGCAGCGGCCTGCAACTAGCCAACCGCCGAGTTCTGCTTTTGGAAGGTGATCTGCCGTGAAATGTGTGGCGCTGGCTGCTATGTTGTTCTGCTTGCTGGCTCAGACCGCCGGCGCGGCGGCAAGCATCACCATTGATGCCGAGGATGTGGACGTTTCAGCCGTACTGGCACTGCTGGCTGCGCAATCGGGGCAAAACATTATCACGGATTCATCCGTTAAGCCCCAAAAGATAACGCTGCACCTTCACGGTGTTACGTTTAGGGAAGCGCTGGGCGTCATTACACGTTCAGGCGATCTACAAGTGCGCCGCATGGGGGACGTCTTCATTGTCGGCGACGGTTCCGCTATGAACCGGCGCTTCGCGGACGAAAGCGACCTCCTAAGTGCGCAAACGGCTGTCTTAAGACTACAACGCGCCAATCCCGACGAGGTTGCCAAAGAGCTCGCTGCGGCATTGCCGGAGGGCACGGTGATCGTACCCGACAAGCGCACCGGCGCGGTGGTCGTGACCGCAGGCCGGGACACGGTTCTACGCGCGCGCCAACTTGTGCACGCTTTTGACGCGCCGAGTGCTGCCGCAAGCTTACTAAATGCAGCCCATTTGCTCCCGTTACGCTATGCAAAAGCATCCGAGGTGGCTGCCTCGCTCAAAGGAGTCCTCCCGGACGGAACCTATTTCGCAGACGAGACGCACAACGGTATCATTGTTACCGGGAACGACGAGCTCCAACGAACGGCCCAAACATTCATCGCGAGCATCGATACCGCTGCGCCTCAAGTGCTTTTTGAAGTGCGGGTTGCGGACGTGATTCCGCAGTCTGAGAACAGCGATGTCGGCTTGGAGTTCGGCGGCTACGACCTCTCCGGACAGCCCATAAGCGGCGCAGCCGCCTTCGCCTTTACGAAGAACTCCCTGGCGATAAATGCGCGGCTCAACCTCTTACTGAGCACGGGGCGGGCTCAGATCCTGGCAACGCCAAAACTCGTGACGCTTAACAATAAGGAAGCCGACTTGCTCATCGGCGAGACGTATCCGGTGATCTACTACGACGCGCGTTTCGGCGGGCAACAGGTGCAGTTCGTTGACGTGGGCGTGAAGTTGCGCCTGACGCCGACCATCGGCTCAGACGGGAGCGTGACGGCGGAGATGCATCCGGAGTACAGCGCAATTCAAACCTTTGTCGGCGGTTATCCCGTCATTGCAAACCGGAAGATCGATTCGACGCTGCGGGTACGGGACAACGAGACCATCGTTTTAGGCGGGCTCTTGCGCGATATCGACTCCCAAACCGTAACGAAGGTTCCGTGGCTTGCGGACATCCCGGTCCTTGGAAAAATCTTTCCAGGACCGGCAACGCACGCGCGAACGGGACGAAGTCGTTTTCCTCATTACACCGCACGTGCTTTATCCCGGTTCGCCCGCTCCGGCGCACTAAGCCGGCAGGCGATCTTCCAGGTTCTCCATCCGCGTCTCCAGCCGGCCAATGCGCCGGCCCAAATTCTCGAACTGCCGGTCGTGCTCGTCAAAGCGCCGGTCGTGCTCGTCGAAGCGCCGGTCGTGCTCTTCCAGTTTGGTCTCGACCCTGCTAAATCCGTGCATCACCGCGCCCTGAAGGTCCACGATTGCGCACATGAGCTCTCCGCTTGTCGGTTGCTGTTCCATCGTTATGCGGGGAGCCGGTCTTCGAGGTTCTCGATCCGCGTTTCCAATCGGCCAATGCGTCGGCCCAAACTATCAAACTGCCGGTCGTGCTCGTCGAAGCGGCGGTCGTGCTCGTCGAAGCGGCGGTCGTGCTCTTCGAGTTTGGCCTCGATCTTCTCGAAGTGCCGATCGTGCTCTTCGAGTTTGGCATCGATTTTGCCAAAGCCGAATGCCGTCGCCTGGCTAAGGTCGACGATGGCGCTCATGAGTTCTGCGGTTGTCGGTTGCTGGTCCATGTCTCCAGTAAAGGATAGGATTATGACCGCAGTATGTCCTTAAGACGGCCAAAATGCGAACGCCTTGCGGGGCCCGCAAAAGTGGAGGGCGCGGGCCCCGCTTGCTGCATGAGACCTACCTGATACTTGTTGCCGGTTGCCGCTGCTCGCCGCGCGTGCGCGCGGATTCGAACAACGCGATCATCGCTTCGTTAAACTTCGGAATGTCGTCCGGTTTGCGGCTGGTCGTAATGTTGCGGTCGGTCACGTTGACCTCGTCCACCCACTGACCGCCGGCGTTGATGATGTCCGTTTTGAGCGAGGACCACGATGTAACCCGGTGATCCTTCACCGCGCCCGTTTCAACCAGCGCCCACGGGCCGTGGCAGATCGCCGCGATCGGTTTGTTGGCATCCACAAAGGATTTGACGAACGCCATCGCCTTGGGATTCATGCGCAGGCGATCGGGGTTGGCCACGCCGCCCGGAAGAAGCAGCGCGTCGTACTGCTGCGCATCGGCTTTGTCGAGCTGCCTGATCCACTGGAAACTTCTCGCCCTTCTCGTCGTGATTCATGCCGTGAATCGGACCTTCTTGCGGCGAGACGAGCGTTGTGCTTGCGCCGGCGTCATCGAGCGCCTTGCGCGGCTCGGTCATCTCGACTTGTTCGAACATGTTCTCGCACAGAATGGCGACCTTGATCCCGTCTAAACGATTTGTTGTTGCCATGTCTTTGGGGTACCCGGCTCCGCGAACACTAAACGAAGTCGCCCGCGCAGGGGTTCGACTGCGGCTAGCCCGCTTGTGGGCTTGCAGCAGCGGCGTGCTCGCCTGTTTTCATGCGCACGTCCTCCACATTCACCGCGAGCAGCAAGGTGAGCGCCATCAATGCCGCCGCAAGGAACCATGCGAGCCCCGGCATCGTCCACGCATGCACGTGCGTATCGATCGAATAGGAATAGATGAAGGAGAAGAGCAGCGGCCCGATCAGCATTGATATCCCTCTGGATGCTGCCCAATGCCCCCTGGCAGCTCGCCCTGTTCGGAGTTCGAGACACGGTGCGTCATCAGGGACTGCGCCGGCGGTCCGGCAAGCCCCCACAACGCCAAGATCGCAATGGCAAACAACATGAACGCGCCCGTTTGGGCAAAGCCCACCATGGCGAACGAAGCAACACCGAAACAGAGACCCGCAATCAGGGCGCGCCGTTCGCCGAAACGCGCGACAAATGGCCGGATGACGCCCATCTGCACGACGGCAATGCTCACGCCGACCAGCGCAAGGCACCAGCCCACTTGCGCGAGGTTCCAAACGTAGCGGTACATGGCGTAAAAGGTGAAGACGACGGGCAGAATCTCGTGCACGACGTACTCAATAAAATTGATCGCCGCCAGGCGCGCGAGTTCGGGATGCGATCGCAGCATGGTCAGCGCACCGAACGGATTGGCGCGCCGCCAGGCCATGACCGGTTGCCGGTTTTCGGGACGAATCGACTCGGGCAAGATGAAAAAGCCGTACAGCGCGTTGAGCACGCTCATGCCCGCGCAGACCCAAAACGGCAGACGCACGTCGATATTGCCCAGCACGCCGCCGATGACCGGCCCGATCACAAAACCGATGCCGAATGTTGCGCCGATCATTCCCATCGCCGCGGCGCGATTCTCTTTGGTGGTCACGTCGGTGATATAGGCGTAGGCGGTCGTAATGCTTGAAGTCGTAATGCCGCCGATAACGCGCGCAAGAAACAGCCACCACAGCGTGGGCGCCAGTGCCCACAACAGAAAATCGGCGCCGGTGCCAAGGTTCGAGAGAATGATGATCGGCCGGCGCCCGTAGCGGTCGCTCAGCATGCCCAGAATCGGCGAGCAGAAGAGCTGCATGAGCGCAAAGATGGTGCCGAAGACGCCGAAGATCAACGCGCTCTTGGCCATATCGCCGTGCAGCATGGTCAGCACGAGCTTGGGCAGCACGGGCGCAATGATGCCGAATGCCACCATATCGATGGCGACCGTGATCAGAATAAAAATGAGCGCCCCTTGACGGTTTCTCACGATGCTGCTTCCGATTCCGCGCCGGCGGCGCTTAAGGTGCGGAGCCACAGTTCGACCGCGCGGTTGACCCGCTCGCGATCGCGCGTGGCGCACAGATCCAACATGAAGCCGCGAAAGCCCGCCGTCACCAGGGTTGCGTAGGCGGTTGCGTCTTGCGGCGTCCAGCCGCGCTGTACCAGCGGCTCGCCGATGAAGTCTAGCCACGGCGCGACGACGCGCTTCAAGAACGTGGCGAACCGCTTGCGGTCTTGCAGCGCAAGGCCGTAGACCTCAAAAAATAAACGAAACAGCGGCTCGTCGGCGGGCGCGCTCATGGCAGCCCAAATCTCCCGGCAAACCCGCGTCGACCCCAGGTACTGCGTTTGCAGCCGCGCGAACAGCTCGCGCTGACGCGTGCTCGCCTGCGCCAGCACTTCGGTCACGACTCTTCTTTCGACCCGAAGTAGTACAGCAGGACGCGCGGGCTGCTGCCCACGGCTTTGGCCAGCGGGCGCAGCGAGAGGGTGGCAACGCCGTGCTTGAGCACGTAGGCAACGATCGTGTTCAACAACTGCGTGCGGTGCGCATCGTCGGGCGTGCGGGACATAGACGCACTCTATCATACTTGAAACGACTGTTTCAAGTATACCGGCGACGTTTTAGCGCGCGTCGAAGGCTTGTTGCGCGGCGTGCACTTCTTCGATGTGGTCGTGCGCCCAGGACGCAAGGGCGGTGATTGGTCCGCACAGGGTGTGGCCCAGCGGTGTGAGTTCGTACTCCACCCGCGGCGGGATCTCGGCGAAGATCGTCCGTTTCACCAAGCCATCGCGCTCGAGGTCGCGCAGCGTTTGGGTAAGCATCTTTTGCGAGATGCCGGCGATGGCGCGCTTGAGCTCGTTAAAGCGCATGGCGCGCGACTGCACGAGAAGTCCGATAATGAGCGTCGTCCACTTGTCGGCAATCCGGCCGAGCACCGCGCGGGTCGGGCACTCGCCAAGATACACCTCAGAGGTGGTAGGCAGGGGGGCGGTTTCCATTAGGTGCCTTGGCTACTTTCCAGTGCGTACTTGTGAAACATAAGTAGGTATGAAATAGTGACTAGGATAAGAATACCACACTATGCCGCTAACGGCAACCGAGGAGCACCCATGAGCACCCAAACCGAGTCCCAGACAATGGTCTACACCATCGACGCCAGCCACTCAACGGTGGAATTCATCGTTCGCCATCTGATGATCAGCAAAGTGCGCGGCCGCTTCGCCGCGTTCGAGGGCAGCATCGAGATGGCGCAAGGAGCCGACATCCCTCAGAGCCTGAACGTGAGCATCGATGCCGCGTCGATCAATACGCATGAGCCGCAGCGCGACGCGCATCTGCGTTCCGCCGATTTTTTCGAAGTCGAAAAATATCCCAAACTCACGTTCGCGAGCAAGAATATTCAGGGGACGCCCGACGACTTCACCGTTACCGGCGACCTGACCATGCACGGCGTCACGCGTGAAGTGACCCTGGCGGCACAGTTCGAAGGCCGCGGCGGCGACCCGTGGGGCAATCAGCGGGCCGCATTCAGCGCGACGGCCACCATTAACCGCAAAGACTTTGGACTGGGCTGGAATGCTGCGCTCGAGACCGGCGGCGTGGTCGTGAGCGAAGAAGTCAAAATCGACCTCAACGTCGAGGCCATCGCTCAGAAATAGTCATGGCAAGCGCGCAGCCGGCGATCTTCTTCGGGCACGGCAATCCGATGAATGCCATTACGCACAACGCGTACGCCGATACGTGGAGCGCCATCGGGCGCAGCATCGAGCGGCCGCGCGCGATCCTCGCTATCTCCGCTCATTGGTATGTGGAACAAAGCGCCGTCACGATAAGTGCCCCGCCGCGTACCATCCACGATTTCGGCGGTTTTCCGCGCGAATTATTTGAAGTGCAATACCCCGCGCCCGGCGACCCGCAGCTCGCGCAGCGCGTTATCGATCTGCTCGCCCCCCAGGTTGCCGTTCTCCCCGACGATCGTTGGGGTTTGGACCACGGCACATGGTCCGTGCTGGTGCATGTGTTTCCGCAGGCGGATATTCCGGTCGTGCAGCTGAGCCTCGACGAAACGCAGCCGCCGCAGTTTCATTACGACCTGGGCCGCAAGCTCGGCGTCTTGCGCGATGAGGGCGTGCTCATTATCGGCAGTGGCAATGTCGTGCACAATTTGCACGCGTTTGCCTGGGGCCGGCACCCGGTCGAAGCGTTCGACTGGGCGCAGCGATTCGAAGACAAAGTGCGCGAACTCGTTCTCGCCCACGACGATCGGCCGCTGGTTGAATATGAATCCCTCGGGCGCGATGCGCTCCTTTCGGTGCCCACGCCCGACCACTATTTGCCGCTGCTGTATGTTTTGGGCGCGCGCCGGGATGACGATCGCGCCACCTTTCCGGTTGAAGGCGTCGACGGCGGCTCGATCTCGATGCTCGCCGTCGACTTCCGTTAAGTTAGGTTAGATCGGCCCGGCCGGCGCCCACTTGGGCCAGCTCCATCACGCGGTCTTGCGTGCAGGCCGAGCAGAGCCCGCCGTTTTCCACGGGGCGGCCGCAGTCGGGACATTGCGTTTCCAATTGCGTCATAACGCTCTCCTTAAGGTCTGTAGCAGTCCTCTTTGTACCCCGATAGCGCCCAAGGGTATCCTCTGCGGCGGGCTAAAGCGTACGAATGTGTTCCGCTATTTGACCGCCGGCGAATCGCATGGGCCGGGCCTGACCGGCATCCTGGACGGCATTCCCGCGCAGCCTGCGCCTGGATCCGGAGCGCATCAATAACGAGCTGAGCAAGCGTCAGGGCGGTTACGGCCGCGGCGCGCGCATGAAAATCGAACGCGACGAGGTCGAATTCCTGGGCGGCGTTCGCGGCTCGCAGACGCTCGGTTCCCCAATCGCGGTGTTCATCCGCAACCGCGATTACGAAAACGTGCGCGAACTGATGGACCCGATTACGGGGCATGGCAAACCGCTGACCAATCCGCGCCCCGGCCACGCCGATTATGCCGGCGCGTTGAAATACCGCCAGCGCGATCTGCGCAATATCTTAAAACGCGCGAGCGCCCGCGAAACCGCGATGCGCGTTGCGCTCGGCGCCATCTGCGCGCAAATGTTGGAAGCGCTGGGCATCACCACGCAATCATACGTGCACCGCATCGGCCCGGTGGAAGCGCCCGAGCTCGACGACATCCGCTCAGAAGATGTCGAGGGCAGCGACGTTCGCTGCCCGATCCGCAGAGCGCGCAAAAAATGACCGCGGCGATCGATGAAGCCAAAGCCGCCGGCGATACGCTCGGCGGGCAGTACATCGTCGCCGTCAACGGATTGCCTGCAGGCATCGGCAGCAATCGTCAGCCCGACACGCGGCTGGACGGTGTTCTGGCGGGCGCGCTGATGGGTATGCAGACGGTTAAGGCCGTTGAGGTTGGCCTGGGTGCAGACGTAGCCGCGCGCGCAGGCTCGCAGGCGCACGACGTCTTTGCCATGCAGAACGGCAACGTGGTTCGCAGCAGCAATCGCGCAGGCGGCATCGAGGGTGGCATGAGCAACGGTCAGCGCATTACTTTGCGGGTGAGCGTCAAGCCGATTCCGACGCTGATGAAGGCACTCCCATCGGTCAATCTCCACGAAAAAACCGATGCGCCGGCGTCCATCGTACGCAGTGACGTCTGCGTGGTTCCGGCAGCGGCCGTCGTCGGCGAGGCCATGGTGCGTTTAGCGCTCATGGCGCCGGTCTTGGAGAAGTACGGCGGAGACTCCATGGAAGAACGCTCGAGAACCTGCGGCGCAGCACGCTTGCCGCCTCCAGGCTGTTTGACGAACAGCCCGTCGAATGAAAAAGCACGTTGCGCTCACCGGATTTATGGCTGCGGGCAAGTCCACCATCGGCAAAAAGGTCGCGCGTAAATTGGGCGCGGCATTCTACGACATCGACGACCTGATCGTAGAGGCGCACGGCTCGGTAAGTGACATTTTCTACGCGCAGGGCGAGAAGAAGTTCCGCGAATACGAGCACGACGCCATCGAGCACGTCATCGAAAGCGGCGCGCCCGGTATCATGGCGCTCGGAGGCGGCGCCGTGACCTTCGAGCCCACGCTCAAATTACTGAAGAAGCGCACCTACCGCATCTTCATCAAAGTCCCGCCCGAACAGATCCTGGGGCGTTTGCGGCGCAGCAAACGGGTGCGGCCGCTGCTCGGCCCCGCGCCATCGCTCTCGAAGATCAAAGAACTCTACGCGCAGCGCATGCCGCACTATTCGCACGCTGATTTCGTGGTCGAGGCCGACGATCTGAGTACCGCACAAATTGTCGAGCGCATTTTGGAGTGGCTCCGCCACAAGCGCATTGACCTATGATGCGCACGGAGATCGTCGTGCAGGGCGCTGCGCGCGAACCGCTGCGCCGGTTTTTACGCGAACGCAGCATTGACCGCTTCGTCGTCTTATGCGATGAGCGCGTTGCCGCTTCGGCGCGGCAGCTCACGCGCGGCATTGCCGGCCGCCTTGCACTTGTTTCCTATCCGCTCGGCGAGCGGCGAAAGACACTTGCGACGTTGGAACGCGTGCTGGAGGATCTCGTAGCGGCGGGAGCCGACCGTACCACGACGGTAATCGGCGTCGGCGGCGGGGTTGCGGGCGATCTCTTCGGCTTCGCCGCGTCGGTATTCATGCGCGGCATCCCGTACATCCACGTTGCAACCACGCTCGTCTCCATGGTCGATGCCGCGATCGGTGGAAAGACGGGCGTAGACATGCCCGCGGGCAAGAATCTTGCCGGCAGCTTCGCCGATCCGATTGCGGTCTTCGCCTGGGTGGATCAGTTGCGGACCCTGCCGTTCCGTCATCTTCGCGAGGGCCTGGCCGAGGTGGTCAAACATGGCATCATCGAGGGCCACGAACTCTTCGAGTCGCTCGAAACGCTTGCGCCCCACCCGTTTCGGCAGTGGCCGTGGGAATCGCTCGTCGAACAAGCACAGCAAGTGAAAGTGGCCATCGTAAACGACGATCGCAACGAACGGGGCATCCGCGAGCTGTTGAACTTGGGGCATACGTTCGGCCACGGCATCGAGCGCGCTTCGAACTATCGCGTCTCTCACGGCGCCGCCGTTTCGATTGGTTTGCGCGCAGCCGGTTTGCTGGCGCTGCGCACGGGGCGTTTCTCGCGCTCGGATCATTTACGCGTGCTCACCCTGCTCACGTTGCTCCGTCTGCCCGGCGCCACGACGGCAGCGCCGGATGCGATCTTCAGCGCGATGCAGTCCGATAAAAAGAGACGCGCCGGAAAGCTCCGGTTCGTGCTGCCGCGCGCCATCGGCGATGTCGAATACGGCGTCAACGCACCGGATGGCACCGTGCGCAGCGTTCTTGCCCAACTGCAATCACCGCCCGGAGGCCGCGAATTCCGCTAACCAGGTGCGTTGAGGTCCTAGCGGCGATCCGTTCTACGCGTTTCGATATGCCGCTCACGTACGATGCCGGCGAATTTGACGTGCAGCTCGGCGACGTCGTGCGGGTTCCGCTAGGCTCGCGCGAGCAGCTCGCCTTCGTCGTCTCGGACGTCGAGCTGTGCGAGCCGGATCGCGAGCTGCGCCCCATCGCCGGACTCACGGGCGTGCCGCGCGCATTCGACCGCACCGGACTGCAGCTCGCGCGATTCGTGTCGGAGTATTATCTGTGCACGCTTGGCGAGGCGATCGGCGCGGTCGTATTGGCGGCTGCGGTGCCGCGCGCCGTCGACACTTTTGTCCCCGCAGTTGCCGAGCCGATGCGCTCGCGCTACCCGTCGGTGCCCGGACGATTGGTCACGCTCGTCTGGGGCGACTTGCGGGAGGGATTCACGATGGAGCGGCTGCTGCGCCACCCCGAGGCCCGCCGCACGGGCGACCGCACATCGTTGCTACGCTATCTCAATGCGCTGGTTCGCAGCGGTGAAGTGCGCCGCGAGCGCCGCTTTACCGATCCGCGCACGCACGAATACCGCATTCGCGTGCTGCATCCGGGCCGCGGAGATCTGCGCGGTCCCAAGGTGCAGGCGCTGCTGGCTTTCGTTCGCGCGCAGCCCGGCGTGCCGCGCGCCGACGCGCTGCTGGCCGGCTATTCGAACGCCATCATCGCACGCGCGGTGAAGAGCGGGGCGCTGCGCGAAGAAGAAGTCGCTCCCGCACGCACCGGCGAGGCGCGCACGGTCCGCTTGCCGCAGTTGCAGGCGACGCCCGAACAGCAGACCGCCATCGACGCGCTGATAACGCGAGCCGACGCGGGCACGTTCAGCGAGACGCTGCTGCGCGGCATTACGGGAAGCGGGAAGACCTTCGTCTACATCTGTGCGATCGCGCACGTTCTGCGTGCCGGCGGCCGTGCAATCGTCTTGGTGCCCGAGATCTCGCTCACGCCGCAGACGGCGCGACGCTTTGAAGAGGCTTTCGGCAGGCGCGTTGCCGTGCTGCATTCGGCGCTCTCGGATCGTGAACGCTTCGATGCGTGGCAAGCATGTTCGAGCGGTGAGATCGACGTCGTCGTCGGAGCTCGCAGTGCGGTGTTCGCACCGATGCCGGAAGTCCGCTTGATAGTAGTGGATGAATCTCACGAAAGTTCGTACCGCCAAGAAACCAGTCCGCGCTATCACGCCGTTACCGTTGCCCGCGAACGGATGCGGCAGGCCGGCGGCGTCGTTGTGCTGGGCAGTGCAACGCCCTCTTTGGAAAGCTTTGCCGATGCGCGCGAAGGCCGGATTGCGCTAATGGAACTGAAGCAACGGGCAACGCGGCAGCCGCTGCCCAGCGTGCAGCTCGTGGATATGGCCAAGGAATTCGAGGCCGGGAACCGCCGGATCTTCAGCACGAAGTCTGCACAAGGCATCGACGACCGGTTGGGACGCGCGGAGAAGTGCGTGCTCTTTGTGAACCGGCGCGGCAGCGCGGGGTTCTTGCTGTGCCGCTCCTGCGGGAGCGTTCCCGAGTGCCCCCGGTGTAGCGTTTCGCTTACCGTGCACCGTTCCGAGTCGCTGATGCGCTGCCACTACTGCGATTTCCAACGATCGATCCCGGCTGTGTGTCCGGCGTGCGGACATGAGTCCATCAAAGAGTTCGGCGTGGGTACGGAGCGCGTGGCCGAGGATGTCAAGCGATTGTATCCGGCTGCGCGCGTGATTCGGATGGACAGCGATACGACAACGCGCATCGGCGATCACGCGCGCCTGCTTGACGCTTTCGCAAGCGAAGGTGACGTGCTGGTGGGTACCAGATGGTTGCAAAGGGGTTGGATTTCCCGCCGTCACCCTGGTCGGGGTGGTTGCCGCCGACATCGGGCTGCACGCAGCCGATTTCCGCGCAGCCGAACGCACCTTCGATTTGATCACGCAGGTCTGCGGGCGCAGCGGGCGCGCGCGGCCGGGTGAGGCGATCGTGCAGACGTATTCACCCACGCATCCCGCGCTGCAGTTTGCCGCGGCACACGATTACATCGGATTTGCCGCCGCCGAACTTGCGGACCGGCGCCAAGGCAGGTTTCCTCCGGCATGCGCGCTCATCTATTTGGGCGTCATCGGCCGCAACCGCGCGCAGACGCTGCAGCGATCGCAACTGTATGCCGGCGTTCTGGGGCAGCGGGAGGGGATCGAAGTGCTCGGACCCGCGCCGTACCCGATCGCCCGCATGAACGATGAATGGCGGTTCCGCATCGCCGTTAAAGGGAAGCACTCGATGTACTGCGAAGCGCGGTGCGTGATGCTATTCAACCACTCGCGCGGGCCGAACGCGCAAGCCGCCTGGCCATTATGGTGAGTCCGTAATGTTCGCGGACCGTTTCACGCACGACGCCCTCTTTATGGAGCGCGTTATCGGCGCGGTCGTGGTGATGGTGGTCTCCATCGTGCTTGCGCGCTTGGCCGCCGCATGGATCGGCTCGCTGGGACGCCGCACCGAGCACCGGCTTTTTTCAATTTCGCTCTATTCAACGCTGGTGCAAGCCGCTATCCTGGTCGTCGGTCTGCTCACCGTGCTGGGCTACTCTCGGCATCGCGATCGCGCCGCTGCTCACGACGCTGGGGCTTGGCGGCCTGGCCGTTGCGCTGGCGCTCAACGACACGCTCACCAACCTCTTTGCGGGCATCCAAATCATCACGGCACATCAATTGCGCGTGGGCGACTACGTCCGTTTCGATTTCGCCGAAGGCACCGTGAGCGACATTCAATGGCACAACACCACGATTCGCGATGCGCAGAATAACCTGGTCGTCGTTCCGAACGCCAAAGTCAATACCTCCGTCTTCACTAACTTCTCCCGCGGCGGACACGACTTGGTCGTGCCCGTGACCGCGTCGTTGCCGTGGAAGGGCACGTTCGAGCAATTGCGGGAACTCGCGTCCGGGGCCTCAGACGGTGCGCCCGTGCAAATGACGGCGCTAAATGAAACGAACGTGCAGGTAACGGCGTATCTGCCCGCCGCGGCGTATGCGCAGCGCGGAAAAATTGCCGCGCAGTTTCTGGAACGGCTGCACGACGCGGCCATGGCCGCGAATATGGGCGCTAAGCCGGCTTCCTAACGCGCAGCGCATCGGCCGGAACCAACAGCTGCGAGAGCAGCAGGCCGGCGACGATCAGAATGGCCGAGAGCACGGCGCTCGTGGCTAAGGTGGCCGCGTCGCTGTAATCGCGCGAGACGATCCACAGCACGCTCTGATAACTGAGCGATCCCGGAACGAGCACGTGCAGCGCGGGGACCAGCATAATGGGCTGCGGAACGCGCAAGTAACGGGCTCCGCCGTTGGCAACCAGCCCGCAAATAAGGGCAGCGATAAACGGCGTGACCTGGTGCAGCGGCAGCAGATTAAAATAAAACGTCGTTCCGAGCGCGACGAAACTTGCCAGAAAGACCCACGGGTAGTCGCGCAGGCGCGCATCGAGCTCGATGGAGAGCCCGACCGAAAGTAGGACGATCGCCGGCACCCAATACATCGGGCCGACCGGGTGCGGACGCACGTCGCCCGTATGCAAGATCGACGCCCCGACAACGGCAAAACCCAGAATCGCCCCGCATCCCAGGGCAAGCAGAATCGCCAGCACGCGTCCAAGGCGCGCGGTTCCGGCGATCAGCTCTTGGTTGGCCAGTTCGTGCAGCGCGAGCGTGAGCGAATAGCCCGGCAGCAGCACCACCACCCCGGCAACGATCGCAATATACAGATTGACCGGCGCAACGAAATGCGTGTAGGCGGCAACGATCAGCGTTGCGGCAAACGCCGCGAAAAATTGGAACAGCCGGTCCATCGTTGCATTTCGCGTGGTGAAGAAGGAGAGAACGCCGGTACATGCGCCGATCAGCGCGGCAACGAGAAGCTCGTGAATGCCGCCGCCCAGCAGCACGGCAACACCCATTGCAACACCCGCCAAAGCGAACAACGAGGCGATAGCGTTCGGCGGCGGACAACGCTCGTCGATGGAGCGCAGATGCGCGGTGGCCGTATCGAGCGTGATCTTGCCCGCTTGCAGCTCGTCGAAGATCTCGTTTAGCAGCGCAAGTTTACGCAGATTTGGGCGCGCGGGATCCAAGCGCAGCATGATGATCTGCTGCTCGTAGCGCGGCCCGATGGCAATGGTTACGTTCGTGGGTAGTGCGAAGATTTCAATTTGCAGGCCCAGCGTGAGCGCAATGGGCCCAATGGTGCGCTCGAGTTGATCCGTCGCGACGCCCGCGCGATGCAGCTCGCGCGCGAGCTGCGTGATGAAGACGGCTTCGGAGCTTACCGAGCCGATTTCTTCTTCGCGCCTGCCTTAGCGGCCGGCTTCTTTGCTGCGGGCGCTGCTGCTTGCGTGGTTGCTTTCAACGACGCCTTGGCCATGCGAGATTTTTTGCGAGCCGCTTTATTGGGATGGATGATTCCCTTTTGCGCGGCCTTGTCGAACTGGCTCTCAACGCTGGTCTTCTGATCGGCGCCGTTTGCGTCGGTCGCCTTCTTATAAATCGTCTTCAGGCGCGTCTTGACGTCCAGATTGCGCTTGGTGCGTTTTTCGGTCTGCCGCATCCATTTTTCGGCGGCTTTGATATTGGGCAACGTGTACTCCTTGACTTGGGGACAACCGGAGAACTATAGCATAGGGCCCGCATGAGGGTCCAGTCCGTTCTGGTTATTCGGGCCGCCCCACGCGGGACCCCGGTCCGCTCCGGCCCCCGGCCTCGCCCAGGATGTAGCGGTAACTCTCATACCGGCCCGCCGCAATCGTCCCGTCCTCCACGTCCGCGCGAACCGCACAGTTGGGCTCGCGCAGATGCGTGCAATCCGTGAAGCGGCACGTCGCGGCCGGCCCCCGCATCTCACGGAAGCCGCAGACCAGTTCCCCGGGAGTAACGGCGCCAAGGCCAAATTCAGCGACTCCCGGGCTATCTATAAGAAAGCCGTCCGGCAGGCGGTAAAGGCGGGCGGCCGACGTTGTCTGCCGTCCGATGCCGTGCCGGGAAAGATTGCCGACCACGGCATCTCCCCCCAGGGCGCGGAAGATCGAGCTTTTGCCCGCCCCCGAGACCCCGCAGAGCAGGGAATGCCGGCCGTTCAGGGCCTCGCGCAACTCGGGGACATTCAGCCCGGTCTTCGGATTGACGACGATCGTGCGGTATCCTAACGACTCGTAGAGCGAGCAGAACGCTTGCGCGGTCTGCCGCTCGGCGCGGTCGGGCTTCGTGAAAAGCAGCAGCGCTTCGATCTCTTCCAACTCCGCGAACGCGAGCAGTTGGTCTAAAATCAGCTGCCGCGGCGGCGGATCGGCAAGCGGGGTCACCGTGACGATCGTATCCACGTTTGCGGCCATCGTTTTCGAGCGTCCCTCGGCGGTTCTGCGCCGCAAGGAAAGCTGCGCGTCTGAACGCTTTCGACCTTGGCGCGGCCGTCTTCGAGGAGATGCACGTTCACCCGGTCGCCCGGCGCCAGCATCTCGCGCTTGCCCGCCGAACGCTTGAGGTCGGCGACGCGCGCGAGCGTTTCGCAGTCCAAGACGACCCACGCTGCATTTTTTCCGACCGAAACGACGCGCGCCGGGAAGGTTTGACTCACGCGCCTAACGATGCACTCACTGTGAAATGGGCACGTACGATGCGCATCGATGCGCCGGCAGACGAAGCGCGTTCGCGTTTGGATGCATCGCCCGCACCCGAAGGCGTCCGCAGTACCCCGGGCCCCGCATCCGAATTCGCCCGCACATACGTGCTCGTTGAAGGCCCCGAGTCGGTTGATCCGGCGCAGGTTGCCGCGCAAATGGAAGGACGCTGGTTCGGCGAGGCGATCATTGCCGTGGCAATTGAACCCCGGCCCGCCGATGCCTTGCCGCAGCTGCACGAAACGCTCGCCGGAGCGGGCGCGCCGGCCGGCGTAATCTCCGCCGACGTCGCGGGCGCATCGCTGCTTGTTGAGATCGCGCCCTCGCAAACCTCACCGCTGCTGGTTCTCCAACTGGTGGATGTGGAACTGCGGCGCTTCCAAGGCGTTCGCACGACGCAACTGTTATCGCCGCTCCCGGTCGAACTGACTGCCTTAGTTGCGGCGCAGGGTCTAGGAGCACCGGAGATCGCTCCGGATCGTATTCTTGAGTCGCTGCTCGGAGCGGGTTATGTGGAATAGCATAACGCAGTACGTCGGGGTTGCGGACCTCATCGACATCGTTGCAACCAGCGTGCTCTTTTATTACTTCATGCTGCTTATCCGCGGCACGCGCGCGGTGCAGATCCTTACCGGCGTCCTGGTTCTGGTCGGACTGCTGGGCATTGCCAACCTTCTGCATTTACTGGTGCTGGGAACGATCTTGCGGCTCGTGGTCCTTGGTGCTGCCGTCACGCTGCCGATTGTGTTTCAACCCGAGCTGCGGCGCGCGCTCGAACAGCTCGGGCGCGGAGGATTTTTCCGTTTCCAAGAAAGCGTCGAGAACGCCAACAAGCGATCCGAGGACAAGGCGATGGCCACGCTGGCGAAAGTGGCGTTCTTGCTCTCGCGCAACAAGTACGGCGCACTGATCGTTATCGAGCAGCAGACGGGCCTCAAAGAATTCATTGAGAGCGGCACGACGTTGAATGCCGAGCTCAGCGCCGAGCTGCTGCTGTGCCTTTTCGTGCCGCGCTCTCCCCTGCACGACGGCGCGGTTATCGTTCGCGACAATATGATCGAGGCTGCCGGCTGCTTCTTGCCGCTGGCCGAACAGTCGCTGGCCGAGCGCCGCTTGGGTACCCGGCATCGCGCGGCCCTTGGGCTTTCCGAACAAACCGACGCCGTTGTCATTGTGGTCTCGGAAGAGAGCGGCGGCATCTCGGTCGCGCGCGAAGGCAAACTCTCGCGCGCAATCGAGGAAGAGCACCGGTTGTTCCGCGTACTGCTCGCATCGACACGCGCGCGCCGCGAGCCGCGCGCGCTTCCCGGCGATTTCGTGACGCATTTGCGCACGCGCCTGAGCCGGCCGTCACGTCCGGCCGAGAAGAAGGTAGAGCAAATCTAAATGGTCGCCGCCATCCGCCGCAACGCGGGATTGAAAATGCTCTCGCTGCTTTTGGCAATCGTCGGCTGGGCATATTTCCGTTTTGCCAGCAATCCGTTCATTGCCGCATTCGACCAGCAATTCAACGTGCCGATCACGGCGGTGAATCTTGCGAACGGCTACATCGTCAAGATCCCCGAGAAAGTGGCGGTCGTCACCGTCGAACCCAAAAGCGGCGATCCGGCGGTGAAGCCGGATCAAATCAAAGCCGTGCTGGACCTTTCCAATCGCGGCACCGGCGTCTACAACGTTCCCGTGCAGCTGGTTGCGCCTAGCATCGTCGTTCAATCGCTCAGCCCCGCTTCGGTGACGCTGGAGATCGAGAAGATCGAGCAGAAGACGTTTCCGGTGGGCATTCACTACGCGGGCAAAGCCAACGTAGTCGTGAGCGGTTCGGTTGTAACGCCCGCCTCGGTCGCAGTGCGCGGTCCCACGCAGGAGTTGGCGCAAGTAGCAAATGTACGCATTGAAATGCCGCTGGGCACCTCGCAAAGCAGTTTCGATGCGATGATCCGTCCGGTCGCGGTCAATTCGGCCGGCGATGAAGTGAGCGATGTACAGGTCGTTCCGAACCTGGTGCGCGCGCAAGCGCACTTCTTACCGGCAACAAGGAACCCATGAGTCTGTTTGGCACCGACGGCGTCCGTGGCGTCGCTAATACCGAGCTCACCCCGCAGATTGCGTTTGCCGTTGGCCGCGCAGGGGCAACTGCTTTGGCGAAAAGCAGCGACCGGCACCGCCCCATTATTATCGGGCGAGATACGCGCCTTTCAGGTACGATGCTCGAGGCGGCGATTACCGCCGGCATCACGTCCGTAGGCCGCGATGTCGTCAGTGTGGGCATCGTGCCGACACCGGCCGTTGCAACCATTGTCGTGCGTACCGGTGCCGCCGCAGGCGTCATGATCAGCGCCTCGCATAATCCCATCGCCGATAACGGCATCAAGTTTTTCGGCCCCGATGGCTTCAAACTCTCCGATGCCATCGAGGGTGAGATCGAAGCGCTTATCGCCGCGGACGGCTTCGTGCAGCCCACCGGCGCCGATATCGGGATCGCCAGCATCGGACAGAGCCTGGGCAAGCACTACTACGACGAACTCTACGCCCGCGCCGCCGATCTGAGCGCCCTGACGGTCGTTGTCGATGCGGCCTGCGGAGCGGCGTTTCAATATGCGCCGTATGCACTGCGCAAACTTGGCGCAACGGTGCACGAGATCAACTGCGAACCCGACGGCGCGCGCATCAACGTAAACTGCGGCGCAACCGACCTAGGGCCGCTGCGCAAGCGCGTGCGCGAACTGATCGATGAAGGCGCCAAGCAGGTGATCGGCGTGGCTTTCGACGGTGATGCCGACCGCGCGATGTTCGTGGATGAAACGGGGTTGGCGCTCAACGGCGATCACATCATGCTCGTGCTGGCGAGCGATCTGCATGATCGCGGTGAACTGCCCGGCGACACGCTGGTCGCCACCGTCATGAGCAACATCGGTTTGGAAAGAGCGCTCGCGGCGCGCGGCATTAGCCTGCTGCGCGCACCGGTCGGCGATCGCTACGTGCTGAACGAATGCAGGAAGGCGGATTTATTCTGGGCGGCGAGCAATCGGGGCACATCATCAACTTGCGCAATAACACCACCGGTGACGGACCGATGACTGCAATAGCCCTGTTCAGCACGCTGGTTCGAAGCGGGCGCACGTTGCACGAGCAGGCGAGCGCATTGACGGTTTATCCGCAAGTGCTCGTCAACGTGCGAACTGCGCGTAAAGAAGTGTTGCAATTTCCTGAAATTCGCGCGGCTGTCGAGGAAATTGAGCAATCCTTAACCGGATCCGGACGTTTGCTGATACGTCCGTCTGGTACGGAACCGCTGATTCGTGTTATGGTCGAGGGCGACGATCAGGCGCGAATCGAGGCCATGGCCAACGATCTCGCCGAGCGGATACGCCGGGCCGCTACAGTTTCTTAGGGCCGGGCCGATAGACTAGGTACGCCAGACCGGACCGGGAGGGAAAACCCACCGGGAGGGAAACTGGTGGTGCAAGCGCCGCAGGCCGTTACAGGCGGGCGCTTTATGACCTGCCATTAATCACTGAGTCCGGGAGCAGCCCGGAGCGGGGGATATACCGGTAGGGGTGAGTGGACCAGTTTGGTCCTAGGGCGATCTTTCACGTCCGAACCCGTCAACTAACCCCGCAAGTGTTTTGAAAGAGGAGCAGTTTTTGCGTTATCTTTTAGCCACCGCGGTATTGGCGCTTTCGATCGCCGGTTCGAGCGCTTTTGCGCTTGCAGACCCTTCCGCAACCCCGGCCCGCCCGGCAGCCGCGACCGCTACGGCGGCCGCCGCCCAAGGCGATGGCCCCGGAACGACGGTCCAGAGCCCCGACGTCGCCCAATGGACCGCCGAGTTGGTTCACCAACAGCAGCAGGCGCAGCCGGTGCATCACACCACGGCCTCGCACGCGCTCAGCAGATTTGCCGGCCGCATCTTGGCCCGCACCACCAGCATTGCCCGAAACCTCACGCATGCAGCCTTGCGCTTTCTGGGCACGCCCTACGTCTTCGGCGGCACCAGCACCACCGGATTCGATTGCTCGGGTTTCACCCAGCACGTCTTCGCCATGCTCGGGCTGAGCATTCCGCGCACGGCGGATGCCCAGTACTACGCCGGCGGCCGGATTCGCGGCAGCATGAGGCCGGGCGATTTGGTGTTCTTTCAAACCTATGAGCCCGGGCCGTCCCACGTTGGCATCTACATCGGCAACGGGAACTTCGTCCACGCCAGTTCCAGCCACGGCGTGATGGTCAGCAGTCTGTCGAACTCGTATTGGGCTGCCCGTTACCTAGGCGCCAAGCGCGTCATCGCCTCACTCTGAGCGCACCCCTTGAAGAGTCCCGGGCGGACGAGGAGCACCGCCGGGCTGCCCTAGGGTATCTACTTTGGCCGGCCGCGTTGTACGAGCAATTTGCCGCACGCGAGCCGGCTTCGTCTTGGTACCGCACCCAGGTTCGGTACGCCGTCCGCTTCGGAACCATCTGGTTCGCCATTGCGCTGGGAGCGCTGCTGTGGCCGCTGCTGGTTTCGCTGCTCGCAGGGAATCTTTCCTTAACGATCGTGATCTACGCGCTGGCCATCGCGCTGGATTGCGTGCTTTTCGTCGTATGGATTCGCCTCGCACTGCGGTACAGTAAACTCGCATCCCGGGGCGAGACCTTTAAGCCCTCACCCTGAGGTATCGAAGACGCGTTGTCATCCTGTCGAAGGACTACGATTCCCGTACACCGGACATGGCCGGGAATCGGACCAGGAACCGCGGGGTAGTACTCGCGATAGACGATCCGCAAACATCGTTGGGGCGTCGCCAAGCGGTAAGGCAGCGGGCTTTGAATCCGCCATTCGTTGGTTCGAATCCAGCCGCCCCAGCCAACTCAAAAGCCCGCCTTTTTGGCGGGCTTTCGAATTGCACGCTCGGGTTCCTGACTTCGAACCAACGAGTGGGCGCGATGCTCCTTGCGAACAGACCGGTTTGTTAGTAACGGGGAAATTCAACGAATGGCGTTCGATGCGGTTCTATCGAAAATCGGCTTTATCGCGTTTGCGCTCGCAGCGATCGTCTGGTCTTGGTTGCATTCGCCACATCGCTCGGTTCGCATTCGCTCTTCCCGGTGGCTGCCGCTCAATGCGTGTGGCGTCTGGTCTTCGCATACCGGTTGACGCGACGGTAGGTCCGCACCGCGAACGCGGCATGACCCACCCGGCCACCGCCGAATGGGCCGGGCGTGAGCGTCAAGACTCTGCATGTGACCAACGGTGACTCCGTCGTCTTCTCGTGGAAGAAGTGCGGCCTGCTCGGAACGCACGTTGCCTGGCGCGACGTACTGCACGAAGGTCCGGTTCCCGCGGGGCTTTCCCTCGAGGATACCAGCCGCGTGCGCGCGGACTATCTCGCCTCGCGCGGCTACGGAAATCCGATTAAGATCAACCACGATTTCGAGAAGCGCGACGCCGCGATTCGTAAAGCCAAAGAGTTTGACGAGGTGGTGCTGTGGTTCGAGCATGACCTCTACGACCAGTTGCAGATTTTGCAGGCAATTGTCGTACTGAACGATCTCGGCCTGGGCGCGGGCGCCGTGCAATTGATCAACTCCGATCAATACCTGGGCATGCTCAGCGGCGAAGAACTGATGGCGCTCTATCCCAAACGCAAATACCTCACGGCCGCGGCAGCTCAAGGCGCGGCTTCTGCCTGGCACGCGTTTACTGCCGACGATCCGGCCGCGCTTGCCATGGCGGCTAGGCAGAAGTATGTTGGACTGCCGTTCATGCGCGATGCATTGCTGCGTCTGTGTGAGGAATACCCGGCTGCTCAGAGCGGGCTCTCGCGTACGCAAAAGCAGTTGCTTGAGGCATGCGCGCAGGGCGGACGGCGCAAAGAGGAGTCTCTTTGCGAAATCGCAGGCAAAAGAAGAGGCATCGTTCTTAGGTGATTTATCGTGTTATGCCGTGCTCGATGAATTGAGCGCTCCTCCCGCACCACTGCTGGTCGAACAGGAGGCGGGCTACGACGTCACAGTCCTTGGAAGGCGTATCCTCGCAGGCGATGCGGATTGGCTCGAACAACAGCCCATAGACCGCTGGATTGGCGGCGTTCATCTACGTGCCGGGGAGCATTGGCGCTGGGACGAACAGGGAGGGGAACATGTCGCACGACGCACTGTCGGTTGAAATTAAATCGGAGCACGCCGGTGAGGCGATAGTCTATCGGCTTCGCGGCAGTTTGGATATGGCTACGGCTCCCTCGCTGCGCGGCGCGTTGGCTGAGGCAGCCGACAACGGCAAGCACGACATCATCGTGGATTGCTCACAACTTGAATTTCTCGATTCGACGGGCCTTGGAGCGCTCATCGGGGCCCACAAGCGTGCACTCGAGCACGGTGGCCGCGTACGGCTGATCGTAAACGACGGACCCATCCAGCGGCTCTTGACGATCACCGGCCTGATGACCGTGCTCGCGGTTTACAGCTCGGTTGAGGCGGCACTGGAAGACCGCGATCGCTTAACAGCCGCGTTCTAACCTGCGTACGCTTCGTCCAGAACCTCAATTACGTGTTTCACGCGAATGCTGCTGCGTTCGTTGCTCAGGTGCGTGTGCATTTGCATCGCGCAGCCCGGGTTCGCCGTCGCGACAATAGCGGCACCCGCGGCAATCACGTTCTCGGTCTTGCGTTTGCCCAAACGTGCTGCCATTTCGGGTTGCGTTAGATTGTAAATGCCGGCGCTTCCGCAACAGACGGAGCTTTCGTTCATCTCGCGCAGGCTGACTCCGGGAATCTGCTCGAGCAGGCGGCGCGGCGCCCCCGTAATGCGCTGCGCGTGCGCCAGATGGCACGCATCTTGGTACGTGACCGATGCGCTGTACGCTCGCGGCTTTGCGCTCAAGCCGATTTGGTCTAAGAACTCCAGCACATCGCGAACCTGCGCTGAAAAAGCGCGGGCCCGCTCGCTCCACAGCGGATCGTCTTTGAACATGTGCCCGTATTCTTTGAGGGCCGAGCCGCAGCCGGCCGCGTTGACGATGTAAAACTGGGCGCCCGACCGCTCGAACGCCTCGATATTGGAACGGGCAAGCGCTTGCCGAAGGCGCCCTCGCCCGCGTGCACGGCAATCGCTCCGCAGCATCCCTGCCCTTTTGGGAGCACGACCGAACATCCGTTTCGCATCAGCACGCGAACCGTCGCTTCGTGCCAGTGCGCAAAGGCTACCTGCATGATACAGCCCACGTGCAGCATGACGGTGAAACGCTCGGGCTTTGCCTCAAAACGTTGCCCGCGCGCGAGGAAAAAACGCCCGGAAATCCTGGGGGAGAGCGCTTCGGCTTGCGCTAGACCCAGCATGCGCAAAAGGCCGGTGCGCCGTGCAAACGTTTGTAGACCGCTGCGCTGGAAGAACCGCAGCTCGCCCGCAATGCCGCGCATGAGCGCCAGGTTGCCAAAAGGCATACGCAGGGCGAGCGTGCGCAGCAAAGCCGCAAGCGGTGCGCGTTTGGGCCCCTTTGCCTGCTCAATACGCTCGCGCGCTCCCTCCACCAGAACGCCGTATTGGACGCCGCTGGGGCAGACGGCCGCGCATGCGCGGCAATCCAAGCACTCCGACATCTGGTGCACGAAGCCCGGCGAGAGGACGTCGAGCGCGCCTTGGTCCACCGAACGGATGAGACTAATCCGTCCACGCGGTCCCGAGGTCTCGGTCAGGGTCTCCAGGTACGTCGGGCAGGACGGCAAGCAGAGCCCGCAGCGGACGCATTTATTGTATTCCGAGGCCTCAATCATCGGGAAGTCCGTTCGACCCACGAAAACGCGAAGCATTTTGGATGCCGGGTAAAGAACAAGGCGAGACGACCCGTACTTTCAAGGAGACATCTTGCCCGAAGCCGCCACCGCCGAATACCAGCTTTCCACCGAGCAGCAACTGAAAAGGTTTATCGGCGCTGCGCTTGCTAAGGTCGGCGTCACACCCGAGCATGCGGCCGTCGTCGGCGAGGTTCTCGTTGCTGCCGATCTGCGGGGTATCGAATCGCACGGCGTTGCGCGCCTTGAATCCTATTACGTCAGCCGCATCCGCGCAGGCAAGCTCAAACCCAAACCCAACTACGAAGTCGTACGGGAGACCGATGCGTCGGTGCTTTACGATGCGGACAACGGCTTGGGGCATCCCGTAGGCAAGCTTGCAATGGAACAGGTTATCGCAAAAGCGCGCAAGAGCGGCGCTGCGTTCGGCGCGGTGCGCAACTCGAATCATTTCGGGATTGCGGGCTATTACGCGATGCTCGCGCTCGACCACGATCTGATCGGAATGGCCTCAACAAATTCGGTTCGTTACGGCGCACCCACGTTCGGAAAAGACGTGCTGCTAGGGACCAACCCGTTCGCCTATGCGGTGCCGACCGGCAAGGAGCCGGCGTTCGTTCTGGACTTTGCCACGACCACCGTTCCCAAGGGGAAGCTGGAAGTCTACAAACGTAAAGGCCTGCCGCTCAAAGACGGCTGGGCAATCGATGCGCACGGCAATCCTACGAACGATCCCGATGAAGCACTGCGCGGCGCGCTTTTGCCGCTCGGCGGCTTCGGAACCGACAACGGCGGCCATAAAGGCTTCGGCCTGGGCTTGCTCGTGGACATTTTTTGCGGCGTGCTCTCGGGCGGCAAATTCGGCTCGGGGCTTCCGCTGGTGAACGACACGATGGAAGGCGCGATATCGCATTGGTTCGGAGCGTTCCGCGTAGATGCGTTCCGCGATGTCGCCGATTTTAAGGCCGATATGGATCGCGAGCTGCGCACGTTCAAAGAAAGCCGCAAAGCGCCGGGTCAGGATCGGATTTACGTCGCGGGCGAGCCCGAATTCGAAAAGACGCGCTACCATCGCGAACACGGCGTTCCCGTGCACGTCAAAGTTTGGGACGGCCTTGCCAAGCTCGCGGACGAACTGGGCATCCCCTTCGATCTTGCACGCTGAATGTATTTCATGAGCGGTGACCATAACGCACTGGTCCACGTCAATGTCGCCTCGCAAGCCGGCACGTATACCGTGGGCAACGCGTCGTTCTTTCGCTATATTCTGCGCCTCTCGGAGGCTGGACTTCGCCTACGCGCCGACGAGAGCGAAGCGCTCGACTTGCTTGCGGCCATACCCCACGCGTTTTTTGAAGAAGACGAAATGCAGTGGGGGCGCGGCTGGCGAGTGGTTCCGGCGGCGTCGCTGGATGACTGGCCGGTACTGGAATCAACGCCGCAGCGCGTGCGTTCGGCACTGGAAACGGCGCGCCGGATCCTGTGGGAAAACGCTGCGCCCATCGGCGTGAGCGCCTCGGAGATCGTGGGCATCGAAGACGAACTCGATGCCGTCTTTTCCGTCCTTGAACGCGCCGAGCGGGCCGGCGTTCCGGTCAGCATCAGCTACGTCAGGACTAGCCCGGCAGTAATCCACATCGAGGCCGCCTAACACCCCACCAACTTCTGGTGGAGGGCCCGATGCGTTGTATCCATGTGCGCCTCTTTGCTTTTCTGACGGCGGCCGCTCTGCTGGCTGCGCCGGCACTAACCCGGGCCGGGACCACCGGCGGCGTGACGGGCCGCATCGCCGATGCGACGAGCGGCGCTCCACTTGCAAACGTTACCGTCACGATCACAGCGCCCTCGCAAAGCGCGTCAACGACGACCGACCCCGACGGGACGTACCGCTTTCTCTCCCTCGCTCCCGATACGTACACGGTTGGCCTGAGCAAGAGCGGTTACACGCCGGCGTCGGCCCCGGGCGTGGCCGTCTTCGCCGACCAAGTGCAGACGGTGAATTTGACGCTCACACCCGCGCTCAAGACGATCGTCAGCGTGCAGTCGCGAACCGGATCGTCACTGCTCAAACCGGGCACCACCAGCGATGTCTACTCCGTCAATTCGGCCAGCGCCGCGGCCGCGCAATCGCTTGTCGGCCCGGGCGGTTTGAGTAACGCGTATGGCGCCATCGCGTCGGTTCCGGGCGTCAACATCGATGCCGGCGAATCGGGGTGGTTTCAAACCGTGCACATCCGCGGCGGCGACATCGATCAAATCGGCTACGAACTCGACGGCATTCCCGTCAACCGCGTGTACGACAACGCGCCGCAGACGATGATGAGCAGCTTAGGCCAGCAAGAGCTGCAAGTATACACGGGCGGCACGCCGGCAGGCGCCGATGCGCAAGGCATCGCGGGTTACATCAATCAGGTCGTGAAAACCGGAACCTATCCCGGATTCGGCGCCATCGACATGGGCGTTGGCTCGCCCGCGTTCTATCGTAAGCCTTTCGGCCGAAGCCGGCGGCTCCAATCCCAATCGCACGTTCAGCTATTACGTCGGATTGGGTGCGGCGAATGAATCGTACCAATATGTCAACTCCAACAATGGCGGCCCGGCCTCGTCCTGGTTTTTCTATCCGGTCAATGCGGTGCCCGGATTGAACGGCTTCGTCTTCACGGGCGACGGCGTGCCCTTCACCGGCAATACGCCGCCCTTCCCGCTGGATCCAACACAACTCTTTGCCCCCGGCATCGGATACGGCTTAGCGTACACCGCGCAACGTGACAATATCGTCAATCTGCACTTTGCGTTGCCGCATAACGGGAGCGCACTTCGGGACGACTTTCAAATGTTGTGGATGACCAGCGAGGTTCAGGCGCAGTATTACAGTAGCGCGAACGATCTGGGTCAAAATTTGGATTCATACCTCTTTGGCCCGCTGTACTGGGATGATGCCTACCTGTATAAGGGTCCGCTTATGCAGCCCCTCAATCCCGCGCAGCTCACGCCATATTACTTCAACAGCAGCCCGCAGAACCGCGCATTCAACAACACGGTTCTACCGCTGAACCAGCGCGACACGAACGACAATGGCGTTGCCATCGCCAAGCTGCAATATCAACACACGTTCAGTTCCAACGCGTTTATGCGCATCTACGGCTACAGTTTGTATTCGAACTGGTTTATTTATGGGCCGAACAGCGCGTCGCAGCCGCTGTATGGCGCCGAGCTCGCCGACTACGAGATTCCCAATCACACATACGGCGCGAACCTCAGTTTCACCGACCAGCTCTCCTCGCGCCACCTGCTGACCGGGAGCGCCGTATTCACTGCAACCGACCTGCAGCGGTACTCAGCCGGGTACTTTTCCGGAAGCGGCAAGGGCCGTCCGATCGCGTTGCTGATCAACGGCGCCGGAAACTGCGAGACCACGGCCGGCGCCCCCATCGGCTGCTACGCAGCGGTCGCCAGCGGCAATGCGCTGGGGGGAGGAGCGATCTATAACGGCAGTATCCCCGCGCCGCCGCCCGGGACGCAATGGACTGCGGTCGATAGCGGCCTCAAAGCCAACCTGAACCAAGTACATCCGCGTTTTTCCGGCGTTTCGCTCTCTGACGAATGGCGGCCGAATGATAAGCTCACGGCGAACATCGGCTTGCGCGTTGAAAATTTCCGCTATCTGCTAGGCAACACGTCGCCGAACGATCCGGCGCGTGCATTTTGGTTCAGCCACTACAATGCGGAGTATTGCTTCGGACCTACGTCGACGGCGCCGGTCATGCGTACGGGCAGCGGGCTTGGTCCCTGTCCTGCGGGTACCGTTCCGCTTGCGAATGCCCAGTATGGCCCCCTGGTTGACACAAGCGGCGGTCAAATCGATACCGCCCGGTGGCAGCCGCGCTTCGGATTCACGTACACGTTGAATCCCGACTCGGTCCTGCGCGGCTCGGCCGGCGTCTACGCGCGTCCGCAAAACACGTCGTGGGTGCAATACAATACCGAGCAAGAAGATCTGGCCAGTTTCATCGGCAGTCACTTCTATTCGTACGGGTTCCCGGCGCCGCAGCACGACATTCGTCCGGACACCTCGTATAACTACGACGTCTCGCTCGAGAAACGGCTGCACGGCACGAATTGGTCCTTCAAACTCACGCCCTTTTACCGCAGCACGCGCGACCAGCTGCAGAACTTTTTCATCGACCCGCTCACGGGCCTGGAGTCCGGCTTGAACGTCGGCCACGAGGTCTCGTACGGCGTGGAGTTCGCGCTTCGCAAAGGCGACTTCAACGACCAAGGACTGAGCGCGGCGCTTTCCTATACGTACACGCACTCGCGCATCCGGTATCAGGATTTTCCCAACTCAAGCCGCAACGTCATCGACAACCTGAATTCCTACATTCAAGATTACAACGGCTATACGAAAGCGTGCGCCAATAACCCGTCGGCAAATCCGGCAAGTCCCTGCTACTATCCGGCAGGCGGCACGACGCTGCAAACGGGCAACACGGTTGCCGCGCCTTGCTACACGACCTCGGGCGTCGCCGATCCGGCTTGCGGTGCGGGCGATGTCGTCAATCCGTATTGGAACAACACGCCCCAGCCGCTGCTCGACCGCAACGGCTACTATCCAACCTACGATGTCATCCCGGGCCCCGTTTCCGCCGAGAACTCATACGAGACGCCGCACCAGGCATCGCTGATTGTGAATTACCGCACCGGCAAATTGGCCCTCACGCCGAGCGTGAACTTCAGCTCGGGCGCATCGTATGGAGCGCCCCTCTCGTGGCCCGGCTATCGCCCGGAAACCTGCGGCGCGCAGCTCACGTCGGGGGTCGTCGCGCAACCCGCCGATCCGGCGAGCTGCGGCGACGGGGGGATTCTACCGGTGTTCATACCTGACAAATACACGAACGGCTTCGATAGTTTGGGCCAGTTCAAACAGCCGTGGCGTGTTTCACTTAATCTGAACGTCTCATACGATCTGAGCAAGAATATCTCGGCCGACTTGCTGTTCACCAATATCGTAGACAAATGCGGACAGCGCGGCTATGCATGGGATAACCCCAACGTCTGCGTCTACTCGAACCTGCCCTCCGGCATCTTGTATCCCGCGGGCAATTTCTTCCCCAACTCATCGTATGCAGCGCCGCCGGCGCAGTTGCAATATCCGTATTCATTCTGGTTGAACAACAACAACACCGGATTCGTGGGCACGACGATTCCATTGCAAGTAACCTTGGATCTGCATTTCAAAATGTAAAGCAAAAGAAGAAGGGGCCGGTTTTTTTAGCCGGTCCCTTTTTCTTTGCTCGCTGTTCAAGGTGGAGGGTTACTGACGTCCTCATGCCCGCATGCGTGGCAATAATCACGTTGCCACCGAGTGCTCAAGGGCTGAGCACTCAGCCGGGCACTACGTTCCGGGGGCTAGTGAGGGCCGTGAGAACGTGATCGCGCCAAGCGCCTGCGAGAAACAAGTAATCCTTCGCCATCCCTTCGACCGTGAAACCAAGCCCTTGCAGCACCGCCGCACTGCGCTTGTTCTGCGGCATGTGATTGGCCATGAGCCTATGCAATCCCAAGTCGTCGAACGCGAAGGCGATAACGGCCTTGCACGCCTCGGTCATGTAGCCGTGACCTTGCGCATCGCGCGAGAGGTTATAGCCCAAGGTGGACGCCAGAAAGAATCCTCGCACGACGTGATGCAGGTTGATGTGGCCCAGCACCGGTCCGTGCGCGCCGCGCTCGCGCTCGAAGATCGAAAACCGGTACGAGGTGCCTTCGGCTGCTAAAAGGCGGTTTGCCTCGAGGTGGCGGGCACGGGCTACTTCGTCAAAATGCTCGGCCGTAATCGGCGGCTCCCACGGCGCAAGATGCTCGATATTCTCCAGGTAAAAGCGGGCCTCGGCCGCAGCGGCCTGCGCGCCGGGAATAGCGATCAGTAGACGCGCGGTCGTAAGCACGGGCATAGCATACATTGGCCGTACTATCGCACAAGCAGCAGCGCAAGCGCAAGCGTCGGTATCGTTACGAATGCCCCAATGCGCGTGAACTCCCACGCCGAAACCCGGATGTTCGCGCGCCGGAGGATCATCAGCCACAATATGGTCGCAAGCGATCCGCTCACCGCAAGATTCGGTCCCAGGTCGATCCCGATGAGCGCTGCGTGCGCCAACCATGGCGCGGGTCCGGGCGCCTGCAGTGCATAGCGTAGTATGGCTGCTGCAGGAAGATTATTTAGAACGTTCGCGAGCAGCGTCACAGCGCCGCCGGCCGCCAGATCGGCTTGAAGTCGCGGAAGAGCTGCAGCCTGCATAAGCAGACCGCGCGCCGACTGGACAGCGCCCGAAGAATCCAAGCCGCGCACGATCACCAAGAGTGCCGCCACCAGCGGAATGATCGACCACGAACCCCGGCGCAGCACCAGCGGAAAACGCCGCTCCGCGGAGGCCATCACAACAGCGGACACGACCGCGCAGGCGAGCGCTGTTCGTCCCACCGGAAAGTGGAAAACGGCCGCGGCCACCAGCATCAGACACGACAGAGCAACGCACGCAACGCCGGCGGGTACCGCCCGTCCGGCATCGGCGAATGCGACGGGCCCGGCGGGATTTCCGGGCGCGAGATCGCGCCGGAACCACATAAAAAGCAGCGCCCCCGTAAGCACAACCGAAGCCGCGGAGGAGAGTGCAAAAGCTTGGGTCCACGTAACGGCCGCCGGAAGTTCCGCAAAAACCAGAAGATTTGCGGGGTTGCTGATCGGCAGCAAAAAGCCGGCAGCATTCGCAACGAATGCGCACGCGTACACCAGCGGCAGCGGCGAGCGCCCTAACCGCTGCGCGATGGCGATTGCCGCCGGCGTAAGAAGAAGAATGGTGGCATCGTTCGAGAGCAACGCCGTTACCACGATGCCGATGAGGTACACGCCGCAAAAGACGCGCACGCCCGATCCCGCCGATGCGCGGGTTAGCAGCTGCGCGATCCAAACGAAGACGCCGGCGCCGCGCGCGATTTCAGCGATTGCAATCATACCGGCCAGGAAAAAGTAGACGTCGGCGCCGCCGGCGATGGCGCTGGCGGCCGCGCGCACCGGCACCAGTCCAGCCGCCAGGAGCACAGCTGCCCCGATGCTTGCCCATACGACCTCGGGCACGCCGCGCGGGCGAAGCACGATGGCGCCGAACGTCAGTCCGGCGACCGCCCAAAGAGCGATGTTGGGGCTCATGGCGCCTTAGCCAGACAACTCAAGCAAACGAAGGTCGGGGCATGAAACGCTTGCTCGTACCGGCATCAGTTCCGGCTTCTACCCTGGTAAGCGCCGCCCCCTAAAGAAGAGCCGCTTTCCGCAGCGGCTCCACAAAGGGCCCGCTTGCCTCTTCTCGAATATCATAAAACTGTTATTATATGATATACACCCTAGCCGGTGAGGAGATGCTGTGGATAATGTCACCGACCCCTTAATCGTCGATTTGATGGCGTATCTGCACCTGGTGCGCCGCCGCAGCGAACTGACCGTGGCGGCGTACGCGCGCGATCTGCACGAGTTCGGCGCCTGGCTTGCCAAAGTTCCCGCGGGGCAAACGCCGATGGGCCGGGCGTATCCGGAACTGCGCGATGTGTCGGGCTCCGACGTGAACCGCTACATCATGCACCTGACCGGAGTCAAAGGGTACGGCGCGACGACCGTGCGACGGAAACTCTCGTCAATCAAGGCGCTGTACAAATTCATGAAGCGCGAGCGCCTGCGGGATGACAATCCGGCGGCCGAGGTTCCCGGGCCGCCGATGGATCGCAAGATTCCCCAGCACCTGGCCGTCCCCGAGATCGACACGCTGCTTCACACCAAACCGCCCGCCGGCCGCACCGACGCCCACCGGGCCCGGGACCATGCGATCATGGAGTTGCTCTATGCCGGCGGCCTGCGGCGCGCGGAGATCGCCAAGGTCGACATCGCGGACGTCAGCTTGCGGGACCGGATCATTCAAGTCCACGGCAAGGGGCGCAAAGAGCGCAAAGTGGTGATCAATCACGCCGCGGCCGTTGCGATCGAGCGCTATTTGGCGGTTCGCCCGCACAGCACGGACCAGGCGCTTTTCTTGGGACGCGGCGGCAAGCGTCTCACACCGCGCCACGTGTGGCACATTTTCCGCGAAGTCTATTTGCTGAGCGGCATCAAGCAGAAAGCCAGCCCGCACACGATCCGCCACTCGTTTGCAACGCATCTTCTCGAAAACGGCGTCGATTTGGAAACCGTACGCGAACTACTCGGCCACGAAAGCTTGGCCACCACCGGCGTTTACCTAAGCGTTGCGATGGAACACAAAAAACGCGCCTACGATGAGGCGCACCCCCGCGACCGGATGGAATGATATCGCAAAAAGACGGCGTATCGAGTCTACCCTCGCGTAGCAGCGTGTCGGGCGGATCGAATCCGTACTGCCCCTGAGCCAAGCCACCTATCGGTCCAGCAGAAATTTTTCGATTGGCCAGGGTGCCGGAGTCGCTTCCATGGCGCTGTTGTGCCCAAATGGCGGAGAAGCTGCGGTGCACGTCACACTAGTGGGCGTGAAGCGTCTTCTTCTTCTCTTGCTGGCATCAGGTTGTGCCGCCGCGCCTGCCGCCGTCACGCGCACGGGCATCCTGCAACCGGGGGGCACCGTACTGGTGCGCAGCATCGCCGGCGACATCAATGCTTACGCGCCTGCGCGAGGCGAGCCGGCCGACCGGTTCACGATCTCCGCCTATACGGGCAGTCCCGCCGGTGTCGCATTCTCGGTGCAGCGCCTGGTGGTGCATGCAAGCGCACGGGTGCCGGGCGTTCGCTTTTTGGTCCGCGCGCCGCGCGGTACCGCGCTGGACTTGGAGACGCAGACCGGCAATATCGGCGTGGCGGATTACGACGGCGTGGTGAACGCGCACGCCGGCAGCGGCGACATCAAGATGCTCATTCCTTCATTCGGCAGCGCATCCACAGGCCACGGCAACATCAGCGTAATCTTCGCCTCCGACTCCTGGCCCGGGACGCTGCGCTTCGCAAGCGATGACGGCAACGTGGAGGTGTACGTCAACGAACACGCGCGTGCGCGGGTCCGCATGCATACCGATGACGGCACGGTCTTTAGCGATTTCAATCTCACGGGCACCTCAAGCGGCACGGCCGAGACGATCGACGCCCCGATTAACGGCGGCGGTCCGCGCTCGATCGATATCGAGGTCAAGCGCGGATCCATCCGCGTGATGCAGCTCAAGCCGCAGGTTTAAGGCGGGGCCGCTTTTGTCATCGCGCTCTTTATCGCGGCAACTTCGCTCCGCGTTAAACCCGCCGTCTCGATAAATACCTCTTCGCTTCCGATGCGCCAATGCTCGGCGCGTGACTTCGAATGTTTTGGCCCATACGCGTTTTGCGCGCCGGGAGTGCCGTGTACCGCATCCGGATTAGCCAATATAACGTCCATGACACGGTGACTCGCGCGCGAATTGCCCGGCAATGCATATTGCAAAAGGATAATGCCGGCGGAGACGGTCGTAACGGACCGTAAGGTCGTTCCGTGTGGTAACCTCCCGGGGAGCGTCACGTGAAAGTCGGCATGGGCTACGGCTGTTCGTACGTCGGCAGGCGTTGCACGCCAATGCGTTTCCATCGTACCGGACGTGGTCAGCACTATACCGCCGCCTTTCACAAACGTGAGTTTGGCGCCCCCAAGAACAGCGGCCGCCGCAATAGCGGCCATCGAGCAGCAGACGATAGCGCCGGTCACGACGCTCAGTTTACGCGTATGTGCCGGTTTTGCCGTTGCGCGGGAGCGTATATCGTCCAGCTGTATGCCGGGCACCTCGATGGCAGCACGGGCGTCCTTGCAAGACAGTCAAAATCAGATTGCATGGATCTCTACCTTTTCAGTATTCTCGGAAGAATCGTTTACCTCAAGCAGCGGCCGAAGCTTGCGCCGGGCGCTTGCGAGCCAAAATCGTACGGTCGCATCGGGAACGCGCAGCACCGAGGCGATTTCGCGGCTTGAGAGATCCTCGAAGTATCGGAGCACGACAGCGTTGCGCATGTGCGCCGGCAATACCGCAAGCGCGCGCCAGACATCAATCTTTGTGATGCTGTCCGAAACAGGCGCAAAATTGCAGGCGAGCTCTTGCACGTCCCTTCGCCTTTTGACATCCATTGCTGCGCGAACCACGATGCGGTACATCCACACGCGAAACGCGCCGGTCTCACGCAGGCTCGCGATCGAACGGTACAATATAATACACGCGTCTTGAGCAGCGTCTTGTGCGGCCTGTGAGTTGCCAAGGACGGAAAACGCCAGCCGATAAACGTCAGGCCAAGCGGCTGCGAGGAACGATTCAATCTCCGCGGTGCCTCCGCTTCGGGCTGCCGCTACGGCTTCGGGCAAACTGGAGTGGCTCATACTCGAATAGAGCCCTTTCTGACGCCCCGGTGTTGGGCCGCTCCGCCCGGTTACTGGCGCGGATTCAAGAATGAATTCAACACGTTGCCGATGTTGCTCGTGCCGCCTGCTTGCGCCGCGCCTTCGGTTTGCGGTTCGTGATAGGTCATCGATTGAATGCCGATGCGTCCCGGGCCGTAGAAACGATTGAGCGTGAGCGCCGCGCCGCCGACAAACGCCCCAAGTGCGCCCATCAAGCCGCCGCCGCCTCCCGATGAAAGGACCGACACGGTGTCCATGCGCACGTTGGCATCTTTCCAAAGCCAGCCGCCGGGCTCGACGTCCAGCATCTCGCCCGCGCCGAGCGTCTTCTCGAACACGTTTCCGTATCCGTGCAGCAACAGGAGCCCTTCGCTTCCCGCACCGGTGAACCGATCGATAAAAAGTCCCGTACGCGCGAAGAGCACGTTGGCCAAGCCCTGCTGCCAATAGAAATTATAATCCACGTTTCCGGTTGCGAGCAGAAATTGGTGCTCGCGAACGTCAACGGCTTGACCGGGCAGCAGACGCAACGCGACGATCTGCCCGGGCGCCTCACGCGAGAACGAAACGTTCCCGGGACCCTTCGCCGTCGAAATGAAAATCTGCAGGCCGGAGAAAAACCGCTTCACCGCATTCTTGATGCTCATGAAGCCTAGCGTCACTTGCGGCTGTTTCCAGAGCACTGTGTGATGCTCGAAGTATACCGTTTGCTGCGATCCCAACTCCACGTCTACCACCGGGACCAGCTGACCCTCGATGCGCACGGTCATATCGCCGATGGTTATCGCCGAGGTTGGATTGCCGGCCTCGGGCTGCGGCTCGGTGTATCCGCCGACTGTCGTTTGCTGCGCTTGGGGAGTTCCGCAATTCGGGCAGAACCGCGACTGGTCGGGTACCGCCGCTTGGCACGTTGCACAATTCATCCGGCTACGGTTCGAGCGGTTCGCCGCCGCCTCCCGGCGAACGGGCGGGTAATGTCGAAGATAGCCGTCACGGGCGCAAATGGAACCATCGGTAGCCGTCTGTGCGCTGAGCTGGAGCGCACACACGAGGTCGTGCGCGTCGATCGTTCGGGGCCGGGCGTGCATGCCGACGTGCGCGACTTCGAAGCGCTTTTGAGCGCCTTTGGGGGGTGCGAGAGCGTCATCCACCTTGCCGGCGTCGTTGCGGTGGACGCCGATTGGGAGAGCGTGTACGGCACCAACATCGGCGGGACGTACAACGTTTATGAAGCAGCGAGAAGGGCCGGAGCACGCCGCATCGTCTTCGCCAGTTCGAACCACTGCGTCGGAATGAACGAGGTAGAGAACGCGCCGGCGATCTACGAGCCGGGCTTCGGGCGCGTGGTTTCGACGACCGAACCGTTTCGGCCCGACGGCTTATACGGTGTGTGGAAAGCGTTCGGCGAGGTACTGGGCCGCTACTACAGCGATAAGTACGGCATGCAGGTCGCGTGCATCCGCATCGGATCGATCACGCAGGCGGACGATCCGCGCGACGAGTCGGTGCGCGAATCCAGCGGCTGGCTCGGCCTGACCGACGAGCAGAAATTCAAGCGCTACGCCGCGACGTGGATGTCGCAGCGCGACTTTGCCGCACTCGTTCAAGCGATACTTGCAAGCGATGTTCCATTCGCTGTTGTGTATGGCGTCGGCGACAATCGTACGCGCTTCTGGGATCTAGAACCCGGCCGCGCGATCTACGGCTTCTGGCCGCAAGACGGCGTCTAACGCTCCTTCGCTGTCATCCTGAGGTATCTCAATTAGTCATCCTGAGGTATCTCAATTAGTCATCCTAAGCCTACTTGATTGTCATCCTGAGCCTGTCGAAGGACCGAGGTATCGAGGGGTGCGCCTTTACCCTGTGCGGCCCTTCGGTTCCTCGGGGTCCTTCGACAGGCTCAGGATGACAATCAAGTAGGCTTAGGATGACAATCAGTGCCTAAGGAATCTGCGGGTGATGCTGCGGATATGCCGGCGGATTGAAGTGCGGAACCGGGTGTTCGCGCAAAAGGCGCAGCGCCGTTGCAACTGCCGCTTCGAGCTGCGGGTCGTGGCCTTCGCGAACGGCTTTCGGGTCTTGCGCAACCTCGATATCCGGCGGAATGCCCTCGCCTTCCACTTCCCACTTGCCGTGCAATCCGCCGATCGCAATGCGCGGCGCGGTAACCGAACCCCCATCCATCAGCGGAGGATAACCGCCGATACCGACAAGCCCACCCCACGTGCGCACGCCCACGAGCGGGCCAAGGCCGGCCTTTCGGAAGTACCACGGCATTGCATCGCCACCCGAGCCGGAAAACTGATTGATGATCATCACTTTGGGGCCGTAGATCGCCAACGGCGGATCGATCGCGGGCCGTCCGTCGCGCGGAACGGTAAGGCCCATCGGCTTACGGCTGAGCATGTCGATGATGTAGTCCGCAATTTGACCGCCGTGGTTAAAGCGTTCGTCCAAGATGACGCCTTGTTTGTCGACCTGCGCGAAGAAATAGCGGTTGAAATTCGTGAACCCGCCGTACGCCGTGTCCGGAAGGTAGACGTAGCCCAATTTGCCGCCGCTCAAGCGGTCGACGATGCGCCGGTTGCTTTCAATCCACGCATAGTTGCGCAGCGCATGCTCGTTGGCAACGGGCGTAACGGTGACATCGCGCGATCCCGAGCCGTCGGCGTTGGGGCCGACCGTAAGTATCGTCTGCTTTCCGGCGGTTTCTTCGAACGCCTGATAGATGTTCTCGCTGGAATGCAGCGCCCGACCGTTCACCGCGAGAATATATTCACCCGCGCGAACCTCTGCGCCGGGTTGCGTGAGGGGCGCTTGGAGTCGCGGATTCCAATTCTCGCCGTCGTACACTTTGGTGATGCGGTAACGGCCGTTCTCGACGGCATAGTCCGCGCCCAGCAGGCCTACGTTCACCGGCGTCATCGGGGGCTGCGTTCCGCCGCGCACAAAAAGGTGTCCGGTCGAAAGATAGCTGAGCATTTGCTCGATTACGACGGTCAAGTCGCTGCGCGAGGTAAGCCCGGGCAAGAACGCCGCGAAACGCTGCTGCGTTTGTGCAATGTTCAAGCCGCCGAAGTTCTTATCATAAAAGAAGTCGCGTTCGATGCGCCACGTCTCGCGGTACATCTGCGCCCACTCCTCGCGCGGCACCGAATAGACTTCCAAGTCATCCGTCGCTAGCTGGCCTTCGCCCGGCTTGGGCTGTTCGGTGCTCTCAATGAACCAATGCCGCGCTTTGGCCACCAGCGCTTTCTTTCCGTCGAACGAAACCTGGAACGCGGAAACGCCTTGCTCGAGCGGAATGGCGCGGTGCGCGGCCATCATGAACTTGAGCACGCTGTACTCCGGCGGCCCGGGTTCGGTCTCGGTCAGCGGCGCAGCGACGGCATAGAGCTGCCCGGGCTCGCCGCTTTGCAGATCGATGTAATTGGCATTCGGCAGCGGAAGCGCGACGATGCGTTGCAGAATATTCTCAAAGTCGATCGAGATGCGCGGCTCTTGCGGCTCGTGCTCCTTGTGCGCCGGCGAACTTTGCGGCGAGGGGGTTTCCGTAACCGGTTCGTCGCCGGTATCTTGTTTGTTCGGCGAGGCGGCGGCCCGTGCCAGCACCGCGGCGTACACGTGACTGCTCACGGGACGCTCCGAACTCTGCATATCCAAACCGTTAAGCGAGAGCGCGCTGTTGGTGCTGGACAAAAAATACAGATAACGGCCGCTGCGGTCGAACGCGGGATTATGACTGTCGCTCATCCCGTCGGTGACTTGGTGCGTGCGGTGCTCTTCGATCGAATAGACGAAGATGGCATTCAGGTAATTGTCGAGCTGGCGGTTATATGCAAGCCACCGGCTATCCGGCGACCACTGCGCGTTGAATGCCTTTGCACCGAACTCTTCGTACGGCGCGGTATCGACGAGCACCGGCGTGGGGCTTTCCAGGTCCACGTACCAGATATGCAGGTGCTTATCCGTGTAAGCAATTTTCTTGCTGTCCGGCGACCACACCGGCGAGTAATAAAACGAGGGTGAATTGCTCAGACGAATCTCGCGCGCGGCATGCAGGCCGCGCTGGTCCTTGATGTGCAGTGCGTATTCGCCCGAGGCATCCGAAAAGTAGGCAATCCAGCGTCCATCGGGCGACCAGGACGGATCGCGCTCCTCGACGCCGGGCGTCTGCGTGAGATTTCGCACATCGCCGTGCGTTGCGGGCACGGTGAGGATATCGCCGTGCGCTTCAAAGACGGCGCGAACGCCGGTCGGCGAGATGGCGGCGTTTTGTATCTGGGCGCCGACCTTGATCCAATGCGGCCGGACCTGCGGCATATCGCCGGCAAGCGTTACCGGAACCTCGCGGTCGGTTTGGCTTTGCGTGTCGTAGAGATGTAACGAGCCGAGCTGCGCGTACACCACGGCACCCGGCCCCGCCGAGGCCGAAAGCATGTCGAACCCGTGGTTCTCAACGAGCTCGGCGCACCGTTCGCGTCTGCGTATCGTAGGCAAACAGCGTCGCCGGACCGTTGCGATCGGAGAGGAAATAGATCGTGCGTCCCTGCCACATAGGATTGCGATCGTTGGAGTTCGCGCGCGGAATGCGCACGATGCTCGAATCGCGCAGATCGGCGATCCAAATAGGTGTCGTTTGGCCCCCGCGGTAATGCTGCCACGCGGGCTCCCACTGCGAGTTCGGTACGTAAGCCAGGTGCGTGCCGTCGGGAGAAAACGAACCTTCCTCGGCCATGTCCAGCGGGATCGCTTTGGGGAATCCGCCGCGCACGGGTACCGTGTACAGCTGATCGGGATCGGAATAACCGGCACGGGGCGACCGGAAGAGCACGTCCTTGCCGTCAGGAGTCCACCCGACTGCCACATCCGCACCCGGATGATACGTCAAACGCCGCGGTTCGCCGCCGCTTGCAGGGACCACGTAAACGTCGGTGTTCCCGTCGTAAGTGCCGCTAAATGCGACCTGCGTGCCGTCCGGCGAGAAATAGGGCGCGCCTTCCAAATCCATGCCCGTCACCAAGCGCTGTGCCGATCCGCCCCCGCGGCCGACGATCCAGATGTCGCCGCCGAACTCAAAGGCAATATGCGTTGTGCTGACCGTGGGGTGTTGAAAGATCATCGGCGCGGCGCTTGCGCGCGGAGGAAAAGCAAGAAGCGCCGCGATCATAAGGAGCACGGCAAAGGCATGGTGTTTCAAGGCGTTCTTTCTTTCTATGCGAGCGATTCCTTAGCTTTGATAAGGCGTACCATGGCATCGTTGTAGGGCGTGGACACGCCCGTGCGGCGTCCGGCCGCGCAGACAGCGCCGTTGATGTGATCGATCTCGCTTGGATGGCGGGATTCAAGATCGAAAGCCATCGAGCTCTGCTGTCGGCTCCCACTGCGATCACTTCCGTAACGTATTGCCACGGGTTCACAAACGGGAGATTGACCTTGAGTGCTGCGGCAACCGCTGCTGCTTCTTCCGCCAGGGCCTCGGCAAGCCGCGCCGCGTTGGCCTCTTTCAAGATCGTTCCCGCATCGCAATCCAGCAAAGCGCTCAATGCATTGATAGCGGCGTTCGCAACAAGCTCCCCCACAGATGCGGACGGATATCGTAGACGACCGATGCGCGCATGCCGCTGCGCGTAAGCAGCTCGGCAACGCTGCGTGAGGTTGCAGGCGAGGCGCCTCCCGAACCGATGATCGTATTGCCCTCTTCCGAACTGCGTGCGCGTCCGGGCGCCGTCGTGAGCGAGGATTCCGTCGTGATTCCAAGGACCACCGGCACCGCGCCGCCCAGAGCGGTTTTTATGGACTCTTCGTTACCAACCCCGTTCTGCAGCGAGACGATTGGCGTAGAGGGGCTCAGTTCGCCGGCGAACGGGCGAAGAGCGCGCAATGTATCGACCGCTTTAACGAACAAAAATACGATGTTGGATCCGAAGAGGTCGCGCGCCGTTCGGCCGACTTTGACTTTGCGCGCCGGCGCATCGTTGACCGAGAGGCCGCCCGAGCGGTCGATGGCGCGCAGCAATTCCTCGTTGCTATCCAGCATGGTGACATCGCAACGCTCGGCCAAATGAAAGCCGAACAGCGTGCCCATCGCTCCGGAACCGATGATGCCGACGCGCGGCCTGGGTTGCTCCACGGTTAGAACTGCAGTTGCAGACCGTAGACGGTGCGGCGCTGCGGGTGAGTGAGATCGCGCTGCCCCAAGAAAGCTTCGCCCACTTGCCCAGGTCGAAATTGCCGTAGACGTCGAATGTGGGCCGCCGCAAATTGTAGACGCGTGCCTCAGCGCCGACGGGGTGCGCGTCGAATGATGCCAGGCCCCCGATTTGCGAATAGAGCACGCCTGCGCCCGCGTGGAACGGCCCCATGTTTTTCATGCCCAGCAGATTCCAGCTCGTCTTGCCGCCGATGTCGTTGGCGCCGAGCATCGCGCCGATGGAGCCGTGCGGCAGAATGAGCGCGTTGACGTCTGCTTGCGGGCCTTGATCCGCCGTCAAGAGCGTGTTGGGTCCGGTGACGTTCTGGCGGCTCAAATAATCCAAGCGCACTTGAACCTGTACCAAATTTGCAAGCGCCGACGTCAGGCCTTTGGTGAAATGGTTCGCCGAACCGGGTGGCGCGGGCGTCTGCGTTCCGGGCGGCGGCAGATTGAGCGGCGGCTTAGGTACCGGGTACGGCGTCGCACCTGCATCCACGCCGTACACGTGACTGTGTCCGCCCAGCGTGCCGAGCAGCGAGTCCGCCTTCTGCATCGTCGCATCCAAGTTGGCCACGGTATCGCGCATCTGGGCCTGCGTTTGACCGTTACCGGTAATCGATCGCATGTCGCCGGTCAGCTTTGAGATATTGGCGGTGAGATCGCGAATATTGGTCGTCGTCTGAACCAAGTTATCTTTCAAGCGCGGATCCGTTGCCATGCCTTGCAGCGCGTCCATTGACTTATTCAGCGCCACGGCGGTCGAATCGAGCGAGGTGAGCATCGAATCGATCTTATACTGATTGCGCGTAAGCGTGGAATCGAGCGTCGAGGTCATGTCCACTATGCGGCCGCTGGCCTGGTCCATTGTCGTCGTGAGTGTCCCCGAGAGATCCGCGACGGTACCCTTGAGCGAGGTCGTGATCGCGTCCATGTTGTCCATGCTGTCTTGCATCTTGGCGAGCAGGACCGGTTCACGATCTTCGAGCGTTAGAAGCATCGTGTCGATGCGTTTGACCTCGCCTTGCCCCTGCGCCATGATGTCTGCAAAGGTGGGCGCGGCCGTCCCTACCGGCTGCTGCGCGAGCGGAAGGACGGTCTTGGGCCAAATCTGATCGGCGGGAAGCGCCATGGGCTCCCGATCGGCCGGAAGCGATTCGGGAGGCGGTGGAGCGATGACCATGTTCGGCGTTCCCGTTATGGGCGCTTGAATCATGAATTTGGAGCGTTTTGGAATGTTGATGTCGCTTTGCAATGCAAGGATCACGTCCACGCTGTTATCGGGTAACAGTCGCACCTGATCCACCGTTCCCACGGTGACGCCGCTAAAGAACACTTGCGCGCCGGTCGGCAGGCCTGCTGCCGAGGCGAAGTGCACGCCCATGCGATATCCGCTGTGCCGCGTCCCGAAATCGGTGATCACATAGAAGATACCGAACAGCAGCGCCAAAGCGATAACCGCAAAAAGCCCGAGTTGCGCTTGTCTAGACATCGCAGCCCTTATTCCCTACATCAAGCGGCAGGTCTTTTGAACAGGCCGCGCGGGGCCAACCCAGGGGAGTACTCATAGCGGGATGGGTCCTACTTCGGAGCCTTGGAGGAACTGCTGGACGATCGGGTTGACCGAAGCGCGGATCTCCTCCACGGTTCCATAGGCGATAATCGCGCCCTCGAACAGCATTGCCACGTAGTCCGCCATCATATAGATGGAATGCAGATCGTGCGAGATGACGACAGCAGTGGCATTGAGCTGGGCGCGCAGGCGCTTAATGGTGTCGGTCAGCAGGTGCGTAACAATCGGGTCCAGTCCCGTCGTCGGCTCGTCGTAGAGCACCAGGTCGGGGTTGGTCACGGTCGCGCGCGCAAAGCCCGCGCGTTTGAGCATGCCGCCCGAAAGCTCCGAGGGCATGTTATCGTAGGTATGCGCGAGTCCGACCGAGTCCAGCGTGCGAACGACAACTTCGTGAATCTCGGACTCCGTGAGCGAGGTATGTTCGCGCAGCGGCAGCGCGATGTTATCGCCAACAGTCATGCTGTCGAAAAGCGCAGCGAATTGGAACGCGAAGCCGATCTTGGTCCGCAGATCGATAAGCTCGCTCTCGCGCATGTGACAGATGTCTTGCCCGCGCACGTACACGTGGCCCGAATCCGGCCGGCGCAGGCCGTCGAGCAGTCGCAGAATCGTCGACTTGCCCGCACCCGAGAGGCCGATGATGCACGTGATTGCACCCTCCACGATATCGAGCGAACAATTGCGCAGCACGACGCGATCGCCGTAATTCATCGAAACGTCGTCAAGTTTCGCGATGATTTCAGCCATCTAGCCGCCACCGTACAAGAAGTACGACATCATGAAATTCACAAAGAAGATCAGAATAATGCACGTCACGACCGCGCTGGTGGTCGATTTACCCACGCCCGCAGCGCCTCCGGTGGTCGTGAGTCCCTGGTAGGACCCTATCAGCGCGATGATGACGCCGAAGACGACGGACTTGAACAGGCCTTTGACCACGTCTTCAAAGCCGATCGTCTGGCGCGCGGAGGACATAAAGTCGTTGTAGGCGATGTGCGCAGAGGCATTGGCAATCCACTCGCCGCCCATAACACCGATCACGTCGGCAAAAACGGTGAGCAGCGGCAGCATGATCATCAGCGAGAGCAGGCGCGGAACGACCAAGAACCGCACGGGCGCAAGCCCAAGCGATTGCAGCGCTTCGACCTGCTCGGTTACGACCATCGAACCGATCTCGGCCGCGATGGCGGCGCAAACGCGCCCGGCAACCACGACGGCGGTGAGCATCGGCCCCAGTTCGCGCACGTTCGTGTAGGAGACAATGCCGCCGACGAAGCTGCCGAAGCCGTACTGCACGGCCTGCACCGCCGACTCCAGCGAGAACACCATACCGGTGAAAAGCGAGGTCAGCAGCACGATGATCAGCGACTGATAGCCGAGCAGGAAACATTGGTTCACCGTCTCCGCAAACCGTATGCGCAGGCGAATGATCGTCTTGAACGTTTCCCAGCCCAGTTCGGTAACGCCGCCGATGTATTCGAAGGTTGCGTTGACCTTGGAGCCTACGCCCTCGAGCGCACCGACGCTCACTCGTTCGACGGTTTCGGCTGCGCCCTGCTCCTCAACCACTCCGGACACGTTCGATCTCCTCGAGCACGTCACTGGTTGCGTCGATGCGGCGCACGGCCACGCTGCGTTCCGCCGTCAAATTGAAATGCACTTGGTTCACGTCTTCCAAACGCTTGTCCACGGTGCGCAGATGCGCGCGCGCTTCGCGTTCGAATCCGGTGAAGTAGCGCTTGACGTGCGCCAGGTACTCGTTTTTCGTGCGCTCGTCCACATCGGGGCCGGCGATTGCGGCCTCCATCTTCTTCTGCGCGGCTTTCATGGCCCGGTCGGTGATATAGAATGCGCCGACCTTAGCAACCAGCGCGCGGAAAGCATGCGTGGTTATGACGCGCTCTCCAGCACGGCCAGCTGCATCTGCAGCAGGGTCCGGATGCCGCCCTCTGCCAGCGCCAGCATGGCGTTCAGGTCGTCCCGCCCGAATGGCGTCGCTTCCGCGGTCCCCTGGAGCTCGGTAAACTTGCCGCCGTCCGTCATAAAGACGTTCATATCCACCTCGGCTTGGCTATCCTCTTCATAGGCCAAATCGAGCAGATAGTGCCCCCCGGTTACGCCCACGCTGGTAGCCGCTATCTGGCCCGTGAGCGGCCAGCGCCGGGAATCCTGGGGGTCGAAAGCACCCCGCAACGCCAAGGCCAGGGCGACCCAGGCGCCGGTGACGGCCGCTGTGCGGGTGCCGCCGTCGGCCTGGAGCACGTCGCAGTCCAGCCACACGGTACGTTCGCCCAGGCGCGCCATGTCGGTGACCGCGCGAAGCGCCCGTCCGATGATCCGTTGGATCTCGTGCGTGCGCCCGCCGAGGCGGCCTTTGGAGGCCTCCCGCTGCGTGCGTTCTTGCGTCGCCCGGGGCAGCATCGAATACTCTGCGGTCACCCAACCGGTTCCGCGCCCCTTCATCCAAGGCGGCACGCGCTCTTCGAGCGAGGCGGCGCATAAGACGCGCGTGTTTCCTACCGAGATCAGGCAGCTGCCCTCGGCGTACTTCAGGAAATTCGGTTCGATCGTCACCGGCCGCAGCTGGTCCGGGCGCCTTCCATCACTTCGCGTCATCTGCACGAAGTTAGGACTGCGTGCGCGTCGAACCTGCGCGCGAATGCAAACGCTCTACACCATCGGCGTATACGGATTCGAGCAAGAGTCGTTCTTCGAGGCACTCTCTCGCGCGCACGTCGACGTGCTTATCGACGTGCGGCGGCGTCGAGCCGTGCGCGGTCCGCGCTACGCTTTTGCAAATGCGCAGCGGCTGATGGCACGGCTTGATGCGATGGGCATAGCGTATCGCCACATCCTGGATCTGGCGCCCGACAACGAAACGCGCGAACTGATCTACGAGGCGGACCGTCGGGCCGGCCGGCGCGGATCGGAGCGCACGCAGCTCACGCCCGAATACATTCGGCAATACAAAGCGCGAACGCTCGATTGCTTTGACTTCAAACCGCTGGCGGTGCAGCTGCGCGAATGCCGCGCACCCGCGCTGCTATGCGTGGAGGGCGTCGCATCCGCCTGTCACCGCAGTTGGTCGCCGCGCGATTAGTCCGCGCGATGGGGAACGCCGCCGTCGTCAATCTCGCGGCGAGTCAGGACCGGTGCTACCGTACTGCGCCTCATAATACGAATCGCGAAGTTTACCGAGTTGGCTGTCCTTGGCCGCCGTCCCATCGCCGCGGTACACCGCCGCGCTCTTCACGAGCGTGCGATACGGCGCTAACCGCTCGTTCTTCCAGTCCGAGACTTTCCAACGCTGCGGCGCCATGACCGCATACTCGTACGCGGGAAGCGCAGCCTTCTTGCCGGCCAGCAACTCCAACTCAACGCGAAACCCCTCGCGCTGGAAGATTGCTTCTTCTACTTGTTTTTTGGTTGCCATGGCTAGGTCAGTATGCTGAATGCGCGCCGCCGCGCCCTTCACGCACAGGCATGAAAAAGAAGCGCCGCAAAAGCGGCGCTTCTTTTTTGTCTACGGCGCTACGTTTAGCGGTAGCTGGGGCGTGCCGAGAGCAGTCGCGGCAATACACGGGCTTGTCGCCGCGCGGTTGGAACGGAACTTCCGCTACGCCGCCGCATTGGCTGCACGTGGCTTTGAACATTTCGCGCTGGCCGCCGCCGCCGCCACCGTAACCGCCGCCGCCGCCTTCACCGCGTGAAGCTTTGCGAGCTGCGCGGCAATCCGCGCAGCGGCTGGGCTTATTGGTGAAGCCTTTGGTTGCGAAAAACTGTTGCTCGCTGACGGTGAACGGAAACGACGTTCCGCAATCTACGCATTTGAGCGTTTCATCTGAGTACATTTAATGAGTCTCCAAACTCTATGATTGTGTTGTATTGGGATCCGACTCATCAGTACTTGGAACGTAAACCGCAAACTCGAAACCTGTAACGGGACGCCTAACCACTAAAGAGCACGAAAAGGTTGCAATGGCCCAACGGGCCGGCCTCTCCCACCTTAATACCCCCCGCTTCGGAGCCGGGGCCGCAAATTACTCTACGGTGACCGTCTTCGCCAGATTTCGAGGCTGATCCACGTCTTTGCCCTCGATATCGGCGATATGGTAAGCAAGCAGCTGGAGCGGGATGACGTTCACGATGGGCGAGAGGAGCTCGTCCACCTTGGGCACCCAGAACACGTAATCGGCGATGGCCTTGGCCTCCTCGTCCCCGTGGTTGGCAACCACGATGATGGGGGCTTCGCGCGCCTTGGACTCCGCCAGATTCGAGAGGATCTTCTCGCGGATGCGGCCGTCGGTCATGATGCCCACCACCGGGACATTGGAGTCCAGAAGGGCGATCGGGCCGTGCTTCATCTCCCCCGCGGCATAGCCCTCGGCGTGAATGTAGGAGATTTCTTTGAGTTTGAGGGCGCCTTCCAGTGCCGTCGGGAAATTGACGTAGCGTCCCAGGAAGAGCACCGAGCGCGCCTTGCGGATCTTCTTGGCAACCTTCTTGATGTCGTCCGAGGTGTTGAGCACGACGTCCACCGCGGCGGGCAACAGTTTCGTGTTGTCGACCACTTCGCGCAGGCGTTCGAGCGGAGCGCTGCCGCGAATGCGCGCAAGGTAGAGCGCGAAGAGCGTCATCGCCGTTACTTGCGAGACATAGGTCTTGGTTGCCGCAACGCCGATCTCCGGACCGCCGCGCGTAAAGAGCGTTCCGTCATCGACGCGCGTCAGATGCGAGCCGACGACGTTGCAAATGCCAAGAACCGTCGAGCCTGCTTGTTTGGCAATCTTTACCGCTTCGATCGTGTCGGCAGTCTCACCCGATTGCGACATCGCAATCGTTAAAGCCGTGGGATCGATGACGGGATCGCCATAGCGGAACTCGCTCGCCAGTTCCATCTCAACCGGAAGATGCACGAGCGACCGCAGCAGGTACATGCCGACCATCCCGGCGTGGTAGGCCGTGCCGCAGCCGGTAATCGCGATCTTCGAGATTTTCCGCAGCTGTTCTTCATGGATGCCGATTTCGGGCCCAAATGCACGTCGTTCGATTCATCTACGCGGCCCGCAAGCGTTTCTTTAATGACGTTGGGCTGCTCGTATAATCTCCTTGAGCATGAAATGCTTGAAGCCGGACTTCTCCGCTTGCGTTGCATCCCACATGACCTGAATGACATCGCGATCGATGGGTTTGCCCTCGTAGTCGGTCAACGTATAGCCGCCGCGGTTGACCACGACCATCTCGCCTTCTTGCAGATGATCTCCTTACGCGTGTACTGCAAAATCGCCGGGGTATCGGAGGCCACGAACATCTCGCCATCGCCGATACCGACGACCAGCGGGCTCGCGCCGTTGCGGGCGAAGATTAGGTATTGGGTGTGTCGGAACTGATAATCCCCAGCGCGTAAGCGCCCGTTACCTCTTTCAGCGTCGCGCGAACGGCGCGTTCCAAATCGCCGTCTTCGAGATGCTCTTCAATAAGGTGCGCCAGAACCTCGGTATCGGTCTCGCTCTTGAACGTATGACCCGTCTCGATGAGGCGGGCGCGCAGCGGAGCGTAGTTCTCGATAATGCCGTTGTGCACCACGGCGATCTTATCGGAGCAGTCCATGTGCGGATGTGCGTTGGCATCGGATGGGCGTCCGTGCGTGGCCCAGCGGGTGTGTCCCACGCCCACGCGGCCCGAGATCCGCCCGCCGTTGCGGAGCCGGTCGGCCAGACGTGCCAGTTTGCCTTCGGCCTTTGTTCCCGTTAAAGCGCCCGCCGCGTCGATGACGGCGATGCCGGCGCTATCGTACCCGCGGTACTCCAACCGGGAGAGGGAATCCAGAATAATCGGAACGCTGTCCCGCTCGCCGATGTATCCGACGATGCCGCACATACTACTTAACTCCCCCCAAACGCGCGAATGCTTACTTAATACCTTCCCGGGTTCGGTGATACTGAATCTTCCCGGCGGCCACTTCGTTAAAGGCCGTGGAGACGGGCTTGTTCGGATTAACGTCGGCCGTCAGGGGCGCCGCGCCGTTGTTGAGTTGCTTGGCCCGCTTGGTTACCACGTTGACCAAGCTGAATTTTGAATCGACGTGGTCCAAAAGCCGGTCCAGGTCGCCGAATACCGAGTCGCTCATTATGAATCTTCCAATTTCTTTATAGAGTCATCGTCGTAACGATGGATGCGAAACCGTTCTGCCTGCAGCACTGCGTGCAGGTCGCGGACGGCTTCCTCCGAGCGAGACTCTTCGTTGATAACGATGTAGTCGAACTTGCGGACGTATTTGAACTCCTGGTGCGCTATCTCCAGGCGCGAGGCAATCTCTTCGTTCGTTTCCGTGCGCCGGGCCAGCAGACGGGCGCGCAAGTGCGAGAACTTGTCGGGCGCCAGAAAAATGAGCACGGCGTCCGAGAACGCCTTTTTGACCGCGAGTGCTCCGTTAACTTCGGGCTTCATGACCAGGTCGTAGCCTTCGGTCAGCGTTCGTTCCACGAAATCTCTTGGCGTGCCGTAGAGATTGCCGTTGTATTCGCGCCATTCCAAAAAGCCGCCGGCGGCGATGCGCCGTTCGAACTCGTCATGCTCGAGGAAAAGTAGCGCTCGCCTTCACGCTCGCCCGGCCTCGGCGGCCGCGTTGTTGCGGAAACCGAATATTGCAGACGGGTATCGCGCGCGAAGCGCGTCTACCAGCGTGTCTTTCCCGGCCCCCGATGGGCCGGAC
>CAVPCC010000035.1:0-222721 GCA_963702335.1 Vulcanimicrobiota bacterium | reverse complement strand
CGCAATCAAAGACCAGCAGACGATCTTCAAGCGCTTCACGGCGAACTACCAAAACGGCGAGGACTCGATTCAGTTCCCCGGGCAGTGCGCGAAGATATTCCGCGCGGCGGTTTCGGAGGTGCCGATCCGCCGACGCCCTCGCTGCTCTCGTACGCGAAACTGTTCGACGCGGAGTATGCGCACGAACTGGCCGCGTACCGTTCCTTCGAACGTAACGAGTATGCGCCGCTGGCAGCGCAGCTCAAGAGCGCCGGTATTAAGTAGGCCGTGTACGGTTACGAAAAACAGGTTCGCAAGAATACTTCGTGATTGAATGAGCCGCCGCTCCCAAAGCGCGCGATTACGGCTTGGTGCTCCGGCGAAACGTACAGCGCTTGCCCGCCCGAGCCGCTGGCGTAAAAGAGATCGGACGGCGCGCTTTTGGGAGCGAGCCACCACCCCAAGCCGTAGCGCGGATTGGCGGCGGTTCCTACGAAGCATTCGGCGTATGCGGCTGCGTTCGCTCGCACGAACTCTCCGTACCGCGCCCAATCGCCGATGGTCAGGTACGCGCCCGTCGGCAACGGCTGCGTTCCATCTTTGAGAACGCGCCAGGACGCAATCGCGACGTTCGCCCGCTCCAATATGCGTGCGCGCAGATACTGCTGCGGGCTCATTCCCAGCGGCGCAAGCCGTTGCGCGAAGAATGCGCCGAAGATTTGCAAAGCGATGCCGCCGTAAGTGAAGCGGCGCCCGGGCAGATCGTTCGGCGGCGTTGCAACGGCTTTTTCGAAAACCGGAACCGAGGCGCCCAATCCGCCGAACGGCACGCCGGCCGTGAGCGTGAGCAGCTGCCGCACGGTGGCGCCGTTCCACGCCGGCTCGTCCAGCCGCAATAGTCCCTCGCGCTGAGCCGCCAGCGCGGTGACTCCCCAAAAACTCTTAGTTCCGCTGTACAACGCGTGCGGCTGCTCACGGCTGAATCCGTCCTCGAACGCGGCCTCGACGCATTGGCCGCCTGCGTGTACGAGCAAGGCGAGCGGTTTGTGGCGGCGATGGTAGGCCAGGGCGGCGCCGATATTCATGATTCCGTGATTCGCGCATGGCAATGCGGTATACTCGAAAGACTGTGAGCCGAGCATTTGTTAAGGAGAGCGACCGGGACGTGGAAGTCGTCATTGAGCGCCCGCAGCGTCTGCACCCTTATTACGTCACGCCTGCCGGCTTCGCGAAACTTCGCGCACAGCTCGAAAGACGCGCGCCGGAACAAGCGCAAGCGGGAGATCGGCGATCTGGAAGAGCGGATCGATTCGGCGGTCGTTATCGAACGCGCCGGCAGCACGGAAGGCGTTTCGTTCGGCGCGAAAGTGACGATCGAGTTGCCGGACAAGTCGCGGCAAACGTACGGGATCATCGGCGAGGACGAGGCCGACCCGCTTCACGGATCGATCAGTTGGCTCTCGCCGCTCGCCCAGGCGCTGATGGATCGCAAGTGGGGCGAGAGTGTGGTGTGGCAGCGCCCCGCGGGTAACGTCAACGTCCGCATCATTAAGATCGAGTAGGCCGTATCGGTACGGCCATCTCCAGCAGGCGGTCGTAGATAAGCCGGTTTGCTATCCGGTCCAAGACCGCGCACGCGCGGTAGCCCAACGTGTGCGAGACAACGGCCCGAAGAAAAGAGAGCAAGCGCAGACGATGAGAGTCGCGGTAACGGTAGTGGCTTCGCAGGCCGTCGTCATCTAAAGGCAAGTCATATTTTCGCGCAAAGTGCCGCACGCTCGGGTCGATCCACCGGTCGCTCCATCGCAATATAAAAAACGGCAGATCCGAAAAACTTAAAGGCGGCGGGCTCAGATGACTGACGATGGCTTGCGGTTCGGTGTATATTGCGTGCCCCGCGTTCTTGACCGACATACAAAAATCGTTGTGATCCAAGAACGAGAGAAGATGCGCATCGAGGCCAACTTCGTCCACGACGTCGCGCCTGGCGAGCAAGCAATGAAATTCGACAAGATCGATGGGCTCCCGGCGCAATTGCGAGCGAACGGCATTCGCATTTTGGTTTCCGAAGCGGTGCCGCTCGTGCAATCTTCGTGTATCGCCGGCCTCTACGATGCACTGCTCGGCGCCCGCCGTATGAATGATGTGATCGCCGGGATCGCCCAGATAATAGAGTGGCCCCACGACGGCAGCACCTGTCTCGCGCGCACAGGCTAGCAAGCTTTCCAGCCATCCATCAGTGACCGCGACGTCGTTGTCGATGAAAACGACGTACTCCCCGGTGCAATACGGTAATCCGATATTGCGCGCTTCGTTCGCAGAAAGGTAACGATCGTGGCGCAGCAGGGTGAAGCCGCGCTTTCGCGATTCGCGCTCCAGATAACGTCTGATCGGCCTGGGCGAGTTACCGTCAACGTACACCAGAGAAAACGGCAGCGGGGTATGCGCATAGATGCTTTCAAGAGATTGCGCGCTCTTGCCGAATTGCTCGCGGGGCACGACTAAAATGGTGACTTCCGGATGCATATGAGCCCTCCGATTCGTACAATCCGAGTATGGCCCGGCTGCCCGCAGCGGGACAACGTGGGGAGGTCATACCGCTTTGGGCGTTTTGGGGCTGCGCGCGGGCCCAAACGGCCCGGTGGAAAACCTAGACGGCGCGTGGAAGCATTGCTCTCGTGACTAAAAGCGCCGCGCTTCTCGATACCTGTGCCCTCGCCCGGCGCGTCAACGGCGGCTGCGCTTGGTGCGGAGCGCAGCTTTCAGGGCGCCGGCGCCGCTGGTGCAGCGAGCGTTGCGCCGGCACGTTCTGGAAAAACCATTGGTGGACGCTTGCGCGCCGCGCCGCAAAGGTGCGCGACAAATACCGCTGCCGCATCTGCGGCGATGCACCGCCCAAGCGCCCGAACCGGCGCGTGCTGAGCACCGAGAAATCCTACAAAGAGGCGATGCGGCGCTGGCGTGCCGGGCGCAAACGCGTGCGGCTGGAGGTTAACCACCGCGTTCCGTGCTTAGGTCAGCACGGAACCATCAGCTGCGCCCATCATCTTGAGAACCTTGAAACGCTGTGCGCCGGCTGCCACCGGCAGCATACGGCCGCTATTCGAGTGAGGCTATCTCTATAACGAAGCGGTAGCGCACGTCGCTCTTGAGCACGCGCTGGTACGCCTCGTTGATTTTTTGAATCGGAATGCGCTCGATCTCGCTGGTAATGCCGTGTTGAGCGCAAAAATCGAGCATCTCTTGCGTTTCCTTGATACCGCCGATTCCGGAACCTGCGAGCGTGTGCCGGCCGCCGATAAGTGAGAACGCGGCAACCGGTACCGGATTGCTCGGGGCGCCGACAATGACAAGAGCACCGTCCGTGTCGAGCAGCGAGAGATATTGATTCCAATCCAGCTCGGCCGAAACCGTGCAGACGATCAGGTCGAAGGTTCCCGCGAGTTTGGTGAACGTTTGCGGATCCGATGTAGCGTAGTAATGATCCGCACCCAAACGTTTGCCGTCGGCTTGCTTTGAAAGCGTTTGGCTCAGCACCGTAACTTCGGCGCCCATGGCATGCGCAAGTTTGACGCCCATGTGACCCAGGCCGCCCATGCCGACGATCGCGACCTTCTTGCCGGGGCCCGCATTCCAATGCCGAAGCGGCGAATATAACGTGATGCCGGCGCAGAGCAGCGGTGCGGCCGCGTCGAGCGGCAGCGATTCGGGAATGCGCAGTACGAAGTTTTCGTCGACCACGACGCGATTAGAATAACCGCCGTACGTCGGGGTACCGTCTGCGTCGGTGCCGTTGTACGTCGGCGTCGGGCTTACGCAATACTGTTCGAGGCCCTGTAAACACGCCTTGCATTTGCGGCACGAATTCACAAGGCAGCCAACGCCGACGCGGTCGCCCGCCTTATATTTGGTTACAGCGCTGCCCACCGCACCGACGATTCCGGCGATTTCGTGGCCGGGAACCATTGGGAAGATCGAACCGCTCCACTCGTCACGGGCTTGGTGAATGTCGGAATGGCAAACGCCGCAGAACTGAATGTCGATGCTAACGTCGTTCGGGCGCAGCTCGCGCCGGGCAAATGAAAATGGCTCAAGGGCTGCTCCGGCGGCCTGCGCGGCGTAGCCGTGGGTCTCGATCATTGTCTTCATGTCTTGTTCAAAACCCGGACTCGCCGAAAGTTGCACGGCTCCATGAGCCCATGGCACTCCTGATGCCTGACCTCCCTGACTCATTGACGGGCGTGTCTTGTTTTGCTAATCTGAAGCCCCACTAGGTGAAGCCATCCATCGTGGGCTGAGAAGCCATCCAATTTAGGGATCCAATGGTGCTTTCTAACCAGTCCAATATATGTCTTGAGGAGCCGAGCGTGAATAGTGTAGAGCAGCAGTGGGCGGTAAGCCCGAGATGGGTAGGCGTAACACGACGCCACAGCGGCGAAGATGTCGCCCGCCTTCAAGGCAGCGTTCGTATCGAGCACACGTTAGCGCGGCGCGGGGCGCAGCGCCTATGGACGTTGCTCAATGAAACCGAGCCCGTTACTGCGCTTGGATGCCTCACCGGAAACCAGGCGGTACAAGCGGTGAAGGCAGGCCTGAAGGCCATCTACCTGAGCGGCTGGCAGGTCGCGGCGGACGCAAATCTCGCCGGTCAGATGTATCCGGACCAGAGCCTGTATCCGGTCAATAGCGTGCCTAATGTGGTCGAGCGGATCAACAACGCGCTCGCCCGCGCAGATCAGATCGACTGCAGCGAAGGCCGCACCGGGACGCAGTGGTTCGTGCCAATCGTCGCCGATGCCGAAGCCGGCTTCGGGGGACCGCTCAATGTGTTCGAGCTGATGAAATCCATGATCCGTGCGGGCGCTGCGGGCGTGCATTTCGAAGATCAGCTGGCTTCGGAGAAAAAATGCGGACACATGGGCGGAAAAGTTTTAATTCCAACCCAACAGGCCGTTCGCCATCTGTGCGCTGCGCGCTTGGCCGCAGATGTGCTGGACGTATCGACGATCATCGTTGCCCGCACCGACGCCAACGCCGCCCAGCTCCTCACAAGCGACGTCGATCCGGCCGATCGCGAATTTTGTACCGGTGAGCGCACGGCGGAGGGCTTCTACCGCATCCGTGGCGGTATCGACTCCGCTATCGCTCGCGGTCTTTCGTACGCGCCGTTTGCCGATTTGATTTGGTGCGAAACGTCGGAGCCCAGCTTACAAGAAGCCCAGCGCTTTGCCGAGGCGATTCATGCCGTGTACCCTCGCAAATTGCTTGCTTATAATTGCTCGCCCTCATTCAACTGGAAAAAGAAACTGGACGACATGGCGATTGCACAGTTCCGCGGTGCGCTCGCGGAGATGGGTTACAAGTTCCAATTTATTACTCTGGCCGGTTTCCACGCCCTCAACCACAGTATGTTTGAACTCGCCCGGGATTTCAATGCGCGCGGAATGAGCGCGTACGCGGATTTTCAGCAGCGGGAGTTTGAGAGCGAGCGCTACGGTTATACCGCGACGCGTCATCAGCGCGAGGTTGGAACGGGATACTTCGACGAGGTCGCTCGCGTCATTTCCGAAGGGACATCCTCAACCACGGCATTGAGCGGGTCGACCGAAGAAGACCAGTTTTACGAAACGGCTAAAGAAAAGGCCATTGCGTAAGTGACGCTTGCACCGGCCGTATTCGGCCTTGAGGGTCTCGCGCCGGGTTTTGCCGATTTCTTCCGTCCGCTGCATGAGGAATTCGCCCCGCGGCAACGCGAACTTGCGGCGGAGCGGGTCCGCGCGCTTGAGCGCGCCCACGCGGGCGGCCTTCCGGAGTATCCGCCCGTGAACGCCGCCGCCGCCGGGGATTGGCGTATCGATCTTCCTGAATGGTGCTTCGATCAACGCAATCAAATGACGGGGCCGGCCGACGATGCCGAACTGACGGTAAAGATGATCAACTCCGGTGCGCCCGGGGTGATGTTGGACCTGGAAGACTCGATGGCCGATACGTGGGAGCATAGCGTACTCGGATACGACAATATCGTGAACGCGCTCTACGGAAAGCTGACGTACGAAGACCGCAAGCGCGGGCAGACGGTTGGCATCGAACGCCGCGATACCGTGATTTGGAATCGTGTTCGGGGGCTGCATTTGAATGCCTTAGTGGATACGGCAATCCTTGCGTATCGGGTGGACCTTGAGCAGATCCCGAACCAAACGCTGTGCATCTACATCCCTAAGTCTGAATCCGCGAACGAGGCCCTCTGGTGGCGTGACTTGTTTGCGGCGATATCTGCGGCAAAGGGCTGGCCGGCGGAGGCTATACGCTGTATGGCGCTGGTTGAGTCGCACCCGCTTGCCTATGAGGTCGAACCCTTTGCGTATAATCTCCGCGAGTATCTGCTTGGATTGAATTTGGGGCGCTGGGATTACATGGCGAGCTTAATCGATTTCAATCTTGCTGACCCCCGTTGGGTGTTGCCGGATCGAAATACGATTCCGCTTGACGTGCCATTCTTTCAGGCGGTGCGCACGATGATCCCGGAGGTTTGCCATAAACACGGGATCCTTGCAATAGGCGGTATGACCGCGCTGTATCCTTCACGCGAGGATCCGGTGTTGAATGCACGCGCGATGATGTTACTCGAACGCGACAAAAAAAACGAAGCCGCGTGCTTTATGGACGGCGCATGGACCGGGCACCCCGATCAGAACGAGATTGCGCTCGCGCAGTTTCCTTATCCCAACCAGTCTGGACCGCCGTCCCGCGCGTGGCGACGACCGGCCCGACCTGCGCCCGGTGCCGGCAGGCGTAGGAACCAAGACGTTACAAGGAACGCGCGATGCCGCCCGCACCGTAATTCGTTATCGCCATGGTGTCCTAAGCGGTAAAGGCGCGAGTTTACTTGACGGATATATGGAAGATCTCGCAACCGACCGCATCTACCGGCTCATGATCGCGCAGCGCTTTCGCTTTCCCGGCCCATACACGCCGGCTTCACTCACAGTGCTTTTTGACGAGGCGCTGGAGCAGATACTCAATGAATTACCCCAAGGCGCAACTGCGGAGCGAGAACGGTATCGCGAAGCCCGGCGGCTCTCAGAAGTGATGATCTAAACCAGCCGTTCGCCCGCCTGCCGTCGCTAATAGGGTGCAAAAGCGATCTCCGAGCCGGGCGCAATTTCCGGCAGCGTATGGATCGGGCATTGGAGCGTTCGATCTGCACGACGTCTTGCACCTGGCGCTCATCGACCAGTACGGTATCGGGCGGTGTTTTGACGTCCCGCGACCCGCAGACGATGGAACAGCGCCAACATTTCTTCCCTCGTGTTCGTGAACTGCACGCAAACGCCGCGAGCCGTATGGCCCCACGCTTGCGGCGTACCATTCGGCGGGACCATTACGATGCTGACGGTAATTTGCCGCACTCAAAGGGCTCGAAGTCGGCCGCTCCATGCGTTGTTGTTGGTTCGCGTTTGGTTCTTCACTCATCCATTGCCGCGTTATGTTACCCAAAATGCAGCAGCGTTTGGACGGTGCCGCGACGGGCAACGAATGTAACCATGGTAGCGCATTACGAAGGGCCTGCTTCGCCGGAACTGCTCGAGGTTCGACGCCACCTCGCGACATCCGAACCACCGCTCGCCGATTGGAGCGCCGGATCGTTTCGCTTCAAAGCGCACGCTTGTCCGGGCAGCATTTGGGTGGCCGTCGAGGGAGAAGACGCCAAACCGGTTGCCTTTCGGGCAGCCTACCTGTCCAGCGGCGATCTGCGCGTTCACCACGTCGAAGGCGATGCGGGTGATTTTCGGATCGAAGCAACATCCGACACCGGCGCGTTTCGCCTGATCATCGAAACGGTGACGCGCGATGGTCTCACGACGCTTCGCTGCAGGACCATGCTGATTCCCAGTCACGATTTGCGCCTGGCATTTCACCCCAGAGATCTGTTTGTGCTCGAGGGGCCGGGTCAAAGCGCGCAGGCCACGGGCCGGCTCTACACCTCCCAGCACGGCCTTCAGACGGGCTCGCTGTTCGCCGCGTGCCCGGGCGGGCGAGGGATGTCGTTTTTCTACGTGCAGAACTTTACGTCGCTCAAGAAGTATTTTGAAGACACGTGCACGACGCCGCAAAACAGCGTTGGCGGTGCGTGGCCGGAAATTGGTTTCCTGCTGCCCATCAGCGAAGACCATCCGCTTCTGGCAAGCAACGAATATGTGATCTCAGACGCGTATCTCGTTTTGCGTGACTGCGCACCGCTAAGCGAGGGCGAGGCAGCGTTGCAGTACCTTGAAGCGCTCGCGCAAGTCGCCGGCTTGTTGGAGCCACCGCCGCGTGCTTATCGCAGCTGGCCGGCTCGTGCGTACCAAACCGTTTACGATCTCTCGCAATCGCCCGAGTGTTCGAACGTGGTCGACGGCCGGCGGTACCTTGCGCCGTACGTGAACGTTAAAAACAAACCGCCCGAAAGCATGGTGCAGTTGACCGTGCTCGTTGCGCTGCTTGAGTATGAAGCGTGGAGCGGCGCGAAGTTCGACCTAACGCAAGACCTGCTCGAAACGGTTGGCAGTTTCGTGAACAAGGATCTTGGCACCATTGTGCGCTGGCTGCCCGGAGAGCGCTTCGAAGATCGTGAAGACGAGCACCAAACGCACGAAGCGATGGACAACTGGTACATCTACCACATCCTCTTCAATCTGGCGCGCCTGGCGGAAATAGGCGACGCGGAAGCCCGGACGATCTTTGAGCGATCGCTCCCCTACGCGATCCGCGTCGCCAATCGCTTTGCCTACCGGTGGCCGATTTTCTTCAACCTAAAAACGCTCGATGTTATCCAGGCCGAAGCGCAGAAGGGCAGCGGCGGCGAGAACGACGTCTCCGGGTTGTATGCGCTCGTCATGCTGCACGCGTGGCAGATCCTTGGCGATGAAGCGTATCTCGAAGAAGCCAAACGCGCTGCAGACGCCATGCAGAACTTCGGCTTCGGCCTCTCTTATCAGGCGAACACAACCGGATTCGCCGCTGAGGCGACCCTGCGGCTTTGGAAAATTACGGGTGAGCGCCGCTACTTCGACCTGACGATGATTGCGCTTGCAAACATCTTCGATAACATGTCGTTGTGGGAGCCCGGCTACGGCAATGCGCAATGGTACTCAACCTATTTCGGGCTCTATCCGCTGCGCGGCGCACCGTACATCGCGCCGTACGAAGAGCTCGAAGCGTTAGCAAAATTTCACGAATTTCTGCGCCTTGGGGGCGAGGATCTGCCGGCCTGCGTGACGCTGCTCGTCAGCGAATTCGCAAAGTGGCTCGTTTCGCGCGGATGGTACTACTTTCCCAGTGAGCTGCCCGAACAGGTGCTAGCCAAGAAGCAGCGCAACGGGGCGCTCCGGCGCGAACTGGCAATTCCGATCGAAGATTTGCAGGACGGTCTCAAGGCCTCGGGCGAGGTGGGCCAGGAGATCTACGGCGCGGGCATCGCGCTCGTCTGCACCACGCGCCACTATAAGAAATTTGCGAACCGGCGGTTCTTGCTCTTTAGCGAGTATCCGCTGGAAGAGCTGAGCAAAACGAAGTTCCGCGTCCTTGGCGATCCGCGAATGCGCTGCACAGTGCGCTTAATTCCCGCCGGCCCGAACGACCAAATTAACGAGAACGCTGTGGCCGTCACGGGTTCGAAACCGCATAAGATTACGCATACCGTTGAAGGGCATATCGCGTACGAGGCTCGGGGCGGCGATGTGATTACGGTGAAGGCCGCGCGCCGACGGCCACGGCGCAAGTAGCTGGCGCTCACACTGCGCGAAACCCCATCCAACGGATTGACTGAAACCAACCCTTAAGCATCAAGTATAATATAGATACGATCGATGCATACGGGGGATGACGTGCCATTCTAAGGAGTCGTGATGGGCGCAAGAATTGCGATAAGCTATGTGTTGGGCAACGCTTTAGCGCTGGCGTCGGTCTTTCTGCCGGCGGGGACTTTTTCGTATTGGCAAGGATGGCTTTTCCTCGGCGTCTTCGGCGTTTGCGGCAGCCTAACGTTCCTGTATCTCGCTAAGAACGACCAGGAATTGTTGGAGCGCCGTCTGCGCCCGCCCACGCGGGAGACGCGCGCAGTCCAGAAATTCATCGCTACGGCGATGTACATGTGCCTTTTTCTTAGCATCGTGCTTTCCGGGCTAGACCACCGCTTCGGCTGGACGGGAAACGTTCCGTTCCTCGCGTTAGTCGGGAATCTCCTAATAGTCGCCGGTCTGTATCTCTATTTTCTGGTTTATCGCGAGAACCGGTTTGCCGCAGCGACAGTCGAGATCGCAAAAGATCAGCGCGTCATCTCGACCGGACCGTACGGCATCGTGCGACATCCGCTATACGTGGCCTTGGTGATCGTGGCGGGCGGCATCCCGCTAGCGCTCGAATCGTACTGGGGATTGATTTTCATCCTGCCCCTCGTCGCGCTTGTCCTATGGCGGCTGCTCGACGAAGAAACGCTTCTGGCAAAGAGCCTTAGCGGGTATGCAGAGTACCAGGCGCTAACGCGCTGGCGGCTCATTCCTGGTGTTTTTTAGATCCTACCGATGCACTTTGACATCATCGAGGCTGTGCGGCAAAAACAGCAAAAGCAGATGCGAAACATTCGCATCGAAAACGGCAAGGTGGTTGTCAGCTCTCCAGGCCCCTCAGGGTCTGGACCGGAAGAGGCCGAGCCTGCGGACGTGCCCCTGGACGTCTAGGGACCGGGATGAGCGCGCAACTCCAGAGCCGCGCTGCGTGCGCGTCAGTCTGGACGCAGCCCGGAACCCCGTGCCTTTCCCCGCAGCAGGTCATTCTCGCGGCGCGCCTGCGCAAGCTCCTGCCGCAGCTGGTCGGCGGTGCGCCATTGCTCCACCGACTCCAAATGATCGTACGTCATCGCAGCCGCCTCGACTAACGTTTGAAGCGCCGCGCGTTCCAGCGCATCAAACTGTTCGCCGTCGCGCTTTGCGCCGAGCAGCAGCAACCCAACGGTTTCGGATCGCACGATAATCGGATACGCCGCGCCAAACCTGTGCGCGTCGGCTGCGTCGATTCGTGCCGGCAGCGTCTGCGGCCGATTGCGATCGGCGACGCGCACGTACGATGCGCCTTCGCGCAAAAAAAGCGCACTGGAGAGAAGATCGAGAGCCTCCAACGGCTCGCGCACGAGCGTCTCGTCCAGCACAGTGCGTTCCTCGACCTTCGCTATCGATTGTGCAACAAAGCGCATGCGTTCCTCCGCGATACGGCTTCTGCGAAAGAAGAGCGCTTCAATCACCGCGTCGACGCGGTGCTGAATGGAGTTGACCCAAAATCCGAAAGCAATCGCCACGCACACCTCCGCAACCACGCCAAACCGCGTCCGCTGCACTTTGTTGCTCAGGGCCCAGTCGATAATGCTAAACGCCGCCACCGGAATAGCCGAGAGCGCAGCAAACGCTAACGCGCGACCGCCGGCCACGCGCACGTCGATGACGTGATGCCGGATAATCGCATACGCCACGGCTATCGGCAGGACGTTAACGAACTGCGCCCACGTTCCCAGTTCAATCGGCGCGCTCGGAACGTTCTGTGAAACCCAATACAAACCGTCGCTGACAAGGAACTCACCAAGCCGATGGCCACCCAGCGCAAGCGATCGCGGTCCTCGCCCGATGCCGCACGATAGCGCGCGAGAAATGAAATAGTGGCGAGCGCATAGCCGAACCAACACGCAATCGTGAATACGCGGTACAACGCATCGCCCAGCAGCGTGTAGGTCGAGCCTGCATTGATTGCAAAGGCGTAATCGCAAATCGTGAAGGCGGCAAGCGCAACCGCTGCAATTTCGACCCGGCGCCACGACGGGAGCGGTTTGCCGCTGGGGAACCGCGTGCAAAAGATGGCGGCGACGGCCGGCCCAGCGCCTGTCACAATGCACGTGAGCGCAAAGAACAACGGCTTCCAAGAAACGGGAACGCCGATCGTGAGTTCCAAATTGCTAAAAGGATGCGCGAGCTCGCCGAACTGCAGACAGAGTACGAAAAACGCTGCAGTCATGATCTTGGACGCAGCAGAACGAGCACAGCCCCCATCAGCACGATCAACAAACCGCGCAGCAGCTGCGCAAGGACAAGGACATTTTCGGCGGCAGATCCGCGAGCAGCATTGAGCGTAATCTTCACGACTCGACGCTCGCTGTTGTGGATTACGGCGTACCGGACGGGACGCTGCGCGGGCACCAGATTGAACAACTGCTGCATGACCGTCGCGTGCTCCGCGTCAAGCGGCACGACGACGTCGCCCGGAACATTCCCGCATGCGCCGCCGGCGTTCCGGGCACGACGGCGCCAATCGTGTTCACGTTGACGTTCGGCGCGAGCACGCCGTACGCGCCCGCTTTGACCATGCCGGGCGCTCCGTAGTAGCCGTTGAGCGCCATGACCGTCGGCACGCTGTAGGCCGCTGCGTACAAAACGCAGAGTGCCACAACGAGCGTGCGAATTGCGGTGATCCCTGATAAAGCAGTAACGGCCAAATCGAACCTCGAGTCTGTTTCCTTCTGCAAGCTCGCACCGTGTGAATCCCGCCGCCACGATGCCAATGGGACAGACTGTTCACCTCGTATAAGGAAAAAGCCCGATATAGTCGGGCTTTTCAATTGGTGGAGATGAGGAGACTCGAACTCCTGACCCCTTACATGCGAAGCAAGTGCTCTACCAGCTCAGCTACATCCCCAAATACGTATAGGCGAACGCGCGCTATTTTACGTCAGGGCGATGGGACCTGTCAAAGACGTTTGCGCTGCAGCGCGCGCCCCTCGGTGCCTCGGCCGATTCCCGGCCGCGTCCGGTGTATCGGGAATCGGATTCCTTCGACGGGCTCAGGATGACGGGGGAGGGGGATTTGGGAATGATTCGCAAATTAGGGCGGGTGCGGGCGCAATATACTACTCGGCCTAGGGAGCAGATAAGCGACGTTTTGCGCCGGCAGCGGCGGTATCTCTCGGCGGCCGAGGTCTTTCAACTCTTAAAAGAGGCCCGGGCGAAGGTCTCGCTTTCGACCGTCTACCGGACCCTGGACCTGATGCAGACCAAAGGCGAGGCGAGCGCGCGGACCGACGAGCGCGGCGAGGCCAGCTACGTCATCTGCGAGCCGACGCACCACCATCACGCGATCTGCCGGGTATGCGAGCGGGTCGAGGACATTGCATGCGAGGCGATCGAGCATCTCGCACATGACTTGCTGGAACACCACGAGTTCGCGCTCGACGATCACGCAATGGAGTTTTACGGAAGGTGTGCTGCATGCCGCGGTTGATGGCTTTGGTTTTGGTTTTGACGCTTGTGGCTTGTCAGAGTGGGTCCCCTCGGCAGGCTCGGACCGATTCCGGGAATCGTAGTCCTTCGATACCTCAGGTTGACAAGGGGAGAATCAACGTCGTAACAACGTTTTCGACGTTGAATAGTTTCGTCGAAGGGGTCGGCGGCAACCGGGTAACGGTGCATAATTTGGTGCCCGTCGGGGCGTCGCCGGAAACGTATCAGCCCACGCCGCAGGATATTGCCACGCTTTCCTCCGCGCAGCTGATCGTTGAAAACGGCAGCGGCATCGAAGCGTGGCTGCAGCGCACGCTGCAGAATGCCGGCAATACGAACGCGCCGCGCATCGTGCTCTCCGATGGTTTGCCGCACATCGGCAGCAATCCGCACTTGTGGATGGACCCGGTGTTAGCGAAAATTTACGTCGAGAAGATCCGCGTCGCCCTTTCGTCGCTCGACCCCGGCCACGCGGCGCTGTATGCGCAGAATGCGCGCAAATACGATGTTCAACTCGCGCAGCTGCAGCAATGGATAGCCGGGCGCATCGCTACGATTCCGCTGCAGCATCGCGCGATGATCATTTTCCACAACGCGTTTGACTATTACAACCGGCGCTTCGGCATTCAGACCATCGGCGTCATCGAGCTCTCGCCCGGGCAAGACCCCAACCCCGCGTACATCGGGCAACTCGTCGGACTGGCGCGCGCGCATGGCGTGCGCGCGGTTTTCTCCGAGCCCGAGTACAGCCCGAAGCTCGCCGATACCCTGGCAAAGAGCGCGGGCATTCACGTGGTCACCGATTTGTACGACGACTCCATCGGAAATGACGGCCGCGTACATGACTACCTGAGCATGCTGCGCTACGACACCCAAACGATTGCCGGCGCGCTGAAGTGAGCGATGCGGTTACCGTCAGCGATCTCGTGGTCCGCTACGGGCGCGTAACCGCGCTTAACGGTGCGCAGCTTTGCCGTCGCCGGCGGGGAAGCGCTGGGCATCGTAGGTCCGAACGGTTCGGGAAATCCACGCTGCTCAAGACGATTGCCGGCCTGTTGCAACCTACATCGGGTGACGTTTGCGTCTTCGGTCGAAAGCCGCAGGCGCTTGCGCCTGGTTCCATCGCGTACGTGCCGCAAATAGAAGATGTCGATTGGAGTTTTCCGGCAACCGTCTACGACGTTGTGGCGATGGGCCGTTTTCCGCGTCTGGGCATGTTCAAGCGCTTCGGCAGAGCCGATCGCGAAGCCGTGCTGCGCGCCCTGGACCTGCTCAAAATGTCCGCTTTTTCCAAGCGCCATATCTCTGCGCTTTCGGGCGGTCAGCAGCAGCGCGTCTTTGTGGCGCGCGCCATCGCGCAAGATCCGAAGTTGCTGCTGCTCGACGAACCGGCAACCGGCGTTGATGCTGCGACGGAAGAGTCGCTGCAGCGGGTCATTCGCGAGCTCGTCGGCAACGGGCTTCCGGTTATCATGACGACGCACGATTTAGATACCGCCGATGCATGGTTCGATCGCCTGCTGGTCTTGGACCGGAAGGTGCTGGCAATCGGCAGACCGCAGCGAAGTGCTCGATTCGGGCGCCTATGCGGGAATCCGCGAGCATACGCATACGCACGGGCATATGCGGGTGGATGCATGAACCATCTGCTTGAGCCGTTTCAATTCGGTTTCATGCAGCGCGCATTCGTTACGGCGCTTCTCGTCGGCGTGCTCTGTCCAACGATGGGAACGTATGTGGTGCTGCGCAAACTCTCGTTCATCGGCGACGGCATCGCGCACGCATCTTTTGCGGGCATCGTCATCGCGTATCTGCGCGGCGTGGATTACTATTTAGGGGCAGGCGTCGTTGCGGTCATTACTGCGCTCGGCATCGGCTTCGTGCACCGTCGCGGCCGCATCGCGCTGGATACCGCCATCGGCGTGCTCTTTACCGGCGCCTTTGCGCTGGGTATTTTCTTGATGAGCCGCCAGCGTACGTATGCGATCGATCTGCAGAGTTTCTCTGTTCGGTGATATCCTTTCTGTTAACCGTACGGACGTGATCATGATCGCCGCACTTGCGCTGGTCGTGGCCATCGTCACGGCGCTCTTATACCGTGCGCTGCTCTATACGTCGTTCGATCCGGTCGTTGCGCAGGCGGGCGGAATCAATGCGCCGCGCGTGGAGTACGCTTTGCTGGTCCTCGTCGCGCTGACGATCATCATCTCGCTGCAAGCGGTGGGCATCGTGCTGGTTGCGGCGCTGCTGGTGACGCCCGCCGCAGCGGCGTATCAATTGACGAGCCGCTTTCATTATATGATGGCGCTTTCGGCGCTCTTCGGCGCGTTGTGCGCAACGGGCGGCTTATACTCCTCGTACTTCTTACAGAGCTCCAGTGGAGCGACGATCGTGCTTATTGCAACGGTGCTGTTTTTTGCCGTGCTCGGCGTAAAACAATTACGCGGGCGCGCGTAGCACGCGCCACGACTCCTCGCCCGTCGGTTCCAGAAAGCCGCCTGCGGCCAGTGCATCTAACGCTTCGGCGAGGGCGGCGCGCTCATTTTTGTTCGGCATCCCCGCCCAGCGCATCGCCGCCTCGCCCAAATGCACTTCGCTTCCCGGCTGCAGCAACCCGGAAAGAAACGCAGGCGAGAGTTTGACGCGCTCCATGCGCCGCGCGACCGGTTCGAGCGCGCGCTCGAATTCCGATTCGTCCGCGAGCACCGCGGGCTGCGCAGGTCCGGTGGGCACGTCGACCGGCGGTGGCGCTGGAGGCGGCGCTGGAAGCGGCGTGTCGCGCATCGAGCGATCGGTCATACCTGGGAACCACTCGCCGAGCATCGCGAAAAGCGTGTGCCACCACACGCCGTTGACGCGGCGCGGGCGCGTATCGAACGCGCGCAGGATCACGCGCGCGATGTCCTTCGGTTTGGCAACGACCCACTGGGGGCCAAGCGTTTCGATGCCTGCATTCTTCGCAAAGTTCGTGCGCACGGAGCCCGGGTCGATGTACGTGACCGCAACGCCGCTGCCATGCAGTTCGCGCCGCAGCTGCGTGACGCCCGTTCGGACCGCCGCTTTAGCCGCGCAGTAAGCGCCATAATACGGTGAGGGTACGCGCGCCAATCCGGAGCCCGTAAAGAAAACCTGCCCTCCGCTTTGCTGCAGCATCGGCCACGCCGCGCGCATAATACGCAGCGGTGCGGCAAAATGCACTTGCCATTGCGCATCGATTTGCGCATCGCTTTGCTCCAGCAAACGGCCCGCCGTCGCGTAGCCGGCCATGTTCACGACAACGTCGATGCGCCCGAAGCGCTGCTGAGCCACCGCGATAATCCGTGCCGGCGCGCCGGGTGCCGTGATGTCCAGCGCAATCGGCACGCACGTGCCGCCGTCGTTGATCACCTCGGGGACGAGCTCGTCCAAATGTGCCTTGTGCAGCGTAACGGCAATTACGGCAAAGCCCTTACGCGCGGCGCCGAGCGCAACTTCGCGCCCGATGCCCGAACCAGCACCGGTGACAACGACGACCTTACGAGGAGTATTCACGTTCATAACTGTTGACGTAGGTATGGTACGCGGCCTTCTGATAGGCCTTGTCCATGTGCGCGTACCAGTCGTCTTCGCGCACGATCGGCGGCGGCGGCAACACGGTGCGGCGCCCTTCGCGCGCAAAGCGTTGCAATGCAAGTGCGACCGGCTTAAGCGACGCATCGTTTCGGATCATGCCGAAGGAAAGCTCGTGCGCGGCGCGGTCAAACGGCGGGGTCCGGCGAAGCTCGTCCGCATAATCGGCCCAGTTCCACCAGAAGCCCCCGAGCGCCCCGCGGCGCTGCAGACGATCCAGCACCGCATAACAATAGGCGGCCATTTCATCTTCGGTCAAGCACGCATACGGTGCTGCGTTCTCGGGCAGGTGCGAGGACGCGAGCGGCAGTTCGCCCGGAAGCGGCACGCGGTCGTAGGGCGAGACTTTTCCGCGCGGACACGTCGGGTTGCCGAACTCGTTGAAGAGCACGGGTTTGCCGGACATCGATTGCATCAGTTGGCACAGAAACGGCACGACTTCGGGATCCGTGCGGCCGCGCGCAAACCCGCTGTAGACCGAGTAGCCGTGCATGACCGCAAACGCAAGCGGTTCGCAAAACGACGATGGACGGATGCCGCGGTCGTCGGTCAGATCCTCGCCATGGGTTCCGGCGCACGCGCCCACGCCCGATGCCGCTTGCAGATCCTCACTCAAACTGCGCGCGAAAGTCGCGGCTTGCGCCGGTGACGAGGCGGCGCGCAGATTGCTGAACTCGTTGCCCAGATCCCACAGATAGAGCGCGGGATGTTCGCGCGCGCGCTGCGCTATGACGCGAACGTGGGCTCGACTCAGCTCGAACAGCGGCCCGGAATAAAAATTCCCCACCGCCCATGGCTGCTGCCGCATGCCGCGCGAAAACGTGCGGAAACGGCCGTGCGGGAGCCCGGGTTCCAAGGCCCACTCGGGCAGATAATTGATGCCGCTCATGTGACCGGTGAAGAACGTGGGCATGCCGTGCAATCCGGCGTTTGCAAGCGCGTCCATAAGCGCATCGAAGCGCGCCAGCATTGCGGGGTCCATGACGCCGGGGCGCGGCTCGAAATCGTCCCAGGTGATGAAGAAGCGTACGACGTGCAAACCCAGGGCTTTGATGCGCGCGAAGTCCTCGCGGATCTCGCCCAGGTCGAACCGTTCCCACATATACATGGCGCTGCGCCGGGGCCAATAATTTACGCCCAGCAAAAACCTGTCCATGCAGGGCTTTTTCCCCGCATTCCCGCAAAAAATCGCCATGGCTGCATCTACTTCGCCCGCCGTCGGCGTGATCATGGGAAGCGTTTCCGACATGGAAGCGATGGCCGGGGCGCGCGAAACGCTCGAACTGCTGCAGATTCCCTACGAACTGCGCATCGTTTCGGCGCACCGGACGCCGCAAGAGATGTTCGACTACGCGCAATCGGCCGCCGGGCGCGGGATCAAAGTGATCGTCGCCGGCGCCGGGGGCGCCGCGCACTTGCCGGGCATGACCGCCTCGCAGACGCTGCTGCCCGTCATCGGCGTGCCCGTGCATTCGCAAGCGTTGGGAGGGTTGGATTCGCTGCTCTCCATCGCGCAGATGCCCCGCGGTGTCCCGGTGGCGACGGTCGCCATCGGCAACTCCACCAATGCTGCGCTCTTGGCGGCCCGCATTCTGGCGTTGGGCGATCCCGGTCTCGCGCAGCGTTTGGCGCAGTACGTCCAGCGCATGCACGACGACGTCACCGCCATCAAACTCTAGCGTGGTGCGCTCGATCGGCGTCATCGGCGGCGGCCAGCTCGGCCGCATGTTCGCCTTGGACGCAAAGCGGATGGGATATAACGTCATCGTGCTCGATCCCGCACCGCATTCGCCATGCGGACAGGTTGCCGACGAGCAGATCGTGGCCGCATACGACGACACGCAAGCGATTGAAACCTTAGGATCGCGCACGGACGTCGTAACGTACGAGTTCGAGAACATCGCCATCGGGTCCGTACAATATTTGGAGCGCGCCGGTTATAAGATCACGCCTGCAAGCCGGGTTTTGGCGATTACACAGGACCGGCTCTTGGAAAAATCGTTCGTGCGCGAATGCGGCATTCCGGTAACGGAGTTTGCGCCGGTGCGCACGCCGCAGGAGGCCCGGCGCGCGCAGCAATCGATCGGCTTTCCAGCTGTGCTTAAGACCGTGCGCGGCGGTTACGACGGCAAAGGCCAGTGGCGCATCGAAACGGCGCAGGACGTTCAGAATGCGCTGAAAGAGGCAAACGGCGCGGACCTGATATGGGAGAAGTTCGTCGCATTCGAACGCGAGATCAGCGTTGTATGCGCGCGCAATGCGAACGGCGAGATCGTCACCTACCCGGCCGCCGAAAATCAACACGACCGCGGCATTTTGGCCGCCTCTATCGTGCCCGCACGCGTCGGTTCCGCGGTGGCCCGGCAAGCGGGTCGGCACGCGCAGGCGATAGCGCGCGCGTTTTCGATCGTCGGAACGTTCTGCGTCGAGTTCTTCGTGACGGCAGGCGGTGAGTTGCTGGTCAACGAGATCGCGCCGCGCCCGCACAACAGCGGTCATTACACCATGGATGCCACCCAGTGTTCGCAGTACGAACAGCACATCCGCGCCATCTGCGGCCTCCCGCTCTCGCGGCCGGAACTGCTGCGGCCGGCGATTATGATGAATATCTTGGGCTCAGGCACCGGCAACACGCTTTTAGGCACCGAAGAGTTGTTGCGCGATCCCAGTATCGTGCTGCACATGTACGGCAAACGTCACGCCGTCGAACGCCGTAAGATGGGCCATTTCACGATGCTGCTTGATGATGCGCCCGGCGAACACGCATTGAAGCGCGCGCGCGAAGCGCTCGCGCAGTTGCATTGGGGCGATGCATCTCCTAGTCGTTGAAGACGACGCGCGCTTGTGCGACGTCCTGCAGCGCGGGCTGAGCGAGTCGGGTCATGTCGTAGAGGTAGCCGGCAACGGCCGCGAGGGCGAGCTCTGGGCAAGCGATCGCAACTATGACGCAGTGATCCTGGACGTGAATCTGCCGGGCCTTGACGGGTTAAGTGTCGTGCGCTCGCTGCGGGCAAAGCGCATCCGCACGCCGGTGTTGATGCTGACCTCACGCGATACGGCCGAAGACGTCATGCAGGGCCTGGACGCCGGCGCCGACGATTACCTGCGCAAGCCGTTTGTCTTCGGCGAGCTCGAGGCGCGTCTGCGCAGCATCGTCCGCCGCGATACCGAGGAGTCGCTCGATGCCGAGCTGCGCTCGGGCGATTTGCTGTTCGATTTGCGCGCGCGCATGGCGCGCCGCGCCGGGCGCACGCTGGATCTCACGACGCGCGAGGCGGCTTTCTTGGAATATTTCATGCGCAACGCGGGGCGCTTGCTGACGCGGCCGATGATTGAGGACGCGTTGTTTCACCGCGAGAGCGAGACCACGTCGAACGTGGTCGACGTCTACGTCAGCCGGCTGCGATCGAAATTGACGGCGGGCGGCGAGCCGCAGGTACTGCATACGGTGCGCGGCTCGGGCTACCGGTTCGAAGCCAAATGACGCTACCCTCGCGGCTCGCCGCTTGGTACGCGCTGTTGATCTTCGTCGCGCTGCTGGTCTTCGCGGCAATCGCGGTTGCAGCCATCGACAGCACGATGCGTTCAAGCGTGGATGCGCGCCTGACGGCGGAAGCGCATGCAGCCGCATCCCTGGTCGATGTGCGCGGCTCAAAACTATCGATCGATGCAGACGATCAACAACAATTTTCAACGCTGTTGGCAGCGGGCGAAAACATTGCGGTGCTCGATGCATTGCGGGCGCCAAAACTCTCGAGCGCCGCGGATCTGCCCGCCGCAATAGCTGCGCTTCCAATCGAGCGCACGGCATTCTACGATGCGGGGAGCGGCCAAGATCAGGCGCGTGCCCTCGTCGTCCCGCTCGTGCGCGACGGCCGCGTTATCGGAGCGGTGATCGTATGGCGAGCCAGCGACTGGATCGGACAAACCGATCGCGGCGCCGCCATTGCATTTGCCGCGGCCGCGCTGCTGATAACTGTGCTCGCGCTGCTCGCGGGCGGAGCGCTCACACGGCGCGCGTTGCAAGAGGCGGTCATGCGACAACGGCGGTTCACCGCGGACGCATCGCACGAGCTGCGCGCACCTCTGGCCGTGATTCGTGCTGAGGCCGACCTGGCGTTGCGGCGCGAACGCGAACCGCAGGCGTACCGCAGCGCATTCGAAGCCGTTGCGGCAGAGGCCGATCGCATGGAGCTGCTCATCGGCGATTTGCTGCTCTCCGCGCGAATTGAGGATCGCGGATTCGTCCTGCAATCCGTCGATCTCGCTGGGATCGCCCGCAGCGTGGCCGCGCGGTTAGGCGCGGCGGCTTCGGCGAAAGGAGCGGCTATCGAGGTGGCCGCCGGGCAGGATGTGCGCGTGCTGGCGGAGCCGCGCGGTTTGGAACGCGCGGTATTGGCCGTCGCCCACAATGCAATTAAATTCACGCCCGAGCGCGGCCGCGTGGTACTCGAAACGCGTCAGTCGGCGTCGGTGGGCGAGCTCATCGTCCGCGACGACGGTCCGGGCTTCTCGCAAACGGCCCTCGATCACGCGCTCGATCGTTTTTGGCGCGATGACGCGGCACGGCCGCACGACGGCACGGGTCTGGGGCTGGCGATTGCGCGCTCCATCGTCGAGTCGTTCGGCGGGAGCATCACCTTGGCGAATGGGGAGAAAGGCGCGCAGGTCCGTTTGCGGATCCGTCCGCCTAGCGTTCACGTAGCCGTAACATTGGCGCGGTACCATTCTGAAATGATTTTTCACACCTTTATGGCGGCCATGATGCTGACACTCGCAGTGAGCTACCCTGGCCAGCAATTCGCATCCAAGGCCAAAATTTCAATAGCGCAAGCCCGGGCAATTGCGCTCAAGGCCGTTCCCGGCGGAAAGATCGCCGGTCAGGAGCTCGAGAAGGAGCAAGGCGGCAGCGGTTTGCGCTATAGTTTCGACATCAAAGCCGGAATGAAGGTCCATGAAGTCGGCGTCGATGCGAATACCGGGAAGGTTCTTGAGAACAGCATCGAGGGCAGCAAGCCGGATTAACCGTTGAACCTAGCATCGTTTGGCCTACGCCATCAGAAGACGCTGGCGTTTTTGGCAGTCGTTCTGGCGGTTTTGGGGGTGTGGGCGTACTCGGCGACGCCGGCAAGCATCTTCCCGACGATGTCCTTTGCGCGCATCGACGTCGTCGCGGAGGCCGGAAATCTGCCACCCGATCAGGTTCGCGTTGCCGTCACGACGCCGCTCGAACGCGCCTTCTTAGGCCTGCCGTCGGTCACGCGTGTCACGGCAGCGTCCTCGCAGGGCAGCTCCGAATTGATCGTTTCGTTCGACCCCGCCACCGACGTCCGTTTCGATCTCCAGTACGTGAACCAAGCCATCGCGCAGTCACGTTCGCTGCTCCCTGCGGATGCGAACGTGGATGCGGTCATCGTCAATCCCAACAGCGAGCCGATCGTTTCCTATGCCTTGGTCGCGCCCTATCTCTCGCAGACGGTTCTTCGCGAGTCTCGCGCAACAGACGCTGGTGCCGCAGTTCTACGGCGTTCCGGGAATGGCGCGCATGCTGCTTGCCGGTGGTCCCGAACGCGAGTACCACGTGACGTTGGATCCGGCTGCATTAAGCGCGTATGGACTCTCCGCTCAAGACGTCTCGCGCGCAATCGCCGATGCGAATACGGTTAATGCGCTGGGCGTGCAGCAGCAGTACTATCAGCGCAACGTCATTCTACTCGATGCCGGCGTGCGCTCACCCGATGAAATAGCAAAGATCGCGGTTCCCCTTGCGAACCACGGCCAAGTCACCGTCGGAGCGGTGGGAAGCGTGACGCTGGGCGTCGCGCCGCTTACCTCACAGATGAGACTTCGATGCGCATCACGCCGTCGCCATCAACTTCTACGGCCTGCCCGGAGCGGACGCGGTGAAAACCGCCGCCGCCATCAAGGCCAAGATGGCCGGCATCGAGCCCCGCCTGCCCGCGGGCGTCTCGCTGCACCGCTATTGGGATCAAACCGATTTGGTCGTGGAGTCGCAGCGCAGTCTGCGCGATGCCATTCTCATTGGCGCCGTGCTTGCGATTCTAGTTATCCTACTGTTCTTGCGCAATCTGCGCATGACGCTGGTTGCGGCTCTGGTCATCCCGATTGCGATGGCCGTGTCGGTGTTCGCGATGAACCGCCTGGGGCAGACGCTTAATTTGATGAGCGTGGGCGGCCTTGCCGTTGCGGTCGGGTTGATTATCGACGATGCGATCGTCGTAATCGAAAACGTTGCGCGCAATATGCATCGCTTTCCCCAGATGCGTAAGGCCGATGCAATCGTGCTCTCCATGGGCGAACTCACCGCACCGATGGCGGCCTCTACGTTCACCACAGTTGTCGTTTTCGTTCCCTTGTTGTTGCTCAGCGGCGTTAGCGGCTTTTTCTTTCGCGCGCTCGCGCTTACGCTCGCTGCGGCGCTGGTCGTCTCGCTTTTTTCTCGCGCTGTTCGTCACGCCGCTGCTCTGCTCGTGGCTCATCCATCAGGACGCCGAGCGCAAAGAAGAGACGGGATTTATCGCGCGCCTGCTCGCAGGTTACGAACCGCTGCTGCGGTGGGCGCTTGCTCACCGGCCCGCCGTGTATGCCGCATCCGCCGGCGTGCTCGTGATAACGCTGCTGCTCCTCTCGCGTTTACCCAGCGACTTCTTGCCGCACTTGGACGAGGGGCAGTTCGAGGTCAAGTACACGATGCCGGTCGGAACGACGATCGCGGCAAGCGACAGTGCGGCAACCACACTCGAGCGTCTGGCGGTACGCGACCCTGCGGTTACTCCGTCGGAAGGTTCACGGGTATCGACACCAATGGCTACTCTCCCACGCAAGTGCGCCAAGGAACGATACGCATCCGGCTGCGCCCGCAGAATCAGCGCGCGCCGTACGAAGCCGTGAGCGACCGGCTGCGCGATGCATTTTCGGCGGCGGTTCCCGCGGCGCAGTTGGACTTCCATCAGATACTCGAAGACATGATCAACGATCTTTCCGGCTCGCCCTCGCCGGTGGAGATTACGCTGACGGGCCCGGATCAAACGCGCCTGGTAGCGTTGGCGAATGCGATTACGGATCGCATTGCAACTGTCAACGGCATAGCCGACACATTTTCCGGCGTGAACTACGACGACCCGGCGTTGCATGTAGCGCCTAACGGTGCGCGTCTTGCCGCGCTGAACATGAACGCCGCCGATTTCGGATCGGCCGTCCAGGCGGCGGCGCAGGGCGATGTGGCATCCAGCGTTCCGGACTCGCTCAATCTGGTACCGGTTCGCGTAACGCTTGCCGGTTCGGGTGCCTCGCTCGAATCCACGCTGCTCCCCACGGCTTCCGGAGCCGTTCCGCTCGGCTCGATAGCGCAGATCCGCACCGACCGGCTCTCCACCGATATCACCGAAATCAACGGCCAGCGGGTGATGATCATCACGGCGAATTACGGCGGCGCTTCGCTCTCGTCGGTAATAGCCGGCGTGCGCCGCGCGCTCGCGCAGGTACCGTTACCGCCCGGTTACGCAACATCGATCGGGGGTGCCTACGAAGCGCAGCAGCAGTCGTTCCGCGAGTTTCTCGAGGTCATCGTGATAGCCGTTGCGCTTGTGTACTTCTTGATGCTGGCGACGTTCCAGTCGTTCCGTTTGCCGCTGGTCATTCTGACCGCAATCCCTCTCGCACTGATCGGCGTCGCGCTGGGATTGTTTTTGACACGCACGCCGTTCAATGTTTCCTCGTTCATGGGATTACTGCTTTTGGTCGGCCTCATCGTGAAGAACGGCATTCTGCTCATCGATGTTGCAAACCGCAAACGTCAAGAAGGCGCAGGCGTTCAAGAGGCGTTGCTTACCGCCGGGCGCACGCGCCTGCGGCCGATCGTCATGACGACCGTTGCCGCCATCGGCGGCTTGCTTCCGCTCGCGTTCGGTATCGGCGCGGGCGCGGCCATGGAGCAACCCCTTGCGATCGCGGTTATCGGGGGACTCTCTACTGCGACGATTTTCACCCTGGTACTCATTCCGGTGCTGTATGCGGGCATTGCCGGTCGCAGGAGGTTTGTATGATAGCCGCTCTCGTGCTCGCTGCTCAATTGACGGCAAATGAATTTGCGCGCCTGCCGCTGAGTGCAGCGCTGCAACAGGCGGTCGCGCTCTCGCCCGATGTTGCCGCAGCGCGCGAACGCGTCAACGAAAACCAAGCGCTGCTTGCCGCCGCGCGCGGCTCCGCGTCTCCGTCGGCTTTCGCAAATTACGCGCAAGCGCCGCAGGGCGGGAATGCCGGCAACACGATCGCGCAGCGCCTAATGACGGTAGGCGGGCAAATGACGCTGGGGGATTACCTCGGCCTCGCGCCGCTCGTGCGTCAGGCGTCGTTTGTCCTGGAGCAGACGCAGTTCGACCTGCTCGCCGCGCAACGCGCCGAACGCGTGAAGGCCGCGGGCGAATACTACGCGGCGCTCAAGGCGGCCGCGGATGTGAATCTGCGCGAACAAAACGTGCAAGGCGCGCTCTCGGATTTACGCGCCGCGCAGATCCGGTACCGAGCCGGCGATGCGCCGCATTTGGACGTCGTTCGCGCGCAAGTAGCGCTTGCGGGAGCACAGGCGGACCTCGACTCGGCGCGCGCCGATCGGGCAAACGCCTGGGACGCACTTGCCATTGAAACTGGCACGCCGGTTCAAGCGCTCGCTGCGCTGCAGCCCTCGATGATAGCGCCGCCGGCAATGCTTGCGCAGGACAAGGCCGTCGCGCGCGCGCTTGCTGCACGCAGCGATCTTTTCTCCGCCGCGCGATCGGTGGAAGGCGAACGTGCAGCCCTGGATCTCGCGCAGCGCGCCGAGCTACCCTCGCTGACTTGAGCGCCGGCTACACGACCGGCGTTGATTCAGGTATCTGGGTCCACGGCCCGTCCGCGAATATCAACCTGAACGTGCCGGTTTCGCATGCAGCGGGCGATCGGGCGCAGGCGGAACGCGCGCGGCTGGCCGCGGCGAGTGATCGCATGGAGGCAATCCGGCGGCAGATCGTTTTGGATGTAACCGCCGCGGTACGCACCTTGCAGGCGGACGCGCGCGCAGCGGTGGCCGCGGCGCGAGCGCTCTCGGCAAGCCGGGAAGAACTGCGCGCAACGCAGATCGGCTATCGCAACGGCGCAAGTTCCAGCTTGGATGTTGCCGATGCGCGGCGAACGTACATCCAAGCGGCGTTAAACGAACTCGATGCCGTTTATGCGCAGGCGCAGGCGCAGGCGCTGCTCGAATTGGAGATGGGACCGTGATCTTGAAGCGCCTTTCCGCTCTAACGCTTGCCGCGCTTTTTGCCTGTTCGGGAAAGCCCGCCCCGGCTGCACGCGATACGCAGCCTGCAGTGGGGCTCGCAACCGTACGTGCGGGAACGTACGTGGAACGCGTCACGGCGGTGGGCCGAGTCGGAGCGCCCGCGGGCTCAGAGTCGAAACTCGCGTTTGCGCAGCCGGGTATCTTGCAGAGCATAACGGTGCGCATCGGCGAACGCGTGAGCGCGGGGGAGCCGCTTGCCCAACTCGATACCGGCGGGCTGCAGCTTGCCGCTGCGCAGGCGCAAGCCGATGCGCGTGCCGCGCAAGCAGCTGCCCAGCAATCTACCGTCGATAGAACCAGCACGCGAATTGCGGTTGACGAAGTCGCCCTTCGCCGCGAAGAGGCGCTCTATGCGGCCGGCGTTGCGGCCGGCAAGGACGTTCAGGCGGCGCGTGCGGTCCTCGCGCAGGATCGCGCGGACGCCGCGAGCGCGCGCGCGCAAATCGCCGGGAGCGGCGCGCAGGCGCAGAGCGCCCAGGACCGCGCGGCGCTGGCGCAGCGTGATTTGATGAACGGAACGCTGCGGGCCGCGACGGATGGCGTTGTTACGGCAATCTATAAGCACCCCGGTGAGTCGGTCGATGCGAGCACGCCTGTTGTTGCGATCGGACCCTTGAGTTCGCACGAGATCACGCTCGCGGTTGCGCCGGGCGACGCGCAGCGCATTCATGCCGGCGACGCCGTCCGGGTCGACGTACCGGGGACGTCGCTGCATGGAGCGGGGCGGGTCATCGGGGTTTCCCCGCGCTCGACCCGAACACGCAAGCCGCCACCGTTGTCGTTTCGGGGATTCCGAGCGGTGCGCCGGAAGGAAGTGCCGTTCAGGCGGCCGTCGACGTTGCAATCGATCGCGGCATCGTCATTGCGCAAAGTGCAATCGTCCAGGATCCGCAATCCGGCCAAACCCTGGTATTCGTGCAAACGCGCGACAAGAACGGCGACCTGAAATTCACGCAGCGAAACGTCCGCGTCGACCGCCAAAATGGAACGCAGGCCCTAATCGGTTCGGGCCTGCGTCCGGGGGATGTTATTGCCTCGCAAGGTGCCTTCGCGCTCTTGGCGCCCTCAGGTGGGGGCGATTAGCGATGGTTACGGTGTGGTCGTTCCCAGCAGACGGTTGAAGAACGAGCGGTAACGCTGGAGCGCGACGCGCAGCGCCTCCGTATCGGCCTCGCCTCCGTCTTTCCATTGGCTCTCAAGTGCCGAACGTTCGCGGGAAAACGTTTGTGTGAGTTCTTCCACCATTTTGGTGACCGACTGCTGTGCTTGCTGAACCGCGCTTCGCGGGTCGTCCACAAACGACGCCTGGACGTCATTCCAATCTCCGCGCAGATCGTCCATGCGGTCTTCGGGCAAGAATCCGGCCTGCGATGACGTGTCGATTTCCTCTCGTACGGTGGACTTTTCCCGCTGATCGGTCGCGGTGTCCGTGTCTACGCCGGCGGCGGTATCGGTGCCGGTTGTGCGTTCGCTCATGTCCGGTTCCTTTCGGATGTGCCTAGAAGATCGCTAAAGAGGGCGCGATAGTGCACCATCGCCTGGCGCAGGTCTTCCGTCGATACCTCGCCGGTTTCGCTGCGTTCGGCAATCTCGTGCGCCGTGCGGTAGTTTTGGACGACGCGGGGATGGTCCGGCGAAATATCGGCCACTTGCTGGTCGAAGCCGTCAACGGGATAACCGCGGTCGCGCATCACGTTCGTTACCAGGGCGTCGGCCTGATCGATGGCGGATTTGGGTTCGTCAACGAAGCGCGTTTGAACGGTACGCCACTCCTCGGTGTAGCGCTCGCGCGCTCCGGCCGGAAGTTCTTCGATGTGCATTTTTTTTACGCGGCTCTCGCGCGCCGCCAATTCGCGTTCGGCCTCCGCGCGGTCGCCACGCTCGCGAACGGTGCGGTCGTACTCGGGCCCGAAGCGTTTGGCAAGCCTGGCGGAAGCGGCGCGGCGCGACGCCGCTACGGCAATCACGATGATTGCTATCACGACGATCGCGCCGACGATGTAATAGAGTAGTGGGGTTGTGGTTTGCATTTCGTCCTTTCACGTAAACGTGAGGGACGAGAACCTTACCCGGTTTGAGTTTCGGGGCAGTAGACTAGCGGTAAGTAAAGCCCTGCACGAAGTCGCCCGCGGGCGAGCCCCAAACGACCCATACGCGCCCGGTCTTCGCGTCGATGCCGATCGTGTGCATGCGCGCTCCGACCTTGCGCATACCAACTTGCGCCGGCGTCCCGTTGGCCGCTATGCGGTAGAGCACGATGCTGCTGTTTGCGGCGCACGCGAGCATGCTTCGCTGCTGGTCGATCGAGCATTGATCGACGTGCGGCGGAAGCGCAACCGTGGCGATACGGCGCCCTTGCTCGGTATAGGCGCTAAGTTTGCCGACTCCGCCCACGAACAGAGTCGAGTTTGCGGCATCGAGCTGCAGCGGATGATTATTCTTGATCTCCGGCGTCTTGAAGATGCGCGTTACTTTGAGCGTAGCCGGGTCGATGACGGCCACTTCGCTGTCACTGGCGATGTTCTGGTAAAGCATGTGGGTTTGCGGATCGATCTGCAGATACTCGGGCTTATGGCCGGGGATCGGAATCGTCGCAACATGCTTAAACGTGCGTGTGTCGATGATGAAAATGCGCGTCCCATCGTCCTCGTCGCCGTAGATGCGGTGATACTTCGCGTCGTAAGCTATGGCATCAACATGGCCTTGAACGGAAACCCGGTGAATTTCTTTCATCGAAACCGGGTCAACCTCGGAAACGGCGTTATCGTCGCCGTCGCCGGTGTAGACGTTTCCGGTCGCGGCATTCACGGCTACGCCGGCCATCGGCCCAACCTTTACTTGCCCCAGAACCTTGCCGGTGTCGGCGCTGACGATGAGCAGAGCATTGTTACCGCCGTGCGCGGCGTAGACGCGGCGCCTGACCGGGTCTACGGTGACGTAATCGAAGCCGTGCTTTGCGCCGGTCCTCACGGTTTGCGGCGGCGTGTACGGAAGTATAAGCACCGGAAATCCTTTCCACTTAAGAAGGCATTAATGAAGCCGTAAGTACGCATTAACATTGCAAAAACTACGTTATTGCTATGATAATTTTTACAAAGCGCGCTTTGGCCGCGTTGCTCGTCTTGTTGTTATCCGCGGTCATGCAGATTCCCGCGAGTGCGGCTTCGGGCACAACCATCACCGGACGCGTACTCGAAGTGGAGGGTGGCCTGCCAGTCCCCAATGCTACCGTCCGGCTTCTCCACGGTGCGGATTCGATTGTGAGCACGAAGACGGCCGCCGACGGCTCTTTCAGTTTTGCCGGCGAGCCGCCGGGCGTGTACAGCATTCAGATTTCGGCCAACGGTTATCAAACCACGACCACCGACGATTTGTACGTACTGGCAAACGAGGCGCAGGTCAACGTTCAAACCGCTATCGAGCGGGCTACGGTGAACACCCTGCGGACCATCGCGACGGTGCACGTCAATGGAAACGCGGCGCTCCAGACGAGCGCCACGATCAACGAGCACATCGATCCGGTCGTTCTTCAGAATCAAGATTTTATCCGGGCAGGCGACGCGCTCGCCACGCTGCCATTCGTCAACAGCGCGACCAGTTCGTCGCTCGGCGACGATTTGGGCTTGGGCATTCGCGGTTACGACTCCACGGAAACCTCGACATTGCTCGACGGTCATCCCATCGGCCCCATCGGCGCGCACGGATCGGGATATGACTTTCAACTCTCGCCCTTTTGGGGGCTGAGCGCAATCAATACCGTCTACGGGTCCGGTGCTACGGGACTTTACGGCGCTCCCACGATGGCCGGCTCGATCGATTTTCAAACGATCACGCCCACGAAAGATGCGCATTTCACCTTTGTGCAGGGTGTCGGGAACATGGGGCACACGATGACGGGACTCTCCGCCACCGGAACGCGAGGAGAAGCTCGGCTATGCCGCGGCCTACGGCGTAGAGGGCACGCAAGGCGAATTGGTCGGCAATCCGCTGGAATCCAATCTGTTGCTCGATCCGAGTGCGTGCAACCCGAACTCACCGGATGCCGGGCTGCCGAGTGTACGGCGGGCAGACATTGCCGCCTGTTCGTATCCCGTTAGCGGCGATTATCTCTTGCGAAACGCGGTCGGCAAGCTCACGTACGATTTTAGCAACGACACGCATTTGGCGCTGACGGCGTACAACAACACGATTTGGGCCGACAGCACCGGGAACGGCGATACCGATTACATCACGTATCAGCAGAACGCCTACAACAATCCAACGGCCCCGGCCACCAACTCGCAGACGCTTCCGAACGGGCCTACCGTGACGTGCAACAACTCCTGGGTCGTGCTCAACGATTCGCCGGCCGGGTACGAATGCATGAGCAATCAGCAGTACAATCAAACGTTCTCCGGGCCATCCGGCGGCGGTTTGGGGCGCTACCACGACGGCCGCATTCAAGATTATCACGGACGTCTGCAGCAGCGGATCGGCCCGACCACCTTAACGGTCGATGCCTACGTCGACAACTACGGCTACGATAACGTCAAAGGCGTCTATCCGCACCACCACTATACGGATATCTATCGCACCCACGGCGCGCTGATCAGCGACGATTTTATCACGGGACACAACGCGTTCACGTTGGGCGCGTTCCTCGAGCACCAGCAGCACGTATCGACCGACGTCAACGCGTCGTCCGTTACCGGAAAAGTCGGCCCCGATCTGCCACTCACCGCTACGAATTACTTCTTGCGGGATACCTTCACTCCCAATTCGCACTTCACGGCGTTCTTGGATCTGAGCGCGCAGAAATTCCACGGCCTTGGCAGCGCCTATTTCGATCCGCGCCTTTCGCTGGTTTTCCGCCCGACGAACAGCGACGTCGTCCGCATAACGGGAGGGCGTTCCACGAGCATTCCGGATCCCTCGACCATTTACGGCGGTTTCAGCTTCTCGGACATCAACAGCTGGAACGTCTACGGCTGTCCATCAAGCGGCCTTATCTCGGCGGGTTCGGGAAGCAGTCCGGCATTGCAACCGAGTCCTCAAACGATCTGGAACTTGCGGTAGGCCACCGTTTCACCGCGCAAACCGTGCTGCAGGCGGACGTCTACGAATCGCACGAGTCCAATCCGCTCGTCGCCGGCGTGTTCCCGCTGTCGGTCGTGCCCGGTTCGCAGTCTGCCCTCCAACCTGCTCACCAGCAGCGATCCCACCGACCCGGCCAACACGTTCGAGGGCAAACTGCAAGCGCATTGCGGCCCCTCGTACAGCGTCTCGCACCTGGGCGTCTCGACGCTCTTTAACGCGGGCTCGGCCACGTACCGCGGCTTCGATCTCAATACGACCATCGGGCTCATTCCCACGCTTAAGATCAACGCGCAGTACGCCGTCCAATGGGCGTTTTACACCGGCATCAGCAACGCACTGCTGCAAAACAACATCAACTACATCAACGGCACGCAGTTCTACGGCGTTCCGCTGCACCGCGCCAATGCAGGCTTGGAGTACTCGACAACCGGCGGCTTCGATGCGCGCATCGACGGCTACTACGTCGGCTATCCCAACGGGTTCAATGCCGGGCCGTACCGGTATGCCAACCTGACGGTTTCGCAGACCTCACCGCAGGGCGTTATCGTCAACGTCGGCGTGAACAATCTCTTTAACAGCTACGCCCAACAATACGGCTTCGTCGGCCTTGGCGCATTCCGTCCCGAGAACAGGCTACGGTTCGGACTCCTCGGGACTGCAGCAAGGCATGGAACTCTACGGACTGCCTTACCGCCAGATTTGGCTGACGGTTACGCGCAAGGTCTAAAAACCGAGCGACTTGGGTTTGGCCGGAATCTCCGTATACGCCATCGGCCGATCCCACCAGTCATGTCTGCGCCACCGCGCCTGCTCTTGTGTGGGTTGCGGTGGCGTTTTCGTATCGACCGCCGTTGCGTACGCTTTCAAATAACGATCGATCATGCGTTCCGAGGTGAACTCGGCCTCCACGCGGTTGCGGCAGGCGCGCCTATCGATGCGCGCGAGCTGCGGCACGCGGTCCGCGGCCTGCTCCACCGTGTCGCAAACGAACCCGGTTTCGCCGTCGATCACGATCTCGGGAACCGAACCCATATTTGCACCCAGGACCGGCGTTCCGCAGGCCATCGCCTCGATCATGGTCAGACCGAAACGTTCGGGCCGCGTAGTCATGTGCACGAGCGCAAGCGCGTTCGAGAGCAACTCGTTGCGCGCTTCCCGCCGCACCTCGCCAAGAAACTGAATCTGCTCGCCGTCGATGTGCGGCTCCACCTGCGTGCGGAAATACTCCTCGTCCTGCGGAATCGCGGCCATCTTCAATTGCTTGCCGCTGCGTTTGGCGATGTCGATCGCCAGATGCGCGCCCTTTTCGGGGTGAAACCGCCCGAGAAACACCAGATACTCGCCCGCGCGATCCGTGAACGAAAACTGCGCGGGATCGATACCATTGTAGCAGGTTCCCACGTACGAGAGGCCCGGATCGCGATCCGAATCGCTGATCGAACAGAAGAAGCTGCGCTGCGCGCACCGGTAATACGCAGCCAGAATCTGCGGCGTTGAGAAACCATGAATAGTGGTGAGCATCGGCGGATCTGGCCGCGCGAGCGCGTAGGTCATCGGCTTCCAGTCGAAATTGTTGTGGATCAGGTCGAAGTTGCCGGCCTTTTCCATCAAGTTGCCGATGTGCAGTGCGGAGTAAACGTCACCGTTGAGCGCCGGATCCTCCGCGCAGCCGACGGGAACGACCGATTCCACTTTGCCCGCGAACGACGAATTGCCGGTGGCGAACAACGTCACGTCGAGCCCTCGCCGCAGCATGCCGTCGGCAATGTTGTACGCGACCTGCTCCCAAGGTCCATACCCGGGCGGCGGCGTGGGCCAGGTAATGGGTGCGAGCACGGCAACGCGCAAGCCGTTGAGGTTCATAAAGCAGAAGGTACCCGTTCAAGCGCTTCGATCAGTGCGCGCGCTCGCTGTTTTAGGGCGTCTCGCAACTGCGGCGGCTCGACGACCTTTGCCCGCGAACCGAGCATCATCAGTTGACTCAAGGCTGCCTCTTGCGAGGGAAACCGTATGCGCAGTTCTTGCATGCCGTCTGCAACTCTAAGGCAGACCGCATGAAAATAGAGCGTGAGCATTTGCACGGCATCCTCTTGAACGCGTAAGACGGCCTCGTACGGCGCTTCGGAACTGCGCTCGAGCGCCTCCATGCTTGAGCGCCAATAGCCTTCCAAATCGAAATCCTGCGGCCGGGTGAAGCTCTGCCGTGTTTCGCGCGCGCTGGCAATGCGCTCGGCCCGAAAACTGCGCAGCTCCGCCGTTCGCTGAACGGGCGATGACGTACCAAATGCCCGCTTTCGAAACCAGGCCCAACGGCTCGATGCTGCGTTCGGTTACGGCACCCGAGCGGTCACGGTAGGAGATCGCAACGACGCGGTCGTCCCACACCGCTCGCCGCAGCGTCGCTAGAATCTCGCCGGGCTGTTCGGCGCGGTACCATTTCCGGTGATCCAACAGAATGCGCTCGCCGGCTTTCTCAGCGGCCCGCCGCTGCAAGTCGGGCAGGGCCCCTTTGAGTTTGTGCAGCGCACGCTCGTGACCGGTCACACCCAACTCCGCGAGAGGATCCGAGGCCGCAACGAAGAGCGCATGCAACTCGTCCATGCTGAACTGCGCTATCGCTTTGCGGTAACCGTCGGAAAGCGTGATGCCGCCCGCGCTGCCGCGCTGGGCGATACACCGGAACGCCCGAGATGCACAGTGCGTCAACGTCGCGGTAGATCGTGCGCATCGAGACGCCGAGCCTCGGCGGCCAACTCCCGCGCGCTTCTTGGGCTTCGACCCTGGAGCAACAGAAGAAGTGAAACGACGCGGTCGGATTTCATACATGACAATATATGTCATATTAGGGGCTTATCCTGGTAGGCATGACAAGCACAAAAATTTCGGCTCCGGCCGGCATCGACGCAACGTATTTTCTAGCCAAAGATTTGGACCGCGCCCGCAAATTCTATGAAGAGGTCGTGGGCCTTGAGTTCGTGCGCGACTATATGGGACGCTTCGTCGAAGCGGACTTGCCCGACGGCAGCAAGTTCGGGTTGGGTTTCATGCCCGATGCGCCCTGGCATCCCAGCGGCGGCATTATGTTCGCCACGCCCGATTTCGAAGAAGCGGCCGCGCGCGTACGCGCCGCGGGCGTTCCCATCCGCACCGAGTACGAGGGCGAGAACTGCACGATGCTGTGGTTCGAGGATACCGAGGGCAATTCACTGGCACTGCACCGTCGCAAACCGGGCGCGGTCTAAGCCGCAAGCCCGTCTTTGAAGACCGCGGCCGGACGCGAGAGGGCGCTAAGGTCGCGGCCGATATCGGCATCCAGCAGCAGTAAGTCGGCCGGCGCGCCGGACGTAAGCGTTCCGGCGTGCAGTCCGATGAGTTCTGCCGACGCGGCGGTTCCCGCGTGCAATGCCTGCTGCGGGCTCATGCCGATTTGCTTGTGCATGAGCACGATCTCCGCGGCATAGTTCTCGTGGTAGTTAAACGGCGTGCCGGCATCGGAGCCGCCGGCGAATCGCACGCCGGCTTTATGCGCGCGCTGAAGGTTTTCGGTCATCCGCTCGCTGATCTCGCGCGCTTTGCGAACGATGTAATCGGGCTGGGCGCCGGATTCCGCGTGTTCGAGAATGCATGCCGGCGCAGTAAGGGTTGGAACGAGAAAGGCGTTGCGCTCCTTTAACAGCGCGATCGATTCATCGTCCAGCAGCATCCCGTGCTCGATCGAATCGACGCCTGCGCGCAATGCGTCGTTGATGCCTTGCGTTCCGATTGCATGTGCGGCTACGCGTAAATCGTGCCGGTGCGCTTCGGTGCAGATCGCGCTCATCTCCTCGAGCGTCAGCCTGCGATGTGCCTGGAACCGCGCCCTTCGTGAGGACGCCGCCGGTAGCGATGAGTTTGATGCAATCGGCTCCGGCAAGCCGTTGTTCGCGAACCGCTTTGCGGCCGTCGTCCGGACTGTCCACCGCGCGCCCCACGGGCCAGCCGTGGCCGCCCGTCATGCACAGAACGTAACCGGCTGCGCGAATGCGCGGCCCCTCAAGACGTCCCTGATCGACGGCGTCGCGGATCTCGATCGGAATCTGCTCCGAGCCGCCCAGATCGCGCACCGTCGTCACGCCCGCGCGCAGCGACTTTCGCGCATTTGCAACGGCGCGCAGCATCCGCTGCATGGGCGTGAGTGCAAAGAAAATCGCCATCGTATCGGGTTCGCCGCTCATCTCCAGATGAACGTGTGCGTTCACCATTCCCGGCGTGATGCACGCCGCTTGGCGATCGCACTGGCCGGACGCGTCGCGAATCTCTTTGACGCGCCCGTTCTCGATGACGACGTCGGCGTTCGGGCGCGGCGAATCCATGGTTCCGTCGTACAAGACTCCCGCGCGCAGGATCACGCTTTCACCGCGCGTTCCAGCGCTTGGTAGGCTTTGCTGGTCAGATCGTGGCCGAGCACGCCGGCGATAAATCGCGAAGCGGCGCGAATCTTATTTAAGTCCACGCCGGTCTGTATCCCCATTCCGTGAAGCATGTAAAGCAGGTCCTCCGTCCCCAGGTTGCCGGTGGCGCCCGGCGCGTACGGACAGCCCCCAAGGCCGCCGCTGCTGGCATCGAAAATCTCGATGCCGTGCCCAAGCGCGGCGTAAACGTTGGCGAGCGCGGTACCGCGCGTGTCGTGAAAGTGAAATGCCAACTTTTGCAATGGGATCTCGCGCAAGAGCGCGGGCACGAGTTCGTCCACTTGACTGGGCACGCCCACACCTATGGTGTCGCCAACGGATATCTCATCGCAGCCCAGTTCGAGCAATTTACGGCTCACGTCGACAACCATGGCCGGCGTGACGGCGTCGCCGAACGGCGAGCCGAACGCCGTTGAAACGTAACCGCGGACCCAGATGTTGTTCTCCTTGGCGTTGCGCACGACGTCCCTGAAAACGTCGATCGATTCCTCAACGCTCATGTTGATGTTGCGCCGGGTAAACGTTTGAGAGGCGGCCGTAAAAACGGCGATCGCATCCGCGCCCGCCGCCTTCGCGCGTTCCAGACCCTTGACGTTCGGCGTCAAAACCGCATAGCGCACGCCGGGGCGACGGCGGATGCCGGAAAAAACCTGCGCGGCATCGGCGAGCTGCGGAATGGCCTTTGCGCTAACGAACGAGGTGGCTTCGATGAACGAGAGCCCCGACTGCGAGAGCAGATCGATGTAGCGCACCTTATCCGCGGTCGCAACGAATTCGTGCTCGTTCTGCAGACCGTCCCGCGCGCCCATCTCGCAGACGCGCACTGCCTTCGGAATACTCATACGTGTTCCAACGGTTCGACATCTGCCGGGGGTTGCGCTCCTAAGAAGCGAGTCACGGCTCTAAGGGTGATCGGCCAGACGCGATCGTTGGCCAAAAAGCCCTTGCTGAGCATGATGAGGGGATCGAAATGCCCGATAATGTTCATGTGGTTGGCATGCGGGCCGATGATGAAGTGTGCGGGAATGCGGCTGCCCAAAGTCGCCGAGTCGCCCCATACCAAGCCATCGTTGTCGCCGCCCCGGGCCGGAATAAGCCCGACGATGCTAAGCATCTTCGTGCGCGGCGGCCCGATCCACGGCTCACCCTCGAGCACCCAATCGAAGCCGAAGCGGCGGTTCGGGATCCAGCGCCCGCCCGTTCCGTTGAGCCAGCGCATAAACGGCGAGGCAACGTCCATGTCGCCGAACGACTTATCCGGCGTGCGCAGCATGGCGTGAATTTGCGGCAGCACGAACGTCTGCACGCCCCAATGCGGCGTGCCGATCGTAATAACCCGCGCTATCTCGGATGCACGGTGCTCGTACCTTCGAAGGAAACCGCGCACGACCAAGCCCCCGAGTGAATAGCCCAGCAGCGAGATCGGAAACTGCCGTCCATCGCCGTGCAGCTGGGTGATGAAGTTCGCAAACCGGTCGATCCGCTGATCCAGCGTATCGTTGAATTCACCGAACGTGATCGAATCGATGCCGAAGGAATCCAAGCCGCGAACGATCAACGTGCCGCGACGCAAAAGGTCGAAATGCTCGGCGGGTTCGTTATAGCCCGGCACCATAACGAGCGTGTGCGGTATCACTGCAGTTCGAGCAGCAGCGCATCTCCTGCGACAATATCGCCTTGGCGCACGTGCAGCGCCCCAACGACTCCGTCGCCGGGAGCCTCGATGCGATGTTCCATCTTCATCGCCTCCAGAACCAGCAGCAGATCGTGCGCGCTTACTTTGTCGCCTTGCGCGACGGCAATCTTCGCAATCTTTCCGGGCATCGGCGAGATGATGCGTCCGTTCCCCGCTCCTTGCGCCCCGTGCAGTGCGAGCCTGCGCATCGGGCGGATCGAAAAACGCGCCTCGCCGTCCGGGCGAACCTTGTTCAAATCTATTTGCGCGTCGTAAGCGCCGGTGATGTCCCAGACGTGCGGCTGTGCTGTTGCGCTTGCTTCCATCTCCACGTCGCTGCCGTCTACGCACAGGCGAAGCGGGATGCCGATCCCGCCGATGCGAAACGGCGCGCGATCCGGCTGCAGCGCGGCGGCTGCAGCGGCAAACACTTGCTCGCGCTCCGGCTTGCCGCCTTTGGCAAAGATCGACTCGTCGAGCCGTTCGCTCAGGAAACTTGTGGTCGTGTCGCCGGCCCGGTATGCAGCATCGCCTGCGATCCACCGCAGCAGTGGAACGTTTGCGCGCACGCCTTCAATGCGAAAGCCGTCCAAAGCCAGCGTTAAACGCTCGATGGCGGCAGCGCGATCTTCCCCCCACACGATCAGACTTGGCGAGCATCGGATCGTAATACACCGAGACGTTGCTGCCCGCGCGAACGCCTGCATCCACCCGGATGCCCGGGCCTTGCGGCGGCTCCCATGCGGTGATCGTGCCGGTCGACGGCAGCATGTTGTTGGACGGATCCTCGGCGTAGATGCGCGCCTCTATCGACCAGCCGCGCGGCAAGACCTGCGATTGATCGATAGTTAGTGCTTCGCCGTTTGCTATGCGCAGCTGCCAATGCAGCAAGTCGATCCCGTACGTCAGTTCGGTCACCGGGTGTTCAACTTGCAGCCGCGTGTTCATTTCCAAGAAGTAGAAGCCGCCCTCTTCATCGAGCATGAACTCGCAAGTCCCGGCGTTCACATACTCCACGGATTGCGCGGCACGAACCGCAGCTTGCCCCATGCGCGCGCGCAGTTCGGGTGAAAGGGCGACCGAAGGCGCCTCCTCGATAATCTTTTGATGGCGCCGCTGAATGGAACATTCGCGTTCGCCTAGGTGAATGGTGTTGCCGTGCGCGTCGGCAAGCACCTGAAATTCGATATGACGCGGGCGGCGCAGGTAACGTTCCAGCAGCACGGCATCGTCACCGAAGGCGGCACGAGCTTCGCGCTGCGCCGATTCGAGCGCCTCGTCGAATCCGCCCGCGGCATCCACGACGCGCATGCCGCGGCCGCCGCCGCCGGCGCTGGCTTTAATCAACAGCGGAAAACCGATCGCTTGCGCTTCCTTGCGTAAGCGCGCTGCGCTGCGATCTTCGCCGTCGTATCCGGGCACGACCGGAACGCCCGATGCGCGCACGCGCCGCTTGGCCTCAATCTTGCTGCCCATGGCGGCCATTGCTTCGGGCGATGGTCCCACGAACGCCAGGCCCGCATCGCGAACTGCCCGCGCGAACTCTGCGCGCTCGGAGAGAAAGCCGTATCCGGGATGCACCGCATCGGCGCGCAGCGTCTTGCCGGCAGCGATGACCGCGGCGATATCCAAATACGAAAGCGCAGCTTCGGCCGGACCGACGCAAGCGGCCTCTTCCATGAACTGCAGATGATATGCGCGCGCGTCTTCTTCGGAGTAAATGCCCAGCGGGACGATGCCCATCTCGCGCGCGCCGCGCGCAATCCGGACGGCGATCTCGCCGCGGTTGGCAATAAGCAGACGCCGGATCACGAGACCCAGCCCGCTTTACGGCGTTCGAGAAATGCGCGCAAGCCCTCTTGAGCCTCGGGCGTAACGCGCCGTGCGGCGATCGCTTGCGCGGTCAAATCGCGCGTGGCTTCATAGGACGATGCAGCAACGCACGGGATCAGCGCCTTCGCTGCAGCCACGGCCTGCGGCCCCGCACTTGCGATCTCGGTCACGACGCGCTCGATGCAAACGTCGAGCGTGTCCGCAACCACGACCTCGTGAACCAAGCCGATGTGCATGGCGCGCTTTGCATCGAAGCGCTCGCCGGTCAAAAAGAGCGCGCGCGCATTGGACAGCCCGATCTTCGCGATGACGAACGGGGAAATGACCGCGGGGATGATTCCTAATTTAACTTCCGTGAATCCGAAGGTTGTGTCCGCGCCCGCGAGCACGATATCGCAGACGGCCGCCAGCCCCGCGCCGCCGCCCAGAGCGGCCCCGTGCACGCGCGCGATAACGGGCTTGGGGCAGCGGTCGATCGCGCGGAACATATCGGACATCGCCCTGGCATCCTTGAGGTTCTCCTCGATCGAGAGGCCCAAGGAAGAGCGCATCCACTCAATGTCGGCGCCCCCGCAAAAGACCGGCCCCTCCCCGAACAGCACCACGGCCTTCACTGCCTCATCCGAAGCAAGTCTCGGTGAACGTGCGGGTCAGCTGCGCGATCATTTCGGCATTGAAGGCGTTGCGCACGCCGGGCCGGCTCAGCCGCACGTAGGCAACCGGACCTTGCTGCGATCGGTGCAGGACGATTTCGGTACTCATGGCGGGGCCTGCATTCGGTATTTGATCCAAAGCCGCCTCGCATGCGTTATCATCAAGAATGTTGGAGCAGCGACCCGTCGTTTATCGCCACTCAACGGCCACCCGCATTACGCACTGGCTGTTTTTTCTCGCCTTCCTGGCGCTGGTGAGCAGCGGCCTGCAGATTTTCAACGCCGCCCCCTTTCTGGATGCCTCCGATAAGACAGATGTACACCGGCGGGTCTTGGCCGTGGGCTCCCCGCGTGACGGTGCCGGGACCACGACAATTCTGGGCCGGTCTTTTGCGACCACGGGCTGGCTCGGCTGGACCGCCGACGGCATGGGCGGCTCCTCGGCGCGCGCGTTTCCGTCGTGGATCACGATTCCCGCCTACCAGGATCTGGCGGACGGCAGGCGCTGGCATCTGTTCTTTGCGTGGATCATGATTGCGAGCGGCGTGCTGTATGTTGCGTGGGCGCTCGCGCGCGGCGATCTGAGTCAGCTCGTGCTGCGCCCGCGCGACGTGCCCAAGATCTTGCCGATGCAGCTCTATTATTTACGCGCGCGAAAAGACGCACCGCCGCATGGCAAGTACAATCCGCTACAGAAGACGGCGTACACGCTTGTGCTCTTCGTATTCTCGCCGCTGATGATCTTAAGCGGCCTTGCGCTCTCGCCCGGATTCGATGCATGGATGCCGTGGCTGCCGCATCTGCTGGGCGGACGGCAATTCGCGCGGCTATGGCATTTTGTTGCAATGGTTGCGCTGGTGGGGTTCTTCGCAGCGCATGTCGTTCTCGTGGCCACGACGGGCGTATGGAACCACCTGCGTTCCATGGTGACCGGTTATTACCGCCTGGGCAGTCAAGACGGAACGGGGATTTAACGTGCAGCGCAAACTGTTTCTTGCATCGGGAATCGGCGCTGCGCTTGCGGCGTGTTCGCCTATCGGCACGAAGCTCAATGAAAACCGCGGCTTTCATTCGCTGCTTGAGAGTGCCGAGCGCCTAAATGGCGGCCTTATCGGGACGCGCGGCCGCGCACACTTATATGCTTCGTCCGATATCTCGGCCGACTTTCCCGTGAACTCGCTCGACACGCCTTCGGATTCGCTGTACGAGGGTCTGATGCTCCACAACTTTGCGGGTTACAAACTCGTCCTCGACGGTGCCGTCGATCACCCGCTGGCGCTTACGCTTGCGCAATTGCGCAGCATGATGAACGTGACGCAAATCACGCGCCACGATTGCGTGGAAGGATGGAGTGCCATCGCGCAGTGGCAGGGCGCGCGTCTGGCCGACGTCGTGGCAATGGCGGGGCCCCGCGCGCAAGCGCGCTTTGTGGTCTTTCACAGCTTCGATCGCGATTCGGACGGCACGCCGTACTACGAGAGTTTGAGCCTGGAACAAGCCGCGCATCCACAAGCCCTGCTCGCGCTGCGGCAAAACGGGCGCGACATTGCGCCCGAGCGAGGAGCGCCGGTGCGGCTAACGGTACCGACGCAATTGGGTTACAAGAGCGCGAAATGGGTGCAGCGTATTGAAGTCGTCGCATCGATGCGCACCATAGGCGCGGGCAAAGGCGGGTATTGGGAGGACCAAGGATACGAATGGTACGCGGGTATTTAGGCGCCGCCTCAATCGTCGCACTGCTCGGTCTCACGCGCATGCACGGCGTTGTGCTCTCGCCTGCCCCGCCCGGGCAGATGATGCAAATTCAGACGGCGTATCTCTCGGGCGAGGGAATGAGTTCGCGCTGGCAGGTGATCGCGAGCAAAAAACTCGTGGGACATATTCCGGGCGGTCAGGCGATGTATCAATGGTTTCTTTCCGTGTACGCGCCGCCTCAAGGGCAGGTCGCGCATCTTGCGTACCAAACGCCGGGCGCGTCGGCGCTGCTCTCGCGCGTTCGCAAAGCGCCCAACGGAACCATGATCTTCCCATTTCAGGATTTGAAGATCGTCGGCACCGCGCAGCTCGAGCGGCCGGCGGTCGACGACGTGGTGATCGCTTTTCACGAAAGCGGTGCCGATTGCGGGGCGGCTACGATCGCTATTCTAGGAGCCGATCGGCATATGAATGTCGCAATTCGTAAGCAGATCACAAACTATTGCGATTTGAGCGCCGTCGTCGTGAAACAAGGCGATCTGGCCGCGCTCCGCCTCACCGGGCCTTACTATACCGCAACGTCGGCGGTTTGCTGTCCCGCGAAGAAGAAGGCGACGGCCGTGCTGCGCGGCCGCAACGGCAATTGGGTGCTTACTCCGGCGCTGTTTCCTGCGGGCGCCTCGCGTCTACCCTGACGGCGAGATACACGCCGGCCAACACGAGCAACGCTCCGGCTATTTCACGAAGCTCGAAGTGCTCGCCGCCGAACACGATGCCGACGAACACCGCGATAACCGGAATGATCAGGGCCGACAGGCCCACAATCGAGGCGCTAATGCGCGCGAGCAGCCACATGTTGAGAAAAAATGCGGCGGCGCTACCCAGCACCGCGAGGTAGAGGACCGCTGCAAGGGAAACCGGCGCGAAGGCGCGCTGCGCATCGAAGGGTTCAGTCAACACTCCGAAGGCGCCCACGACGATCCCCGCGAGCAGCATTGCGGGCGGGAGCGTCACCAGCGGGTCGTGATGCGAATGGCGTTTGGCGTACACGTTGGCAAAGGCCGATGAAAGCGCCGCGCCGATAATTGCCGCTGCGTACCACAGCGATCCGTGCATTCCGGTGTCATATGAAATGATTGCTACTCCGCAAAAAGCCACCACCGCGCCGGCGACTGTGGGCGTGCCCGCCTTTTCACCCAGGAGGTAGTGCGCGAAGGCGAACGTGAAGAACGGCACCACGCCGAACAGCACGGCCGTAAGTCCCGAACTCAGGTGCGTTTCGGCAACGTACGTGAGGATATAGTTTAACCCGAACAGGAACGCCGCGAGCACGATGACGAGTTTCCAGGGCACCATGCGCGGCGGCACGATCTTGCCCGCTGCCGCTGCGATGGCATACATGAGTAGTCCGGCAATCGTAAACCGGATGCCCGCGCCGATCGAGGGCGCCACGTACTGCACGCTGACCTTGATCCCTAGCCATGTCGTGCCCCAAATCGCGCACATCAGTGCGTACACCGCGACGATCTGCCAGTTACGCGCCAAACAAATATTCTTTGGGCGTGATGCGGCCGCCGAAAAACGCGGTGATGTCGACGCCGTAAGTTTCTGCCAAACGGTTCAGCTCGTCTTCGTCCAGGACGGTTTGCGCCTCTTCGGCAAGCGAAAGGCGATCCGGATCGATATGCGCCGCCCGCGCGGCATCCCCGATGCTCATCCCCAGCCGCGCGCGCTGGGACCCGAGTTGCTCCGCGACGTCGTCGACCACGCCCACAGTCAGTCGATCCTCATGCGGCGCATGCCGGAAGGATACGAGGTCGGGTGCTGCTCCATGAAATCTTGGCACAGGACGGCCAAGTATTCAAAGTTCTCCCAGATACCCGGATCGATGTCACGGCGCAGGCGGATAATCGGCAGCATCGCATTCCAGCACGAAACCACGACGCCGCACCAGAGATCGCAGGCAATGGCGCGGTCGATGATGTTAAAGCGCGTAAACGCGCCCATGGACTCGAAGAAGTTGGCCACATTGCCGGCCGGCCGCAGACTCTTTGGGAAAGAACGACTCTTCTCTGACGCGGCGCTGTAATTCCGGGTCGCGTATGAGGTCGGGTACGCGCAGCGTGAGAAACTCGCGTGCATTTTGGAACTCCTCGGACTCCAACGTTTCCCGGCACTCGGTCAACGCCACGATTTGATTGCTTCCGCGCATGTGGCGAAGCTTGTAAGAGCGCGGCCAGCGCCGAAGCCGCGATTACCACAAAGGTGCCCATCGTCGCGATGGCGGTCACCCATTCAGCCGACACGTCTGGCCTTTTCCACCGCATCGATAAACGATCGGTCGCCCGGCATGCGCGGGCTGTCCGATGGATACCCGCCGTCAGCGTGTTTTTCCGCATACTGCCGGCTGAGCATGGCTAGGTACTCAAAGTTTTCCCACACGGCGGCAGTCTGGAGATCCTCGCGCACGAAGGTGACGATCGGAACGAGCGCGTTCCAATTGCGCATCACCACGTACGACCACATATCCAACGCTAGGTCCCGCTCGATAATGCGATTCCGTACGAACATGCCTAAGTTCTCAAAAAAATTGGCCACCGTATCGATTGCCTGATACTCGCCCTCGAACTGCGATTGCGGCTGCGCGATGCGCAAGACTTCCTGGGGATCGGCCAGACGTTTTGGCAGCTCGTAACTCACGAACCGCTGCGCCTCGCGGAAATCCGGCGACTCCAAGGTCTCACGGCATTCGGTAAGCGCGACGATTTGATTGCTGCCGCGCATATGGCGCAGTTGCATGAGCGCCGCAATTGCCGAGGCTGCGATGACGACGAACGTGCCCATCGTTGCAATCGCGGTGACCCATTCAGCCGACACGATGGCTCACGCTTTCCATTAGGGACTTGTCTTTGGGCATGCGCCGCATGTCGTCGGGAAAACTGCTCGGTCGCCTTTGAATATACTCTTCCGACAACACGGCCATGTATTCAAAATTCTCCCACAGTGAGTCTGTGGCAACAACGTGGCGGACGTACGTGGTCACCGGCGCGAGGGCATTCCAATTGCGCAAGACGACGAACGACCAAAAGTCGCAGGCGATCTCTCGATCGATGATGCCCGCCTTGACGAACAAGCCCATACTCTCGAAAAAGTTGGCAACCGTGCCGATGGCTTGATATTCGTCCACGAACGGCAGCGTTGCGGCTCTGACGCACTCGGAGGGGTCGGTTAAGCGCTTCGGTAATTCAAAGGAAACGAAGCGCTGGGCATCCCGGAACTCGGCAGACTCTAACGTTTCGCGGCATTCGGTCAACGCGACGATTTGATTGCTGCCGCGCATGTGGCGCAGTTGCATGAGCGCCGCGATCGCCGAAGCAGCAATAACGACGAACGTGCCCATCGTTGCAATCGCCGTGACCCACTCAGCGGACATTGTACCCTCCGCCGCGCGCTTTCCATCGTTCGACGATAAATGCATCCACTTCCATGCGCGGCACGCGCGGCGGATACGTTCCGTCAGGGTGCTGCTCGATGAAGGCCGTCGCGCGCTGAGCGAGGTACTCGAAGTTTTCCCAAATGGACGGCGCTCCGATTTTGTGGCGAAGCAGCGCCGCGACCGGAGATATTGATTTCCACGCACTCGTGACGTTTTCCGAATACAGCGTGCACACGATCCGCTCGTCGAGCAGATTCGTCAAGACGAAGGCTCCCATGTCCTCGAAGAAGTTGGCAATCGTGCGGATCGCGGCAAATTCCCCGATAAAGGGTGGCGCCTGCGCCAACTGCTCGACGACGGCATCGTCCTTCAAGCGCTCGGGTAACTCACTGCGCACGTAATTGAAGGCCATTTGAAAGTCGTTTGTATCGAATTCATTGTTATAGGCTGTCAGCAGCGAGATCGCGTTGCCGCTGCGCATATGACGTATTTGAAGAAGCGCTGCGGCAGCCGACGCCGCAATAACCACGAACGTTCCGAGCGTAGCAATTGCCGTCACCCACTCGGCGGTCATCGTTGCCGCACCGATCGCTCGATTTCAGGCCAGAGTGGTAAGGCCGGCATACGCTCGAAGTTCGCAGGATAGGTGCCATTCGAATAGCGGGCCGCGTACCTTTTGGACATGACGGCGAGCCATTCGAAATTCTCGTAGAGCGCATTCACGTTGCGTATGGCTCTTAGATTGAAGATGAAGGGCGCCATGGCGTCCCACGACGTCAAAACAACGTTAGCCCAAAGATTACAGGCAATCTCACGGTCGATGATTCCGGTGCGTACAAACAACCCCACGTTCTCGAAGAAATTCCCGACCATCCGCGGCTGGTCGAACTCGGGGATCCCGCTCAGAGAGGCGCCGGTTGCAAGGACTCGCGCATCGCCGGCTCGTCCATACGCGTTTGAAACTCGCGCATGACATAGCCGGTGGCGACCTCAAAGCGCTCGGATTCCAGCGCTTCGCGAATTTCGTTTAACGCAGCAATTTGGTTGCCGCCGCGCATATGACGTAGTTGAAGCAGCGCTGCGGCAGCCGACGCCGCAATAACCACAAACGTTCCAAGCGATGCAATGGCGGTCACCCATTCGGCACTCATCGCTACATCCGGAAGATGCCGAATTGCGTCGGCGGCATCGGCGCGTTTGCCGCCGCGTCCAAGCCGAGCGCGATGACTTTGCGCGTATCCAGCGGGTCGATGATGCCGTCGTCCCAAATCCGCGCCGTCGAATAGTACGGGCTCCCTTCGCTCTCGTACTTCTCGAGGATGGGCCTTTCGAAATCGGCTTTTTGCTGCGGAGTCATCTCGCCTTTGACCGTCGAGAGAACGCTGGCGGCTTGGGGACCGCCCATCACGGAGATGCGTGCGTTGGGCCACATCCAGAGTTGCCGCGGCGAGTACGCGCGTCCGCACATGCCGTAATTCCCGGCGCCGAAGCTGCCGCCGATGACGACGGTGAATTTGGGCACCTCGGCGCAGGCAACTGCAGTGACCAGTTTCGCGCCGTCTTTGGCAATGCCGCCGTTTTCATACTGTTTTCCGACCATGAAGCCGGTGATGTTCTGCAAAAAGAGCAGCGGGGTTCCGCGCTGGACGCAAAGCTCGATGAAGTGCGCGCCTTTAAGCGCGCTCTCGCTAAAGAGGATGCCGTTGTTCGCGACGATGCCGATGGGATGCCCTTCGATGCGCGCGAAGCCCGTATACCAGCGTCGTGCCGTAGCGGGCTTTGAACTCGTGAAACTCCGATGCATCCACCAACCGTGCGATAACCTCGCGGACATCGTAGCCCACGCGGCTGTCGGAGGGAATGATGCCGTAGATCTCGCGCGGATCGTATTCGGGCATCCGTGCCTGCACGCAGTCCCATTGCCGCGGGCGTTCGCGGTGCAGGTTGGCAACGATGGAACGGACGAGCGCGAGCGCGTGTTCGTCGTCGTTCGCAAAGTGATCGGCAACCCCCGAGATGCGCGTGTGCACGTCGGCGCCGCCGAGCTCTTCGGCCGTTACCTCTTCGCCGGTTGCCGCTTTGACAAGCGGCGGGCCGCCCAAGAAGATCGTTCCGTTGCCCTTAACGATGACCGTCTCATCACTCATCGCCGGCACGTAGGCGCCCCCGGCGGTGCACGATCCCATGACGGCTGCAATTTGCGGTATCTTCTTGCCCGACATGCGCGCTTGATTATAGAAGATGCGTCCGAAGTGATCGCGGTCCGGAAACACGTCGGCTTGCAGCGGTAGAAACGCGCCGCCCGAATCGACCAAGTAAATGCACGGCAAGTGATTCTGCTCGGCAACCTCTTGCGCGCGCAGATGTTTCTTTACCGTCATCGGATAGTAGGTGCCGCCCTTGACGGTTGCATCGTTGGCAATGATGACGCAGTGCTGGCCCAGCACGACGCCGATGCCGGTGATCATGCCGGCAGCCGGCGCTCCGTCATCGTACATGCCGTTTGCCGCAAGCGCCGAGAGCTCTAAGAAGTCCGATCCGGGGTCGACGAGGCGATCCACCCGCTCGCGCGCCGTGAGCTTGCCTCTCTTGCGGTGCTTGGCAACCGCGTCGGGTCCGCCGCCGGCGCGTACCGCGCAAAGCGAGCGCCGAAGGTCGGCGACCAAACCCTCCATGCGCCTTGAGTTGCCTTCAAATTGCTCGGTACGCCGATCGAGGCGCGTTTCTAGAACTGCCATTGGCGGCTCCCCTTCGTCTAACGCCGCTTTAAGACCGTTTTGTCTCCGCCTGAGTTACCATAGCACTATGGCAACCGCGCAGCTTCCGCAGACCGACGTTGCGGGCATGAACCGTCCCGCAGGTGCTCTCGACATCGCCACGGCCCTGGTGCCCTACAAAGGACCATGGACTGCGCGGCTTGCCGCCCATCTCTTGCGCCGGGCCGGATTCGGCGGGTCGCAGACCGAGATCGCGCGCCTGGCCGCGATGCCGGTGCATGACGCCGTCAGACTCCCTTATCGAGTTTCCCGATACGAGCGCCTTGCCCAAACCCGATAACTTGTACGACGCTGCCCAAGCGCTGCGCGATGCCTTTATGGGCATGGGCGCACTGCGTCCGGCAGCAGGCGATCAGACGCAGCGGCGAACGTTGCTGCAAGGCATTCGCAAGAACGAGCGTCAGTCGGTCATCTCGCTGCAAAACTGGTGGCTCAACCGCATGCTGAGCACGCCCGCGCCCCTGCAAGAGAAGATGACCTTGCTGTTCCACGGCCATTTCACGACCGCCACGATTCAAAAGGGCGTGACGCCGGTCATGACCTACAATCAGAATCAGCTCTTCCGCACCAGCGCGCTTGGGAATCTGCGCGACCTTACTTGGCAGATTTCCACCGATCCGGCCATGCTGCTCTATCTGGACAACGCCACGAGCGACGCGCAGCACGCCAACGAGAACTACGCCCGCGAATTGATGGAGCTCTTTACGCTGGGCGTGGATCATTACAGCGAGGACGACGTGCGTGCATCCGCGCGCGCTTGGACGGGATGGACCGTTGTGCGCCGGACGGGTGAAGCGCGGTTCGTTCCCGGCCGCCACGATGACGGCAGCAAAACGTTCCTGGGACAAACCGGCAACTGGAGCGGCCGGGACATCGTCAACATTATCTATCAGCAGCCCGACTGCGCGTCGTTTTGGGCGAGCACGCTGCTCAACTTTTTCGTCTACAACGGCCCCGAGCCGCAGCTCGTGAGTGCGGTCGCTCATCTAATCCGCAAGAACGACTACAACCTCAAGCCGGTGATGTCCACCCTGCTGCGCAGCAACCTCTTTTTCTCCGAGCGCGCCTACCGCGCGCTGATCAAGAGTCCGGTCGAATTCGTCGTAGGCACGTACAAGACGCTGGGCATCTCGCCGATCGACTTGCGCGCGCAACAGGCCCTCAATCAAATGGGTCAAGTGCTCTTCTATCCGCCCAACGTTGCCGGCTGGCCGGGCGGTGAGAACTGGCTGACGAGTCAAACGATGATCGTCCGCCAGAACTTCATCACCTCGCTCGTCAATTCGCCGGTGATGCAGAGCGCGGATTGGATGCAAAATATTCCCATGCAGGCCGGCCAAGCCGCGGGCGATTTGGTGCGCACGCTGCTGATGGGCGACGCCTCTGCGCAAGCCGTGGCTCAGCTCACCAATTACCTCAACGGTACCGACACGTCGGCGTTGGGCACGCTCTCAGGCGAGAACTACCAAGAACGCGTGCGCGGCGCCGCTTACCTCACGATGGCGATGCCCGCCTACCAACTGAATTAATTTATGAAGCAAATACGGCGCCCACGGGGAGCAATCATGTTAGCAGTACATACACGCGCCATGCGGTTTTTGGGGACCCCATTGCTTGCAATGGGGGGCGCGCAGGTTAGACCGGAGCGCGATTTCAAATGAGACGCGGACAATTTTTACTCGGATCCATAAGCGGGCTTGTCGTCGTGGGCAGCACGCAGAATATCTTTGCGCGGGCGCTGGCCGATACGCCGTTGCCGGGATTGCCGGGCTCCGCGGACCGCGTGCTTGTGGTTATCAATCTGCAAGGCGGCAACGATGGCTTGAACTGCGTGGTTCCGCACGGCGATCGGCAGTACTATCAGGTGCGGCCGAGCATCGCAGTGGCTCCCAACGACGTGCTGCGCATCGACGACCATATCGGATTCAATCCGAGCATGAAGTCGTTCAAGGATATGTACGACAAGGGCATGGTCGCGGTCGTGCAAGGCGTGGGCTATCCGGACCCCGACCACTCGCATTTCCGTTCAACCGAGATTTGGCAGACCGCCGTTCCGGAGAAATACGAACATACCGGCTGGCTGGGCCGCTATTTGGACGATGCCGGGCTGCCCAAGGACAATCTGTTTAACGGTGTGGCCGTCTCGCAAGTGCTGCCCGAGGCCTTCGTTGCCAATCACGCCGACGTGCCCGCTATCGCGCAAATCAACGGCTACGGGCTCACCAGCGATCGCAATAGCGCTGCGCGCGATGCGTATGCGAAGATCGTCGGCGACGGCATGCCGTTCAGCTCGCCCTATTTGGGACACGTAGCCGAGATCGAAGACCACGCGCAGCGCGGATCGGAAGAGCTTCCCAAATTGATCGCCGGCTACCAACCTGCGGGCGCCTATCCGGCCACGCCGCTGGGCCGCAGCCTCTCCTTGGCCGCGCAGATCGTGGGCAGCAAGACCGGCACCCGGGTCATCTACGTCCAACACGGCTCCTTCGACACGCACGTCAATCAGAAAGCCGTGCAAGACCGCCTGCTCGGGCAATTCTCGGATGCGATCAAAGCCTTTTACGACGATCTGGCCGCGCACGGCAACGATAAACGCGTGGTGACGATGACCTTCTCGGAATTCGGGCGCCGCGTCGCCGAAAACGCGAGCAAAGGCACCGATCACGGTGAGGCCTCGCCGCTCTTTCTCGTCGGCGGCGGTGTGAAGGGCGGGATTTACGGCGCCTATCCGGACTTGAGCCAAACCAACATCGGCAACCTGCGCTTTCAAACCGACTTCCGCAGTGTGTATGCTACAATACTGGAGCGCTGGATGGGACGGCCCTCGCAGAAGATCTTGCGCGGCAGCTTCCCGACGATCGCTGCCCTGGCGTAGCTCGCAAACAGCTGGGCCAATCGAGAGGGTACATCGGCTCATGCGACAAACGTCACCTTCGCTGCACTCGGACGCTGGGCTCTCAAGCCCTCTGCCCGAAGCGTTCGACTCGTCGAGCGCAAGAACGATGGAGACGCAAAGGCATGAGAACACTCGCGCCGCCCGCCGTGGGTTTAGCTCCGTTTCGCGAGGCGGGCCTGCCGCCGCGCGGCACGCCCAAGAACTACCTGATGGCCTGGCTGCTCGTTATGCTCAAAGAGCAGAACCTGCACGGTTACGAGATCATGAAGGAACTCAAGCGCAAGTTTGACGTGATTTCCGATCCCGGCACCGTCTACCGCGCGCTGCGGCAACTCGAACGCGAGGGACACATCTCGTCGTGGTGGGACCCCAAAGAGCAAGGACCGGCCCGCCGCATCTACACCCTGACCGACGAAGGGCATCAAGCCCTCACGCTGTGGAGCATCGCACTGGAGCAGTACCGCTCGAATCTCGATGCGTTCTTCACGTTCTACAGCGGGCAGTGGGCGAGGGCGTCCGGGGAGTAACCGGGGCTTGCGGCTGCGAACCGCGAGCGTGTGTCGGAGATACTGTTCCTTGGAACCGGCGGCGCGCGCTTCGTCGTAGCTCGCCAATTTCGCGCATCGGGCGGCATGTGGATGCGCCTGGGAAATACACAAATTCATCTCGATCCCGGCCCCGGAGCGCTGGTGCGAGCACTTTCGCACGATCCGCCGTGCAATCCGCGCGAACTCGAGGGCATCGTCCTCTCGCACAAGCATTTGGATCATGCAAACGATGTGAACGTGATGATCGAGGCGATGACCTCGGGCGGCTTTCGTCCGCGCGGTGTGCTGCTGGCGCCTGCGGATGCGCTTGAGGGAGAGCCGGTCGTCTTTCCTTACGCGCAGCGTTTTGTCGAGAGGATCGAAGTTGCGCGCGAACGCTCGGGGCCTTATACAATCGGACAAGTCCAGGTGCGCACGTCCATCCGTCACGTGCATGCGGTCGAAACGTACGGCATGCATTTCCGGACAGCATTGCACACAGTGTCCTATCTCCCGTGCGGGCGCTACTTCGAGGGGCTTGCGCAAGATTACGCGGAGCACAAGCCCGACGTGCTCGTGATGAACGTGCTGCGGTACAGGGACGGCATGGATGTCGACCACCTTACGTTCGATCACGCGCGATCCGTGATTGCGCACGTGAACGCGCGCGTTACGGTCATGCAGCATTTCGGGACCAAGATGCTCGAACAAGATCCCTCGCGCCTTGCAGATGGGTTGGAGCAAGAACTGGGTCTGCGCGTGATTGCCGCGTACGACGGGATGAAACTGGATATCGATACCGAGGTCGCCGCCGTTGGGGCTTGAGATCGCGCGCGTTCAACCTGAGGCCGTGGACGGCTTCGTGCGCGCGAACGAGCGCGAAGCGCTCAAGACGTTTTACGATTTCAGCGTCATCTGGCACGAACAGCAGCATGCGTTCGCAGCGGCCGATAACGGCCAGACCGTCGGCATCGCGCAGATCCGCATCGCGGCCTCCCTCGCGCACGTAGAGCGTGTTATCGTGTTGCCGCGCTCGCGGCGGCGCGGAATCGGACGCGAGCTGCTGCAAGCGGCCGCCGACACGGCAAACTATTACAACTGCCACAAGATGAGCGCAATGGTGCCGCATCGCAGCGGCGCGCAGGCCTTCTTAGAGCGCTGCGACTACAAGGTCGAGGCCGTTCTTGCGCAGCACACGTTTAAGGTGGACATCGCCGTGCTGCGCAAATTCTTACTTTAGGCGCAGCGCGCATCTGGCCCGCTCGGGCCTGCCAGCGTTGCGCAAGGCGCGGCTTATTCCTGATAGAGCCGTTGTATAAGAAGATCGTGCCGCCGTTCGAGCTCGCCGTGACCACGGGGCCTCCACCGTTGACGATGGCTTGCGCGTCGGTTCCCGAGCCGCTCACGCTGCCCGTGCCGCGGTCGAACGCCGAAACGATCTGCCCGCTCGCGCTGTGAGCGCCGATCTGCAAACCGCCCGAAGCAATGCCCAGCGCAATGTCGCCCTGCTGGGTCTCAAAACGCGCTAGGCCCGGCGCGAACGTCCCGTTATCGTAGGCAATGCTGCCGCGGATGCTGCTTACTTCGATCTGGCGCACGTTGCATGCTTGAAAGATGATGTTTCCGATTGCAGTGCGGGCGCGCAAACGGTTGAACGAGGAGTTCGAGATGGCAATGCTCCCGCGTGCCGCCTCCACGTATCCCTCGCCGCTGCTGCCTGCGATATCGATAGGTCCGTTATGCAGGCGGGCGACGAAGGCGGCACCGTGAAAATTATTGATGTGGATCGTTCCGCGCTGGACGGCCACCACAACCAGCGCCGTCGACGCCGGAACCGTTACAGTGACCGTGGCGTCGTTATCGCCACCGAACATCGCAACGCCGTCATGGGCCGTACCGCCGATGCCGTCCACGGAGAAGTCTTCCGGCGGTAAACGCAAGGGCCCGTTCGGCGTTTGAACCGTTGTCGCAAAAATCGGAACGTCGCCACCGGGCAATGCCCGCGCGACGGCCTGAATACCGAAGTGCTGTGTCTGCACCGGATTGCTTGAGGCCACCTGAACGTCGGGCCGGTCCCACGTGCGAACAGTCAGTTCGCCCGAGCGCATTTGGATGCGAACGACCGGCGCGGGGCCGGTGACGATCGTTTGATTGTTTGCGCTTTGGGCCGCGGACGGGCCGGCGCAAAGGAGCACCGCGCCGAGCGCGGCCGCCGCAAGCCCTCGAATGATAGATCGGTCCACGATCTCATTGTACGGTCTTTGCGCGCGCCCGCCATGAGAATCTAATGAATACAAGGCATACGTACGCGCAAGATTGTCCCACCGCCCTCGCCGGCGTCCGCTTCCACGGTGCCGTTGTGCACGCGAGCGATGGAACGGACGATGGCCAGACCCAAGCCCGTTCCGGGGACGGCGCGCGTGCGCGATTTATCGGTCCGGTAGAAGCGGTCGAAGATGTGCGGAATCTCAACGGGATCGATGCCCGGCCCCGTGTCCGCGACTTCCACAATGGCCTGTGTCTCATCCTCGTAGACGCGCACCGTGACGCCGCCGGTGCCGGTAAATTTAATGGCGTTATCGATCAGATTGGTGATCATTTGCCGCAGCAGCGCGGTATCGCCTTCGACGATGGGCGAGCGTTCCGGTGCAGCCAGCGTTAACGCTAATCCTTTTTCGTGCGCGCGAGACTGAGTCGCGTTTACCGCCTCGCGCGCCGCGAACGCGAGCGCAACCGGCTCCTTGGGAATATCCTCTCCCGAATCGGCTTTGGCCAACGTGAGCATGCCGTTCACCATGCCCGCAAGCGAGGAACTCTCCTCGATGATCGTTTGCAAACTCTCCTTGCGGACCGTCTCGTCGCGATCTCCCCAGCGCGCGAGCATCTGTGCATTTGCGTTGATCGACGTGAGCGGAGTCTTGAGCTCGTGCGAGGCATCCGAAATGAAGCGGCGCTCGCGTGCAAACGCCTCCTCCAAGCGCGCCAACAGATCGTCGAACGTTTGCGCTAGGCGCCCCACCTCGTCTTGGCGCCCTTTCCAGCGCAGGCGCCGGTGAAGCCCCTCCGAGCCGATGCCGCGCATGGCTGCCGCGAGCTGATCCAGCGGCGTCGTAACTTCCGAAGCAAGCACGAACGAGAGCAGCAGCACCGCCCCCGCACAGATGGCGATAATGGCGGCAATGGAAATTTCGGTCTGCCGGAACGCCTGATTGAGTTCGTCGAGCGGTTCGCCCACTTGCACGACGAGCGTCACGCTCCCGCTTCCAAGAAGCGCGCTGCTGACCAAGAAGGGCCGCCCGCCGACGTTCACCATCCGGGTCGTCACCGGTTTGAGTTCCGAGAGACCGCTGGGGCCGAACGTCGGGATCGTCCCCATATTAAAGCTTTTTGCCAGCGTGTAGCCCCGCACGTCATCGACTTCGATAAACGTGGTAAGCGAGCTCCAGCGCTCGAGATTGTCGGGGTTCTCTAAGCTGAGCAGCGCGTCGGGTTCGGAGAACGTAAACGCCCCGGGCGCGGGTGCGACGGCGCGCGCAATGTCTTGAAGCGTCGCGGAGACGTGCTGCTCTGCTTGATTGCGAAGGATCGTTTGAAAGCGGAGCGTGATGGCGATGCCGAGCGCGACTACGGCAACGACCAGCAGCAGCGCGTACCACGTAGCGATCCGCAACCGCAGCGAATGCATGGGTCTAATCTTTGATGGTGTAGCCGACGCCCCGCACGGTCGTGATGAGTTTGTCGTCGAAACCCTCGTCGAGCTTACCGCGCAGATACCGGATGTAGACGTCGATCAGGTTCGAGTCACCCAGAAAATCGCTGCCCCACACACCGTTGAACAGTTCGTCGCGCGAATGCACCTTGTTGCGGTGCAGCAGCAGATATTCCAGCAGCGCATATTCCTTAGCCGTAAGTGCTATGGCTTTCCCGGCCCGCGAAACTTCGTGACGATCGCGGTCCATGATGACGTCACGGTATGCAAGGACGTTCTCGGCCGGTTCTTTTTCGCGCAGGCGCGCCCGGACGCGCGCGAGCAACTCTTCGGTAGAGAACGGCTTGGTGACGTAGTCGTCGGCGCCGCTGTCCAGTCCTGCGACCCGATCGGGCACCATATCTTTTGCCGTCAGCATTATGATCGGCACGCGGCTCTTCGCGCGTACGCGCCGGCACACTTCCATGCCGTCCATCCGCGGCAGCATGAGATCGAGCACGATAAGGTCGGGTTCTTTAAGTGCGCGTTCCAATCCCGAAAGACCGTCGCTGGCGATGTCTACGGTATATCCTTCGTGCTCAGCTCGAGTTTGAGCACGCGGCTGATAGCCGCGTCGTCTTCAACAACCAAGATATGGTGAGGGCGGGATCGGGTCTCCATACCATATATCTATCGGCGGAAGGCGCGCGAACCCCCGGGTGCGGGGGTTAGATTCAACTGAGAAATCCAGAACGCGGCGCTTGCTCCAACGGCCGTCCAGAAGAGCACGTCCAAGCGCGAGAACAATCCCAAGGCCTCAAGCGCGGCGCTGCCGATGAGTTCCAGTGCCGGGGCGCCGCTGCCGCGTGCCACGAGCACCAAGAGCCACACGTCAGCGCGGCGACGGATCCGATGGTCCAAATCTCCCACTGCGGCACCGAAACGGGAGCCCGGTAAACCGTGCCGGCTAAGATCTTCGCGCGAAGATCAGCGGGCGGCTCTTCCAAGTCCAATGCGAAAAGTGCGCGGTCGAGATCGTCGTCGGATTCGTATCGTTTCATTGGGTAGCTCCCGCGGGCTCGGTCAACAAGCGTCGCAATTGTTCTTTTGCTCGAAAGAGATGCGTTTTAACCGTACCCATCGGCATCTCAAGCACCTGTGCGATTTCCTCGTACTGGCGTCCTTGTAAATGGTACAGCGTAATGACGGTCCGGTATTTTTCGGGAAGCCGGCCGATTGCCTCATGCAGCCTGCGCGATTCGTCTTGCGCGATCGCCTCGCGCTCGGGGCCGGCCGCGTTGTCGGCGCGATCGGGCAGGGCATCGCCGGAATACCGCTTGCGCCTTGCCAAGCGGTCGCAGCAGGCGTGATAACAGATGGAAAAGATCCACGTCGAAAATTTAGCCTGCGGCTTGAACGTATGCAAACTGCGATACGCCTTGAAGAAGGCCTCTTGCGTTGCATCGCGCGCTTCTTCACGATCGTGCATGGTGCGGTACGCCAAATGATACACGGCGCGGTCGTACCGTTCGACCAGCGTGCCGAATGCCTCGCGGCGACCCGCCAGAGCATCGGCAACCAAAGCCGCGTCGGGAACGAGATCCGCCGGATGAATCGCTGGTGCCTCCATTAATGCCGCGGCCACAATGCTCTTACGCGTGGACCGGGGGATTGTTTCGTGAAACAAGGGTGGCTGCCCGCCGTAAATGGGGCATGCGTTACTCGCGGACCGGCGTCATCGCCGTGCTCATTGCCCTGGAGGTCTTCTTAGCCGGGGGCATTCTTTCACTGCTCGGGGTCGGCGGCTGGCATGCCGGGGCAGCGGGCTTGCATAGCATCGACACGGCCTCGAGGGGGACGTCGGTCTTCGATGCCGGGGATGCGCCCCACGTGGTTATCGACGATCCGGACTCCCGGATTGTCATCACGCCTTCGAGCGACGGGAAGGTGCACGTCAGCGACGATACCCGGATCGCCGGCCTGGTTTGGGGCGGCGGATCGGCGGCGGCGCTTCGCACGGTCCGCACGCCCGACGGCGTTGCGGTGACGCGCCTCAATTCCGGCCGGATGCCCGTGAGCATTCTGGGCTACTCCAGCGAACGGGTGCTCGTCGCGCTGCCGCCTGCATCAGTCGTGGAGATTACGGGATGCAGTGGTGCCGACTTAAACGGCCTACAGGGCCGCTCGCTGGCACTGCGCTGCGGCGAGGGAAGTCTACATTTACAGAATATCGCGGTCGCGAGCGGCACGCTATGGACCGGCGACGGCTCGATACGCTTGGGCCTAACCGGTCAGAATCTCGTCGTTCACGCCAAGACGGCCGACGGAAGTTTGCACGTCAACGGCAGCCGTGTGAGCGGCGAGGATTCCTCCGAAACAACTTTTCAAATCGGCACCGGAGGCGGGCGGCTCGAAGTCGCGACCGGCGATGGCAGCATTCACATCACCCATAACGGAGCCCAATAATCATGGACACGCACGTTGATTTTGTCGCCGTCATCGCCATCTTGGCGATCTTCGGATGCCCCATCGCCTACGCCATGTCGAGCCGCTGGTATGCGCACCAGGAACGCATGGCGATGATTCAGCGCGGCATGACTCCGCCTATCAGCCCACGCGCAGCGCGACGCTACGGCCCTTCGGGCGCTGCGGTGCCCCCTTCGTTCGATATGGATGCCGCAGAATGGCAGGCGAACCGGCAACTCCATAAAGGCATCGTTCTTGCCATGATTGGCCTGGCGCTCTTCATCGGGCTCTCGTTCATCAATCTGAGCCGGCCGGGCGCGTGGCTGTTGGGCGGCCTCATTCCGCTCTTTATCGGCATCGCGCAGATCATCATCGCACTGCTCTCGGGCGCTCGTTTGGGCGGCTTCTCCTTAGGCTCCAGCCCGCACCCCGGGCCAAGCGCCGCGACCCCTCCCAATGCCGACCCTTTCCAACCGCCGCCCCGCGACGTAACCCCCGGCCCCTACGCCTGGCGCCCCGGCACGACGACCGAACTAGAACGCCCCCCATCCCCCCCAGACCAACGCTAACCGACCAACGCCAGAACCTGCGGGCCACCCCCTAACGCAGACGGGCCGAAGGCCGGGGGCCCCGGGCCGGCGCAAGCCGCCCGGGGGCGCGTAGCGCGCAGCGCGGATGCGCCTTTTCAACCTCCTCAAAAAGGGATAAGTGCAGCAAGAAAAGGCCCCCGGTCGAAACCGGGGGCCTTTTCTTGCTGCACTTATCCCTTTTTGAGGAGGGTCACTTGCAACTGACCAGGGCGATTGCCCATCCAGCTGCAGTTCTTGTCCGGACGAGATATCCGTCCGATGTGCGGTCGTAAACTTGATAGCCCGCTCTGAGCGCGTCGGCTAACGATTTAAAGACCATGAGACCTGCCATTTCGTGGACCCTCCTTTCCGTATTTTCTCTTTCTATACCCTATAACGGCTGTAGCATGTAAGAAGTTCAGTCAAATGTCGCATGTTTCATTAAAAATTGTGTTACGGCAGTATGTCGGTTTTGTGCCGAGAATGCCCAGCGCATGCCATTTGCGACCACATCTGCGGTACATCAGGTTCGCGTTCTGGATCGCACGGGCTCGCGCCGGGCGTTGTCCTCCTTGGTTTTTACGCTCCGGAGCTTGTCGGCGTGACCCGTCCGGGTCAGTTTTTGATGGCCATTCCGCCGGCAGGCGAGCGTGCTGCTACGGCGCTCGGCATTTACGAAGCACAAGGCGACCGTGCCTCGATACTGTTTTTTGTCTGCGGTCCGCGGACTGCGGAACTGAGTACGCTGCGCTCGGGCGATCATCTTTGCCTCACCGCTCCTCTAGGCAATGGTTTCACGATATCCCCGCAATCGGACGTGGCGATAGTCGCAGGTGGAGTAGGTATTGCGTCTGTCCTGCTGGCCGCACAGGCCTCAATTGCCTGCGGCTGCCGCGTGCGGCTTTTTTACGGCGCCAGAACGAAAGAGCTCTTGGTGGAAAAGGATCGCTTCCAACGCGAGGGGTGCGAGGTCATCTGCGCCACGGATGACGGCTCATTCGGTCATGCCGGTTTCGTAACGGAGAGTGCTTGCTGCGGCGCACGATAAGCCCGATGTGATTTTGGCGTGCGGGCCTTCGCCGATGTTGCGCGCGGCGGCGTTCCTGGCAAAAGAGTTAGGCGTTCGCGCGCAGCTCTCGCTGGAAGAAACGTTTGCTTGCGGCGTAGGCGGCTGTTGGGGCTGCGTCGTTCCGATCGATCGCAACAGCGCGCAGGCGCCGGGCTTTCCCGATGCGTCCGCTGGCGGAAGCGATGTCGTGAACGCGCGCATCTGTAAAGAGGGGCCGGTCTTTTGGGCGGACGATCTGCGATGGTGACCGATCTAAGCGTAGCGATTGGCAAACTGCGCTTGCCGTATCCTACGCTGATGGGCAGCGGCTGTTACGGCTCGGGCAGTGAGTTCGAACCGTTCGTCGATCTCTCGCTCATCGGCGGCGTCGTTTTGAAAAGCGTTACGCGCGCCCCGCGTCTGGGAAACCCGACGCCGCGCTTGGTCTCAACGCCGGCCGGCATGCTGAACGCCATCGGGCTGCAAAACCCCGGAATCGAATGGTATTTGGACCACGAGGTCGCCAAATTTGCCTCGCGGCCGTGTGCCGTGATTGGCAGTGTCGCGGGGTTCTCGGTCGACGATTACGCGTATGTAGCCGAAAAACTCGCAGCGCGCGACGAGATCCACGCGCTGGAAGTGAACATCTCGTGCCCGAACGTCGCTGCGGAGGGCGAAACCTTTGCCTGCGATCCTTCGCTGACTGCGCGCGTCGTCAAAGCCGTGCGCGATGTCACGGATAAAACGCTTATCGTTAAACTCTCGCCCAACGTCACGGATATCGCAGCCATTGCGCGCGAAGCGCAAAGCGCCGGGGCAGATGCGCTTGCGGTGATCAACACGGTTCGCGGCATGGCGATCGACGTGCACGCATGGAAGCCGCGCCTGGGCAACGTGACCGGCGGCCTCTCGGGGCCTGCCATCCGCCCCATTGCCGTTCTTGCCGTTTACGAAGTGGCGCGCGCCGTGAGCATTCCGATCGTCGGCCAAGGCGGCATTGAAACCACAACGGACGCGCTCGAATTTTTTCTGGCCGGCGCTAGTGCCATTTCCATCGGCACGGCGAACTTTACGGATCCGCGCATTCCGGTGCGGATCGCGCAAGAACTGGGCGAGTACCTGCAGGCGCGCAAGCTGAAGTCGCTCTGCGAGATCGTCGGCAAAGCGAACCTGGGGTTCGGCTCGCCGTATCAATATGAAGGAGACGAAGGATAGTGGCGCAGTTGGTGGTGGCGCTGGATTTCCCGCAGCCCGGAGATGCCGAACGCCTTGTCGATGAGTTGTACGAACTCGATCTGATCTACAAAGTGGGCATGGAGTCGCTTTACGGATATGCCGAAAGAATTTTTTCCTACCTCGAAGCGCGGGACGTCCGGCATTTCATCGACGCAAAGCTGCACGACATCCCGCGAACGGTGGCTGCGGGCATTCGGCAATTGATTCGCCACGGAACGCACATCGTCAACGTGCACGCGCTCGGAGGGCTGGAGATGATGCGCGCCGCCGTCGAAGCAGCCGATGCGCGCTCGGCAGAGCTGGGCATGACGCCCGCACACGTTTTTGCGGTTACCGTCTTGACCAGTATGAATCAAAACGACCTGCGCGATGTGGGACTGGGCGAGGATCCGCTTGAGGATACGCTGCGCTTGGCTGCGCTGGCAAAAGATGCAGGCTGTTCAGGCGTCGTGTGCAGCGCGCAAGAATCGCGCGTCGTCAAAGCGTCCCTCGGAGCAGACTTCTTAACGCTCACGCCCGGCATCCGGCCCGCCGGCAGCGACGCGGGCGATCAAAAACGCATCATGACCCCCCAAGAAGCCGTCCGCGCCGGCGCCGACTATCTCGTCGTCGGCCGCCCTATTACGCAAGCTTCGGACCCACTTGCCGTCGCAAAAGAGATCCTCGGCCATTGTCATCCCGAGCCACCTCGCCATCCTGAGGTATCGAGGGGATGAACCTCAACCAAGAGTTATCCAACCGCGGTGCCTTGCTCGAAGGTCATTTCAAACTCGACTCCGGCCGCCACAGCGATCGCTTCGTTCAAAAGTTCCGCATTCTGGAAGATCCGGCGCTCCTCGAACCTGTTGCGCGTGAGATCGCACGGCATTTCGCGCGGGAGCAGCCCACCGTCGTGGTAAGTGCAGCCGTCGGCGGCATTCTGCTGGGCTACGAAGTAGCGCGCGCCCTCGGCACCAAAGCGATCTTCGTTGAGAAAGAGAAGGGGGTGCCCGTACTGCGGCGCAACTTCGTCTTGGAACCGCGGGACCGCGCGCTAATCGTAGAAGACGTCGTCACCACAGGCGGCTCGGTGAACGAGGTGATCGGCCTGGTCCGCGCGAGCGGTGCGGCTATTGTGGGCGTGGGCGTTATCGTGCAGCGCGGCGCGGCCGATTTCGGCGTTCCCACCCACGCGCTGCTCGATATGCCGATCGTTTCGTATGATGCCGGCGAGTGTCCGCAATGCGCGGCGAAACAGCCGCTGACCGATCCGGGATCGCGCCGCTCGTGAGCCGTCCCGGCGTTCGCAAACTCGATCCGTACGTGCCCGGCACGACGGTCGAGGAAGTACGACGCAAGCTCGGCCTCGAGCGGATCGTCAAACTGGCCTCCAACGAGAACCCGCTGGGCAGCTCGCCCAAAGCGATGGCTGCGCTTGCGCACATCGACCGTCTCCATCTGTATTTCGATGACGCGCATACCGAATTGCGCGACCGCCTTGCGGCGCCGTATGGACTGCGCGCGGAAAACACCGTGCTGGGACACGGCAGTAACGAACTGGTCAACATCGTTTGCGAAACCGTTCTCGAGCCCGGTGACGAAGCCGTCATGGCCTCGCCTAAGCTTTTTCGCTCTATCGTTTGGCGGCTGCCTTGCAAGGAGCGCGCGCCGTTGAGGTGCCGCTTGCGAACGGCGAGCACGATCTCGACGCGATGCTCGCTGCGATAACGCCGCGCACGAAGATCGTCTTCATTTGCGATCCGAACAATCCGACCGGCACGGCAATCCCGCCCGCGCTATGGTCTTCCTTTGCCGATCGCCTTCCGCAGGACGTGACGCTCGTGGTCGATCAGGCCTACCGCGAGTATATGAGCGCAGCATGCTTCGATGCCGTTTCCCTTGCCGCGCGCCGCCCCGGAACGATCGTGCTGCGTACCATGTCCAAGATCTACGGGCTAGCATCGCTGCGTTTCGGTTACGGGTTTGCGGACGCCGAGACGATCGGCTGGCTCAACCGCGTGCGCCTGCCGTTCAACGTTTCGCGGCCCGCAGCCCTGGGTGCCGCAGGCGCGCTCGACGACGAGCGGTTCGTACGCGAGAGCATCGCTGCGAATCTGGCAGGCAAGGCGTTCATTTACAAGGCGCTTGAAGAATCTTGGGCTGCACGCGTACCCCACGCAAGCCAATTTTTACGCGGTGCAAGTTCCGGTTAGCGCCACGCAGGCCTATGAAGCGCTGCTCGCGCGCGGCATCATCGTGCGTTCGGGCGATGCGCTTGCAATGCCGGGGCGCCTGCGGATTACGATCGGCGCGCCGCAGGAGAACGGAATGCTGATCGACGCCTTTGAAGAACTGCTTGCCGCATGGCGGCAAAACCCGTGAGCGCCCGGATCGCCGTGCGCGACGGAACCTTCGCAGACCGCGCCTTTGCTTCCGATCTCGGAAAGCAGAGCATGGGCGATTCGGTGGCCTCGTTCCGCTTCCGGAACGAATCGATGCTTGAGGCCAGCTTTGAGGGGTTGCTGGACTTTGTGTTCGAGCAATCGCATGTATTTTACGTCGCCCAGCTCGACGGCCGTCCTGTGGGTTTCGTGCTGATGCTCGATTCGCTGCCCGACGAGGTCACACGGATGCCCCAAGGCTTCATCGCTTACATGGCCGTGGAACCTTCTGCGCGAAGGTGCGGTATCGGTACTCGTCTGCTGGCCGCAGCCGAAGAGGCCGCGCGGTTGCGGGGCCTGCCGTACCTGGGGTTGATGGTGACCGAGGAAAACGAGGCGGCGCGCGCGTTGTACGAGCGGGCCGGGTTCTTGAGCGAACGGCGTCTATTGTGCAAACCGCTATAGAGGCCGCCGGCCGCCGCCGGTTGTGGGTTGCGCTCGGGCTACTCGTTGCGCTTGCTTTTGCGCTCTGGTTTGCCGCGCATATTCCCAAAACCATAGCGGTCTTTGTCGTGGCCGCATTCTTGGCTTCGGCGGTGCATCCCATCGTCAGCATGCTCGAGACGCGGCGCGTGGCGCGTGTCTGGGCGATCACCGTCGTGTACGCGGCACTCATTTTGATCACGATCATTGCGCTGGTAGTCGTCGTTCCGCTCACCGTGGAGCAGATTCAGGCTTTGATCAATAACGTTCCGCGCTACCTGCAGGACGCGCAAGGCTGGCTGGTCTCCGCACAGAGCGGCGTACGCGCTCGTTTCCCGGAACTGAACGTTCCGGCCACGCCGATGGACATTCAGCAACTGGGCGGCGCCCGCATTACCGAGCTGCTCACGCTCACGGTTGCATCGGTCGGCACGCTTGCGCTCAATTTGGCGACGGGTTTTTTCATTGCATTTTCGGCAATCATCCTCTCGTTTTTTTTCCTGTTGAATCATCAATCGCTTGCCGAAGGCTTTGCCGGACTGTTCCCGCCCAGCAAACGGCAAACGGCGCGTCAACTCTCCTCGGAGGCCGTCGGCGTTTTCGGCGGTTACATTGCCGGACAAGTTATCGTTAGCGGCATCACGGGAATTCTGATCGCCGCTTTGAGCGCGCTCTTCGGATTCAAATATGCGCTGCTCTTAGGTTTGCTTAGCGCCATCGGCTATGCCATTCCGATCATCGGCATGCTTGCGGTGCAGATCTTTGCCTTAATTCTTGCGGCGCCGCAAGGCCCGTTTACGATTATCGCGACCCAGATCATCGTCTTCGGCGTTGCGCGCGTGAGCGACAACGTGCTCGTGCCCAAGATTATGGGCGGTGCAGTCGGCGTCTCGCCGATCACCGTGATGTTTGCCGTCTTCGCGGGCGGCGAACTCTTCGGACTTCCCGGCCTTATTCTGGGGATTCCCGCCGCGGCGATTGCGCGGCTGCTGTGGCGCTACTTCCTGGGACCCTGGTTGCACGGTCAAATCGATTCGGTCGACGCAGTTCCTCTCGATGAGCAAAAGCTTCGTTAGCGAACCGCTCACGGCGGATGCGGGCGCGCCGGGCGTCGCGAACGAACCGCAGCTCCCGCCGGCCCTTCACTGGCGCGAGGAACTCCTGACCGTAAAAAACCTGCGAAAAGCGTGGCGCTCCACGAAAGAAGACCGCGGCGATGTCTATCTAAAGCGGCACTGGTTCGAATTTGAAACCGGGGACGGCCGCATTGCGGTCGTATATTTTGATCGAGAGGCCAGGCGCGGACAAGCGCACTGGTGGCTGTACACGATCGAAACGCTAGAGGAGCAGCCTTGAAGTACCTTTTGTACGATGTTTTCGCCGAGCGCGCATTTGAGGGCAATCCACTCGCTGTTTTCCCCGAAGCCGGCGGCCTGGACGATGCGCTCATGCAACGCCTCGCAAACGAACTCAACCTCTCCGAGAGCGTCTTCCTCACCAAAACCGGCGACGACGCGCGCCCGGCGCGCGTACGCATCTTTACGCCCGCCGCGGAAATGGCATTCGCAGGCCATCCCACGATCGGCGCAACGATCGCCATCGCCGACGACCTGCGCTGGACCAAAGCGGCCGACTTTATCTTAGAAGAAGTGGTCGGCGACGTCGCCGTGCGCGTAGAGCGCAACGACACGACGACCGCATGGCTCCAAACCCCGCCGATCGCGCTCGGCGCGACATTCTCTCGCGAAGACGCCGCGGCCGTTCTGCAACTCCGGCTCGATCGAGTCCGCACGGACGCGCCCGTCCAACTCGCAGGCGCCGGGAACCCATTCCTGTACGTCCCGCTAGCCGATGTCGCCGCTGTCGATGCGGCCGGAATGGACGCGCAGGCGCTCGCGCGTTTCATCGACGACCCGAAAAAGCTAAACGGCGTCTTTCTTTTCGCGCAAACGCCCGAAGGCACGTACGCGCGCATGTTCGCGCCGATGTCCGGAATCGCCGAAGATCCCGCAACCGGCAGCGCTCACGGCCCGCTCTACGCCTATCTCATCGAACACAACCTGCTCCCGAATGAAGCACGCTCTTACATCGCACTTCAAGGCGTAAAGATGGGCCGCCGCAGCCTGCTGAAGATCGTCGTGCATCCCGGCACGCCTCCGCGCATCGACGTCGGCGGCCAAGCCCTGCTCGTGGGATCGGGCGAAATCAAAGCCTGACTACCCACCGCTGAGCGAGAAGCCTACATTGACTCTGGAGCGCTCACGCCGATCATGGTGAGCACGGCCTTGAGCACGGTCTCGGTCGCGATGCACAATGCCAAGCGCGAGAGGCGCTGCTCTTCGTCTTCAACGAGCACGCGGCATTCGTGGTAGAACTGGTGGAAGTCTGAGGCGACGTCGCGCGCGTAGCGTGTGAGGCGGTGCGGTGCAAGTTGCTCGACGACGTTTTCGACGACGCGCGGCATTTCGGCTAAACGGCGCGCGAGCGCGATCTCGCTTTGCGCGTTTAGGCCCGCAACGTGCTCTCCGGTGCGGGCGCGCTCCACGTCGGCGGCGTCGGCGTTGCGGAAGACGCTGCAGATGCGCGCGTGGCTGTATTGCACGTAGTAGACCGGGTTTTCGTTCGATTGCTCTTTGGCGAGTGCAAGATCGAACGTGAGGGGCGACTCGGGGGCGAGCATGATGAAGAAGAAGCGCGCCGCATCCACGCCGACTTCATCGATGATGTCGTCGAGCGTAATGATGTGTCCGGCGCGTTTGCTCATGCTCACTTGTTCGCCGCCGCGCATGAGCGTGATCTGTTGTGCAATGAGGACGTCGAGGTTCTCGCGGCGGAAACCGAGCGCTTCGGCAAGGCCTTTGAGGCGGCCGATGTAGCCGTGGTGGTCCGGGCCGAGAATGTCGACGACTTTGTCGGCGCGCTGCAGTTTTTCGTAGTGGTAGGCGACGTCGTTTGAAAAGTACGTCGGGCGCCCGTCGCTGCGGACCAGCACGCGGTCTTTGTCGTCGCCGAAGTTTGTCGCTTTGAAGAAGAGCGCGCCGTCCTGCTCGTAGGTATGGCCTGCGGCTTTGAGACGCTCGATGCCTGCGCGAATGCGGCCGGTGTCATGCAGCTCCTGTTCGCTTTGCCACAGATCGTAGTGAACGCCAAAGCGTTCGACGGTCCGCAACTGATCGGCGACCAGCTCATCGCGGCCGAATTTGGCAAAGTAGGGCAGCCACGCTTCTTGCGGCGCATCGATCCACTTTGGACCGTCGCGTTCGACAATCTTCTGCGCGATCGGCAGCAAATAGTCGCCCGGATAACCATCATCGGGGAAGGGGAAATCGGGTTGAAATATCTGGCGGTAGCGCGCGTAAAGCGATTGGCCCAGCGTTTGCATCTGCGCGCCGGCGTCGTTGATGATCCATTCGACGAAGACGTCGTAGCCGCAAAAGCGCATCGCGTTGTTTAAGGTCGCGCCCGCGCTGCACGTGCGGCCCTGCACCACAACCAGCGGGCCCGTTGGATTCGCGCTGCCGAATTCGAGCGAGATGCGGCGGCCCGCGGCGGCCGTGCTGCGCGGAGCTTGGCCTTCACGCACGACGTAAGCAACGACGGCGCGCCAGACGGCGGGCGCTAGGCGCATGTTAATGAAACCCGCGGTCGGCTCGATCTGCGCGAACAGTGCCTGCACGTCCGGTTCCGCCGCGAGCAGATCCGCCACCAGCGATGCGGCAACGTCCTGCGGGGAACGTTTTGCGATTCGGGTCAGCCCGAATGCGGCGTTGGTTGCAAAATCGCCGAACTCGGGCCGGCGCGGCGCCTCGAAAGCGATCTCGGCCGCCGGAGCATCCGGAAAAAGCCTTGCGATGCTTGACTGCAAAGCCGCGGCAAAACGCGCCAGCGCGGCATCGGGGAGGGCGGGAAGCTCCTGGGCGGGCGGATTCATTGCCCGGCGGGTTCGCCGCCGCGCGCAGTTGTTCCAGCCCGCGGCGCGAATGGCGCCGCCATGGAAAGTTTAGACCTTACAAAGCGCCCACCGCGCGGGCCCCGCGAGCAACTCGGGGGCCTCGTATTCCTGCCGCGAACCATCGATAAGATTCGCGCCTCCCTGCCGGGCGGCGTGATGGGAGGCTACCACAACGGCGGCATCACGGAGCGCATGCTCGCCGCGCTCAAGATTGACCTTGCCGAATTAACCGAGGTCGTGCGCAACGCAGCCTCCGAGGACGAGGTCGCCGCATGGGTGCGCGCGCATAGCGACACCTCAAAGTACGAGGCGCTGAACCAAACGCTCGAGTCGCGCACGAAACACGACATCAAGGACCCCCAGTGGCGGGCACGCTTCGAAGCGCTTTACGACGAGAGCGTGCGCGCCGCGCATGAAAAACTCTTCGACGTTATCGAAGCCGACGACGCGCGCGCGTTCCCCTAGAGCGCGCCGGCCGCGGCCAATAGGGTCGCGAGGCCTTGCATATCTTCGAATGTCACGTGGGCGCCCGCGGACTGCAACCGGTGCGCCGGCGTGTTTTTAGCGTAACCGAAGACCGTCATGCAAGCTGTGTGGGCGGCTTGCACGCCTGGCGGTGAATCTTCGACGGCCGCACACCGTCGCGGATCGACCCCGTTTGACCGCGCCGCGTAGAGAAACACATCGGGGAACGGCTTGCCGCGTTCGACGTCCGTGACGCTGAAGAGCTTGCCCTCAAAGTACGGCAGCAAGCCTGTTGCACCCAGCGTTGCGCGCATTTTCTCATGCTCTCCGCTTGAGGCAACGCAAAAGGGGACGCGCAATTTTTGTACGATTTCAGCCACGCCTTCAACGGGGAGAAGGCGCGCGCGCAGTTCGCCGATCGTTTGCCGGTGATAGGCCTCTTCGAACCCCACCGGCACTTTGCGGCCGTACAGTTGCTCGATCATCTCTAAACACGCTGCCAACGGCTTTCCGGTGAAATGTTCGAACATATAGTCCGGCGTAACGTTAAACCCGGCCTCACCGAGCATGCGCGCGAAAACCTCGCTCGTGATGTGCTCGCTATCGACCAAGACGCCGTCGCAATCGAAGATCACCAGATCGAACCGCGGGGTCAATGGTGATACGGCTCATTGCGCGCGATCTTCGCCGCGCGGTAGATTTGCTCGAGCGCGATCATACGCGCCCATTCGTGCAAGAACGTGAGTGCGGAGAGCGACCAGACGAAGTCGGCGCGCTCGTGTAGAGCGGGCGCGGCTCCATGGGTGCCCGCGACGACGATGCACAAGCGGCGCGTGCCGCTGTGCGCGACTGCCGAAAGCCGCCTCGCAGACTCCGGGCTGTCGATCTGTTCGCCGCAGCGGTCGAGCAGCCACACGGAATCCTCCGGAGCGAGCGCCCGGCCCAGGCGATCCGCTTCCTCGTGCATGGCCTGCGCGGGATTGGAGCCCGGCGCGGCCTTAACTTCCACGACCTCGAGCGGGAAATACGGCCCCAGCCGCTTGCGGAACTCCTCGCACGCTTGCGCCACATACGGCTCGCGCAGTTTGCCCGCCGCCACGATGCGAATTTGCATGCTTGCCCTGTTCGCAACGCCCGCGCGCCTCTCCGGGTTTTGGAATCCGGTGGCGCAGCAGATCGATCTTTTGGGACGGCCAAGCGCGTGTTCGCGGACGGTGAGCGCGGCGGAATCGTCTACTATCCGGCCGTCTTTTCGCCGGCCGAATCGGCGACTTCTTTGAAACCCTGCAGCGCTCGTTGAACTGGGCGCAAGAGACGATGTGGATGTACGACAAAACCGTAACGGTGCCGCGGCTGATCGCGCGGTTTGCACCGGAAAGTGACCGCCCGGCGGTGCTCGCCGGCGTTCAACAGCGCATCGAGTCTTACTTGAACGTCACCTTCACGGCGCTTTCGGTGCAGTACTATCGCGACGGCAGCGATAGCGTTGCGTGGCACAACGACCATCGCGAGGAACTCATCGATCTGCCCACGATTGCTCTGCTCAGTCTGGGCGCAACGCGGGAGATTCGCGTTCGGACCAAGCACAAACCGCGCCGCAGCATTGCCTGTGATTTAGAGGCGGGCAGTTTGTTCGTGATGACTGGGCGCGCGCAAGAGTTTTGGGAGCATACGATTCCCAAAATCGAACGGCCAATTACGGCCCGCATGAGCATCGCTCTGCGTCAGCGCAAAACGTAGCGGCGGCCGGGCCGGGGCTGGACGGCGCCCGCTAGTTCGAGCAGTGAGAGCGCGGCCAGGACACGGGCAGTGGAGTCGTCCGCTCTGGCAATCAGCTCGTCGAGATCGCACTCGCCGGCGCTCAGCAGTTCCAACAGACGGCGCTGCAGCGGATCGGAGGGCGCGTAGCTTGCATCGCGCGTAGCCGCTACTGCCGGAGCGCTCAAGCGGAGATCGTCCAAAACATCCGCGGCGCTGCGCGCCAGGATTGCACCGTCGCGAATCAGCGCGTGACAGCCGGCCACGTGCGCGCGATCTACATCGCCCGGAACCGCGAAGACCGGCAAGCGGCCCGCGGCCCAGCCTGCGGTGTTCAATGCTCCGCTGCGCGCGGGGGCTTCGATCACGACGACCGCGTCCGCCAACGCCGCAACAATGCCGTTGCGTGCCAAGAACTGCCAGGGCAGAGCTCTGTTGCTGCGGCTCGAAAGGTGATAGCACGGCGCCACCTATCGCGATCATCTCCTGCGCGAGCTTGGCATTGCGCAACGGAAAGAATTGCTCGTGGCCGCTTCCCAGAACGCCGACGGTCGCAGCGCCCTCCTCCAGCGCGCCGCGATGCGCGGCCGTATCGATCCCAAGCGCAAGGCCGGAGATGATGCAGCAACCGGCACGCGAGAGATCGCGGGCGAAGCATCGCGCTGCAGCCTTGCCATACGCGGTTGCCGCGCGAGTTCCGACAATGGCAATGACGGGCTTGCGCAATCCATCCAAACTTCCGCAAACCCAAAGCCGCTCGAAGAGCGCCGGTACGGACCGTTCGGGGCGCAGAGCGGCAAACTGCTCGTAGGGCAGACAAACGGGTGGTTCCATCTGCTCGTTCCTTCACGCCGCTCACGAGGGCCGGCTAGAGCCGCGGCAGGGGGAAAGTAAGGGGCGCCTGGGAATACAGCGCCCGAACCCAGCGAAGGTGCGAAGGAGAAATCGTGGCAGCTGAAGCGTATTGCGTGAAATGCAAGACCAAGCGTCAAATCAAAGACGCGGTGCAAATCACCATGAAGAACGGGCGGCCTGCAACCGAGGGCAAGTGCCCCGAATGCGGGACGAAGATGTTCAAAATCGGAGCGGCGACCTAAAGGGTCGCCGCCCTCCGTTTCAGGGGTCTTTTGCGCTAACTAGCCCTAGTGGCTTATAATGGAGGAACCCACTATAGGTGGGCGGGTGTGCCGCATGTCGCGGCGCCCACAGGGAGTGTACGCATTTGAACTGCCCCACCTGCCGTAAAAGCGAGACCCGCGTGGTGGACTCTCGCGACGACGAAAACGTCGTCCGGCGCCGCCGCGAGTGCCTTGACCAGCGCTGCAAGCACCGCTTCACCACCTACGAGCGGATGGAATCTCCGCGCTTGTTCGTCGTCAAGAAAGACGGTCGCCGCGAGCAGTTCAACCGTGAGAAGATCTTGGGCGGCCTGCGCCGTGCCTGCGAGAAGCGCCCGGTCTCGGAGAGCCGCATGGAGGCCGTCGCCGCCGACCTTGAGCGCGATCTCTTCGCGCGCGGTGAGAGCGAGGTACCCTCGACGACGATCGGTGAGAAGTTGATGGAAGCGCTGCGCAATCTGGACAAAGTGGCGTACATTCGCTTCGCCAGCGTCTACCGCCAGTTTCGCGACGTGGAAAGCTTTCAAGAAGAATTGGCCACGCTGCTTTCAAAGTAGCGTACCTGAATGCCCGAATTGCGCGCGATCCCCATCAAGCGTTTGCCCGAAGGACACGGTTTGCCGTTGCCCTCGTACATGTCGCAGCACGCCGCCGGCGCCGACATCTGCGCGGCCGTGGACGCGCCCGTCACGCTGGCGCCCGGTGAACGCGCACTCATACCGGCGGGTTTTTCGATCGCGGTCCCCGATGGCTATGAAGCCCAAATCCGTCCGCGCAGCGGGCTTGCGCTGCGTGCGGGCATCACGTGCTTGAATTCGCCCGGGACGATAGACGCCGACTACCGGGGCCCGGTCGGTGTGATCCTTGCCAACTTAGGCCAAGAACCGTTCACTGTTGAACGCGGCGACCGCATTGCACAGCTGATCATCGCACCCGTCGTGCGCGCCATGTTCGACCCCATGGACGACCTGCCGCCCACGCAGCGCGATGCCGGCGGGTTCGGAAGCACAGGTACAAATGCGGCGCCCTCGGGGAAGTAAGGCAATGCACCCGCGCTCAGGCGCCATGAAACGCATGGGGGCCCCATCGCCTGCTATGGGGGGCGCGCAGCTTGGAGCGGAGCGCCTGCCGGAATGAAAGTCTATGTTGTCGGAGCCGGCGCCGTCGGGACCTATCTTGGTGACGTGCTGCAGTCGACGAACGTTGAAGTCGTCTATGCGCCGCGCGACATCGAGGCCGTTACGCCCTACGATGCCGACGTTGCGATCGTTGCCGTAAAAGCCTATGACACCGACGGCGCCGTGGAAACGCTGCGCAAAGCACTCTCATTTCCCGAAAAATGCGTGTTCGTGAGCCCGCAAAACGGCGTGGGCAACGAGGAAAAATTGGCGGCGGCCTTCGGAGAGGACAACGTTGTCGCCGCGGCGCTTACGACGCCGGTGGACCGCAACGTCAAGCTCAACGGGCATGGCAAACCCTCTGCACGCGAAGGGGGGCTGGCATTTTCGCCGCTTGGAAAGAACGCCTACAATTGGCTGGTGGCCGCTTTCGCCGGCGCGGGGCTCAAGACGCAAACCGTTGCCGATTGGCATTCGCTCAAATGGTCGAAGCTCGCGCTCAACGTCGTAGCCAACGCGAGCTGCGCCATCCTGAACGTCCTGCCCAACCGCATGGTGCATTTCGATGAAATCTTCACGCTGGAGATTCGCGCCGTTCGCGAAGTGCGCGCCGTCATGCAGGCCATGGGCATCACGCCGATCGATCTTCCGCGCTATCCCGTGCGGGCGCTGCAAGCGGTCGCAACGCTGCCCAGCCCCATCGCGCGCCGGCTGGTTGCCGGGCGCGTAGCCGGGGCGCGAGGCACCAAACCTCCCTCACTGCTTTTGGACCTGCGCGCGGGCCGGGCACAGACGGAAGTGGATTTTCTCAACGGGGCTGTTGCGAGTGCCGGGCGCGACCATGGGGTCCCAACGCCGGTGAACGCCGTCTATTCCCGCGTGCTCGACGATATCGCGCACATGCCGCAATTGTGGGCGAAATATCGCGAGCGGCCTGATACGCTGGCATCGGAAGTCGATGCGGAAGTCAAACGCGTCAAAGCGCTTGCCAGGGGGTAGCCGATGCGCAATCCGGATGTGAACGAAACGATCGAGGGCTGGTGGATTCTCCACCGCATGTTCGCGTTCGATCGCCGGCGCTGGTCCCATGTGCCGCACTCCGCACAGCAGCACATGATCGCTCAAGCGGCCGGGGTTTTGGCCGGATTCAAAAACAGCGAGCACGCCGACGCCGGCTTGGTACAAGTAATTGGACACAAAGCCGACTTGATGATCACTCATTATGCGCGCTGGTTCAACGGACTCGCGCAGGCGCAGATGCAGCTCGACCAATGCGAGCTTGTTGACGACTCTGGATCCGCGCGATTCGTACACGTCCGTTTTGGAACTGGGTCTGTACGATGCAACCGGCAAAATTCACGCCGCTCTGGAGGCGCGCGCTCTCAAGCGCTTCACGCCGGAATGGAATGCCGCGTTCGACGAGCTGCTTGCCGAACAGGAGCAGCAGCCGCGCAATGCCGAGCGCCTCTGGGCGCGCATCCCGCAGCGCCGCTACACGTGCTTTTATCCGATGGACAAGCGGCGCGAAGGCGCGGACAATTGGTATTCGCTTCCATTCGCAGAACGTGCCAAGCTCATGGTCGATCACGGGAAGATCGGGCGCACCTATCACGGCCAGGTGACCCAGGTCATTTCCGGGTCTATCGGTTTTGATGATTACGAGTGGGGCGTGGACCTCTATGCCGACGACCCGCTGGTCTTCAAGAAACTGATCTACGAGATGCGCTTCGACGAGGCCAGCGCCCGGTATGCCGAGTTCGGTCCGTTCATAAGCGGTGTCCAGTTCTCCATTGAAGGATTGCAGGCGTATCTCCAGGGAAACGCGCTCCCGCCGCTCGGCGCGGCCGGTGCGGGCTGAGTCCCCCCAAATACGGGAGTGAACCTCCAGTTTGCCGGGGGGCTGTATTGGGCACCTATGGAATCTAAAGGCACCTTAGGTCCACAGGTATATTTTTGCATTATTCGCACATTGCACAATTCGCCGGCTCGAATGAAGACGCGCTTCTTACGTGCGTGTCCGACTTTTTGCGCGCCGGGTTGAACCGGAACGGTGTCTGCGTGGTTGTAACCTCCGCTGCGCGCCGCGAGGCGTTGCTGCGCCGCCTGCCGTCGGATGGCCGCATTCATTGCCTGGACGCTCACGATGTGCTGAGCAAGATCTTCAAGGACGGCCACATCGATCCGTATGCCTTTGACCGGTATGTAGGCGACGAAATGCGTCGCGCGGTAAAAAGCGGCGGCGCGCGTCCCGTTCTTGCGTACGGCGATATGGTAGGCATCCTTTGGGCCGGCGGCTCACGGCAAGCAGCGGCGGATCTCGAATGGTATTGGAACGATTTGGGTTCGCAACTGCCGTTCAGTCTGTACTGCGGATACCCCATCGATCCGCGCGACCAGGCTTGTGCCGACGTGCGGCAGATAGCGCAGCCTCCATTCGGCCGTGGTGGCAGCCGCCTCCGACCAAGCCACGTAACGCGAAGTTAAGTAGCCCGCGCGGCAGCTTCGCCGTGAGGGGTTCGATCCGTACGCGTTGCTTTGGACGCTAACAAGCGCGGCTTACATCGCATCGGCATCTGACGCGCTTCTTGAATCTTCTTCAAACCAAAGACGGTCCGCTCTCTGCACGCGGCCAGAATGCGTTTGCCAATTGGGCGCAATCCGACAAGAGTTTTTATGCGCAGGCACAGACCGGGCTTGGCTTGAGCGGAAACTGTCAGTTGCGCTCGGGATCATCCGCTTGCAGTGATTCAGGTGCGGCTACAACCTTTACAGATGCAAGCAGAATTCCGTGCGCCTCTTTCTTAACAAGGTATTATCCGGGGGTTACCGCGTTTCGGGTACTGATCACAGGTAGCAGTGGGCAGTTGTTTCCTTAGGGCACCGGAACACTCCGGCACGGAACTATCACCTTCGCCATCACCGTTAAGTAAAGAAGGCCCTCCCATATTGGAGGGGAACCGAGTAATCCCGGATGGGTACCGGGCATTATGAATAAATCTCGGGCCTTGACCTGTGCAGGCAAAGACGACGTCCACCTCGTTATTTTGCAGGCTCCGGCCGGATACGGTAAATCCCTCTTTGCTACGCATTTGGCTGCGGCCCATCCAATTGTTTGCCGGTTCGATTGCGCGTCTTCCGAAGTTGCCGTAAATCCGCTGCACGCCCGCAATTTTTGGGGTGCTGGCACCGCGCTAATCCTTGAGAGCTTTGAGTGCCTTCCTGCAGAAGACGCCAAAACACTGCTTCAAGAACTGATGCAAGGCCGCCCGGCTGCCGGTGTCCTGATCGTGTGTGCGCGCCACCTTGCTCCGTCGTTACGTCCGAGCGACTTCGCTGAGCCGCACGAGACGACGATCTTGCGGCGCGACGATCTTGCTCTACAAGAATTCGAACTGCGGCAACTGTTTCCATCGGTCCCACGGCTCGCACAAATTGACGTGTTTCAAATTCGCAATTTCACCGGTGGTTGGCGGGCGGCAGCCCTCGCATGCGCGCGCGTTTTCAGCACCGGGAACGCAACCGGCGATTTTTCGAGCCCCGGCGCGTTCACGGAATTTTTCGAGTATGTGGATGCGGAGATATTCGCCCGGCTCCCGGAGAACGTACTTGCCGCTTTCTGCGCCTGCGCGGCCTTTGCCGGCGTACATCCGGCCGAGATTGAGGGAGCGTTCGGCGCCGAATCCGCGGACCGCATCTGCGAACAGCTGGTCAAAGAATATCAGGTAGCGTCACTGGGTGAGACCGGTTGTCTGGAAGTGCTGCCGGTGCTCGTTCTAGCGGCACGCGCGCTTCGCGCCGAGACGATAAAAACGAGCCTGCTTTGCTTGACAACTTATTTCTTGAAAAGCGGTCAATCCATCCGTGCTGCCCAGTGCTCCCTCTACGCAGGTGATATCGAGGCAGCGGAGGCGCAGCTTGCAGGAGCCGATCCGGACTACGCCGCTTTACAGATGCCTACGCTCTTGGGCGCCATAGAATCCGGCGCCGAAGGCAATTTACAGTGGTTTCCACACGTGTGGAGTGCCTTGTTCGTTTCGCGAATGTTTGCCGAGCCGCCCGAAGTGCTTGCCCGCGAAGCCAACTCGATTCTGGATTCTCTCGATGATGGCGCTCATGAGAACACCGTAAACAATTTTGCCGCTTTGGCGGCGATTGCTTCGCGTTATGCCTCGCAAATCGATCGCGTGCACTCGGCGTTGGCACGTTCGCGCCCGATGCCCACCGCGATTTGCGGAGCCTCGCTTCGCCTGCTTTCTTCCAAGGCGATAGCGGCCGCGCACGAGGGCCGGTTTGAGGACGCGCAGGAGCTGTGGCATAACATTCAACGGTACGCGGGCGGCGACCACATCGTGAACCATTCGCTCGTACGCATAGAAATTTACATCGCGCGGGCCGGCGGGCGCTGGGCGCAGCAGCAGCAGGCCCTCGACCAAATGATTCTCATCGCGCGCGCATCGCGCATCCCCTCGCTTATGGCGATTGCTTTGGGGGAAGCCGTTTTCGGAGCATGGTTAGCGGGCGAAGATGATGAGCTGGATCTGTACAGGGCGATGCTGGGCCTTCAGCTTAAAGAAAGCCCACTTAAAGGCTTGGAAAATTTCAACTCCGCGATCAACGGCGAGGCGCCCTTGCGGGACGACCATTACCCCAGTTCGCCGTGGGACGCGCGCGCCTATCTCATCTGCGCAGTTAACAGCCGAATGCAGCGTGAAGCAATCGATTTCGCCAAGCGCGCGATCCAATGTTCGGACGAGGCGCTAAACGGGTTCGGCCGCGTCTTTAGCCGCGTTGTCCTTGCGGAGGTCTCTTCTGCCGATCGCGCGGTTGCGATCGAAGAGGCCGGGCAGATTGCGGGCGCTCTTCAAAGCAAATCGCTGCAAGATGATTTCAAGAAGCTCGCGCAGTTAGACGCCCCGGCCGGCGTTTTCGAACCCATCCTGCAGCGGATCCGCGGCGGGGGTGCGGAGCGCAGGGGCCCCTTAGGCGGGCACCCGCAGCTCACCATCAACGTTACGGACGGTTCGTGTTTGTTGGGCGAGACAACGGTGAAATTGCCGCGAGGTGAAATGGCGCTGCTTCTAGCGCTCGCGGTGGAAGACAAGTTAATCACGCGGGAGACCCTGTGCGACCGCCTCTGGCCCGATCTTTCGTCGGCTTCGGCTTCCAATGCGCTCAAGACGAGCGTCGGGCGCGTGCGCAAGCGGCTCGGGGACGGAAGCTGACGTCCTCACGTCAATGCAATGCTACGGATTGAGCTCGCGCACGCAAATAGATCACCGGGAGATCTCCGAATTAACCGAGAGCATTGTGAAAGCAACCGTGACGCAAGAACAGCTTGCCCGCATCGCGTTCTTTTACGATCGCTTACGTGACGGCCGCCCCGGCTGGTTCGAAAAGTGGGAGTGGTTTTGCCGCTGCGAACAAACTTTGCAAACGTCAACGCGCACGATGGGCGAATTTCTGGCCGCTCGCGCAATTGATTCGGGCGATGCGCGCACTGCTTTGGAGATCGCGCATACGTTGCTAAAACTCGATCCGCTCGATGAGGATGCGTGCACGACCGCGATAAAGGCCCACCTGTCGACGCATAATCAAACGGGTGCCGAAACCGAATACCGCGCGTACGCTAAGGTACTCAAAGGCGAATTGAACGCCGAGCCCTCGCTTGAGCTGCGAGGTCTCCTGAATCGGTTACCCAGCGGTGACCAGACCGTTACCGCCGTACGGTAGGATCGCCGTATGACCTTACAAGTTACAGTTGATGACCGGGCCATCAGCGGACGCTTGGCGCTTACGGGTGTGGGCACAAACGTCGAGACTTGGCCCACGCCGGATGCGTTTGCTGCGTTGACCTCGAAGGCGCTCGCCTCTTCACGGGGTGCCCTGCCGCTGGGCATGCTGACCATTTCGATCGATAAGCTTTCAACGGTTCACGGCGAATTCGGCCGCCACGTAGCCGGCAAAATGCTGGAGCAGGCCGCCGGCCGGATACGCGATATCGTTGGCGACCGGGGCGCTGCCGCTTATGACGAGGGGTTATTTACGGTGCTCCTAGTGCAGGCGCACGCATTTTCGGCGCGCGCGGCGGCACTGGATCTGGCCGCGCGGCTTCGCGAGGTATACGAGATCGGCGGCCTTGAAATACACGCAAAGGTTTGCATCGGCGCGAGCATGTTCCCCGATGACGCTCGCGACGCGGAAAAACTCATGCGCTTGAGCAGCATGGCAATGCTCAAGGCCGGTCAGTCGGCAAACGGCTTTGCTTTTTATGCCAGCGGCATGCTTGCCGAAATCGAAGAACATGTGCTTTTGGATAACGCATTGCATCACGCGCTGGACCGCAACGAATTTCATTTGGTCTATCAGCCGAAATTGGACGTGAAGAGCGGTCTCACCGTGGGTGTGGAAGCGCTTATTCGCTGGAACCACCCGACGCTCGGAAGCATTCCTCCCGCGAAGTTCATTCCAATCGCCGAAGAGTCGGGCCTTATCGTCCCCATCGGCGAATGGGTCTTGCGGACTGCCTGCCTGCAGGCCGCATCCTTAAATGGTTCTACCGGCCGGCCGGTGATCGTCTGCGTTAACGTGTCCCCGCGACAGTTCATTGATGACCGGCTGCTAGGCGCGGTCACGCGTGCGCTCGGCGATTCCGGCCTTGCGCCGGAGCTTCTGGAGCTCGAACTTACGGAAAATGTGCTCCTTGCGGGAGAGAGCACGACGGCCAAGGTAAACGCAATCAAATCATTGGGCGTAGCGCTGGCCATCGACGATTTCGGAACGGGCTATTGCGAGCTTGCGTTATTTGAGCGCCTTCGCCGTGGACCGTTTAAAGATCAATTGAAGCTTCGTTGAAGGCATCGGCCGAAAAGACCAAGACACGCGCGTCACGAAAGCAATCGTCCGCCTTGGCCGTATGCTCGGCCTCCAGGTGACCGCTGAGGGCGTCGAAACGGCGGAACAACTCAAATTCCTCACGGAAAGCGGCTGCGATGAGGTTCAAGGTTTTTTCTTCAGCCGTCCCCTCGATTCGCATCTTCTTGAGGCGTTTCTGAACGGTCCGCTGCCGCTGTGTGCGTGACCTAAGCAGCGCGCGTGTCGAACCGTTCCAAACTGCGATAATGGATCGCCTCGGCGACGTGTTCCGGGGCGATGTGTTCGCTTCCACTTAGATCTGCGATAGTCCGGGCCGCGCGTGCGATGCGATCGAGTGCGCGGGCGGAGAATTGGCGGCGCGAGCTGGCCTGAGACAGAACGTTCATCGCACCGGTGTCCAGCGCGCAATACTCGCGCACGCTGTTGCCGGGAATCTCCGCGTTGCAAGTGATGGGTGTTCCGGTGAATCTGCGCTCTTGGACGGCGCGAGCCGCGAGCACGCGTTCGCGAATTGCGGCCGAGGTCTCCGCGCGCTCCAGGCGCGCCATCTCATCGAAAGGCACGCGGCTTACCTCAATCTGCAGATCGATGCGATCCAGCAGCGGGCCGAGAATTTGGAGACATAGCGCGCCACGGTCGCGTCATCGCAGCGGCATTCGACGCTGCGCGTGCCGCGGTAACCGCACGGGCACGGATTCATTGAGGCGACCAGCATGAAGCGCGCGGGATACGTAAACGTTCCGGCGGCGCGCGCGATGGTCACCACGCCCTCCTCCAGCGGCTGGCGCATGACCTCGATGGCGGACCGCGTAAACTCCGGCAGCTGGTCCAGAAACAGCACGCCGTGATGCGCCAGTTAATCTCTCCGGGCTTTACGATGCTTCCGCCGCCGACCAGCGCAGTCTGGCTTATCGTATGATGCGGAAAGCGAAACGGTCTTGCGCGACGATCCCCGGTCGATTACCGAGAAGCCCCGCGACGCTGTAGATTTCGTAACCTGATCGCCTCAGACGAACTCATGGGCGGCAGAATCGAGGGAGCCGGCGCGCGAGCATCGTCTTGCCGCATCCGGGCGGACCGACGAAGAGCACGTTGTGGCCGCCCGCCGCGGCTATCTCCAGCGCGCGCTTTGCACTGCTTTGGCCTTTGACGTCGCAGAAATCTCCGTGCACGCGATCGTCGGCCGGGGCGGCCTTATGCGCGTTCGCGCGCATCCGGAACTTTGCACCGTTCCCCAGCAGCACAGCCACGGCAGACTGCAGGGAGTCCACGGCGTACAGGTCGATGCCCTCGACGAGCGCCGCCTCCTCGGCGTTGCCGACCGGCACGATCAATTGCGCGAAGCCTGCGTTGCGCGATCCGAGCACCATCGGCAAAATGCCGCTCACGCCGCGCAACGTTCCGTCCAGCGCCAGCTCGCCGAGCGCGGCGAAGCTCTGCAACGCCAATCGGTCCACTTGTTCGTCAATCGCCATGAGCGCCAGTGCGATCGGCAAATCGAACGACGGGCCCTCCTTGCGCACGTCCGCCGGCGAGAGATTGACCAGCAGCCGTCCGGCCGGGTAGGAGAAGCCCGAGTTGAAGATAGCCGCCCGCACGCGCTCGCGCGCCTCGTTAAGAGCGCGATCGGGCAGACCGATAATTGCCAAGTTCGGGGTCCCCGGCGAGCTGTCGGCCTCGACCCGCACGACGTATCCGTCGATGCCCAGCATCGCCGCTGAAAAAGCCAAAGAAAGCAAAACGCACCTCCGAGCTGCTTTCACGCCGGCACGGCGTACTAGCAAGGACGATGACGCAAATTGAAAAAGCGCAGCGGCTGCTGGCGCTGCACCGTCCCGGCGATCCCCTCATTCTGTGAATGCCTGGGATGCGGTGAGCGCGCGAATTGTCGAAGAGTGGGCTATCCCGCAATCGCAAGCTCCAGCGGCGCCATCGCCTGGTCTCAGGGCTTCCGCGACGGCGAGCAGATCTCGCGCGAACGGATGTTGCGTGGCGTGAGCGAGATCGTGGCGGCTGTAGAAGTCCCCGTCACCGCCGACCTTGAGCGCGGGTACGGCCCGACCGCGCAAGACGCGGCGAAAACGGCGCAGGGGGCGATCGATGCCGGCGCGGTCGGATTAAACTTCGAGGACTCCGGCGCCCCGGACGGCGCGCTATTTGAACTCGAGCTCTCAAGCCGATCGTGTTGCCGCAATTCGCGCGGTTGCGCAACAGCGCGGTGTGCCGCTGGTCATCAATGCGCGCACGGACGTCTTTCTCGAAGAGGTCGGCCCGCATGACGAGTGGCGCTTTGCGGAAAGCGTCCGGCGCGGTAACCGCTATCTGCGGGCCGGCGCGGATTGCATCTTCGTGCCGGGCGTCACCGATCCGGAAACGATCGCCAAACTCGTTGCCAAATTCGACGGCCCTGTTAGCGTCCTTGCAGGTGCGCAGTCGCCGAGCATTGCGCAACTGGCGGACCTCGGCGTTGCGCGCATCAGCGTGGGAACCGCTGCTATGGGGTATGCGCTCGCGAAACTGCGTGACTTCGCCTCAGCCCTCAAGAACGGCGGCAGCTTCTGGAATGATCGCCGAGCGGCTCACGCACGCGGAGGTCAACGCGCTGTTTTGAACCCCACACGTAGACGATCGGCACGACGAAAAGGGTGAGCGGCGGCGAGCTGCTCAAACCGCCGATTACGACACTTCCCAGCGCCTTGCGGTATTCCGCGCCCGCAGTGCTTCCCAGTGCGAGCGGAAGCATTCCGGCGATCATGGCCAGCGTCGTCATCAGGATCGGACGCAGCCGGCGCTCGGCGGCGCGTTTCATTGCGGACGCGCGATCGCTCCCGTCCCGAACTTCGCGTTCGGCGAATTCAACGAGCAAGATTCCGTTTTTGGCAACGAGCCCGACGAGCATTACGATCCCGAGCATGGAATAGAAGTTCAGCGTTTCATTTGCGAACAGCGGCGTACCGGGGAAAAGCGCGTGCGCAAGGTTGAGAACAAAAAGAATTCCGAACGCGCCGACGCACGCCAGCGGGACGGTGGCCATGATGACGAGCGGCAAGACGTAGCTTCGATAGAGCACCGCCAGCACCACGTAGATCGCCGCCAACGAAAACAGCAGCGCCGTAAAGAGCTTGCTCACAGCGTCCAGGAACTGTTCGATGTCGCCGCGGGGCTGTATAGCGGCACCCGGCGGCAGGAATGAGGGATTCGCCAACGCGCGCGCGATGGGGCCCGTGATCGATCCGATGGGAGCCGAGCCCAACGGATTTGCCGTGACCGTGACCACGCGCCCACCGTTCTCGCGTTCGATGACCGTGGGCTGCATGGTAAGCGCCACGCGGTCCAACGCGCCCAACGGGACGAGCGTTCCGGCCGCGTTACGAACCGGCGATTGCTGCAAGGCGCTTATTCCCCCACCCGCCGTGGGCTCACTGCGCACGAGTACGTCTTCCAAACCATCAGGCTTGCGGACGCGCGCCGCCACGGCACCGCCGCTCCCAATGCGCGCCGTTTGTGCTGCGTCGTCCATCGGCACGCCGAACAGCTCGGCCCGGCTTTCCTGCACCGACAGGTCCATGCGTGGCCCAATGCCTGCGTTACTCGTCTGCACGTCGGTGGCCAGAGGGTCGCTGCGAAGTGCCGCCGCCACCAGGGCCGCCGCGCCGTCGGCCGCGCCGTTCTCGCCCGATATGCTGTAGGCAATCGGCGCGGCACCTCCCATGCCGCGTCCCGCGCCGACGATGTGCGCGTCGGGAACGAGATACTGCCATCGCTTTACACGATCGACGATTGCATCCGGTGAACGGCTGGCCGGGTCGAAGACAACGTCCAATTGGGCTTCATTGCTTGCGCTCACGTCGGCAACACCGTTGAACCCGCGCCCGCTGCTTGCGACCACGTGCTGATCGAATCGTCTTCCAACAGACGTTGTACGAGCAGCCGCGCGCGCGCGTCCGTACGTGCAAGCGGCGCGCCGGCGGGAAACTGAATTGTGATTCGCGCCAATCCGTTATTAATCGGCGGTGAGAACTCCGTAGGTATCGCGCCTGCGAGCAGCGGCGCAAATGAGAGAGCGCAGCAGGCGGACGCTACGGTGAGGACGAGCTTGCGGCGCCGGAATGCTGCGGGCAGCAGCCGCTTCGCGTACAGCACGGCCACGTATTCGTACGCCGATTCAAAACGGTACTGGAAGGCCCGCCACAGCACCGCCGCGGCGGTTGCGGCGCGTGTCCGAAGCGTCCACGGCAAGATCCTCAGGTGTGCCGTGTTGCGCTCTGCCGACCATCGCGCCATCAAGAGCGGCGTGAGCGTGAACGAAACCAGCAGCGAGAACGCAGTCGCGAACACGACGACCAAGCCGAACTCACGCATGAACTCGCCCACAATACCGTTCATCATCGCAACCGGCGCAAAAACGGCCACATCGACCGCAGTTATTGCAAATGCAGCAGCACCCAGCTCGCTGCGGCCGGCGAGCGCGGCCTCGTTCGCAGGCTCGCCGCGCTCGAAGGCGCGGCGAATGGCCTCGATGATCACGATCGCATCGTCGACGAGTATCCCAATCGTGAGCGATAGGCCCATCAACGAGAGAACATTCACGGTGAAGCCCGCGACCCACATCGCAAGAAACGCAGCGCAGAGCGAAGTGGGAATGGCCACCGCGGCGACCAGCGCTGCTCGCCACGCGTGGAGGAATAGAAGCATGACCAAAACGGTGAGAACGATGCCCTCTCCTAATGTTTGAAGGACTCCGCCGACCGCGGCGCTCGTTGCCGAATCGTCGGCGCGGATATTTTGAAACCGTACGGCGGGAAAGCGTCGCGAGAGATCGGCAAATATCCGCCGCGCAGATGCGATGGCCCCGGATGCGGAGGAGCCATGAGCGGGGGCCAGTGATAAAACGACGGCGGGCTCATCGTCGACGCGCGTGAGGATACGCTGATCTGCATAACCGTCGAAAACATCCGCAACGTCGCGCACCCGAAGGCCCGATCGGCCCGGAGCGATCAACGGCAACGCTCCGATGGAGTCTGCGGAACGCGCGCTTGCATCAATTCCGAGCGCAATCTCGCGGTAAGCGCTGCGCAGCCGCCCGCCGGGAAGCGTATCATTACCGGCGGCAACAGACCGGAAAACATCAAGCGGTGTAACGGCTAGGGCGCTCATCGCGACGCTTCGCGGCGAAACGATCAGCGCTCGTGCGGCCTCACCCGAGGAGCGGATGCTGCCGATTGCACCGGCCGCGCGCAGCGCGGGCATAATCTGCCGATCGAGCAGCGCTGAAAGGGACCCTGGCGAAAGCAGCACCGAACTGATGGCCTCGTCGAAGACCGGGGACTGCGAAGGATCGGCATTCTCTACGGCCGGCGGCAACAGGTCCGCCGGCATGTTCGGGTCGGCCGCGTCCACGGCTTGCTGCACGTTTGCCCGATCCGCATCGATGTTCGTCCCGAATGCAAACCGTGCCACAATGAACGCGGAACCATCCTGCGCGAACGACGAGACGCGATCGAGTGCCGGCAGCGCTTGCAGCCGGTCCTCGATCGGTTCAATGACCAATTGCTCGATCTCCGCCGGAGCGGCACCGGGATATGGGGCACTGATGCTCACGACCGGTACCGCGACGTCGGGTAAAACGCTGCGGCCCATTCGGGTAAAGGCCAGCATGCCTGCTGCAACGAGCAGTACGAAGAACAGCGTTACGGCGACCGGATTGAGTAGCGAATAGCGGGTCATGAGCATCACTAGACCTCGTTATCCGCGGGCAGTCCGGATTGCTGCGCAGTCGCAGCCATAATTACTACCGCCTGAAGTAAATTGCCGCGCCAACCCGCACCGCGGCAATCCTGAAAGATGCTATCGTTTTGTCATGGCATTCTCTGCATTGAGCGGGTGGACGGCGCTAACCCTGGTACCGGTCACCGCGCTCGCCGCATGGGCTTTGCGCCGCTTCGGCCGCGGAACGTTCGTTCGCCGTTTGCGGCTGCACTTCGTGTTCGGCTACGCCGCGGTAGCATTTGCCGCAGTCCACCTCTTCACGACCATGAGCGGGGTTGCAGGCGCGAACACCGTGGGGATCCGGTTGGCGTCGCTGGCATTCGTTACGCTGTGCGCGCAAGCGTTCGTCGGCGCGAGTCTTCAACAACCGGGCTCGTACCGCTTTTCGCTACGTCGCTGGCATCTCACGTTGTTTGCCGTTATTGCCGTTTCCGGCACGGGCCATATTGTACTGAACCGATAAAGAGGAAGGAGCCGTTATGAAATATTCTCGCACAGGTCTTGCTGCGTGGATCTTGGCTGCCGCAGCGGGCACGGCCGGTGCTGCGCAAATGATGGGGCCGCCACCCGTGCCGATGAGTGCAAACCAATTTTTGTCCGCGCCGGTTGGTTCGAACGTGCAGATTGCCGCACGGGTCGAACGGATAAAGCGATCGACGGTATGGGCCGTCCTGCTTGAACGCGAGACGGACACGCTGGACAAGAACACGCGCAAACGCGTCGAGTTGTTCGTCCCGCGCGACACGCCGGTCGTTATGGGCACTGCCTCACAAGTAGTGCCCGGCGCAGTGCTCTTCGTATACGGCGTGCTGACGGCGCGCGGTCATGTCGATGTAAAGCGCTTGGTGATCGATACGCAGTACGTTAAAGTGAGCGATCGGTAACTGCGCCGTCGTCGGCCCGCCATTGGGAGCTCCACGCCGTATCGTTCAGCCGGGAAATGGCCTCTTGAACGAAACGGCGTTCGGCTTTGAGCCGGTGGGCGTTGTGCGATGCCGCCAGGAACGCGGCACCGCGCCGCTCGCGGACATCTCCCCAAAGACGTTCTACACGGCGGTCGTGGTCGATCAAAGCTTGCAGGCGTGCAGTCAACAATTTCGCCGCGTGACTGCGCGGGAGTTGCCCGAGCAAAACCAGTGCCGTCTCAAGAGCAGCGTCGCCCGCTTGCACGTCGGCAATTGTCTGCGCCAGCAGCGCCCGGAACTGCGCTTCACCGGCCGGCGAGAGCCGGTAAACGTCCTTGGTCTCGCGCGGTCCGCGTCGCGCCCGGGCCGCACGGCGGCGCAGCAAGCCGCGCTGCGCAAGCGCCTCGATGAAATGATAGACGTTACCGCGCTTGAACGGCCGGAAGAGCGGTGCGTGGTTGCGCACGGCCCGATCGACGGAGTAAGCGGACATCGGCGCTCTGCGAAGGAGCCCGAGAACGATCAGCTCACGCGCGGGGTCTCTTGGTTCGCTAGTGCTCACATTTTAAGGCTTCGCGTCGTGAAAGATGATTCCCAGCGCAAAGCGCTCGCCTCGCCGGATCGCGCTCACGCCGTGCCGGAAGGTCGTGCGGTAAAAGCCGTTCTTGCCGGCGTTCGGCCGATAGCGGTTCGGGATGATCAGCGCATCGCCAATCTCCGGCTGCAGCACGATAGCCTTGCTCTGCGCGCGCGGCCGTTGCTCGACGAGTACGAACTCGCCGCCTTCGTAGTCCCTGCGGGCACTTAGAAAGATCGTCATCTGAAACGGAAAGGCGATCTCGCCGTAGTTGTCCTCGTGCAGGCAATTGAAATCGCCGGCCTTGTAACGCAATAGTAACGGCGTCGGCCGCGTTTGCCCATGCTGCTCGCAAACGCTTAAAAACTGCCGCAGTAGCGGCGGAAAGACCTGCTTTATGCCGAGGCGTTCGTTCCACTCGTTCCCGAGCGGCGCAAGTCCGGCATAAAAATGTTCGCGCAGACCGGCGACCGGCTCGCAGAGCGGATCGGCGAAATACTTGTACTCGCCCTTGCCGAAGTTGTGACGCTCCATCGAAATGTGCTTGCGGAAAAGGTCACCGCGATCGAAGAGCGCGCGAATGGCGGCGCATTGATGCGCGTCCAAGAGCGAGGGAAGAAGCGCGTAGCCGTCATCGAACAGCTGCGCTTCAATCGCGCGAAAATCGCCGTTCCAACTCAAGCAAACGTTCCTTGCGGACGGGGCCCCAGCGGTAGCCGCCCACGCCGCCGCTTTGCGGCACGATGCGGTGACACGGAATGAGCAGCGCGATGGTGTTGCTTGCGCAAGCGCGGGCGACCGCGCGAGCCGATTGCGGCGAACCGATGATGGAGGCCAGCTGTGCGTACGAAATCGCGGTGCCGGGCAAGAGTGCCCGGAGCGCTTCCCACACTCGGGTTTGAAACGCGGTGCCGCGCACGTCCAAGGGAAGCTTAGGCCACGGCCCGTTACCCGCAAGGTACGCGACGATGAGCGACGTTGCAGATGCGAGCGCATCATCGGTGCGTTCGATGGATGCATGCGGTAAATCGCTGCGAAGGCGGCGTTCGAGCGCCGCATCATCATCTCCCAGGTCCACGCGGCAGATGCCGCGCGAAGTTGCCGCAACCAGCACCCGTCCCAGTGCCGAGTCGACGATGGCATACGCAACGATTGCATTGCGCCCGCCCTTTGCGAATTGCGCCGGGGGCATGCCCAGCGGCGCTCTTGCACTATCGTAGGCTTGCGATGAGGATGAGAAGCCCGCCTCGTAAATCGCGCGCGTCGCGCCGATGCCGGATTTGAGCGCGTTGCGCAAGCGTTCGCGCTTTACGGTCTGAGCGTACGCTTTGGGAGAAACGCCGATGGCCGCCGTAAACTTGCGCTGCACGTGCGAGGCGCTCAACTGCACCAGCGCCGCGAGCGACGCGAGCGTCGGCGCTTCCTCCGCCTGTTCTATAGCGCGGCACAACGTGATGAAACGCTCGTCCATCTGCGTTCGAGCGGCTTCGGGCTTGCAGCGCTTACAGGCGCGGTATCCGGCACCACGCGCAGCGGCGGGCGCGGCAAAGTACTCTACATTTTCCGGTCGCGGCGTCCGGCTCTTGCAACTCGGCCTACAAAAAACGCCAGTTGTTTTTACGGCATAGTAAAACACCCCGTCCAACCGGGAGTCGTGGCGGACCAGTGCCTCGTAGCGTACGTCGTGCTGCTCGTTCTTCATATGCCTCTAGTGTAGTGCGCCGGGACCGGCGCCGCTCCCGGTTTCTTGCGCTCGCATCCAAAAGGCGGGGTTGCGCGCAAGCCCGAACGGCGGCGGAATGCATTTGACGGCTTTGGATTGGGCGATCATCCTTGTCTCCGTCGGGATTATGTTTGTGCCGGCCATCGTGCTCGCCCGCCGCGCGGGAAAGAACACAGCCGAATTCTTCGCCGCCGGGCGCCAAGCGCCGTGGTGGCTCATCGGCATCTCCCTGGTTGCCACAACCTTTAGTACGGACACGCCCAACCTGGTCACGGGTTTCGTCCGCGACGGGGGAATTGCCCAGAATTGGCAATGGTGGGCCTTTCTTCTAAGCGGCATGGCGACCGTGTTTTTCTTTGCCCGCCTGTGGCGGCGCAGCGGAGTACTCACGGACTTGGAGTTTTACGAAGAGCGGTATTCCGGCAAGGCCGCCTCGTTTGTGCGTGGCTTTCGCGCGGTTTATCTGGGCTTGTTTTTCAACTGCGTCATCATCGGCAGCGTCAGTCTGGCGGCCTCGAAGATCGCCGGCATTCTATTCGGCATCCCGCAGTGGGAAACGTTGCTCGTCGGCGCGGCGTTCCCGGTGATCTTCGCTTCGATGTCCGGCCTGTGGGGCGTCATGGTCACCGACATGATTCAGTTTTGCATCACGATGAGCAGCGCGTTCGCCGCGGCGTATTTCGCCGTGAAGTTGCCGCAGGTAGGCGGCCTGCAAGGCCTGTGGCACCACATCGCCGCAACCCACCCGGACTACTTGCGCATGCTTCCCGATTTTAACGATTGGAAGACGTCCGCCGCGATCTTCGTCATCCCGCTTACGGTTGCGTGGTGGTCCGTCTGGTATCCGGGCTCCGAGCCGGGCGGCGGAAGTTATGTAGCGCAGCGCATGCTCGCGGCAAAAACGGAGCGCGACTCGGTTTTCGGAACGCTTTTCTTTCAAGCGGCGCACTATGCGCTGCGGCCGTGGCCGTGGATCGTGGTCGCGCTCGCATCAATGATCGTCTACCCGACTGTCGGCGATATCGGTCACGCTTTTCCGCACGTGCAGCAGAAACTGCTCGGCAACGATATCGCTTATCCCGCCATGCTGGTGTTTCTACCGGCGGGTTTTGCCGGTTTCATGGTTGCCGGCTTGTTCGCGGCGTACCGTTCCACCCTGGAGACGCAACTTAACTGGGGGACGTCGTATCTCGTGCACGACTTCTACCGGCGGTTTCTCGCGCGCGACCGCAACGAACGTCACTACGTGCTGATCGGCCGGATCGTAACGGTCCTTATCATGGTGGTTGCGGGTTTGATTACCACGCACTCAACAACGCGCAGCAAAGTTTCCATCTCATGCTGCAGGTCGGCGCCGGCACGGGACTGGTCTATCTGCTGCGCTGGTTCTGGTGGCGGATCAACGCGTGGACGGAAGTCAGTGCAATGGCCTCGTCATTTGCGGTTGCCGTGGTGTTTTTCGTCATGGGGAAAAATGGCCACGCGGTCGACTCCAGCACCGCGCTGCTGATCACGGTCGCGTTCACCACTGCGGTATGGGTCTGCGTGACGTTGCTCACGCCGCCGGTAGATGCCGACACGTTGGACGCCTTTTACGCCAAGGTCCGCCCGGCGGGCCCCGGTTGGGCCGTCGTGCGGCGCCGCACGGGCGCTCCGGGCTCCCCGGATAGTCTGCCCAACGCCCTGTTGGGGTGGGTGGCGGCGCTGGTTGCGGTCTACGCGGCGCTCTTCGGGACGGGCGCGTACCTCTACGGAAATCTTCTGCCGGCCGTTGCCTACACGGCGATCTTCCTCGCAGCCGCGGCAACGGTAATCCGGGTGACTTCCTCGATTTGGGGCGGGTTGTCCACACCGCTCACAGGCACGGGGACCGGACCTGTGGATAGAGCGGGGTAGAAAGGCACCGCGCGTGCCCGTAGGAAACCAGCCCCAAAAGCTATCTGCAGGAGCAAAAACGATTGAAAACTTCATCTCTGCTTGCCGTCGCGGTGCTTGCCTTGTTGGCCTCGGCGTGCTCGTCCGGCTCCACGTCCTCAACGACGGCTAACTCTCAAACGAAGACTGCCCCGGGCGCAAAAACGATCGGCGTTTCGATTCAAGACTCCGAGGCGCAGTTCTATCAGCAGATGGAAGCCGGTATGCAGGCCGAGGCAAAAACCTTCGGCTATAAGCTGATTTTCGTTGACGCGAACCGCGACAACGCGCGCCAGCAGTCGCAAGTGGAAGATTTTATCTCGCGTAAAGTCGATGCCGTCGTCCTTACGCCTTACGACTCGCAGGCCATCGGCAGCGCGATAGCCGAGGCCAATAGCGCGGGGGTTCCGGTTTTTACCGCGGACATCGCAAATGCCAGCAAGCAGGGCGTCGTGGTTTCGCACATCGCCTCGAATAACGTTCAGGGCGGGCAGCAAGCCGGAATGCTGATGTGCAAAGCGCTCGGTTCGGCCGGCGGCAGCGTTGCGATTCTTGATCAGCCCGAGGTTACCAGCGTGCAGGATCGCGTGAAAGGTTTCAAATCCGCGCTCGCTCAGCATTGTCCCAACGTAACCGTCGTCGCCGACGCGGACGCGAATGGTACGCGAACCACGGCCGCCAACGACATGAGTGACATCCTGCAAGCGCACCGCGATCTCAAAGGCGTCTTCGGCATCAATGACGACTCCGCGCTCGGCGCCGTGACCGCCATTCGAGCCGCAAACGCATCGGGGATTTCGGTCGTCGGCTACGATGCAACCCCCGATGGGCGCACGGCCATCAAGAACGGCCAGATGTACGGCGATGCAATCCAGCACCCGGATCAAATCGGCAAACTGACCATCGATGCCATCCACAACTATTTCAGCGGAAAGAAAGTAGCCAAAGTTTACGCCGTGCCGGTCGGTTCGTTTACCAAGGCCGACGCTAAATAAGTGCTGCTTGAAATGCGCGACATCGGGAAAAGTTTTCCCGGTGTTCGCGCGCTGGCCGGCGTGACGTTCGACCTGCAGGCCGGCGAGGTTCACGCGCTGGTCGGTGAGAATGGGGCCGGCAAATCTACGCTCATGAAGATCCTGGCCGGGGCGCAGCCCGCGGATTCCGGAAGTATCAGCATTGACGGAGCTCCCGCGGTCATCGACTCGCCACGCAAAGCCGAGTCGCTGGGTATCGGCATGATCTACCAGGAGTTCAACCTGCTGCCCGCGCTGACCGCCGTGGAGAACATCGTGCTGGGCAATGAGCCCATGCGCGGCATGTTCTTGGATGAGGCGGCCGCGCGCGAGCGCGCCCGCAGCGTTTTCGCCGAGCTTGGCATCGACTTTCCGCTGCGCACAGAAGTCTCGAAACTCTCGGTAGCGCAGCAGCAGATGATCGAGATCGCCAAAGTGCTCTCGCGCGATGCCCGAATCATCGTCATGGACGAGCCGACCGCCGCGCTCAGCGAGCGCGAGATCGACCGGCTGTTCGGTATTATTAAAACCCTCAAATCCCGCGGTGCCGGCATCGTCTACATCTCGCACCGCATGGAAGAATTGCCGCGCATTACCGACCGCGTGACGGTCATTCGCGACGGAAAAGCCATAGAAACGCGCGCAACCGCCGACTTTCCGCCTGACGACATCATCCGCGCGATGGTTGGGCGGACGCTCGAAGCGCACTTTCCGGCGTTACCGGAGGTCGCCGCTGACGCGCCTGCCGTTTTGGAGGTTCGCAACTTGGTGCGCGCGCCGGCGGTTAACGGCGTTTCCTTTTCGGTGCAGGCCGGGGAGATTGTCGGCCTTGCGGGCCTTGTGGGCGCCGGCCGTACCGAGATCGTTCGCGCCATTGCATGCGCCGACACGCCGCAAAGCGGAACGATCGCCGTTGCGGGTAAGCCCGCGCGTTTTCGCGCGCCCATCGATGCCATACTCGCCGGCGTCGCGTTCATAACCGAGGATCGCAAAGGTCAGGGCTTGGTTCTCGGCATGAATGTGCGCGAGAATATCACCTTGGCACATTTAGTCTCAGTTCGTAAACCGCGAATTGCTGGTCGACCGTTCAAGGGAGGCCGCCGTGACCCGGCAATACATCGACGAACTGCACATCCGCACGCCGGGTCCCGAGCAGATCGTTCGTAACCTCTCCGGCGGCAACCAGCAGAAAGTCGTTCTGGCAAAATGGCTGCTCGGATCGGCAAAGGTTTTCTTATTCGACGAGCCTACGCGCGGCATCGACATCGGCGCAAAGGCCGAAATCTATACGCTGATGGTCAATTTGGTCAAGAACGGAGCCGGGATCGTTATGGTTAGCAGCGAGCTGCCCGAGGTGCTCGGCATGTCGCACCGGGTTCTGGCAGTGAGCGGCGGGCGCATCGTGCGCGAGTTTGCGCGGGGCGAGGCGACGCCCGATGCGGTCATTGCAGCCGCCACGGGAACCGCGGCATGAAAGTGACCGCGCAGACCAGAGCGTATGTGTTACGCATGGCGCTCGCCGTCGTGCTGCTCTTTGCCATTGCGTTTGCCATTAATGCCGCCTCAGGTCACTCGTTCTTGCGCTGGGGGAACATTCTCTCCGTTTTGCGTCAAATCACCTACAACTGCATTCTGGGCGTAGGTGAGACGTTCGTAATCATTACTGCAGGCATCGACCTTTCAATCGGCTCACTCATATCGCTCTGCGGCGTCATCATGGCTCTTATCGCAAATATGCTGCCCTTTCACGGCTTTGTGCTCATTGCCGTTACTCTGCTCGTCGGTTTAGCCGTCGGCGGCCTTGCCGGGTTTGTGAATTCCATTCCGGTCGTTAAGTTAAATCTGCCGCCTTTCATCACCACGCTTGCGATGATGCAGGTAGCGCTCGGACTTTCGTACATTTTTTCGCAGGGGCGGCCGGTACCGCTCAACAGCTCCGATTTTCAAGCCATCGGCGTCGGCACGTTCTTGCACACGCCCATTCCTAATCCGGTGCTTTGGATGATCGCCGTACTACTGGTCACCTCAACGCTGCTCATGCGCACGCGCTTCGGCCGCTACGTTTTCGCGCTCGGCGGAAATGAGGAAGCCGCGCGCCTGGCCGGTGTGCGCGTTGGGCAGGTCAAGACCGCCGTGTACGTCCTGAGCGGGATGTGCGCGGCCGTGGTGGGCTTCTTGTTCATGGCGCAGTTTTCATCAGGATCGCCGCAAACCGGCACCGGGGTCGAGATGCTCTATGCCATTGCCGCCGTCGTTGTGGGCGGTACCAGCTTGATGGGCGGGCGCGGGTCGATCGTCGGCACGTTCTTTGGAGCGCTGTTGATCGGCCTTTTGAACAATGCGATGAATCTTTTGGGTATCAACTCCTATCTGCAATGGGTGGTGCTGGGAGGCGTCATCTTGCTTGCGGTCGTCGTGGACGAACTGCGCAAGCGTTACCTGCGAAGGACCTAGAAGCCGATTTGCCCAGTTCAAAAGGGATGCCGATAGAGCCGGTTCGCTCGCGGCGGCGCACCGTGGAACCGCTAAGCGCGCTGGCCGTAGGCGCGCTCGGCGTCGTTTTTGGAGACATCGGAACCAGCCCGCTTTACGCGTTTCAACAAACGCTTGGGGGCCAGTTCGCCGTTGAAGCCACGCGCGCGAACGTTTTGGGCCTGTGTTCGCTGATTTTCTGGGCGCTCGTGAGCGTCGTCTGCATAAAATACGTAACGTTCATGCTGCGCGCCGATAATGACGGCGAGGGCGGCGACCTTGCACTATTGGCTCAGCTCGTGAATCACCGCACCACTGCAATGCCCGCCGGTCTTGGCGCGCTCGCAATGATGGTACTCTTCGGCGCATCGATGCTTTACGGCGACGGCGCCATTACGCCGGCCATTTCGGTAATCTCGGCGATCGAAGGTTTGGAAGTGTGGACGCGCGCGGCACACCCGTTCATCGTGCCGCTCTCGGCGCTCATCTTGGTTGCGCTCTTCGCCGTCCAGCGCCGCGGCACGGGCAGCATAGGCGTGCTGTTCGGGCCCGTCATGCTTGTGTGGTTCGCGGCGATCGCCGTGATGGGGGTATTTTCGATCGTTCACGATCCCCAGATATTGTGGGCGCTGCTGCCCTCATTCGCTTTCAAATTCGTCGTCGCGAACGGTTTTCGCAGCCTGCTGGTCTATGGCGCGGTCGTGCTGTGCGTGACGGGCGCGGAGGCGCTCTATACCGACCTCGCGCACTTCGGACGGCGCCCGATCACGTACGCTTGGCTGTTTGCGGTTTTTCCGGCGCTGATTCTGAATTACTTCGGCCAGGGAGCCCTTGTCTTGCGCGCGCCGAACGCCGCCGCGTCGTCCATTTTCTTCGCGCTCGTGCCGCACGTGCTGTTGATCCCGATGGTGCTGCTGGCCACCGTAGCCACGGTCATTGCAAGTCAAGCACTCATTGCAGGGGTCTTTTCCTTAACGCAGCAGGCCATTCAACTGGGATACGCGCCGCGCTTTCGGATCATCCATACCTCGCGGCGTTTTATCGGGCAAATTTACATGCCGACCGTCAATGCGATGCTGGCGATCGTCTGCATTGCGCTGGTGATAACGTTTAAGTCCTCGAGTGCGTTGGGAGCCGCTTACGGGTTGGCCGTTACCGTTACGATGTGCACGACGACGATCGCATTCATGCAACTTCTGCGCACGCGCTGGAACTGGCCTGCGTGGCAATGGGCGCCGGTTATCGCGCTTTTCTTGTTATGGGACATCCCGTTCCTAGTGGGAAACCTTTTCAAGATCGTATCGGGGGGCTGGGTTCCTCTGCTTATGGCGATGGTGCTCTTTACGCTGTTTACGACCTGGAATCGCGGGCGCCGCCGTTTGCTCGAATCGCTCTCCACCCACGAGATTCCCGTCAGCCAATTCTTGAATGAGATCAGAGAACCCATCGGTGCAAGCGGAACTGCGTTTTTCTTAAATCCGGATCCCAAGGGCATTCCGTTTGTCATGCAGCACGATTGGGTCCGCACGCATATCGTCTTCGACACTATCGTGCTGCTCACGATCATGCATTCGCCCGGGCCCTACGTAAGCGGGGATAAGCGCATCGAAGTGGAGCAGCTCTCGCCGCGCCTGCTGCGCGTCAAGGCGTGGTACGGGTTCATGCAGGAAGCGCGGATCCACGACATTCTCAAGCACTTGCGGCAGCAGCGGCCCAATGAGGATTTCTCCCAGCCGACCTACTATCTGGCCAGCCCGAAAATCGGTGCGGACAGATCGGCCCATGGCTTGCCCTCATGGCAGCGCAACTTATTCCGCTGGATGTCGCGGAACGCCCGGCCGCTGACCGATTCGCTCGGATTGCCGCCCAACCGCATCATCGAGTTCGGTGTCGAGGTCAAAGTTTAAGGGTAAGGGGGGGTGGTGCACCCCCCGGAAAAGCTGTCCGGCTCTCTTGACGTTGTCCGCTTAGAGCGCCTGGACGACTTCTCCGCGCGCCTTTTCGAGGCGTCGTCGGCCAGCGATCTCTGCACGGTCCTCCTCGATTTTCTGGTCCCAGGTTGCGCTCCGTGGGCCAGCATCACGTTGCACGAGGCCGGAATTAAGAGCCGGCGCGGCATTGAACGCGGCCCCTCGCGCCCCATTCCGCTCACGGTGCGCGGTCAAACCTTCGGATTGTTGACCTTGGGCCGAGCGAACGAGGCGACTGCCGCGGATTTCCTCCTGGTAGAGCGGGCCGCCCATCGCTGCGCGCTAGCGTTTTACAACGTGCTGATCTACGAGCGCGAGCGCCGCGTATCGCTCGCTTTTCAGAGTGCGGCCGCTGCTGTCGCACTGCCGGATTTAGGGCACTTCTCCCTGAGCGTGCTCTACGAAGCGGGCCGGGGCGACTCGCTCGTCGGAGGCGACTGGTATGACGCTTTCATGTTACTCGATGGACGAATCGTGCTCTCAATCGGTGACGTGACGGGGTCGGGCCTTGAGGCTGCCGTTGGCATGGCCATGATCCGCAATACGATTCGCAGCGTCGCCTACGTGCATCCCGAGCCCACGCTGATGTTCGCCGCAGCGGATCGTGCGGTGCGCGAGCGGTACACGGATCGCTTCGCTACTGCATTCGTCGGCATTATCGATCCGGTGACCTCGATGCTCACCTACTCGAACGCAGGCCATCCGCCGCCGCTGGTGCGATCTGCCGAGGGCAAAGTTACCCCCCTTACCGGAACGGGTGTTCCGCTGGGAATGCCCGACTTCAATCGCTACGTTCGCGTCTTGCACGCAAAGATCGAGCCGCATTCCGCGTTGGTGCTGTACACCGACGGGCTCACCGAGGCCACGCGGGACGTTATTCAGGGCGAAGCGCGGCTCATCGACGCCGTCGGGGATCTTTCATTTGAGGATGAGACCGATCCCGCGCGCGCACTTTACCGCCAACTCCTGCCCGCGCACGGTCGCGATGACGTTGCAATCATGACGGTTTACGCAAGGACCGTTGCTCCGATGCGGCGTTGGCGGTTCAATCCGGACTGGTCCGACGTCACGCGCCGGGTTCATCGCGAGATCCGGGAACAATTGGCCGACGCCGGCGTTGGAGGCGCGGATATGTTCGCGGTTCAAATGATCCTCTTGGAGATTACGGCAAACGTGGTTCGCCATGCTCCGGGCACGGCTGAGTTTCTGCTGGAGTCAAGCGGGGAACGTAAAGTGCTGCACGTGCTCGACAAGGGAAGCGGTTTTACGTTCGCGCCCCGTTTGCCGCGCGATTTGTTTAGTGAAGCCGGCCGCGGCCTGTTCCTCATCTCGCACTTGGCTGAAGAATTTAACGTTGATAAACGCCCCGGTGGCGGAAGCCACGCCCGTATCGCCTTTAAACTAACGAAAGGGAAAGTATGAGTGACTCAAATGAATCCAGCCGCATGGAGGCGGTTCGCCGCTACGACATTCTCGATACGCCGCCCGACGGATCGTTCGATCGTATAACAACGCTGGCCGCGAACCTTTTCGACGTTCCCATTGCGCTGGTTACTATTGTGGACGAAGACCGCATCTGGTTCAAATCCAAATACGGGCTGGATGGCGTGGACCAGATTGCGCGTGACCCCGGTTTATGTGATTCGTGCATCTTGCAAGATTCGCCGTATATTGTGGAAGAGGCGCGCAAGGATCCGCGCACGCTTGCCAATCCGCTCGTCGCCGGCGCATTCGGCTTACAGTTCTATGCAGCGGTGCCGTTGCGGACGAATGAGGGCCATCGTTTGGGGACGCTCTGTCTGCTCGATCGCGAGCCGCGCATGTTTTCACCGCGGCAAGCCGAGATTCTCGACCAACTCGGCGGCATCGTCATGGACGAGATGGAGCGTGCGCCTGAACGCTCTTCGCGCGAGTGGCGCAACAGCGGTTAAAGCCTAGAAGGGAAAGTCTGAGTCGCTCAGGCCGACGTTGGTCCTGAGATTGACGAACGTTTCATCGGCGACCGACGTGCCGCCGGCGTAACGGATCTGGCGAACCGGGAAATGCGTGGCGTGCGAGAGATAGATCACCATGCGCGTCACGCCCCCGTTCGCCGCGGGATCGGCCGGCTTGAGTTCGACTTGGTCCGTTGCAACGCCATCGAGCGTCGGCCCGGCGTGCTCGCTCAACTCGCCCTTGATCGTTTTATATTTGTTGACTTCGTTCTGCAGCAGGCCTTCGGGGATCGTATAACCGCGCAGCGAAACGGCTCGGCCGTCGTGCAAGCCAACTTTCAGGTGAATGAACGCGAGCATTCCGCCCTGGTGTCCGCTCACGGAATCGCCGCCGTTCCAAACGCCGCCGCTGCCTTTGCCGTCTCCGTCGACAATCAGCGTCTTTGCTAAATTCGGCCGTTTGAACCAGTAGTTGTACGTGCGGTCTTGCGTGCGGTCGCCCAGCACTTCGTGCGCGCGAACCGTGACGGTGTAGTCGTTGACCTTTGAGAACGCTTCATCGAAGCCGGTGATGGCCGATTGTGCGTTCTCGGCATGAGCCGGAAGAGCGAGCAGCGCGAAAGCAAAAAGGCAAATGCCCGAAAGCAGTTTGTTCATAATGCCGCGATATTCGGCTAAACGGAGCCGGTTCCGCTCCCGCCCGGACTCTCGTCCACAAGCCAGGTCCCGTGCTTGCCTTCCACACCGATAAGAACGTCGCACTTGGCGTGGATGGAGATTTCCTCAATGTCGTGGCCGAGCGGCGCCCCGGTGTATTTGCCCTCGCGGTACGACCCGAGCACGATCAGGTTGGCTTTCTGCGCTTTGGCTAGGTCCAAGACGGCCTGGCTGGTCAGCCGGGTCTTGAGGATCTGCGTGCGCAGGCTTACGCCGTTGCTCATGGCGATGCTCTCTGCTGCGCCCAGTGCGTCCATTGCCGCGCGCTCCTCGGATGCCATCTCCGCGTTGGGCGGCAACGTAAACGGAACCTCGATAACGTAGACGGCAAACAGATCGGATTTTCCGCCGCGTGCGAGTTTAGCGGCGAGCGCCATCATATGGCCCGACTCGATATCGGCGGAAAAGACGACGATGATGCTGCCCACCAGCCGTTCGAGCTCCGTCGCGGCCTTCTTCGCAAGTTTTTGCACGAACGATGTGGGTGGATGCATCATCCACCACAGCGTGCAGAAAATGGCTCCGGCGATGATAAGCGCGACAAGCGCGCCCGCTACCGACGCGTGGACCACAAGCGTATCCGGTAGAGGCCCAACGCCATGAGCGCGAGTGAAAAAATGACGGCGGTGACGCTCTCCCAGTGCAGCCCGATTGCCAGCGTTCGCACGAGAATGACCAAGCCGAGCAGCACGAAGAGCACGTAGAACGTCAGCCGGACGCCAATCATCGCGCCGCCCGCGCCTTACGGGCGTCGCTCTCGCGCAGGCGCGTCATGTATTCGTCCATGATCTCCAGTTCGCCGGCGTTGCGCAGAATCTCGGCTTGCGCACCGCGCCAATCTTGCTTGCGCGAACGCCACACCGGCAAGTTCTTGCGGCGCCGGTAGATGAGATACAGCACTACGCCGATGATCAACCACGACGGCCCCGCTATCCGCCCGATATCGTGAGTGAGCAGCGTGAACGCGAGGATGGCGGCGATCCCGATAAAGCCCAAGACTGCGATAATGGGAAATTCGACGCGCTCCCCGCGGAAGGTCAACGGAACATTCAGCGGCATTTTGAATTTGCGCGGGCTGAGCGGGTCGAACAAGCGTAATGCTACAAGCGCAACGAAAACGAACGAGTAACTGGTTGCGGCTCCGAACGCATAGAGGTCTCCCAGGAACGTGATGCCGTCCTCACCGTGGAACATGCGGTCGTAAAGCGTTCGCGCGCCATGGTCGAGTCCGGGCAGCGCGGCGAAGATAAGTTCGATCACGGCGAGCGCGCTAAACGTAACGATAGAGATGACCGGCGTGCGGAAGCGTTTGTGAACGCGCCGGAAAATCGAGGGAAGCAATTTTGCCGTACTCATGGCATAGGCGATTCGCGAGCTGCCGAAGACGCCTGAATTGCTGGAAATCAGTAAGAGAATCGCACCGAGCAGTGGCACGTAGAACTGAGCGAAGGCGCCCCAATACGGGACCTGCGCGGCGAGCAAGGCAACGGCCTTGCCTTGATTGTCACTGCTATTCGGGAAGATCTGCCAGAATGCGAGCGCGTGTCCGTGCGCATCGGTAATGTGATGCCAGGGATGCATGCCCAACGCCAGATTCGAATACCCCAGCGCGAAGATGAGGATCGTTAAGATCAGCGCGATGGACGTGCGTGGAATGACCGAGGCCGGACGCTGGGTCTCCTGCGCCGCCTGCGAGATCGACTCTAAACCGACGAACGAAATAATTGCAAGCGAGATGCCGTTCATGAGCGCAAAGGGCGAGGGCCACGCTGTATGCATCGTATGCATCAAAAGATGCGGGTCGAATGCGAACAGAAAACCGAAGCACAGGATGAGCGTTTCGCTCAGCACGTCTATGGCGCTCACCCCGCCTTGAAATGCCGTGCTCTCGCGCACGCCCACGATATTGAGCAGCGAGAGGCCGCCGATGAGCCCGAGCGTTACCGCAAAGTGCACCCATGGGTGCAAGGACGATACCAGAACCGGTACGAGCTGCGAGAGATAATCCACGCACGACCACGCAAAGAGCGTGACATCGATGGTGAAATCCAGAAGCACCGCCCACCCTGCCACGAAGCCGAAGAAGTCTCCCAGCCCGCGCATGACGAAGTATTGGCCGCCGCCGGCAACCGGATAGGCTGCCGCAAGTTCCGTGTACGCTAGACCGATGCAGACATAGACCAGCCCCGCAAACAAGAACGCGATGTTCGATGCGCCCGCTGCATAGGCAAGGACCAGACCCAAGCCAATGAAGATATCGGCTCCGACATCGGAGTACCCCCAAGCGAAGGAGCCCCAAGGCGTGACCGCGCGGCGCAGTTCCGGTTCGTGCGTTGTTTCGTTCATGGTGGCTTAGTAGCCGATTGCCGTCCGCTCCAATGCGTTGATCAGATATTCGGTCTCACTCATCTGCTCGGCCAGGTCGTAATCGCGAAAGACCTCAAGCGCCTCGTTCAACTTGTGGACGCCGTCGCGCAACTCGTCACGCTCGCGCAGGCCGTCGGATGCCTTCTGGAGGATCATCGTTCCGTATTTGAGCGCGGTTTTCGCGTATTCCAACCGGTTGTCGGCCATTGAGAGCTCTTGCAAAGCACTCGTGAAGTTGACCTTCGCCTCGTCGTACTTGCGGCGTCGCGTCGCGAGCATGCCTTTGAGAACGGATTCGTACGCGTCATTGCGATTGCGCGTCGGTGCCAGTGCGCGATCGAGGGCGCGGCGCAGTTCGCTGTCGGCCGGCGGGTCGGGGCGGCGTTCGGCTTGCGGTTTCTTCGCAGCGGGCGTCGGAGAGAGCAGAATGCGCAAGTCGGCCATGAAGTCGCGGGCCGTCTGATAGCGCTTAGCCGGATCTTTGTCGATCGAACGCATGATGACGCGTTCGAGCGTCTCGGGAATATTGCGGTTGATCTCGTGCGGCGGCGTGGGCGCATCGTGAACGTGCGAGAAAATGGTGGCGACCAGATCGTCTTTGTCGTTTCGGAACGGCACGGTCCCGGTGAAGATCTCGTACATGACCACGCCGACCGAATACAGGTCGCTGCGAATGTCCGCCGGTTTACTCAAGAACCGCTCCGGTGCTAAGTAGCCAATCGTGCCGACGATCTGCCCCGTACGCGTGGTCTGGGTCATATCGCTGGTGCGCCGGGCCAAGCCGAAATCCATGACCTTGACGTGTTTGCCTTCCTCGTCGGTCATCACATTTGATGGCTTGATGTCGCGGTGGATCGTGCCTGCTTCGTGCGCATAGGCAAGCGCATCCAAAATTTCGCTTAAGAACGTGAGCGCTTGGCGGTACGAAATGGAGCCGCCTTCGAGATCGCGCAGCGTCTTACCGCGCACGAGTCTCCATAACGATGTACGAGATGCCGGACTCTTGGCCGACGTCGAAAACCTGGACGATATTCGGATGGTTGAGTTTGGCCATCGCTTGCGCTTCGCGCAGGAAACGGTTGTTGACGTCGTCGGATCGATCGATCAGAACTTTGACCGCGACCTCGCGTTCGAGCAACTTGTCCTGCGCGCGATAGGTGTCGGCAGTGCCACCGCGCCCGATCAGCTCCTTGATCGTAACGGTTGGCGAGCGTGCGCCCGATAAAGGTGTCCATGTGTCCTAAAACGCGTTCCGGTGAAGCGTTATGCGTTCGCCGTCCATGGCGACCACATCAAAGCGAATAGCAGCATTGGGTGCGACGATTTGCACGTAATCCGCGGCCAGCCTGCGAAGCGTGCGCCGCTTCTTTGCATCCACGGCCGAGAGCGCGCTGCCGAACCGCCGGCTGAAGCGGGCCTTGACCTCCACGAAGACGACCACGTCCCCGTCCTGCGCGACGAGGTCGATCTCGCCGCCGGGCAGGCGAACGTTGCGGCTGACGATACGGTAGCCGGATTGGGTGAGAAACATCGCCGCCCGGTCTTCGCCGCCGGCCCCTTTAATGCCGTTACTGTGCGGCAAGCTGCGCCTCGCGCACGCGCCACCAGCCCGAGCGGTGATTAGGGGAGGGCCCGTGTTCTTTAAGCGCGCGGATATGCTCGGGCGTGGAATAGCCCTTGTGGTCGGCAAACCCGTAACGAGGATCGGCCCGGTGTAGTTCGGCTAGCAGGCCGTCGCGGTGGACCTTGGCTACGATGGACGCGGCGGCGACCACCGCGCTGCGCGCGTCGCCCTTAATCAGCGGTTCTTGCGGCCCTTCAAACGACTTTATCCGGACCGCATCGGTGATGAGGTATTGTGGGGCGATGGTAAGTGCTGCCAGCGCCCGTTCCATCGCAAGGATGCTGGCCCAGTAGATATTGAGGCGGTCGATCTCCTCAACGCTCGCCGCCCCGATGCTCCAGCCGGCGCATTGGGCTTTGATCTGTTCGGCGATCCGCACGCGCAGTTCGGGCAAGACTTGTTTGGAGTCGTTCAGGCCGCGGATCATGAGCGGCTCGCGCGCGACCACGCATGCCGCCACCACCGGGCCGGCCAGGGGGCCGCGTCCGACCTCGTCGATGCCGCCCACGAACACGTACCCCTTTTCACGGGCCGCATTTTCGAACATGTGGATGCGGTGCAGCCGCCGCCGCTCGCGTTCGTAGGCCGTTTTTTTCTTACGGGCTTTGGGCGTCATCATACGGTGCGGGCTCCAAGGTTATCCGTCCGAACTTCCCGTCGTTGAAATCTTTGATGTAGGACTGCGCAGCATTATGGTAATCCGGTTCGCCGCCCTTTCGCTTAAAGCCGCGGGAGGCAGCGAACCTTTCCAGGTCGGGGACCCGCGTGCGTTCTTGCGTAGTCTCCATCAGCCAACGGTGAAACCGGCCGCTCACGTCTTCGGGATCGTAGCGGTCGCGCGGCACGGCTCCCACCATGGCGAGCTTCCACTGCGCGTCGGGTGAGGATATCTTCGGCACCAGAATTCCGGGCGTATCCATGAGTTCAAGACCCGGCCCCACGCGGAACCACTGCAGAGCGCGCGTCACACCGGCACGGTCCTCGGTGCGGGCGGCATTACGGCGCAGCAGCGAGTTGATCACCGAGGACTTTCCCGAGTTGGGCACACCGACGACCATTGCCCGCTGCGTGGATTTGGATACGCCTGCAACTTGTCCCGAAAAAGTACCCCGCCTTACTGACGCTCCCGATCTCCATCGCATTCACGCTTACGGCTTTTTTGCGCTTCGATTCAAAGAACTTGAGCCAGCGCGCCGTCTGCGCCGGATCGGCTAGATCGTCGCGGCTGAGCACGAGCAGGCGCGGGCGTCTGCCGGCAACGATGTCGAGCATAGGATTGGCGCCAATCTGCGGCACGCGCGAATCCACAACCTCGATAACGATGTCGATCAGTTTCATCTGATCGTCGATGCGGCGCATCGCCGCGGCCATGTGGCCCGGATACCATTGGACGGTCTGTTCGAACTCGCGGTCCGCTTTAAGGCCTTCGGTCATATTGCGCCCAAGTGGCCCACCGGCCAAATGCCAGCGAGGACCTTGCCCAGGACTTCCTCCTGACGCACGAAGCCCCAAAAACGCGAATCGTCGCTATCGGCACGATTGTCGCCCAGCACGTACAACGACCCGGCCGGCACCTGGACGGGCGGGAACGAGCGGTCGTCCGCGTAGCGTACGTACGGCTCGCTCAGTGCTGTGCCGTTGAGATAAACCTTGCCCGAACGGATGCTGATGCGGTCGCCGGGCACACCCACAATGCGCTTGATGAACGTCTCGGGCGCCGGCGCATCGTGGCGGAATGCGATGACGTCCCCGCGGGCGGGTTGTCCCCAGCGGTATGACATGGTATTGATGACGACGATTTCACCCGAGGCAATGCGGGGGGCCATGGACAAGCCCGAAACCTGGGGAGTGCGCATGAAAAAAGCCAGCGCTAATGCGCACACAAGACGGCGATTTGCAGCGTTGCGCCTACGAATGAGCGCCAATGCATTTGCCGGATCACGGTTTGGCTTTTTCGTCGTGCGGGCTAGAGTATCTTTGCGTGCGTGAAGGGCCAGAAAATTAAGAATGCGTGTCCTGTAAAATAAGCCGTCTTCGAGAAGTTGGGACCGGACTCAAACTTCCCGCGCGTTTGAGCAAAACCCCAGACGTGCGAATCGTCCGAATCGTTACGGTTGTCGCCCATCATAAAATAGCAGTTTGCCGGGATGCGATCCGGTGCGCTCCACGCGCTGCGCGGCGGAATATTTCCATCGGCGGGCGGGATTGGTTCGTAGCCGGCACCGCTGTCAACGTAAATGCCGTAGTTCTTGACGATCAAATTATAGGCGGGACGCTGGGCAATGTACGGCTCTTGAAGCGGCTGCCCATTGACGTACACGATTCCGCCATAGATGCGCAACCGGTCGCCGGGCCGGCCAATGACACGCTTGATGAAGTCATCGCCCGAGGGGATGGGCGGCGGAAAGACCACAATGTCGCCGCGCGCCGGTGCGTGAAAGCGGTACTCGAACTTATTGACTAGCAGCACGTCGCCCACTTTTAGCGTGGGCAGCATCGACTCCGAGGGAATGTAATACGTGCGCGCGACAAACGTGATAAGCAAGAATGCAGCCAGACCCGCGTAGATGAACGGGTCCAAGTATTCACGCGCATAATGCGTCGCGCGGCTCGGAGTGCCGGTGCGTACGGCAGCGGCGGCGCGGACGCTGAGCGCGATGCGCGCGAGCAAGAAGATGCCGACCAGTGCGAGCAACTCGGTGGGAGTAACGGCAATTGCGCCCATGCTAGTTTAGAATCCTCACGCGATCGAGCGGCCAGAGCAGAAAAAACGCGCGCCCGGTGAAGGATGCGAGCACGCTGCTTTTTGCCAGCGGTCCGGAAGAAAAGTGACCGCGCAGTTGAGCCAAACCCCACACGTGCGAGTCCTCGGAATCGTTGCGGTTATCGCCCATGACAAAGTAATATCCCGCGGGAATCCGGTCGGTGCGCTCCAACGGCTGCGCGGCGGAACGTTGGCCTCTTCAGGGTAGAGCCGCTCCATGCCAAGGCCGTTGTCCACGAAGATCCCGTAGTCTTTGATCTTAAGCGCGTACTGCGGTTGCTGCGCAATGTACGGTTCCCGAAGGCGCTTGCCGTTGACGTACACGCCGCCATTTTGAATGCTTAAACGATCGCCCGGAACGCCGATCACGCGTTTGATGAAACTGCTCGGTGAGGCAATGGGCGGTGTAAAAACCACGATATCGCCGCGGCGCGGCGCGCCCATGCGGTACGCAAACTCATTCACCAGGAGCACGTCGCGTTCGTGCAGCGTTGGCATCATCGAATCGGATGGAATGTAGAACGTGCGGATGACGAACGTGATCAGAAAGAGCGCCGCCAGGCCGGCGACGATGAACGCGTCCAAATATTCGCGCACGATGGCGGTTGCCCCGGGCGACGTGCCCGCGGCAACGGGTTTGAAGCTCAGCGCGATTCGCGCGAGCGCAAAAACACCGATAAGTCCAAGGAGTTGAAGAGGAGAGATGGCGAGACTAGCGGGCAGTTTTCTTCTCTTTGATCCGTGCCGCTTTTCCGATCTTCTCGGTCAGGTAATACAGCCGGCTGCGCCGCACGATGCCGCGCTTGCTCACTTCGATGCGCTCCACGCGCGGACTGTGAAGCAGGAACGTCTTTTCAACCCCCACGCCATGCGCCACGCGACGGACCGTGACGGCCTCTTGTGAGCCGCCGCCTTTGCGAACCGTTACGACCCCTTCGAACATCTGCGTGCGCTCTTTGCCGCCCTCGACCACCTTGGAATACACCTTTACGGTATCACCCGGACGAAACTGGGGGACGCTCTCTTTGCGCTGTTCGTTGTTCAATACATCGATGACGTTCATGACTGCCGTTCTCTTTAGATATATACGCGAAACGAAGAAGGCCGGTGAGGGTGTCCCCACGGCAACCTTGGCATAATACCACCTCCGCTCGGGCCCCGCAAGGTTAAGAGACGCTAGCGCCCCGGGAGGGGTCAGTCCCGAGCGACCGGGCGCAAGAACGTCCGTTCTTCGGCGAGGATGAGCTGCTGCTCCTGAGCGAAGCCGAAATTTTCGGCGCTCTCCGGGTCGCGCTTGAGCCGGGCCCGGTATTGCTCGTACGCAGCCAGTGACTCAAACGTGATGAGGCCGAAAGCAATATTGTTGGTGCCCTCGTCGGGCATCCAGTACCCCTCGACTTTGCCCCCGCACTTCGGAATGATGGTCAGCCAGCGGCGCGCGTATTGCTCGAATGCCTCGCGCTTGAACGGGTCGATTTGGTAGCGGATAAAAACGGTTATCGCCATGGTTCTCCCTCTAAGTCCGGCCGGCGGGCGCGGGTGCGCAGCCGGCTCTGTTCGCGCCGCCAGGCCGCGATCGCGGCATGGTTCCCCGAGAGCAAGACCTCAGGCACGGCAACCCCGCGAAAAACCGCGGGCCGGGTGTAGTGCCGGATAATCCAAGACGCCATCCGAGAACGATTCGTTCGCCAGCGATTCGGCCCGCATCGTTCCTTCCAGTAGGCGGACCGTGGCATCCATCATCGCCAGCGCGGGCAGCTCGCCGCCCGTGACTACGAAGTCTCCCAGGGAGTACTCCTGCACGGGGTAGAGGCTCGCCTAGCCGTTCGTCGATGCCCTCGTAATGCCCGCAAACGAAGATGAGGCGGTCATTTTCACGCGCGAAGCGCAGCGCGTCCGCTTGTTTGAAGGGCCTGCCGCCGGGTGCCGGGACGATAACGGTGCGCCGCTCCCCGGCCGGTCCTTGTTCGAGCAAGGGGTCTAAAATGCGCGCCAGGGGTTCGATGCGCAGCACCATCCCGGGGCCGCCTCCGAAGGGTTGGTCGTCGGCGCGTTCCGCGCCGGTCAGCGCATCTAAGACGTGGTGGTAACGGATATCCACCACGCCGTTCTCGACGGCGCGCCCGATGATCGAGAGGCCGACGAACGGCGCAAAAACCTCGGGGAACAGCGTTAGCACGTCGATCGTAAACATCGAACGGGGTGTTCAGCGGGGTGAGGGCAAACCACTACATATGTCCGATTTCGACGTTCCGCTTGCAGCGGAGCTGTTACAGACGATGCGCCAAGCCGCAAGCATCGCAGTGAGTATGCACGAGCCGTTTATCACGCCGCGCGCAATTTTGCTCGCGCTGCTGGACGACCCGCAAATCGGCCCGGCGGTCGCTTCGGTGGTTGAAAAGGAAAAAGTGCTCGCTGCCGATGTGGAGTATAATTTCGGCGCGGTGCGTGTCCTTCAGGAGATTCTGCCCGGCGGCGAGCAACCGTCGATGACCCGGTACGATACTTTGGCCTTTAAGACGCCGGACGGACGCACGAGCATGTGGCTCAGCCGTGAAGCCTGGCAGATCTTTTTGGAGGGATCCAAGCGCGCAGCCGGCCGTTATTCTTCGCGCGATCTCGCTTTGGGCGTCGCGGCGGAGGCGATAACCTCGCCAGGACTACTGGCGGCGATGCGGCTCGAACCGGGCATCTTGATGGACGCGATTCCGTAACGCCCGTCGTCTACTTAACTAAATCTGCGGCCGTAATCTCTTCAAGGTATTCAAAGAGTGGGGAAGCGTGATCTTCTCGAGCGCCGACTGTTTGAGGTTTCCGTCGCCCTCTTCGCCTTCGTCGCGCAGATAGCAGCGCGACTCCACGCCGCTCTCCGAATCGCTGATAAAGGAAACGGCAAACCCCTTGCCCGGCATCTCGTCGTAGATGCGCATGGTCGCAGGGTTGAGAATTTCGATCGAGTGGCTCTGGTTGTTGGCGTCGAAGATCGTGATCGTCAAGTAGTCCCGGTTTACAACTTCGATCGATCCGACGACGAAAATATTTTTTGCCGAGAAGAATTCATGCCCGCGCTTATTGCGGCTGGACACCTCATAAAAAACGCGGTGCGCGACGAATCTGCCCAAGATTTTGCGCAGCGTCGCAAGCGAGGCCAGGGTTTCGGTGCGGTTGCCTCGCGTGTAGATGATTTTCAAGTCGACCAACCTTGTACGGCCCCGGAGGAGGGCCCTGCTCGCGCCGGTCGTGAAAAGGTGCGGTGTGCTCTCTCTACCGGACATGGCCATACTCGGAATAGCGGCGCTGCTGGTCTTCGGCGAAGAACGGCTGCCGAAAATCGTGCGCCAGGCGGGCCGTGCGATGCGCGAGGTGCAGAACACCTCGCAATCGTTCGTTCGCGAAATGGAGCGCGCTGCCGACTTGCACGAGCCGCTGCCGCCTATGGAGCCGCTGCCGATTGAGCCGCCGGCCGCGCCGCCGCCGGCGCGGCCGCAAGACTAAATGTTGAAGTTCTGCCGCACTTCGTTGATGCGTTGCTGCAGCATGGATTTGGCCTGCTGCGCAAGCTTTTCTTTTTGATCTTCGGGCAAGCGCTGGTAGACCAGATAACCCGCAGTCTGACAGCAAACCGCCGAGCAGGCCTACGAGCAGTGCTTTGCCGGCTTCATTGCCGCCGTCGTTTTCGGTATTTTCGTGCACTCACTGAGGCGTTCTCCGCATAGGTGCCTTTGTAACCGTTGCTCGCGGTCCATTGCGAGGGAGTGGACGAGGATGTCTCCGACAATTTTGGCCTCCAAACCGGGTCGTGGAGCGATGTTCTTCTTCCGGTCGTTCTTACCCGGCTACGACTCGCGCTCTTCGCGAACCCGAAGGTGGGCCGGGTATTGAGCGGCAATCTGCTCGACCGCCAGCCGGGCCGTTTCCATGATGGCGGCCACGCGCTCGTCGTCACGCGCCCGTGCAGGCCAGCGCATCGCAAGCTCGCCGCTCTTCTGGGTGACGTCTAGGGGCAGCTTCACGTGTGCTTCGAGCCCCAGCCGTGCCGCCTGCAAAATGCCCGAAGCCGCCGCGCAGACCATGGAATACTCATCGGAGCTGCTCTCGGGAATCTCGACGTGGCCTTCGGAAAAAACAGAAGACAGCCGTTCGTGGCTGTCCCTGCGAAAAACGATGTCCAACATCTGCGCGAGCCAGTCCGGCCGGCGGCTAGGGGAGCTGAATCTTGGTGATCTTGATCTCGGCGAAGCGCTGGCGGTGGCCGGTCAATTTGCGCACGCGTTTCTTCGGTTTATATTTGAAGACCAAGATTTTCTTGTCTTTGTCCTGGCGCAGCACGGTCCCGGTCACGCTTGCGCCGCTCACCAGGGGTGAGCCGACGGTCACGGCTTCGCCGCCGCCGCTTGCCAAAATGACGCGATTGAACGTCACGTCGGAGCCCACTTCGCTCTCCAGCAGGTCCGTCTTAATGACGTCACCCTCGGCGACCTTATACTGCTTGCCGCCGGTTTCGATAATCGCGTACATAACTTTGGAAGATTATCAGAGCGGCCGTCCCCGTGTCAACGAGCGAAGGGCTTGACGGCTTGCCGATTGCGTTGTACGGTGGCAGAGTAGTCTAAATTATAGACTACTCTGATTTCTGGAGGCGCCCCGATGGACGTGCATGAAGCCCGCGAGCATTTGGAGATGGTCGACCGGATACTGACCCGGGCGGACCTCGAGCCGATGCGCATGATTCCGGGCCTCATTATAGCCTGGGGCCTGGCCGCCGCCGCGATAGATGCCGGTCAGCAATACGACTTTCTTCATACAGGAAGCCACACGGGCGGCTGGCTGGCGATCGCAGCATTTACGGCCGGCATGATCTATTCGGTGGGCGTCTCGATTTCGATTTGGCGGCAACACTGTTACGATCGGGTCTCGATCATCGAACGCCGGATGGGCCGGGTCATGGGCGCGGTGTGGTTTACCGTCATTGTCTCGGCGTTCGCTCAGCCGCACGTTTTCGCCGGATGGGGCGGCGCCGCTGTTTGGAGCATGGGCGCCGCGATCATGATGCTCATGGCCGGCTTCGACGGCGACCGCCGCGGGTTAGCCGGCGGCCTCATTCTGATGGCCTCGATTCTGGCAGCGAACTATGTCGCTCCGCATGCACCGGGCTACGCACTCGCCGCCGGATTCGTCTTGGGTTACGCGGTTCCGGGCGCGCTCTTTCTCTTCGAGGCGCCGCGCGCCCGCGAATAATGGACGACTTGCTGCTCTCCAAGATCCGCCTGGGCGTGATCGCCGAATTGCTTACGGCCGATTGCATTCCATTCAGCGATTTGCTGCGCGCAACGCAAACGACCAACGGCAATCTGGGCGCGCACTTGGCAAAGCTGATCGAAGCGGACTACGTGGTTGAAGAAAAAGCATTCATCAACCGCCGTCCGCAGACGCGGTACTCCCTGACCGCAACGGGGCGCAGCGCCTTTGTCGCCCACGTGCAAGAGATGCAAGCCCTCTTGCAGTCCGAAGCAACGGGTGCATAGGAGCCGACCGTGGACATTGTTAGTTTAAAAGATCTCCACAAGTCGTACGGAAAGGTAAGCGCCGTCGATGGCGTTTCGCTGCGGATCGCGCGTGGTGAAACGTTCGCGCTGCTCGGAGCGAACGGCGCCGGAAAAACAACTCTGCTCGATCTGCTCCTTGGCTTGCGCCGTCCGGACTCCGGTTCGGCGCGCCTGTTCCAGAGCGATCCGGCGCAGACGTTAACGCGCCGCCGGGTTGGCGTCACGCCCCAGCAGAGCGGGATGCCTCCGACACTGCGCGTGCGCGAGATCGTGCAGTTTGTGGCGCAGCACTACCACAGCCCGGTTCCGATCGCTGAAATCTTGCCGCCCTTCGGACTTGGAGCTCTGGCCGCGCGTCAGGCCGGTGGGCTTTCCGGCGGGGAACTGCGCCGGCTCGGCCTGGCGCTCGCGTTCGTCGGCAATCCCGAACTCGTGGTGCTCGACGAGCCTACGACCGGTCTAGATATTGAAGCACGGCGAGGCGTCTGGGACTATATCCGCGCGTACGCGCACCGCGGCGGTACCGTCGTGTTGACTACACACTATATGGAAGAAGCCGACGCGCTCGCAAGCCGCATAGCGGTTATGAACGCGGGGCATATCGTAGCGGACGGCAGCCCAGCGCAAATCCGCGCGCGCGCCAAAGCCCGCCGCATTGTTTATAACGGACCGCTATTCGACCCGATACCTGTTGGGGTCACCGTGCAGCAGGACGGCTCCCGGATAATCTTCACCACAACCGATACGGACGCGCTGGTGCGCGCGATCGTTCAGAGCGGCGTTCCCTTCCGCGATCTCGCCATCTCCGAAACCTCTCTTGAAGACGCAGTCCTATCATTGACCGGAGATCCACAGTGAACAATCTGAATATCCTCGCTGCACATGTGCGCATCCAAGCACTCGAACTGCTGCGCATGCCGGCGTTTGTTGTTCCGACGATAGGGTTCCCGGCCACGTTTTATGCGTTGTTCGATCTCTCGTACGCCCAGCGCGAACCCTCGATGGCAGGGGTGCTCATGCTCTCGTATATTACCTTCGCTATTGTTGGCGTTGCGCTGTTTCAGTTCGGCGTGGGAATAGCAGCCGATCGCGCCTTGCCTTGGGAACGGTACGTCCGTACGCTCGCAGCGCCCGTTCTCGTTCGTTTTGCTGCCCGGGCAATCGTAGCGGTGATCTTTGCGTTTTCAGCTGCCGCCATCGTCATCCTCGTGGCGAGCCTGGGTTCATCCGTGCATTTTAATCCGGTGCAATGGCTAACGATTGCGCTGGGTGCCGCCATCGGCGGTTCTGTATTCACGGCCTTCGGCATTGCAATCGGCTATTGGACCACGCCCAAGAGCGCCGTGCCGATTGCCAATATCTTTTACCTGTTGCTTTCGTTCGCAGGCGGGCTATGGATGCCCCCGCAGATGCTGCCGCACTTTGCCGCGGTTATCTCGCCGTATACGCCGACGCGGCAGTTTGCCAATCTGCTTTGGAACGCGCCCCACGGTTTTTCCGGCAATGCGGCGCTGGCGCTGGCAGCTTTTGCATTGTTTTTTATCCCCATTGCAGCCGTGGGTTACCGCCGCGACGAGCGCGAGCGTTACGGTTAATGCCCAGGGGCTTGACCCTAACGTTACGTCACAACGTATCTTCGTTTCCTAAAGGAGTGTCCATGTTTTTTGCAGTCCTTCTCGCGGCCGCGATCGCAGCGCCCGCGCCTATTCCGGTTCAGTGCGCGCCCGCGACCGCATTCACCGGCACGATTTGTTCCTCGCCCACGAGCGGCAAGCATCGGGCAATCATTCTGGTCGGCGGCTCCGAGGGCGGCGACATGCTGGCGCATACCGCCGCGCAATTCGTTCCTCACGGCTATGTCGCGGCCTCCGTCGCGTACTTCGGCGCGCCCGGACTACCGTCGACCTTGCAAAATATTCCGGTTGAAACGATCGGCAAAGCTATCGCGGACATCGCTGCGCGCCCCGACGTCGATGCGGGCCGCATTGCGATCATGGGCCTTTCTAAGGGTGGCGAATTCGTGCTTTTAGCCGCATCGCTCTATCCGCAGATTCACGCCGTGGTCGCCGACGTTCCCAGCCCGTTCGCATGGGAAGGCATCGCGCAAGGGCCGGGCGCGCCCGCCTCGTCGTGGACGTATCAAGGAAAGCCGCTGCCTTACGTTTCGTACGACACGCAAATGGGTCCGATGATAGGGGCCGCTTTTTCGACGCACGCGCCGCTCGATCTGCGGGCAGGCTACGATGCTGCCATGCAGCAGAACGCAGCCCAGATCGCGCCGGCCACGTTTCATTTGGAAAACATTCGCGGCCCGATCATGATGATTGCCGCGGATGATGACCATATCTGGGATTCGGTCGCGCAGTCGCAGCTCGGAATGTCGTACTTGAACGCACATCATCACCCGTATAATGATGTGTATTTGCATTACGCCGGCGCCGGGCATGCATTTCTTTTCTCCACGCCGTCTCGTCCGATGACGCAAGCTTCGATGGGGCCGATGACGCTGCTGCTCGGAGGAACGGCGGCCGCCAACGTTGCGGCGGCTCGGCAAGCGTGGCCGAAGATCTACGCCTTTCTCAACGAGGCCTTAAAGTAAGCACGCTGCGCGCGTCTGCGCGCACGGCGGCGTCGCCGAACGGCAGAGGCATCAGTTTTTGCCGCAGCCACGTGTCCCGCAAGTCGGTGTAGTGTCCGGAGGCCGGTTCTCCGGACTCGCCGCTGGGGATGATGATGCCACCGGCGTTCCAGTCCGCGGTATCCCAGACGGCGCGAAAGCTTTGCGAATGCGCGCTTTGCGTTAGAACGTGCAGCGAATACGCATCGCCGTCGCCGTACAGCGTGCCGCCGTTCAAGAATGAGAGCCCCAGCGAGGCCAGCGGATGTTTGACTCCGACTGCCCCGGTCTGCCGCCATGGGTCGAGCAGATGCTCGCCGTGCTTTTGCACCAATATGCGCAGCGTGCTCACAAGCAGCTGGTCGTAGCCGCTTTGCGGCCACCATCCGCGAGGACGCTCGCGCAAAACGCGAAGCAGCACGACAAACTGCGCATTGCCCGCACTCTGTATGTAAGCTTTGCCGGCGCTCCCGGTGTTGTACTGAGCCAGACGCGCGACGGCGGACTCGCGAAATGCATACGCAAGCGTGGCTGCGCGCGAACCGGGATCGAAACGTCCGTTCCAAGATTGCAGTGCGTCTAAGTAGGGTCGAAGGATGGAAGACGCGCGAACGCGTTGGCGAACGGCGGCATCCAGCAGATCCCGGGCGAGTTCGCGCTCGGGCGCCGAGAGCGTGTCGGACTGCATGGCGAAAAGATCCGCCGTATCATGCCGGCGCACGGCGTCGAGCAGCTCTTCGATACGTTTCGCGCGGTAGGGCGCAGCATACCCCGCCGAGAGCCGGTAAGGGTATCGCGCGCCGTATTGGCGGTTGTTCGCCGTAAACACGCGGGCGTTGCGGGAGGCGTCGACATGCGGCAGCGCATCGAATGGTACGAAAGCGTAAAACGGATCCGCGGCGTTATGAATGCGCAACCCCCATCCGGAATCTTGGGGAATGAGCCCGGCCAAATGATATGCGGCCGTCCCGTCGCGTGCAGCGATGACAAAATTCTGCGGCGGCCCCGGATAGGAGCGCAGCGCGCGCAGCGCATCGGCGATCGTCTTGGCTTGGTTCAATCCGCTGAACGTCTCAAGCGGGCTGACCGGGAAGCGGACGGCGTTCCAGTCTACAGCATAGGCCCCCGAGCCGTCAGTATCGATGACAAACCCGTGACGCGTTGTCCGGTACGTTCGCTGCACGTCCTTGACAAAGCGCACGTGAAACACTTCGGTGCGGGTTTGGGCGTTGCTCAGCGGATCCTTATAGACGACTTCGGTAACGACCGTGCCGTTCGTCGCGCCCCAAGCAATGTTCTCGTTGTGACCGAGAACGACGCCGGGCGATCCGGGCAGCGTCGCGCCGGCGACGTGCATGCGCGGATCCCGCAAATCGATCAAATACCAAACGCCGGGAATCCCCAAGCGCAAGTGCGGATCGTTGGCGAGCAAAGCGCCGCCGGTGGCCGAGCGCGCCGCGCCGAGTGCCCACTGATTGCTCGCTTCGTTTGGGCCGTCGGGCCGAAGAGGAGTAACGGCCGTTTGAAACGCGGCGGTCCGGCCCGTGCTCCGCGCGCCGCGATCGCTCAATCGCGGAACGGGCGCAATACCGGTGCCGCTTACCGGCGCGTCGTATTCGGGGTCCGTGATCGAGTAGAGGTCCTGCTGCACGCGCGGGCCTACCGCGCGCAGCACTTCATCGCGCCGCACGACGTCGTCCCAATCGTCGATTAAGTCCAAGACGGTCGAAAAGGCGGTCGCGAGCGAATCGCGCGGTGTCCACGGCTCGGGCTTATAAAGAAGAAGATGAAACTCTGCAGGCAGCGGCTGCTGCTGCATGGCCGCGTTCACGCCATCGCTGAACGCTTGCAGCGCTGCACGCGAGCGCGGCTGCAGATGAGCCCACTCGGCATCCACGATGCGATCGATGGGCGCAACGCGCGCGTGCTCGTCCGCCGGCAGCGCGGCCGGCCCCATCACTTCGGCGAGCCGTCCGAGCACGAAGCGGCGGATCAGATCCATCTGAAACAGGCGGTCCGAGCCTTCGGCATACCCTTGCGCGAAGTACAAATCGTGATCGTTTTGCGCGACGATGTGCGGAATGTCGCGCGCATCGCGGGTTATCGTGACCGGCGCAATGAGCCCCGGTGCGCGCATAACACCGCCGGTTTGCGCGGCCGCGCGCATTCCGGCGCCAGCGTAGATCGCGTACGCCGCAACCGGCGCCAGTAACACCGGCAGAACGACGGCGACAACCTTGCGTTTAGCGTTCGACAAAAATATCGTCGCCGTCGACCCGCACGGTGTACGTCGGCAGCGGAAGGATCGCCGGGAGCGTAAGCGCTTCTCCGGTGCGGACATCGAACGTTGCCCCGTGCCGCGGACAAACGATGCGGCAACCATCGAGTTCGCCCTGGTCCAACGGGCCGCCGTCGTGCGTGCAAACGTCTTCCACAGCGTAAATCGTCCCGCCCGCGTTGCAAAGCAGCACCTCGATACCACCGGCCAAAACGCGGGCGGTCGTGCCTTCGGGAATCGCGCTTACTTTTGCAACCGGAATCTGAGCCATAGCCGGATGCCGTTTTAAGGGAAGAACCGCCCGTACCTGTAGAAAGCGTCCTGGTGCAACTCGACGTGCGCACGATGCTTCCGGCAATCGCGGTCAGCAAGGCGGCCGGTTTTATTATTATCGGAGCCCAAGGCCGCCCCGTTGCCCGCGGCGCGGCGTGGGTTTGCGGCCACGGCTTTACGGTCAGCATCGGCGTTGCCACCGCGACTCCCGGCGAGGCGCCCGAATTACGGCCCAAGCGCCCCGACGTCGCGCTGTACGCCGCCAAATCCGCCGGACGCGATCGGGTCTGCGTATGAGCCGCAACGCGGTCATCTTAGCGGGCGCCGCAGTGACGCTGGCTGCATTTGCATTCGTCATGGTAGATTCGCCGCAAAACGATCGCAGTGCCCACGCCGCTCAGGCGGCATGGCCCTGTTCGGCGCCCCGCACGCTTCCCCCGTGGGCACGCCGCACGGGCTCCCCGGAGCGGTTGGCGGCATTTCATGCGGTCATGGCTCACAATGCGCTGCATCAGCATATGTATCTGCGACCCGCCGACCGGCCCTATACGTTTGAACTGGTTGCATCGCAACAGGGCGTCGGATCGAATGCCTCCCCGCCGCCCATCCGCCGCGATTCGATCCGGTTCTTGTTTACCGACGCGCAGATGCGCGCGGCGAATTCGCACGTGCATTTGCTCAAGACCGTCCCTCTACCGCTGTATACGCCGAATCCATGCAACCCGATCGGTGAATTCAAAGCGGGCGTCGCGATCGACACGCGCGGACTCTCGCCGGGATGTATACGCTCAGCGCCGACGCCACCGTCGATCCGTTTACCTTACCTGACGGCGATCCGGTCGCCGGTGCGCGCGCCACCCTTAGCGATTGGTCTATCTACCTTCCACCGCAGCCGGCCGCAACGCCCGCGATGCGCGTCGGGCAACGATTCCTCGTATTGCCCGATGCAACGACGGTCTACACCGGCGATCGCGGGTCGGAGATCTCGCGCCGCGAAATTACGATGCACGTTGCGGTGCTCTCGCGCATGGACGGCAAGAAGCTCACGTTGCGTGTTTCCGGGTCGCCGCGCGTGATCGTCGCGGACGCCGGGAACGCGCCAACGCAGCTTCCGGGCTTGCCGCCGCTGGTTGACGATGGCGTCGTGCGCGGCCTAAACCGCCGTTACGACGGGCAAAGGGTCTGGGGGCGGGGAGGACTCGGCGCGCAGTGCGTGCTCGATGCCGCAGGCGGAACTTGGAGCGGCGGGGGCCCGAACTCACGCCCCTACACCGTCAAACATGTTTTCCGGATCTACCGCAGTTCGTATGATCTGGCGATTGGCGGACAGATCGGCGCGATTGGCGGAGGACGCCAATCCGAGTTTCAAGACGACAGTCCGCTCGTAGTGTGGCTCGATGTACCGGCAGACGTGACCTATTCGACGATCTCTGGAACGGGCGGCATGAGCGTGCGCGCGCAACGCTCCGGCGTCCAAACCCCGCCTCCGCAAACACCTGCGCCGAAGATGCCGGTGCATCTAGGCCCGAACGATGCGTGCGTTGCCTACTTCTCGTACTTCGCCGACGCGTGGGACATGGATCGCGCATATAGTCTGTCGCCGCCTCCGCCCGGCATTGGAACGACCGTCAAGACGGGCATGACGCACGAACAGGTCGCGTGGGTTCTTGGCTATCCGGCCGGATACGGATCGCCTGCGCAACTCGATCGCATACAGGCCTGGCGTTACGATAATCTGCCGCCATTCAGCTACTGGGTGTACTTCGACACAAGCGGCCACGTCACCAAATTCGGCCCCGACGGCCAACTACCCTAACCGCAGCACGTTTCATCCCGATGAGTAAGCGGCGGAACCGTTGATGCGGTTCCCGTTTGGAAATTTCTGATTTTTTCGACTTAGCCATGGATGCCTATTTCAAAACTGCGTTCTGTCGAAAAAACGGTTAAATAGAAAAACGCCTGGATGGCGTTTTTCGAAGGTTTCGAAACGGGAACCGCATTAAACGGGCCGCCGCTTACCCGACGGACCCTTCCATTTCCATTTTAACCAGACGGTTGAGTTCGACCGCGTACTCCATCGGCAGTTCCTTGACGAAAAAATCGAAGAACCCGTTCACGATCATTGCTGTCGCGTCGACTTCGCTCAGCCCGCGGCTCATAGCGTAGAACATTGCTCCTCTCCGATTTTACTCACGCTCGCTTCATGTTCTACCGTGGAGCGCTGTTCGTGAATCTTCATCGTGGGCTTGGTGTCGCTCGAGGACTGCTCGTCCATGATAAGCGCATCGCACTTCACGCGCGTCTTCGCAGAGGTTGCTCCGGGATAGACTCGACCAGCCCGCGATACGTGGTCTTGCCGCCGTGCGCGCTGACCGATTTGTTCGTGACGACCGAGGTCGTATTGGGTGCTGCGTGAATGACTTTTGCGCCCGCGTCCTGATGCTGCCCCTCGCCGGCAAACGCCATCGAGAGGATTCGCCTCGCGCGCCCTCGCCCATAAGGTAGATGGCCGGATACTTCATGGTCAGTTTCGAGCCGATGTTGCCGTCCACCCATTCAACGGTCGCGTTCTTGTGCGCATATGCGCGCTTAGTGACCAGATCGAAGATGTTCCGGTACCAGTTTTGAATCGTCGTGTAGCGGATCGACGCGCCTTCCATGGCGATCGGTTCGACCACCGCGCTACTGCAGCGAACTGGTCGAGAACTTTGGCGCAGTGCATCCCTCGATGTAATGAATCTTCGCACCTTTGTCGGCGATGATCAGCGTGCGCTCGAACTGGCCCATGTTCTCGGCATTGATTCGGAAATAGGCCTGCAGCGGCATCTTTACTTCGACGCCCGGCGGCACGTAAATGAACGAACCGCCCGACCAGACAGCCGAGTTGAGCGCCGAGAATTTGTTATCGGCGACCGGAATGATGGTCGCCAGATACTTCTGCACGATCTCCGGGTGCTCGCGACCGCGGTGTCCATGTCGCAAAAGAGCACACCGTTCGTCTAGCCTCGGCGCTCACATTGTGGTACACGACTTCGGATTCGTACTGCGCGGAGACACCCGAGAGAAACTTGCGTTCGGCTTCGGGGATTCCGAGCCGGTCGAAGGTGCGCTTGATGTCGTCGGGCACGTCGTCCCACGAACGCTCGGTGCGGTCCGTGGACTTCACATAATAATGAATATCCGCGAAATCGATCTCGTTGAGCAGCGAGGTGTCGCCCCATGTAGGCATGGGCTTGCTTGCGAAGACGTCGTAGGCTTTGAGCCGGAAATCGCGCATCCATTCGGGCTCATTTTTCATCGCGCTGATGCTGGCGACGATTTCGCGGGTCAGTCCTTTATCGGATTTGAAAACGTAGTTTTCGTCGTCGTGAAAACCATGGCGATAGTCCTCGCCAACCGGACTTTGAAGTTGAGTGGCCACGTCTCAACCCTACCCTCCTACGAGGGAATAGTCAAGATAGTGAAGTCCTATCTTCAATTTCTTTTCCTGAGCAACCTGACGCCGGCCTTCCCGCCCAACATATGCTGTCGCAACTGCGCCGCGGCTCGTTTTTCGTAATGAGGGCTTTTTTAGTACTAATTGCTTTACAGGGGGGGCCTGAGGGGCTATTATGTCCGTCGGACCCCTTCAGTGCCTCAGGACCTAAGGTCGCATGCTGGACAAAGACGGGGTTCACGGTATGGGAGGCGTGCCCTTACGCGCCATCGCGGCGAATCGCCCGCGCACCGAAAAGCGCCGGCAAGAGTTCGCCGATAGGTCGGGGACGTGACTGCACTGCAGCGCGCCTGCCCGACGAGTCCGGAGGTGGGATTTCCCCCAAACGTCGAGGAGAAAGACAAGAATTGAAGGCACTCGGAACGCACATTGTGTGCGAGCTGTCGGGGTGTAACTCGGAAGCGCTCACGGACGTCGATGCCGTCCACGCCATGATGATCGCCGCTGCGAAGGCCGCGCGCGCAACGATCATGGAGAGCGCGTTCCACCGGTTCGAACCCCAGGGCGTCTCGGGAACCGTGATTTTAGCCGAATCACATTTGTCGATCCACACTTGGCCCGAAAAAGGCTACGCCGCGATGGACTTTTATACATGCGGCGACCACACCGATCCGTGGCAGGCCTGCCAATACGCAGCCGACATGCTCGGTGCGCGCAATATGCTTACCACGGAGTTCAAGCGCGGAATCGAAGCTAAAGGCGGCACGTTTACCCACGTGGTCACCGCAACGGAAGCCGAAGACCGGCCGATGAGTGCATAGCTCCTCGAGGTAGATAGGATCAACGGCGCGTCTGCAAGGACGCGCCGTTTTGTTTGCGTTAAATCATAGGGCGAGCAAGCAGCGCGGCCCTCCCTGCCGTCCGATACTATAAGCGTGAGGAATTCACTCTCGCGGTTTCATACCGCGGCCTTTTACGCGTTCGTAGCGCTCCTTGCAGGGTGCGGCGGCGGCGGTTCGGGCTCCGCCCCGGTCCTCCCGGCGAGGAATGTTACCATCCCTGTTTCCGGCGGCGGTCCGGTCAGCTACATGCAAAGCAGCGGACCGCTCACGACCAACGGCACCATCGCGCAAGGCGCGACCAAGGCGCTTATCGCCGTTATGTCCGGTGTCGCGCAGCCCGGCAACGGCTTTGCTTCAGATACGCTGATGGTTTCAACTACAGGCGCCTCCCCTTCGTCGGCGGTCCGCACGCGTGGCGCTCGCCCCGCACTTGCACCCGCACATCCGCGCGCACCGGAAGCTTTTGCGGTTGATGACTCGGCGCTCTTCGATCGCTTGGCTGCATCGGCGGCGGGATCCGATCCGAACGCCAAAGCTGTGCCTTCGCGCAAGAGCACGGTTCCTTCGGGCGCAACAGTCGGCACCCAAACGCACATCTGGGTTCAGCAAGGCGGGTATGCCTCGCGCACGAATTTGCAAGTCCCCGCAACACTGCTCGTGCAAAGCCCGCACGGAAATATTTGGGTGCAGTCGACGTTGGTTGGCGCACTCACGCCGTATGCCGCGCAGCTCTCCGCTGATTTTGAGAACGGCTACAGCAGCGATACCGCGCATTTCGCCTCACCCGATTATCCGCAAAGCGCACCGGGAATGCAGCCGCAATACAAGAGCTGTTCGAGCAGCGGCTCGCAGCAAGGCGCGGCGCCGGCATATATCGCCGAGCCCTCGGACCGCCGCATCAACGTTATGGTAGTGGATTCGTCCACGCTCGGCGGCATCGGCGGTTACTTCTCCTCGGTCAATTTGATGACGCAAGGCGCTCTGAACTGTTTGAACGCGGGCTATGAATCGAACGAGGCGCCGTTTATCTTCGTAGGCTGGTTCGGCAGCTACGGCGCGCAATACGAATTGCAAGAAGACATGGTGCGTTCAGACGCCCACGAATTGCAGCATCTGATCAATTTCGTCAATCATGGGCTGCTCGCGCCGGGAGCCTCGAATGCATCGTTCAACGGAAACGAATCGCAGTACATCAACGAGGGGCTCTCGATGCTGGCCCAAGACCTGGCTATCTCGCAGATGTACGGCGCGCAGGGCATCCAGTTCGACGCGGCGGATGCGCTGCCGCGCGCGCAGGCGTATTTGGCCAATCCGGCTGCTTTTTCACTCAGTTCGTTCAGCGGCGTGGACTCCGCATCGTGGGGCGGCGGCGGTTCGGCACGTACGAACTGCTCGGGCGGCTGTTACGGTGCGGCATATTTGTTCCAGCGGTACCTGCGCGATCGCTTCGGCGGTGACGTCTTCACGCATGCCATGGAAACCAGCGGCGTTACCGGGACGTCGAATCTGCAATCCGTGTCCGGTGAGAATGCCGGCAATTTAGTTGCCGACTTTGCGCTGGCGATGGCCGCTAATACGGTCGGGGCCCCATCGACCGACGCGCGCTTTTCGTTCGGATCGCTCGACTTGAACGGGAGCTGACGGGGATCAGTTCGGCCGAACGGTCGCCCTGGGCGGCGCGTATGCTGTGCCCGCAACCGGTGCGTCCACGACCGTTCAAGCGCCGCTGGGCGGCTTCTCGTTCGTGGCGGTTCCCTCGGTCCCGTCGGGCGGTCTGAACGTCCAGGTGACGGACGATGCAACGATCAGCGGCTTTACATTGCTGGGCGGCCTCGCACGTAATTAACCGAGGTTAATTTTCCCGCAGGAACGAACGGCATTAGCAACCTAGTGCCCGTTTGAAGGAGCCATAACCGTGCTTCGTAAGCAAGTCACGCTATTCATATTTGCAGCAGCGGCCGTCATCGTGGCAGCATGCGGAGGCGGTTCCAGCACGCCCAGCGCCGGTGCCACTGCCACACCCAGCTCGGCAAACTCCAATGTAGTCGTCTCGTCGGCAGCTACGTCGGCGCCCATACCGCCCGTCGGCGGCTTCAGCGGCAGCGTTGCGTTCCCGTCATCCAATGCAGCGGGCAATGTGACGATCGCAGCCACGACATCGCTCACCGCACCGGCGGGTTTGGCGGCACCTGCTTTGCGGCGCCGCGCAGTGAACGCCACGAAGGTCGTGTATTTTTACGAACAGCTGACGCCTTCCGCAACGATCACGTTTAGCGGCATCCCGGTCTTCAGCATTACGCTGCCTTCAAGCGTGAACATGAGCGGGCTCTCGTTCTATGTTGCGATCACCGAATCGGATAACAATCAAGGATGGATGGATCCGGCGATCGGGCCGGGCAGCGTAAGCGGCCAAACCGTTACGTTCAATAACGTCCCCGATACGCAGGCCATGCTGACCGCAGGCGTTCATTACACGTTCGCCTTCTACAGCACGAGCTCGTCGCAGACGCCCACGCCGCAGCCCTCGCCCACGCCCACGCCCACGCCGAGCCCCTCGCCCTCGCCCACACCGCTCTTCACGCTGACGGGCGGCTCGCAGACATCGAGCTTTACCGGAGCGAACGGCGGTGTCTTCAACATCAGCACCGACAACACGTATGCCGCAACGGTTACGTTCGGTTCGAACAGACTCGGCGTCGAACTTCAGTTTTACCACCGACTGGTCTGCGGCCGGTTCGCTCAATGCTCCGACGCAAGTATCGGGCACCTTCCCGACGAACCTGCCGACTGGAATCGGTACAGCGCTGCTGTACTTCGACATCAACAACCCTGGTCCGACGGTCACTTTCAACCAGACGCCGGCGATCACAGTCACCACGACCGGTTCTTTCCCGGGCAATGCATGCGGATTCGCGGTCTATAGCAACAATGGCGGCTCCGGACTCACGTGGACGGGTATGACCAACTTCGGCATCGCCGAGGTAGCGCCGAGCGGTAACTCCTTCACGGTCGCAGCGCACGCACTGCCCACGGGCAATAACGTGCAGTTCAGCACGGGCGACCAGCTTATAGCGGTCTACTGCCACAACCCGGCAGCATAACCACGACGAACGGGGCCGCGAGGCCTTGCGGCCCCGTTCGCCAATCCTAGCCCGGCTATGCCCAAGACCCAACACTGGCAGTGGTATGTGGAAGAATTCTCTCCCACCGAAGCGCACCACCACGCCCTCGAGCGCGTTTACTACGCCGGACGCACGCCGTTTCAAAGCGTGGGCGTTGTCCGCACGCCGGTCTTCGGCAAGATGCTTATTCTGGACGGAGACACGCAAAGCTCCGAACACGACGAGAAGATTTATCATGAATCGCTCGTTCATCCGGCGATGGCCGGCGCAGCCGACCGCTCGCAGGTCTTGATCTTGGGCGGCGGCGAGGGCGCCACACTGCGCGAGGTGCTGCGCTGCCCGCAAACACAGCGCTGCACGATGGTGGACATCGACGGCGATGTGGTTGAACTCTCCAAGCAGTATTTGCCGGAATGGTCGGACGGCGCTTTCGAAGATCCGCGCGCGCGGGTGATCATCGGTGACGCGTTGCGGTTCTTGCGCGAGGACGGCGAGGCGTACGGTGTGATTATCTCAGACCTCACCGAGCCGCTCGAAGATTCGCCCAGCAACCCGCTCTTCTGCGATGCCGTGTTCAACGACATCAAAGCGCGGCTCGCCACCGGCGGTGTCTACGTGCTGCAAGCCAGCACGGCGGGCTTTCATAATATGGCTTTGCACGCAAAGATGGCGCGCACGCTGCGCGCCTACTATAAGAACGTGGCCTCGTTCTACACGCACGTTCCGGCGTTCGACAACGACTGGGCGTTTATCGCCTGCAGCGACGCGGTAGACCTTGCGGCCCTCGAAGCATCCGCAATCGATCGCTACTGCGGCGCACTTTCGGGCGAGAATTATTTCTACGATGCGCAAACGCACCGGCGGCTCTTTGCGCTGCCGCTCTACCTGCGGCGCGAGTTGGCAAAGGCGGGCGAAACCTTTTGAACGGAAGATATAACGGCAAGACGGTGCTGATCACCGGCGGCGGGTCGGGCCTGGGCCGCGGCATGGCACTCTCCTTTGCCAAAGAAGGCGCAACGGTATGCGCCCTGGGGCGGCGCCAGGAAGCGCTCGACGAAACCGTCGCTATGATGGGCTCGGGTTTCGGCCTGGCGTGCGACGTGCGCCATGCCGGGCGCGTGGAAGAAGTCGTGCGCGAGATCGTTTCGCGCACCGGGCGGCTTGACGTGCTGGTCAATAACGCGGCCGGCAATTTCATCGCGCCTTCCGAGAAGCTCTCGCCGAACGGGTTTAAATCGGTAGTGGACATCGTGCTGAACGGGACGTTCCACTGCACGCGCGCGGCGTTCGAGCCGCTGCGGCAAGCTCGCGGATCGATCTTGAACATCATCGCTACGTACGCCTGGAGCGGCGAGCCCGGTGCGCTGCACTCCGCATGCGCGAAGGCGGGCGTGCTGGCAATGACTCGAACGCTCGCAGCCGAGTGGGGCACGTTCGGCATCCGAGTCAATGCCATCGCGCCGGGGCCGGTGCACACCGAAGGAACGGATAAGAATCTCTGGAGCGTGGCGGATATTGAAAAGCACGTCGTTGCGCAGGTTCCGCTCGGCCGCCTAGGCGAGATCGATGACATCGCTCGCGCGGCGCTCTGGATCTGCTCCGAGGATGCAAGTTGGGTGAGCGGCGCCGCGCTTCCGGTTGACGGCGCGCATTGGCTGCACGGCGGAACACTGAACTTCCGCGCAGCATACGAGCGGCTTGCAGGCAGAGCATGAGCATCGATCAAGACGCCGCGCGCCGGCAATGGGACAAAGAGAAATCACACTTCGTCGAACTGCTCGATCTCAAACTGGAGAGCGTCGGTCATGGGCGCGCGGTCATGCGGATGCCGTACCGGCCGCAGATATCCAACGGTACCGGCGCCGTGCACGGCGGTGCCATCGTCAGTCTGTGCGATACTTGCTTCTATCTTGCGCTCGCCTCGCTCTACGGCCGCGATCAGGACACGACCACGGCGGCCCTGCAGTGCAATTTCCTCGCACCCGCGCTGCCGCCGCACGATTTGGTCGCCGAAGCAACCGTGCTCAAGGCCGGACGCCGTATCGTCTACGGTGAAGTGCACGTGCGCAGCGGAGCCAAACTCGTGGCCCACGCGACCTTTAACTTCCTTAACACCTACCATAAAGAGAAACCGAAAAGCTCATGATTCAAAGCCCCGCAAAACGCACCGCGCTCTACGACCGTCACGTGCAACTGGGCGCGCGAATGATTCCGTTCGGCGGCTTCGATATGCCCGTGCAGTATTCGAGCATTCTAAAAGAACACGAAGCCGTTCGCCGGCGCGCGGGCTTATTCGACCTCTCGCATATGGGGCAGTTCATTCTCCAAGGTGAGAACGTGGCGCCGTGGGCAGAAGAGCTTACCGTCAACGCGATCGCAACGATGAAGCCGCTGCAAGCGCGCTACAACATTTTTACCAACGAGCAGGGTGGGGCGCTCGACGATGTGATCTTCTACCGGTTGGAAGACCGCTGGCTGCTCGTCGTAAACGCCGGCAACGCGGACCGTATGTGGGCCCACCTCAATGCGAGCGTAGGCGGCTCGGGCGTAAAGCTGACCAGCCTGCACGGGCGCAGCGCGCTGATCGCCATTCAAGGCCCCGCTTCGGTAGAGATGCTCAAGGAGCACGTGGACATCGATATTGCGGCGCTCAAGTATTACTTTTGCTCGCAGGCAAAGGTTCTGGGCAAGAACGCGATTCTCGCACGCACCGGTTATACCGGTGAGGACGGATTTGAAATCTTCGTGGACGGCGGCGATGCGGGTGCGATCTGGGACGCCCTGCTTGATGCGAACCGCGATGCCGGATTGATGCCGGCGGGCTTAGGGGCGCGCGACGTGCTACGCCTTGAAGCGGGTATGCCGCTGTACGGCCACGAGCTGACCGAGAACATCACCCCGCTGCAAGCGGGGTTGAATTGGGCGGTCAAACTCGCCAAGCCGACTTTTGTCGGCAAAGTAGCGCTTGAAAAACAGCATGCCGCAGATGACTTTGCGCGCATTGTGGGCATTATCATGGACGGCCGCGCGCCCGCGCGCGAAGGTTATCGAGTGTTCCGGGGCGAGAAACACGTGGGCGAGGTGCGCAGCGGCTCGGTGGGCCCGTCCGTGGACAACAAGAACATCGCGACCGCGCTTGTAGAGAAAGAACTGCACTCCGGGCACGGCGCTTGTGGTTCATATCCGTGGAACGGCCTACGGGGCGACCGTCGTGCCGCTACCGTTTTACAAAAGGAGTACGTAAGTGGCGCAGCCGGCAGATCTGCTTTATAGCAAAGAGCACGAATGGGTGAGAGTTCAAGACGGCGTTGCGACCGTCGGCATCACCGATTACGCTCAGAACTCGCTGGGCGATATCGTCTACGTTGAACTTCCGCGCGTTGGCGCAAGCATCGAGCAGTTCGGCAGCATCGGCGTGGTCGAGTCGGTCAAAGCGGTCTCGGACCTCTTCACGCCGGTCGGCGGGGAAGTTACCGAAGTCAACGGTTCGCTTGAGAACGACCCTGCTCTAGTCAATCGTGAACCCTTTGAGGGCGGTTGGATGTTCAAGGTTAAGTTGAACGACGAGTCTCAAACCGGCGCATTGCTTTCGGCCGGCGATTACGAGAAGCTCACTCAGGAGTAACCCCGATTTACACCCCGCACACCAAAAAAGATATCGATGAGATGCTCGCCGCCGTCGGCGCACCATCGCTCGAACAGCTCGTTGAAGTTCCCGCCGCAGTGCGCTTGCGCGAGAAGCTCGACGTGGTTCCGGCGCTCAGCGAATCGGACATCGTGCGCCGCTTCGAGCATTTCGCCTCGAAGAATGGCGGCAAGCTCGCAGGTCTCGTTCTTAGGGGCCGGCGCGTACCGTCATTACGTTCCGCCGGCCATCGGGGCGCTCGCGATGCGGGGTGAATTTCTAACGGCGTACACGCCGTATCAAGCGGAGGTCTCGCAAGGGTACCTGCAAGCCATCTATGAGTGGCAGACGTATATCTGTCTGCTCACCGGGATGGACATCGCGAACGCCTCGGTGTACGACGGTGCCACCGCGCTTGCCGAAGCCGCCATCATGGCGCTCAACGCGAACGGCCGCAAACGTATCCTGGTTTCGCGCGCGATTCATCCGAACTACCGCGCCGTTCTGAAAACCTACTGCGACGGACTGGAAGTGGCGATCGACGAGATGCCGCTGGCAAGTGACGGCACGACGGACTTGCGCGAACTCGCGGACCGGTTGAGCGGCAAGCAGTACGCCGCCGTTGCGCTGCAGTCGCCGAATTTCTTCGGAAATCTCGATGCACCCGATTCGGCGGCACAGGCCGCAATTAAAGCGAGTGATACCGTGCTCGTTGGCGTGGTGGCCGAAGCGCTTTCCATGGCTGCACTGCAGACGCCGGCTTCGTGGGGAGCGGATATCGTTGCGGGTGAAGGTCAAAGCTTCGGTGTTGCGCTTGCGTACGGAGGCCCGTATGTCGGCTTTATCGCCTCAACCAAAGATCACATGCGCCGCATTCCGGGGCGCCTGGTCGGCAAAACGTTGGACGTTCACGGAAACGAGGCGTTCGTATTGACCTTGCAGGCACGCGAGCAGCACATCCGCCGCGAGCGCGCCACGTCGAACATCTGCACCAATCAAGCGCACTGCGCGCTGATTGCTACCATTTATCTAGCCCTCATGGGTAAGACCGGCCTGCGCGACGTCGCATCCACCAACCTCATGCGCACGCGCGAGTTGGCTTCGAGCGTGAGCTCTATCGAGGGCTGCAAGTTGCAGTTTGACGCTCCGTTCTTTAATGAAGTTGTTGTCAATGTCGGCCAGCCCGCGAAGCGCGTGCTTGGCGCACTCGGCGAACGCGATATTTTAGGCGGCGTCGATTTGGGACGCTGGTATCCCGAACTTTCCGACTGCATCCTGATGGCCGCAACCGAGATGACCTCGAGCGCCGATATCGATGCACTCTGTACCGCCCTGGGCGAGGTGGCTAATGTCCCGCTTAGCGTCTGATCACACCGCCTCGCCGGTCATCTTCGAGATGGGTCAAGAGGGCCGCGCGAACAAGTACGTGGATTCTGCGCCGCCGCTTACGGATTTTCTGCCTGCTGAATTGCTACGCGTCGATCTTCCGTTGCCGGATAATTCGGAGCTGGATGTGGTGCGTCATTATACGCGGCTCTCTCAGCGCACGTTTGGTATCGACGTGGGCTTCTATCCGCTGGGGTCGTGCACGATGAAGTACAACCCGCGCGTCAACGACGCCATGGCGAATCTTCCCGCGATGCGCGACCTGCACCCGTACACGCCCGACGAACTCTCGCAAGGCGCCTTGCAGGTGATGTACGAGCTCGAGCGCACGTTTTGCTCGCTCTTCGGCATGGCCGCATTCTCGCTCAATCCGGCCGCCGGCGCCCACGCAGAGCTCGCCGCGCTGCTGATAGCCAAAGCATACTTCAAAGACCGCGGCGAGAAGCGCGACAAAGTCATCGTTCCCGATACCGCGCATGGAACCAACCCTGCATCGGCCGCAATGTGCGGTTTCAAAGTGATCTCGCTCAAGAGTGACGAGCGCGGCCGCGTGAGCGTGGACGAACTCAAGAAAGTGCTTGGGGCGGACACGGCCGTTTGCATGATGACCAATCCCAATACGCTGGGCCTATTCGAAGATCACATTCGCGAGATCACGCAAGCCGTGCATGACGCCGGCGGCCTGATGTATTACGACGGCGCGAATGCCAATGCGCTCATGGGGAACGCGCGTCCCGGCGACATGGGCTTTGACTTGATGCATCTCAATACGCATAAGACGTTTACGATTCCGCACGGCGGCGGCGGTGCCGGTCACGGCCCGGTGGGCGTTGCCGCGCACCTGGTCGATTTTCTGCCGACGCCGTACGTTCGCTCGCGCGCTAAGGCCGATGCCGACCCCAACCGTGCGCCCAGCGACCGGCTGGAGTTTTTTCTGGATTTCGACGTACCTAAATCGATCGGCCCCATGCGCTCGTTCTGGTCGAACTTTGCGCATGCCGTGCGCGCGCTGGCCTACATCTACGCGAACGGCGCCGAGGGCTTGACGAAAGTGTCGCGACTTGCCGTGCTCAATGCAAACTATATCCGCGTGAAGGTTCGCGATTTTTTGGAGACGCCGTACGACGAGACGTGCCGGCACGAATTCGTCGCGTCCGCGCAAGAATTGAAGAAGCAGACCGGCATCCGCGCGCTCGACATTGCAAAGGCGCTGCTCGACCGCGGCTTCATGGCACCCACCGTGTATTTTCCGCTCATCGTTCCCGAATGCTTGATGATCGAGCCGACGGAAACGGAATCGAAGGAAACGCTCGACGCATTCATCGCCGCCCTGCGCGACATCGTCGAAACGGCTAAGACGGACCCCGAGTCCATTTTGGACGCGCCAATCAATACGGTCGTCGGCCGCCTGGACGAGACGCGTGCCGCCCGCCAGCCCGACCTTCGCTGGGGCCCCGCAACCGGGGCCTAGGCCGGTCTAAGCCCTAAAAAAGGGGACTCCTCTTGAGAGGGGCCTCTTGGCGTTCTCCGCTATAATTAAGGTAATGGAGGCGACCCGCTGGGGGCGCCTTTCCAGTCCTTTAGGGGCTTATGTAAATGCGAATCAAATACGAGGTGTCCGCCGGTGGGCTCGTCCTGCGCCGGCGTGAATCTACGTACGATGCCTTGCTCATCGGACGCGGCACGCCGCGTGTTTGGACGCTGCCCAAAGGTCACCTCGAAGCGCGCGAGACGAACGAACAGGCCGCGCTGCGCGAAGTGCGCGAGGAAACCGGCTGCTGGGCCGAGCTGCATCACGAAACTCAACGAGATCTCGTACTGGTTCTACCTGAACCGCGCCAAACATAAAAAATCGGTCACGTTCTACCTGATGCGCTACCTTTCGGGCGACACCGCCAACCACGACCACGAAGTCGACGAGGCGCGGTGGTTCGACGTCATGGCTGCGAAGAAAGCGCTCAAGTACGTAAACGAAAAGCGGCTGATCGACCTGGGCTTAGACTATTTGGTGGCGCACCCCGGCGCATTCGGCGACGTGCCCATCGTCGCGAGGACGGCAGAGCAGAGAACCTCTTGAACGCCCTTGATCCGCAAACCGGCGCGGCACCCGAAGACGAGAGCAAGCTGCGCGTCGACTTCGAGGTCTTCGACGGTCCGCTCGACCTGCTGCTTAGTCTGGTCAAAGAACGCCGGCTCGATATCGCTACCATTCCGCTGGCGAGCGTTGCCGAGCAGTATTTGACCTATGTGTCGATGATGGAAGATCTCAATGTCGAGATCGCCGCCGAATACTTAGTCATTGCCGCAACGCTGGTCTTTCTCAAATCCAAGGCCCTGCTGCCGCCCATCCCGGCCGAGTTCTCGGGCGATGACTCCGAGACGCCCGAGCAGGTCGAAGAGCGTCTGCGCCAGCGCCTCATCGCCTACTCGAAGTACCGCGAGGTCGGCGAGGATTTGCGCACCCGGCAGTTGGAGGCCGCCTCGTTCTTTTACCGCGACTCGGGCGATCCGGTGAGCGAACTGCGCCAGCGGTACCGCGTGGACGCGGAGAAGCTGGACGCGCGCGTTCATACTGATGTTAAAAAGCGCGCGCCCGGAGAAACGAACGATTGCGCGCGAACGGCTCTCTTTGGTTGCCTCGATGGATTACATCATGCGCCGCATCCGTGAGGATGGAGACGTGCTCTTCACCACGCTCTGCAAGGAACTGGGCATGGCGCGCGACTCTATTATCGTGACGTTCCTGGCCATACTGGAATTGATCCGCCGGCGGCGGATCGACTTCGAACAACCCGAGTCCTTTGAAGACATTCGCATCTTTGCACTTCAGAAAGCGTCCGGCCAACCCGCGTGAGCATCATGGAAGAAGAGAACCCCGAACAGATCGAAGCCGGCGTAGAACGGCTGCGCACGCCGATAGAAGCCCTGCTTTTCGTTGCCAGCGAAGCGTTGACGATTAAGCAGATCGCGCAATTAACGCATGCCGAGCAGGCCCACGTTGCGCTTGCTCTGCAGCGTATCGAGGCCGAATACGCCGACCGTGGAATCGTCGTGCGCGAAGTTGCCGGCGGATACCGTTTTGCCAGTGCGCCTTCGGCCCGCGACGTCGTGGAAGCGTATTTGCTGCCGCCCAAGAGCAATCTCTCGACGCCCGCATTGGAAACGCTGGCAATCGTGGCCTACCTGCAGCCGGTGACCAAGGGCGAGATCGAGTCGATACGCGGCGTTGCATCCGATAGTGTCGTCTCAACATTGATGGATCGCAATCTCATTTTGGAGGCCGGCCGCAAAGACGTTGTCGGCCGGCCGATGCTGTATAAAACGACGCCCGACTTCCTGGAATCATTCGGCTTGCGCTCGCTGGACGATCTGCCGCCTATGGAGTTGGAGCAAGGTCAGCCGCTCGAACTCGATCTGCTCACGGCAAACATTACGAGCGTCGCGGCACCGCAAGAATGAGCGTTCCAGGATACTCGACCGAGCTCTACGACACGATAGCGGCCTTCGGGCTGCATCGCGGCGCCGCCATTCTGGACGTCGGCTGCGGGGATGGAACGGCGAGTGCGCCGTTCATTGCGAACGCGTTTCCGGTTACGGGCATCGACCCCTCGCCCCAGGCACTTGCCCTCGCGCGGGAGATGCATCCGGCCGCCACGTTCCAGGAAGGGGCGGCGGAAGCGCTTCCTTTTCCGCAAGAGCGTTTCGACGTTGCCATAAGCGCTCAGGCCGTTCATCTTTTCGACCGGGCAAAGGCGCTGCAAGAGATGCATCGCGTGCTTCGTGCAAGCGGCATCGTCGCGGTGTGGTGGAAGCAGCTCATGACGCAAGAAGGCATCCGTGAGATTCGCGATCGGGTCTTTCGCGAATTCAATCGCGAAGCGCCGGCCGAAGGCCTCACGGGTGGCTTCACAGAGTTTTACGCATCGGAGCAGTTCGAGGATCAAACGCTGCGCGTTCTGCCGTGGCGCAAGTCCGTTTCGCTTGCCGCGTTCATCGACGCCGAACGTGCCAACGCGCAGACGCAGCAAGCGCTGGGCTCGCGTCTGCAGCAATTTCTTGAAAGCCTCGAGCGGCACATGAGCGATCGCCTGGGAAGGAACAATCCTACGGTGACGCTGGCCTACATTCAGTATCTGTACTTAGCGAAAAAACGTTAATGCGGCTTGGCGTGCACGTTCGCGTGGGCGCCGGATACCCGGCGGCCGTGGAGTATGCCAAACGCGTGGGTTGTTCGGCTGTGCAGATTTTTTCAAGCAACCCGCGCAGCTATCGGACCGCGCCCATAAACCGGCCGGCGCTCGAGGCTTTTAAGCAGGCACGTGCGGCGGCGGATCTCGATCCGTGCGTCATCCACACGCCGTACCTCATCAATTTGGCGAGTGAGGACCCGAAGATTGCAGCCGGCTCGCTGGGATTGCTCAAGAACGATCTGGCCGTTGCGGCCGTTGGCGGCATCCGGTTCGTCAATACGCATTTAGGTTCGTACGGCAAGCGGGATCGATCCGGAGGGTTCGTTTCCGCGTGCCGGCTGCTGGAAGCCGCGCTCGAAGATATCGCACCGGACGTTTACCTGGTGATGGAAAACTCCGTCGGCGCAGGTTCATTGTGCGGCGGCACGCTGGAAGAGCTCGGGCGGTTCGTCAGATCGCTTGCCCATCCCCAACTCGGAGTTTGCTTGGATACCGCCCACGCGTGGGCGGCGGGCTACGCGATCAACGACCAACGCGGCGTAGACGAATTCTTGTACGAAGCGGCAGAGCAGATTGGGCTGGACCGCGTGCACATGTTCCACTTTAACGACACGCAAGTGCCGCTTGGCGGAGCGCGCGACCGTCACCATCACATCGGCGAGGGCAACATCGGCTTCGAGGGATTCCGTGCACTTGCAGGCCGCCCCGAACTTCGGGGCAAAACCGCAATTCTGGAAACCCCCGGTGAAGAAGCCGACGACGCCCGCAACATGCAAACGATCCGCGCAATCTTCAAAGGCGCATTGTCGTCCTCAGGATGACAAAGGGTCATGATTGCACACTTTGATGTCGATGCGTTTTACGCGAGCGTCGAGATTCGTGATAATCCGGATCTGCGTGGCAAGCCGGTCGCGGTTGCAGGCTCGAGCCGCCGTGCGGTGGTGCTGACGGCCTCGTACGAAGCCCGGCCGTTCGGCGTGAAGTCGGCCGTGCCGCTCTACAAGGCACTTGCCGCATGCCCCCAACTCGTCGTCGTTCCGCCGAACATGCAGAAATACCGCGATACGTCGCGGCAAATTTTTGAGATATTCGCGGCGCGCGGTCACAAGGTTCAGGGGCTTTCGATGGACGAGGCGTTCGTTGACCTAGGCGTTGTGTCGCTCGAAGAGGCCGTTGCCATCGCGCAACAAATTCGCAGCGAGATCCTAAGCGCGGTGAGAATTACGGTCAGTGCGGGAGTTGCCACCGGAAAAATGGTCGCCAAGATTCTCTCCGATTCGTGCAAACCGAACGGACTGCAAGCGCTCGCGCCCGGAGACGAAGCGGCTTTTCTCGCGCCGTTGCCCGTAGGCCGCTTGTGGGGCGTCGGACCAAAAACGCAACAGCGCCTTTTGGACATCGGCATAGCAACCATCGGCGACGTTGCGGGAATGGACGATGCACGCGTACGCGCGGTCTTTGGATCGTGGGGCCCCGAACTTCGCGATCTGGCGCGCGGGATCGACCGGCGCCCGGTGGAGTCCGACCGCGAGACAAAATCGATTTCGACGGAGGAAACGTTCGAGTACGACGTGCGCGACGAGCAGCGTCTGCGCGACGTTCTGCGCGAGCAAGCGCTGGAACTTGCGCAAAAGCTCGAGCGCGAGGGTCTGTGCGCCTGCACGATCGGCATCAAAATCAAACGAGCCGACTTTAAGATCGTCGTGCGGCAAACCAACTTGGCCGAGCCCACGGCAGAAGCGCGGCGCATCTACGCGGCTGCCGTTCATTGCCTCAAGCGTGCGCAGCTCGAGCAACTGCCGGTTCGCCTTCTGGGCACGCGGGTCGCCTCGCTTCGGGCCGGGGAACCGCGGCAGCAAAACTTATTCGCATAGAAAGTGCTATACTTGAGCGCACGATGCACCTCTTGTTGGGCGTGCTTGCAGCGATCGTGCTGGCCGCGCAAAGCGACTCTCCCTCGGAAACCTACGTTCGTGCCCTGCAAACCATGCAGTCGCTTCCGCAGCCGCAGTTCGTCACGTACCGGTCGCACTTTTCGGCGCCCGCGATGCGTCTCTATCTTGCGCCGTGGAACGGCTATGCAACCTTGTACCTTTCGATCCGCAGCGATCAGGCCTCGCTTGTTTCCTGGCAAACCTCGTATACGGGCGCAGCGAACCGGATCGTTCTGCAGACCCCCTACGGCCAGAGACTGATAGCGATCTCGCCGCTCTTTAATCCGACTTGGCGCGGCGCATATGATTGGCTGCGTTTTGGACTTCAAGGCGAATCGCCTGCGGCGCAGCCCGGCCTGCCGCAGCCGCAGAGCGCGAATGGCGGACTGAAAACCATTGCGGCTGTGACCGCAGTCTCGCCCGGCGCGTATGACATTCAAGATGAGGGCCCGCAACAGTGCCCGGACGGAAGTTCCGGGACGCATTTGCATTTGGTTGCGCGCGCGCTGCCCAGCGAGCATCCGCTCACCGACGTCGTCGTAGAAAACGACTCGTCACGGTTTTGCTCTATGCGCTTTTCCATCGGCAGCGCGGGGCTGGTGTATACCATGAGCGGCTTTATCGAACTGCACTTCGGCGGCGTGGGCAAATACTGGCTCGTGACCAACGGGGCCGGCGATGTCGCTATGCAGATGTTCGGTACGCCCTACACGCACTCGCCGCTGTTCTTTTCCTATACGAATGCCGAGTTTGTTCCGCAAGCGCAGGCGGCCGCGGCGCCGAAGTTTACGGCTGCGCTTTTCACGCACACCGTGGCCCGGGTTCCGGTGACATCCACGGTCCTTGCCACTGCAACTCTTCTTGCACCGCAGCCGCTCAAGACGATCGAGCACGTCACCACCTCGGCTGTTTGCGATACGCTGCGTCAAAACGTCGCGCGCGCTATAGAGGGGCTGCGTACGAACGATCGCGTTTTTGCGCAGGCAAACCCGGTTGTTCTAAGGATCGGCGAGGAGTTCGGTTCCCGCTCGCAGTTTGCATCCGCGCAAACGGCGCGGCAAACCGTTTCGACGTTCGGCGGCCGCAACGATAGCGACCCGGGAATATCGATGAATCAGGTCACGCTCGAACGGATGGCCGGGCAGATCGCGCACAACATCGAGGTCATTCAGGCCGCCCTGAACGACCCGGCGCGTTTTCCGGCCAATCCGCAGACACCCGCCGAACTGCAGGCCGCGCAGGTGAACTGCCAGCTCGAAGCCGTGCTGCGTCAGCAATCGCAGCTGCTTAACTCTATCGAGGGTTTAGAACAGACGACTGAACTGCAGGAACTTATCGCTCAAGGCGACGGCATGCAGGGTGCAAATAGCGAGCCGGGCAAAATTGTCGGACAGACCGACACCAATCTCTCCTACGGCGATCCGCTGGACGAACTCGATCCGCTCATTCGCAATTTGCAAGGCTCCAGCTCAACCGTTCCGGCGGGCATGAAGGGCGGACCCGGGCCCACCCAAGGCACGCTTCCGGAATCGGTGGAGCAGCCCTCGAGCGTCGCTAACAACCCACTTAAGGGTCTGTACGCGGGAATCGTGGCAGACGAGCACCGCACGGCAGCGACGGAGGACGCGCTGGTGACCGCCGTTAAATCCGCCGCATCATCCTGCCCAACGCCATAGATGGAGAAGCGTTCATGATCGTAGCGACCACCGAGAACATCGCGGGACGGCGCGTGAAGCAAACGCTGGGACAAACGTTCGGCGTCGTTGTCCGCAGCCGCGGACTTGCAGGCAACATCGCCGCCGGTCTGCGCTCGCTGGTCGGTGGCGAAATCACCGAATACACGCAGTTGCTCGAAGAAGCGCGGCGTCACGCGGTCGATCGCATGGTGCAAAACGCACAGGCGATGGGGGCAGATGCCGTAATCATGATGCGCTTCGATTCCTCGGAGATGGGCCAGACCATGAGCGAGATCGTCGCTTACGGCACCGCAGTTATTCTGGAGCCCGTATAATGCTGCGCATCATCAGCGCCGCTATCGGCTGGCTCTGCGTGGCGGGCGGCTTGCTTGAATTGCTCAGGCCGGAGCATTCCGGCATGCCGGTGCTTATCATCGGTCTGCTTGTGGTTGCCAGTTTGTTCTTTGAGGGACGCTACCGATCGGGGCGCGTGAACGCGGCCGCAAACTGGGAGGCGACGGGCGAGAAGTTCATCGATCCCGGCACGGGCAAGGTGGTTGAAGTGGACTACGACCCGCAGACCGGAGAGCGCAACTACCGTCAGACGTGATCCGCCGCCCAAAATGGATCGCCCGCACCACTGGCACACGCTGCATCTAGAAATGTCTGCCCTATCTTCGTAAGCGGCGCCAGCATGGCAATCGCCTGCGTGCGCCGGCGCACCGAACCGCGCGCAAGAAGCGCGCGCGCCGGCAGCGGCGGAAGCCAACCCGTAATGCGCCGCAGGTCGCCCGCCGCCGCCCGCAGCAAAGACTTGGCGAGCGCGGCGCCCCCTTCTCCGCTGAATCCGACCTCTTCGACAACGTAGGCATCGTGCTTGGGATCGCGTTCGCCGAAGACATAAGCGGCAATCGTCTTACCGCGGCGCGCCGCCAAATTCACGGTTTGGTTAACGCTGTCAGGTGCCGGCGGCTGCTCCATGCGCGCTGCGACCCGACTCCATGCAAGCGCCGTGCGCGTCATCGCGAACGGCCGCGCCGACTCCATCGCCGCAAAGCAAGTGCGGATCCCGCTCCAATCCTCTTTACCGATTGGCCGTGATGCAATGCGCTGCGCCGGCAGCGCGTCGGCACGCACCGTGATCGTTCGCGATGGCAGCTCGTGGAATCCGAGCGTCTTGTAAAACTGCGGATGAATGTCGGAAAAAGATAGGAGACGTCAAATCCTTGCGCGCGTGCGTCGTCGAGCGCCATCGCGAGCATTGCCGTGGCGTGTCCTCTGCCGCGATGCTGCTCGGGCGTGAAAACGGCGCCGATGCCGGCGCCGCGCACCGCCCGCGAATTCACGCGGCCCGTGCGCTCGTAGCGTTTGAACGAGGCGAGCACCTCACCGCCGCCATCCCGCAGCGCATACGTGCGAAAATATTTGCGCCCAAAACTTCCGCTGGCCGTCGCCAGGTTGCGCTCCAGGTACGTTTGCAGCGGCAGAGAGCCGCCCCAAAGCGAGTGCGTGTGCGGGAGAACGCGTTCTGCGTAAAGCCCGGGCGGAATTTGCTCCAGGCGTACGTTCATCCGCGCAGCGACGAGCGCGCGGGACGCCAGCGGTCCGAAAAGTCTTGAACGCCCGGAAGATGCGCCGCTTGCAATTCCGCGAAAAACTCCGGTGCGGCCACGCCGCGCGTAGGTCTGCCGCTCGACGTTACGAGCGCGGATAACCGCGCCCGGCGCAGCGCATAGACGAAAGCGCGCCGCTCCTCGTTGTTGTAGGCCTCCCGCGCTTTCGTGCGCCACATGTAATAGGTGAATTTCGCCGTGCGCGCCGCCATGGCGTCACCCACGTTCTCTTTGGCAATCATGCCCATGCTCGGACTGTATAAGAATGAGTCCGGAACGTACCAGCGCGGAAACGATCCCGCGCGGATATTGGGCAGAATAACGTGGTCGAATTCCCTTCCGCGCGCCGCATCCAGACTGATCAACCGGACGGCCGCGGGAAACTCGTGCAGTTCGCTGCTCTCAAAGGGGCTTTGCATCCGGGTTTGCGCGTATTCCAAAAACTCGCCCAGCGAGCTCTGCGCATGTCCTTGCGTAAACGCTTCGAGCCGGCGCATCAGCCGAGTAAGCGTTTGCTGCTGATACTGCGCAACGGCTTCCCCCGGCGTTCCATCGCGAGCCAGCCCTTCACTCCACACTTTGCGCGCCAGCATTGCCGGCGGCATGTCGCGCAGCGATTCCAGCCATGACCGGCGCAATGAGCGAAAGACCGTCAGCCGCTCGCGCGCCTGCGCGCTTAGCGCATCATCGCAGTCGCCTCGCAGTACGTTCAATGCCAGGCGCACGTCGCGTTTGGAGTCCCAGCGGCCCGAGCGCGATTCCTTCGGCTCGAGTGTCAAGTCGTTAAAGAGCGGCGCCTGCGTCTGCGGCGGGTCCGCACACAGCGCCTGAACGCTTGCGTCCGAAAGGCCTAGAACATCGCCCTGTAAGACGCGCAAAAGATAGTCGTGACGGAACGGATCGTATAAGCACCAGAGCAGCGCGAGCGCATCCAAAGCATGCCGCTCGCCGAAAAGGTTGACATCGCCTACCGTCTGCACGGGAACGTTGCGCTGCAGCAGAGCATCGCGATAGATGTGCACGCATTGGACGGAACGGAAAACGACCGCCACGGTGTCGGGCGAGGCGCCGCCTTGGAGAAGATCGATGACATGCTCGGAGATGTACTGCGCTTCCGCCTGCTGGGTTGTGGCGCGGAACAGTTGCAAGCCGATGCGCGGGTCGGTGCTGACCGGCGGCGTACCGGGCGCGGCACTTAAATGCCGCGCAGCCAAGTCCACCGCGAACGGCGTGCGATGCTGATCCTCTAAAACGGTACGCTCGCCCTCAATGGCAAACACGCGATCGGGGCGCGCGCCGCGGAAAGCCGTGATGGTCGAATCGCGATCGCCCGCAAGCGTCACCGGCCCTAGGCGCTCGCCGAAGATCGCCTGCAGGAAAGCAAGTTCTCCGATGGTCAATTCCTGCGCATCGTCGACGAACGCGAACGCATACTGCGCGCGTAAGCCGGCCGCGCGCTCGGGTTGCGCGCGCAGCAATGCAGAAGCTTGCGCAACCGCGTCGCGGTCGGTCAGGCAGCCTGCGCGTACAGGATGGTCCAAGTATGCTTGATAGAGCTTGGCCAGGATCTTTGCGAGATCGATCTCGCGCCGGTATTGCCGCTGCAATTCCGCCGGGCTTGCCCAGAGCGAATCGCGGTACGTATCTTTCGTGTAGTGCAGCAAATCGGCGCCAGCGAGGTTGGGCGGCTTTGCGTAGAACTGGGCCGCCCCGCGCAAAGCGCTCTCCAAGAAAACTTCCGGAGAGATCAAAGCATCGCGAAGTTTGCAAAACAAGCGGAAAGCGGCATCCGCAAAGCGCTCAGGCGCGCGAAGCCCCGGAATCTCAAAATCCAGGTCGGCTTGTAAAAACTCTACCCATGAGAGTTGAAAGAGCGGCTGAGCGGCCTCCTCGAAAAGCGCTGCCGCGCGCACGTCGTCGATCTCCTCGGTGCCCGCTAATAAACCGAATGCGATCTCGTGAAGGCCGCAGACGGTTATGCCGGGATCTGCGGCTAACGGCCGCAGGACCTCGAGTGAAGAGCGCGAGGTCGAGGTCATCAAAATGCGTGCGCCTTGTGCCGCCTCGCGCGCCCGGCGCACGAGTTCGGTAGTTTTTCCGCAGCCGGCAGGTCCGGTGATAAACGCCGTCATCGCGCGAAGCGCTGCTCGGGAGGGTGCGGCCGGTTTCGGCAGGCCAGTGTATACGCGCAGTACGTGCAGGCGTCGGGATCCGTCGCAACGGCAAAAAGCGTTGTCGTGCCGGACGTCAATTCGGCGCACAGCTCGACCATACGGGTGCGCGCCCGCTCGAGCTCGGCCAGCGGAATGACGCCGGTACTGCTTTGACTGCGCGCGATCTCCGCCGGTACCGGCACGACCTCAAGTTCGATGGGCCGCACGTCGAGCAAGGCGTCCTTAAGCGGAATGAGCGCCAGCCGGGAGACGCGATCGCCGGCAGCAGTGCGCGCCCAATAATAGAAGGGCAGCTGAAAGTCTTTAAACGCACGGACCTTTTCGCGGTATTCGGTAGCCGTAGCGGCAATCGAGCCGGTCTTATAATCGATCACCGCAACGTTCCCGGTCCGCTGGTCGCGATCGAGGCGGTCTATATACCCGACGAAATCGTACCCCTCGATCTGCATCTCGGCGCCCAGTTCGCAGCCGACTACGGTGAAGGGAGCGCGTTTAGCCTTGCGCAACCAGCCACTGCACGTACCGCGCCCCGGTTCTGCGCGCGCGGCGCAGTTGCAACTCGTATTCCACCGCGGTATCGAAGAAGGCCTTGTGCCGTTCGAACGCGGCGTTGATATATCCCAAGGCTTTACGCTGCAGTTCGCTCTCTTCAACGATGCCCGGCTCGGGATATGCGCCGTGGAAATCTTCGAGCGCTGCGTGAAAAGCCGTCCCATAAAAGGATGCGGAAGAGCCTTTGTCTTCGACGGCCGCGCAGACATATCGGTAATACCATTTGCGCGGGCATTCCACGTACGTGTTCAACTGCGAGGCACTGAAGCGCGGGTTATGGGTAGCCACGCCGGCAGCGGGTTCGGGAAGCGATGCTTCAAGCAGTGCGAAAACGCTTTCGCCGGGTGCGGCCTCTTGTTCGGCCCGCGCTTGCGCCCATCCAAAGCGCTCCTGTGCGAGGTCGCAGCGGACCGAATCGCTCGCCGCGGGATCGATTGCCCGAAGATCGGCAAGCGTAGCGGTAAATGCAAGCAATGCATCACGTGAAGGACCGGCGGCAATGCGCTCGTGTGCGAGCAGATCGGCAAGCCGGCCCTCCCGCGCTGCAAGCGTTACGTATGCTGCGCCCAGTTCTTGCGGCAAGCCCGAAAACGGCGAGCGCAACATGCGCGCGGCGAAGCGCTCCTGCCCGGAGCGGCTCCAGCCGCAGCAGGCAGCGAGAAAAGCCGAACGCTCCGCAGATTGCACTTGTTGAATCTTAACCAGCCGCGGAGGCGACCCTGCCGTCGATGTGTAAGCGCAGAAGCATGCGTCGGATTATCATCGGCATCAGCGGAGCGAGCGGCAGTATCTACGGTTACCGCGCGCTTGAGGCGCTGGCCCAAAGCGGTGTCGAGTCGCATCTGGTGATGAGCACCCAAGCGCGCCGGACGATTGAATTGGAGACCGGAAAGAGCGTGCGGGATTTTGAAGTGCTTGCCACGGCCGTGCACCGGGACGACGACCTGGCAGCATCCATTTCCAGCGGCTCGTTTGCGACCGACGGCATGCTCGTCATTCCGTGCTCGATTAAGAGTGCTGCGGCTATCGCGTACTCGCTCAATTCGAACCTTCTAGTGCGAGCGGCCGACGTGTGCCTAAAAGAAAAGCGCAAGTTGGTGCTGGTCGTGCGCGAAACCCCGCTGCATCTGGGCCATCTGCGCACGCTCACGCAGCTGGCCGAGATCGGGGCGACAATTCTGCCTCCAATGCCGGCAATGTACGCAAAACCGCAGACCGTTGATGATATCGTCAATCATACGGTGGGCAAAGCGCTCGACCAATTCGGAATAGACGCCTCGCTGTTTAAGCGGTGGGCTTCTCCGGGCGCGCCGATCGAGACTGCCTAACCAGTCTGCTCGGCCAGCGCGATGTCGCTTACGCGGTCCACGTTCACCGCAATCTCGGGATAGGGTGAGACCACCGCCCGAACACGCGCGCCGATTACATACGATGCGCGGCCTTCGGCATGGGCGATCGTCAACCGGCGCGTGACGTAGCGAACCGACGTCCGGAACCCGAATATCCGCGCAAGCGAAAAGGGGTTCTTGCGAGCCCGCCCGAGCCGTTCGATGAAACGTTCCAACGAAGGCCAGACACGCGGGCGGATGGTCACGAAACCCGTTCCGCAAAAACTGCCCTCGCTCAGGTGCGCCCAGGTATGCGGGACTTGCGGGTAAGCGCTAACGTGAACGCGCTTTTCAACGCAGCCGTACGTGACGTCCGCATCGCTTTCGTGCGCGCGCATCACGTAGTCGTCAATGCTCGCCGCCGTGAGGACGGGGAAATCCGACGTACTAACCAACACCTCGTCATGTAACGGCAGCCCTTCGAGCCCGCTGGCCAAACTCTCGCGAATGCGTGCGCCGTCCGGCCGGCATTCATCGGCGAGCGCCAACGCAGGATGACCGTGCACGCGTTGCGGTGCCACAACGATGATCCGCGAGATGGAAGCGGCACCGCGCAGCGCGCGCAGCGTGCGCTCCACGAGCGCAACGCCGCCCACGGAGACGAAGGCTTTGTTCGGGGCTCCCGGGGTCTTTGCAGAGAGGGCGTCCGCCGGGCCGCCCGCAAGGACGACTGCGGTCATTCCGATTATGCCGCGCTGCGCCACGCTGCTCCGCTGTAAAATGCACAGGCGTACTGCTCGAAACCGGTAGGCAGGGAGAGACGTTGCGCGATCGTTTCGCGTTCTTCCATCGTTTGCACGAGGGCGAAGACGCACGAACCTGATCCGGTAAGCAGCGCATGCGATGCGCCGGCTTGCAAGAGCAATTCCAGCGCCTGTGCTATTTGCGGCTCTGCAGCCGCGATGATATCGTGAAAATCGTTTTGCAGCAGCGCACTGACCCCGTCGAAATCTGCCCTTTGCAACGCGGTGCACATCTGGAGACTCACCGAAGAGACTGCGCGGCCGTTTGGCGCGCTCCGATTTGTCGATCTGTTCGTAGGCCCACGCTGTGGAAATCGAGGCGGGCGGTTTGACGATGACCGCATGCCAACGCGGGACGGTTCCCAGCGGGGTTACGCGTTCGCCCGTACCCTCCACTAGCGCCGCCGTCTGCGCCAGGAAAAACGGAACGTCCGAACCGAGCGAACCCGCGAGCGCAACCATGTCGAGTCCGCGAAGCGTTCCGAACATGCCGTGAGCGCCGGCGAGCAGAATTGCTGCCGCGTCGCTGGAGCCGCCGCCCATGCCCGCCCCCGTGGGGATGCGTTTCTTCAACGTGACGCTGGTGCCGCCGTGCGAGACATTGAGTGCGCGCATGGCGCTCTCCACGATGTTGTTCTCGCGAAGGTCGGCCCGGTCGCAGGAAAACGAGAAGTCGCCCGCTGGTGCGATCTCAATGTCGTCGCACAGGTCGACGGGGACCATGACGCTGCGCAGCCCGTGCATGCCGTCGGCGCGCCGGCCCAGGACCTCAAGGGTCAGGTTCAGCTTGGCAGGCGCGTGTAACGTCTTGCTTGCTTTCATTCTTAACCTCACTTGCGCGTAGCGGGCGGGACATCCCTTCGCGCATCGCGTAGAGCGCGGCATGCGACCGAGTTACGACGCGCAACAAAACGAATATTGCGCGTACGTCCTGCCTGAGGCCCAGACGCCGTACGGCTTATTGCTCGGTAATTTTAAGTCGTACGCTCAATCCACCGGAAAGGGCGGCATTCGCGGCTTGTGGGACGCCGACACCGACCAAATCATCTTCGGAACTCACCAGATCGCCTATCACCTGCGCGATCTCAAACAGACGGTCTTCCCGCACCAAATCACGCGCGAATTCACGTTCCTGCCCTACGCGCAGATCTCCGAGTTCACGCTACTGGATCGCGTTCACATCACGGAGGCGTTCTACGTCCCGCATGGACCCAAACACGATCGCGCGGTGAGCTTCGTGCTGGACGTTACGCTCTATAATCCCGGTGCGGCCGCCGTCGAAGTCTCGCTCTTCCCGTGGGCGCTTCTTGTCGGACAGCGATTCTACGGCGAGCCCGAGCATGAAGTGCGCGCGTCCGTTGAAGGCGACTACATTTGCTCGAAAAATCAGCAGTCCGGCGCGGAGCGCTGGTGGGGCGCCTCCCGCTCACCGCACGGCAGCATCGTCGGTTTGCGCGAGCAGGTGATGCTGCAGCACATGCGCGAGGGCTCGCTCGTTGCCGAAGACCATTTGGACGAAGTTACGCCGCAGCTGGCCGAATGCGTAAGCCGGCGCATCTTCGGTGCGTTTGAATACCGGATCACGGTGCCTGCGGGTTCGCGCGAGGCACTGCGCCTGGCGGTGGTCTTTCACAAGGACGGCAGGGAACGCTCGCGCCCGGTTCTGCAGCAATTGCTGCACGATCCCAAGGCGCTGCACGAGACGCAGCGCTACTTTGCCTCCAAAATGCGCGACGCGCGATTTATGTGCCCCTCTCCGGTGATCAGCCGTGGCGTGGTTTGGGCCAAAGCCAATATGCTGCGTATCGTCAAGGAGTATCCCAACGGCTGGGGTTCCACGAACTCGCCTCCCTCCGACATCTTGGTTTCGCGCGACACGTCGTGGTTCGTGCACGGTTTCGATTATTTCTTGCCGCAGTTCAGCCGCGATGCCATCGAGGTCTTCAACAATTTTGCGGACGAGAGCGGTGAGATGATCGAGTACGTGCGAGGCGTGAGCGGCTTCAAGACGTCGTACGACCTGAACATTAACGACGACACACCCCTGCACATCATCGCGGTACTGCACCACTACAACGCGACGCTCGACGATGAATGGGTGCGCAAGTGGTTTCCGCTGGTCTGCAAGATTGCCGACTACATGCTCACCCAGAAAGATAAGAACGGCCTGCTGTTCTGCAAGGCGGGCGGCGTGGATATGTTCGGCATTAGCTCCTGGCGCAACATCATTCCGTATTACACGCTCGACGGTGCCGTAACCGAGATCAATGCCGAGGGCGTGTTCGCGCTCGAAGCGGCCGCGATGCTGGCCGCCGTGGTCGGCGATAACGAGCGCTGGCAGACCTACTCAAACCAAGCGCAAGCCTTGCGGCAAGCCATGATGCAGTTCATGTTCAACGACGACACCGGTGCATTCGTCTTGAACTACGATCAGGAGCAAAACTACCAAGATAACTTCACCGCAGATGAAGTGTTCCCGGTGCTCTTTAACGTTGCAGACGCCGAACAGCGCCGCAAGATCCTCGACCGTTTAAGTGAGGCAGACTTCGTAACGCCGGTCGGTTTGCGCACGATCTCCACGGCCGACTCGTGGTATTTTCCCTCGCACGGCTTCGGACTGCTCGGCGGCGTTTGGCCCGATCTAACGCTATGGTTCGTGATATGTCTGGCGCGCAACGGCCGCACGGAACAAGCCATTCACTGGCTCGAAGCCATCTACGACACGATGGAAGCGGGCGCCGTACGCAACACCGTGCCCGGCGAATTCGGCGAATGGTTTGACGGCGGGTCGCTCACGAATCGCGGCATGTATCTCTCACCGTGGACCGGTGCGAAGTATCTGTGGACGGTCGCCGAGACGATCGGCGGTTTAGACGGCTACCGCACGAGCGGGCGGCCTCATCTGCAGCCGCTACGCCCAAACGGCTGGCGGTGGGCAGCCGCGGCGCGCGTGCATTGGGGCGGGAAAGCTCTGCACGTACGTCATCGATTTCGATCGTAACACGATCTTCGGAAACATGCGCGAGCTTTCGGCTGAAGAGCCGTTCGTGTGCATGTACGCCGGGGCTGACGTGAGCGATGAAGTGACAACATCTCCGGTGGAAGTCGGAGCGGTGGCTTTTGAGGACGACGACGGCGCGGTGCGCGTCTTTCTATGCAATCTGCACGATCAAGCGCGCAGTGTCTCCGTCGAGTTTCGAGGCCTCTCGGAAAAGGTGGCGCTGCAAGCCGGCGAGATGCGCGAAGTGAACATGGTGGGCGAGCCCGCCGACCGGCAGGCGCGTGCGGCGGCCCGGGACGTGCGCCCGCAGGCGCTCGTCCGGACCTAAGCGTACTTCCTACGCCCCATGCTCGATCCGTCCAAACGTTTCATCACGCTGGTTCTTGCGCTCGGCATTGTCGTTCTGGTAGCGGCAATTGCGCTGGGCGAGCGCGCCGGCGATAAGGTCATCGGTCAAGTCACCGAAAAGCGCCTGACCAGCATTGCGCCCGTCACCGTGACGCCCTCGCCGCAGGGCACCGTCTCGCCTTACGGCCCGGACTGGAAGCGCACGGACGTGATGGCTGCGGCCGGTGATCCCGGATTCCCCGACCCGCGCGTGCCTCCTGAGCCGCCGCCCACGGCCACGCCCGCGCCGCCCTTCACGCCCCCGCCGCTGCGCAAGCGCGCCGAGCCGCGCGAGACGCCCACGCCTGACCTCAACGTGCCGATTTGGCGCCGCGACCGGCCTCTTCCGACGGCTACGCCCGTGGATTCGGGATCGGCCGAGCCCTCAGCGACGCCTTCGCCGTCCCCGGAGCCCACGGCGCAACCCTAGCATCTCCGGCCCGCATTGTACCGAATGTTCCCATTGGAATACCTTGCTATGATGGGAACAGTAGGAACAAAGTAGGAGAACAACGTGGCGGAAGCAACCGGAACCCTCACTGTTAAACGTGGCTTGGCCCAGATGCTCAAGGGCGGCGTCATTATGGACGTCGTGACCCCCGAGCAGGCCGTCGTCGCCCAAGAAGCCGGCGCTGTGGCAGTAATGGCCCTCGAGCGCATCCCAGCCGACATTCGCGCGATGGGCGGCGTGGCACGGATGAGCAATTTGGAACTCGTGCAGTCCATCATGGACGCGGTGACCATCCCGGTCATGGCCAAAGTCCGCATCGGCCATTTCGCTGAGGCGCAGGCACTGCAGCAACTCGGCGTCGATTTCATCGACGAGTCCGAAGTCCTCACGCCCGCGGATGACAAGTACCACGTCAGCAAACAAAAATTCACAACGCCGTTCGTCTGCGGCGCCCGCGATTTGGGCGAAGCCTTGCGGCGCATTGCCGAAGGCGCAGCGATGATCCGCAGCAAGGGCGAAGCCGGCAGCGGCAATATCGTGGAGGCCGTGCGTCATATCCGCGCCATCAGCGATGCAATCAAAGAACTCACCGTTGTGCCGGAAGAAGAACTGGTCGCCCGCGCGCGCGACCTGGGTGCGCCGCTGGAGCTGGTTTCGGAGATTGCAAGAACCGGAAAACTTCCCGTCGTGCTGTTTTGCGCCGGCGGCGTTTCAACGCCCGCCGATGCCGCGCTCATGATGCAACTCGGCGCCGAAGGGATTTTCGTGGGCAGCGGCATCTTCAAATCCAACAGCCCAAAGGCTTTCGCGAAAGCGATCGTCGATGCAACCACGCATTTCAACGATCCCTCCGTCGTGGTTGCCGCGAGCCGTTCGCTCGGCAAAGACGGCCAGGCGATGGAAGGTTTGGATCTGCGCAGCTTCCCGAATCGGAGATGCTCGCGCCGCGCGGTAATTAAATGGCGGCAAACCTCGCAGTCGGCGTTTTGGCCCTCCAAGGCGACGTGGACGAACACGTTGCCGCATTGGGGCGCGCCGGCGCGCAGGCGATTGCCGTCAAGAATCGTGCGCAGCTCGATGCCGTCGACGGGCTGATCGTTCCGGGTGGCGAGTCGACCACGGTAATGAAACTACTGGATCGCTTCGAGCTCGATGGCCCAATCGTCGAACGCGTGCGCGCGGGCATGCCGCTTTGGGGCACGTGCATGGGGCTTATCGTGGTTGCGCACGACGTTGCCGGCCTCGAGCAGCCCACGCTCGATCTCATCGACGTGACCGTTCGGCGCAATGCATTCGGCAGGCAAAACGAGTCGGCCGAGATCGATCTTGCAATACCTGCGCTGGGCGCGGCGCCTTTTCCGGCAATTTTCATTCGCGCGCCGTGGATAGAACTCGCGGGCGAAGGCGTCGAAGTACTTGCAGAACGCAACGGCCACGGTGTCATGGTTCGCCAAGGCAACGTGCTGGGAACCTCGTTCCATCCCGAGCTGACGGGCGACGAGCGCGTTCACGAGTACTTCCTAAAAATGGTTCACGGCGCAGACCGAGTAGGGAAGCGCCCCACCGCCGCGTAAATCTATCATTACGATGGGCCCTTACAGTTCCACAACGGAACCTGAAAACGTCGCCGCCGCCGCGCCGGTCGAAGTACTGGCCAGCGACGTAGTAGCGCGCTTCTGCCTTGCGGCCCACGCTTACCTTGCCCAAGATGAAGAACAAGCATCCGATCTGAAGAGCGCGGAGGCGGCAATAGACATTGCCGGTGCGGTCTTTGATAGGATTAAGGAACGCCTGAGGGCCGAGGAGAGGTTAGCGATAACGCAGTTGCTGACCGAAACCCGACTGACGTTTGTAAAAAAGCGAGGCTTGTAGTGCCTCGTTTTAATAGGCGCATGCGCCCTGCGGGCTCCGCGCCCCCCGTACGCAAAGCGTACGGGGACCCCCGGCCTTCGGCCCTCGCGCATCTCACTGATGGGCGCATGCGCCCTGCGGGCTCCGCGCCCCCCGTACGCAAAGGGTACGGGGACCCCCGGCCTTCGGCCCTCATGCATCTCACTGATAGGCGCATGCGCCCTGCGGGCTCCGCGCCCCCCGTACGCAAAGCGTACGGGGACCCCCGGCCTTCGGCCCTCGCGCATCTCACTGATAGGCGCATGCGCCCTGCGGGCTCCGCGCCCCCCGTACGCAAAGCGTACGGGGACCCCCGGCCTTCGGCCCTCGCGCATCTCACTGATAGGCGCATGCGCCCTGCGGGCTCCGCGCCCCCCGTACGCAAAGCGTACGGGGACCCCCGGCCTTCGGCCCTCGCGCATCTCACTGATAGGCGCATGCGCCCTGCGGGCTCCGCGCCCCCCGTACGCAAAGCGTACGGGGACCCCCGGCCTTCGGCCCTCGCGCATCTCACTGATAGGCGCATGCGCCCTGCGGGCTCCGCGCCCCCCGTACGCAAAGCGTACGGGGACCCCCGGCCTTCGGCCCTCGCGCATCTCACTGATAGGCGCATGCGCCCTGCGGGCTCCGCGCCCCCCGTACGCAAAGCGTACGGGGACCCCCGGCCTTCGGCCCTCATGCATCTCACTGCTGGGCTTCAGTTGTGGGTAGTGCGATGAGCGAAGTGCTCGTATTGAATTTTACGTATGAGGCGCTGAATATTACGAATTTTCAGCGTGCCGTGAAATTGATCTTTGCCGGCAAGGCGGAGATGGTGCACGGTCGCGAGCGCATTATCTCCTCGACCACCTTCGAGATGCGGATGCCTTCGATCATTCGCATGCTGTATTACATCAAGCGGCCCATGCAGAAGGTTGCGCTCACGAAGAAGAACATTCTGATCCGCGACGATCATACATGCCAGTATTGCGGTGTTCGCGGCGACCGTTTCATGACCGTCGATCACGTTGCGCCGAAGAGCAAAGGCGGCCCCTCGACCTGGGAGAACTTGGTGTGCGCGTGCATGCGCTGCAACAACCGCAAGAACAACCGTACTCCCGAAGACTGCAACATGAACTCAAGCGCAAGCCGCGCCAGCCCAAGTACATTCCGTGGATCCAGATCAAGCGCAACACGCTGCCGGACGAGTGGTGCAAATTCTTGTTCCTGTACAACGTCTCCATCGAGGAACGCGTAGAGCCGTAGGAGCGCGGGCGCGCGCGCATAACTGAAGTAGCGTGCTCAAGACCGGCAGCAAAGCCTTGTGGCTTCCCTTCACCCAGATGCACGGCTTCGACGCCTCCAAGCGTTCGTTTGCACGGGGCGAAGGCGCGTATCTTTTCGATGTGCACGGCAACCGGTATTTCGATGCGGTCAGTTCCATCTGGACCACCGTCCACGGTCACTGCCATCCGCATATCGTCAAGTCTATAGCAACACAAGCCGCGCAGCTGGATCACGCAACCTTGCTGGGCGCTTCGAATCCGCGGGCCGAAGAACTTGCCGATCGTTTGGAACAGGTTGCCGGCCTGCCGCACGTTTTCTATTCCGGCGACGGCGCAAGCGCTGTGGAAGCAGCGCTGAAAATGGCGCTGCATTATTGGCGTTACGCGGGGCAGCCGCGGCGCACGCGCTTCGTCCATCTGATGGATTCGTATCACGGCGACACGGCGGCAGCCATGAGCGTCTCCGATATCGATCTTTTCAAATCTTCGTACGAGGCGATAACGTTCGAGACTCGCACGTTCAGCGAGGGTTTGACGAACTTGAACGATGTCGCCGCCGTGATCGTCGAGCCAGTCGTTCAGGCGGCCGCGGGAATGCGCGTGATCGAACCGGCCGCATATGCGCCTTTGGCACGAATGGAGCCGCTGCTAATCGTCGATGAGATCGCGACGGGCTTCGGACGAACGGGATCGATGTTCGCCTATACGCAAGCAGGGTTGTTGCCCGATATCATCTGCTTGGGCAAAGGACTGACGGGCGGCGCGCTCGCGCTTTCGGCGACGCTCGCAAGCGATCGCATTTACAACGCTTTTCTGGGGGCGCCTTTAGAGCGCAAACAGTTCTTCCACGGTCACTCGTATGCGGGCAATCCCATCGCGTGCGCCGCGGCAATTACCAACCTGGAGTTGTTCGAGAGCGAACGCACGCTGGAGCACGCTGCCCTCGTGGCCGACGCCATCCGCCCGGCGCTCGTTGAATTGGCCGGGCACCGTCTCGTGCGCGAAGTGCGCGGCGCCGGACTGATGATCGGGATCGAACTGGCCGAGGAGCGCATCGACCGTGAGTCGTGGCCGACCGCGGCGTGGCGTGTGACCGACGCGCTCTACGAGCGCGGACATTTCACCCGGCCGATCGGCGATGTCATTCAGCTCGTTCCGCCGCTCTCGAGCACAGCCCAGGAGGCCGGCTCGTTCATTACTGCACTGGCTGCGGTCCTTGATGAACTCGGCTAGTTACTTGCAGCACGTTGCGCAGACACTCGACCGCATCCGCGTGCAGAACCGGTACCGTTCGACGGAACAAGACAACACGCGGTACACCGCGGATTTTTCCAGTAACGATTATCTCTCGCTCGCAACCGATTCGCGTATGATTGAAGCTTTGCGGCGCGCCGATCGCGTCGGTAGCGGCGGCGCGCGGTTGCTGGGCGGCCGGCACCGCGAGCACTTGCTGCTTGAGGAAGACATTGCGCGCTGGCTCGGCCGCGAACGCGCGTTACTGTTCTCGTCGGGTTATCTTGCGGCGCTGGGTGCGATTACGGTGCTGGGATCGTGCGTGGAGTCGGTCTATTCCGACGCGCTCAACCATGCTTGTCTGATCGACGGCATTCGCGCAAGCGGCCTTGCGCGGGAGATCTTCGCTCATCGAAGGTTGCCGCCGCGCGCCCGGCGCGGGGATGGTGCGCTCATCGTGACCGAATCGCTCTTCGGCATGGATGGAGACACCGCCGATGTGCGCGCGCTTGTAAGCGATCTCAATCCGGGTGACATTCTCTTGGTTGACGAAGCGCACGCGCTGGGCGTGCTCGGCGAAGACGCAGGCGGCCTTGCACGGGGAATCAACGACGAGCGGATCGTCGTGCTCGGAACGCTGGGCAAAGCGATCGGCGCCTCGGGCGGATTCGTCGCCGGGCCGGCGCCCTTGATAGAACTGCTGATCAACACCGCGCGCACGTTCGTGTTCGACACTGCGCCCCCGCCGGCGCTGGCTTTTGCGGCGCGAATCGGCATCATGCTCGCGCGTTCCTCGCAGGACCGGCGCGCCCGGCTGTTTGCAAACGCCGTTCATCTGCGCGCGGCGTTGCGCACGTCGGGGTTTGCTTGCGGCGATGCAGAGACGCCAATCGTGCCGATCGTTTTGGGAAGCGAGGAAAGCGCGCTTGCCGCAATGGACGAGGCGCGCAAACGCGGCGTCAATGCTCCGGCCGTCCGCCCGCCGACTGTTCCTGCCGGAACCTCGCGGTTGCGCATATCCCTGCGTGCCGATCACACGCGCGAGCAGATCGATCTGCTGCTGGAAGCGCTCTCGTGCACCGTTACCTCGTAACCGGCACCGATACCGACGTCGGGAAAACGCGCGTCGCCGCGTCGCTGGCGACCGCGCTGCGCGTTGCGGGCGAGAAACCGACGATCGTAAAACTCGTGCAGACGGGTTTGCCGCCGCGAGTCCCGGGAGATTCCGCCCGTGCGGGCGCGTTGGCTAAATGCCGCCACGTGGAACTGGCGCGCTTCGAGAAGCCGGCCGATCCGTGGTCGGCAGCGCTTGCCGAGCGCAGCCCGGAAGTCCGTGCCGAGGACCTTGCCGACGCGATGGCGGGAATCAAGGGTTCGGTCGTGGCCGAGGGCGCGGGCGGCCTTGCCGTGCCGTTGAATCGTTCGCAGAATTTTGCGACCGTGGCGGCGCTTGCCGAGCTCCGCGTTGTCCTGGCAGTCGGCCTGCGCTTGGGCTGCTTGAACCATGCATTGCTGACCATGTCGCTCTGCGAGCAGCAGCGCATTCCCGTTGCCGGCTGCGTGCTCGTCGAACGATGGGAGCGATTGGGCGCCGCATACGTGAGCGACGTGCGGCGCGCGTTGCAGGGAAAAGCAGAGATACTTGGCATTCTGCCGTTTGAAACCGACGAAGCCGCGTCCGTTGAGAAAGGCGCGCAGATCTTCGTTCACATCTTATAAAGGACCGATGCCCCGCGTGACGCACCCTACCATCGAACTTGCGCGCAAGCGCGTGCTTGAGGATCGAGCCGGCGCGGACCGGCAATTGCTTATGGCACTTGCCGAGCTTGCCCCGCAGAACGTTCCGGCCTTGCTGGAACTCGCCGACGAAGTGCGCGAAGCCTACTGCGGCAACGGCATCAATGTCGAAGTGCTCTACAACGCCAAAAAGGGCGGCTGTTCTGAAGACTGCAATTTTTGCTCGCAGAGTGCACGTTTCGCAAGCGACGTCGAAGCCGAGCCGCTTAGCACGATCGAGGGATTCCTGGAAGCAGCGCGCGACGCGCACGAACGGGGTGCCGGCGAACTGTGCATCGTTGTCGCCGTTCGCGGGCCCTCCGCGAAGCTGCTCGAACGTGTCTGCACGGCGGTAAGGGCGATCAAAGAGCAGTATCCGCTGCAGGTTGCGGTCTCGCTGGGCATCCTGCGCGAAGACCAACTGCTGCAGCTGGCGGCAGCCGGTGTGGACAAGGTGAACCACAATCTTGAAACGTCGCGCCGCTATTTTCCCTCCGTGTGCACGACGCACAGCTATGACGAACGCTGGGAGACGTGCCAACTGGTCAAGCGCATGGGTCTGGAACTCTGTTGCGGCGGCATCATCGGCATGGGCGAAACCCTCGACGACCGGCTGGATTTTTTGGAATCGCTTCAACAGCTGGATCCGCAAGAAGTGCCGGTAAACTTTTTGAACCCGAGGCCGGGCACGCCGATGGGCGATCGATCGCTGGTGGAACCGACCGAAGCGCTGCGCTTTGTTGCGATGGCCCGCCTCGCGCTGCCTTCGGCGCTAATTCGTTTCGCGGGCGGCCGCGAGGTCACGCTTCAAGGATTGCAAGATCTCGGCATGCGCAGCGGCGCAAGCGGTCTTGTGCTTGGAAATTACCTCACCACGTCCGGGCGGCAGGACAACGATGATTTCGCAATGCTGGACCGTCTGGGGTTTGAGGTTCTCGCCTAGTCGTGGACCAAACCAGAACTCCGTACTTTCAAGCTTTGCTTGAATACGTCGACGCGGGCGTCATTCCGTTTCACACGCCGGGCCATAAACAGGGCATCGGCATGGATCGCGCGTTCCGCGAATTTATCGGCGATAACATCTGCGCGATCGATCTTACGCCCATGCCGGGGATCGACGATCTGCTGCAGCCTACGGAATCAATCTTAGAAGCGCAGCAGCTCGCCGCCGAAGCGTACGGAGCGGACCGCACGTATTTCCTGATCAACGGCTCGACCAGCGGCAATCAATGCATGATGATGACGGCCCTCAATCCGGGCGACAAAGTTGCCGTTCCGCGCAACGCGCACAAATCGATGCTCGGCGGCTTGGTGATGAGCGGCGCCCGTCCGGTCTATATGCAGCCGGTCGTCGATGAAGAGCTGCACATGGATCACTGCGTCACGCCCGAAACTGTGGCCCAAACGCTGCAAGAAAACCCGGACGTCAAAGCGGTCTACGTTGTGAGTCCCACTTACTACGGCGTCGCCGCCGATTTGGAAGCCATCGTCCGGATCACGCACGATGCAGGCCTGGTGCTGCTGGTAGATGAGGCCTGGGGGCCGCACTTTCAGTTCCATCCCGCGCTGCCGCTCTCGGCAACGCAAGTGGGCGCCGATCTGTGCATCAACTCGACGCACAAGATGCTCAGCGCGTTCTCGCAATGCGCTATGCTTCATCAGATCGGCCCGCGCGTGCGCGTGGACCGGCTCGAAGCGGTGCTCAAAATGTTTCTTTCGACCTCGCCCAATCTGCCGATGGTGGCCTCGCTCGACGTCGCGCGCAAACAGATGGCCGTAGAAGGCGCGGCGCTGCTCTCGCAGACCATTGCACTTGCCGAAGACACACGCCGGCGCATCAACGAAATCCCCGGCGTGTATTGTTTCGGCGAAGAGTTGCAAGGCCGGCCCGGCGTCTTCGACCTCGACCCCACGAAAGTAACTATAACGGTCAAGGATTTGGGATACACCGGCTATGAGGCCTCGGAGATTCTCCGGCGCCGCTACAACGTGCAAGTGGAACTTGCCGATCTGTTCAACGTCGTCGCGCTGTTCACGATCGGAACCTCGCAGAGTGCGGCCGAACGGCTCATCGAAGGTGTCTCCGAACTGGCGCGAGAGGATCGCCCGATCGACTTGTTCTCGCCTTCGGGTGTTTTGAAGCGGCGCATGAAGACCGGGTCGTACAAATTGCCGAAGATCCCGCCAATCCGCATGCTCCCGCGCGATGCATTTCTCGCCGACACGGAGTTTGTGAACTTCAAGCAGAGTAAAGGGCGCATTTGCGCGGAAACGATCTCGCCCTATCCGCCCGGGATACCCGTCATTGCTCCCGGCGAGGAGATCACCGAGCCGATTATCGACTATTTGAATCTGGAGATAAAGGCCGGCGTTCGCATGCAAGGGCCGTACGATAAAGAACTCAAAAACATCCGCGTCGTTAAGGAGTCCTGAATGCTACCGCTTCTTGCCGCAGCCGCTCTGAGCGCCTCGCCGTGCACGTACGCACATCTCAAAGCGAAGTGCGGCTCGATTACGGTGCCCGAGAACCGGCGAGCCGGAACGGGCCGCAAGATCCAAGTGCATTTCGTCGTGGTACCTGCTGCGTCGCGCGTCCGCAAAGATCCGGTGTTTCTGATCGCAGGCGGTCCCGGTCAAGCGGCAATCGACTTATGGTCTCAGTATCTTCTACAGGACCCGGTCTCGATGTACGCGCATGCTAGTCGCGACATCGTCGTCGTGGACCAGCGCGGCACGGGAACCTCGCATGCGCTGAACTGCAATATTTATCCCACCGACGCCTCGACGTACACGGCACTCTTTCCGGCTGCGGTCCTTCGCGCGTGCCGCGATCGGCTAGCGGCGACCAGCGATCTGAATGCCTACGGTTCGGATGTTGCGGCCGACGACCTGAACGATATCCGTACCCGCCTAGGATACAAAAAGATCGTGCTCTCCGGCGGCTCGTACGGAACGATGGAGTCTTTCATCTACATGCGCCGCCATGGCGATAGTGTGGCCGCGGTAATCATGGAGGGCGTGGCGCCCCCGGCGCTGCTCTTGCCCAAGCCGTTTCCGCAAGGCGCGCAGCGGGCGCTTGAGGATTTAGAGCGGTCGTGTGCCGCGGACACGATGTGCGCCAAGCATTTTCCGGGCTTTGCCGGCGACTTTGCAAAAATGCTTGCGCAGAGCAAGAATGGCGGCATCGCCGTACCGGGCGGAAGAATCGTTTTTGAGGTCTTCGCCGATCGCATGCGCCAAACGATGTACGACGCTTACGGCGCGTCGTTTCTTCCCTTGATCATTCACGATGCCGCGGCCGGGAACACCAAGCCGCTCGCGCATTTGATCGCATTAGTTTCGCACGGCATTCCCGGGTCGCTCGCCATGGGAATGAATCTTTCGCTCACGTGCGCGGGGTCGATGCCGTTCATTACGGGCGCCCAAGCGGCCGCCGCGGCGCAAGGGACATTCATGGGAGACTCACGCTACCGCGCTCAGCGGACCGCGTGCAACTTGTGGAACGTGCGCCCCGACCCAATCTCGTTTCTTGCGCCGGTCCGCTCGAACGCGCCGGTGCTGATGATCGGCGGCTCGGCGGATCCGGCAACGCCGCCGCAGTTCGGCGCACGGGCGCTGCGCTATCTGCCCAATGGTCGTCAGATACTGATACCGCATGCGGGGCACGACTTCGGCTCGAAGTGCACGTACGCAATCGAAGAGCAGTTTCTCAGGACGTACTCAACGCGAAATTTGAACGTGAGCTGTTTGAAGGCGGAGGGCCGGCCGCCGTTCGCCCTCACGCTCAAGGGCCTTCCATAAAAAAAATGCGCCCGGGCCTTGAACGGGCAGGGCGTTCATCCGATATTGGGAATATCGAATAGTACTAGTTTAGCGGACGAAATTTTTTGCGGGTCGTAAACCCGCGGCCAAAATTTCAAAAAGCGAGGGTCAGTATTGGCGGTTAAGGCCGAATCCATGGCTCCCGACCGGGAGCATCACCCAACTCCTCGATATTTTTCCGCTCCCCATCCGGCAATCGCTTGTTCGTCTTCCTAACCTTGAGAGCGTCATCGAGGTTGTTCTCGATTTGGGACGCCCGCCCGAGGCGCGGTTTGAAGACGACTTTGTGTATCTCTCGGATACGGCAGTAACGCAGGAAGATATCGCGCATGTCTGCACCCGGCTCTCGGCGTTCGGCGCCGATAACCGCGCGGGCATCGAACAAACGCTTCACCGGATAAGCGCAATTCGCAACCGCACCGGAAAGATCGTCGGACTCACGTGCCGTGTCGGACGCGCCGTTTACGGAACGATCGACATCTTGCTGGACATCCTGCGCAGCGGCAAATCCATATGCCTGCTCGGGCGTCCGGGCGTCGGCAAAACAACCATGCTGCGCGAGTGCGCGCGCATGCTGGCCGAGGATCGCAAGCGCGTCGTCATCGTTGATTCCTCAAACGAGATAGCCGGCGACTCCGACGTTCCGCATCCGGGAATCGGCACGGCCCGGCGCATGCAAGTGGCCGACCCGGCCCTCCAGCATTCGGTGATGATTGAAGCCGTAGAGAATCACATGCCGCAGGTCGTCGTGATCGACGAAATCGGCACGCAGGCCGAGGCCGAAGCAGCGCGCACGATTGCCGAACGCGGCGTCTCGCTCATCGGGACGGCGCACGGCCAAACGCTCGAGAATCTGTTGATGAACCCGACGCTCTCGGACCTGATGGGCGGCATCAGTGCCGTTACGCTTTCGGACGAAGAAGCGCGCCGGCGCGGCACGCGCAAGACGGTGCTGGAGCGTAAAGCTCCGCCCACGTTCGACGTTGTTGTGGAGATTCACGACCGCGATAACATGGCCATCCATAAGAACGTCGCCGACGTGGTAGACGCATTGCTGCGCGGCTATCAGCCGCAGCCCGAGGTTCGCCGGCGCACCGCTAGTGGCCGGGTGGACATCGTGCAGGAAGCCGACACCGAATCCATGCCGCAGCTGGTGAGCGCGGGCTACCACGAAGAGGAAGCCGAACGCGACGACCGCGACAAGCCGCTGATGATTTTTCCGTACGGCGTTTCGCGCAATAAGATCGAACGCGCGGTCCACAACTTGCGCGTCCATGCTTCGATCGCCCGCAACTGGGACGACGCCGACGTCGTCCTCACGCTCAAAACGCTGGAGCGTAAGGAGCAGCCCAACTCAAGCAGATCGCCTCGGAGAACATTCCGATCTACAGCATCAAGACCAACACGACAACGCAGATCCAGAGCTGCCTCAAAGACGTGTTCAACCTGCCCTCAATCGACACCGAAGAGATCGCCATTCGCGAAGCGGAAGAAGCGGTCTATCAGGTTCTGCTGGACAACAAGGCGATCGAACTTACCCCACAGACGTCATACGTGCGCCGCATGCAGCATCAGCTGGCCGAGAAGTACCGTTTGCAGTCGCGAAGCACGGGATTAGAACCCAACCGGCGCGTGCGGATTTTTAAGGGCGGCGACCTTACTGCATAACGACTGAGCCGTCGTTGCCTACGAGGAAGGACGTTCCAAGCGGCGCGCGTCGGTCAACATCTGCACGAGCTTTTCTTGGATGGCCATTGGCAGGAGGCGATGGGCGTCGTCAACGTTGTCGGCCATCTGCTGACTTTGCGCTTTGCGGCGGTCGTCTAATTCGGGCTCGTCGTTGACGTAGCGAACGATGAGGTCCCACGAATCGGCCGAATCCCCGTAAACTCGCAGGCGTACCGCTGCCAGGGCTGCCCTTTATGGTCGACCCTATCGGTCGCACGGCGCGCGGGAAATGCTTGTTGCGCAGCCCGATGCTGATGTTGAACTCTTCCTGAGGGATGGGCGTGCCGATGACGAAGAGCAGCCCGCTGGGCGAGAGTTCGGTTCCAATCGCTTGGACGGGGAGCACTTTCCTTGGCCTCGTACCAAACGTGAAATGCGCCGGGGCGCCGCTTATATTGGCGGCGGTCTCCGGCGCGGCTTAAGAACCAATCGACCACCCCGTCGAACATCGTACCGGCCATAGTCGGATAATCGGGCTACAAACGAAAATTGTTTATATCATTTGAGGGCATCGAGGGCAGCGGCAAATCCACGCTCATGGCGGCGATGGGCCAAGCTTTGCGTGAGGAGGGGCTGGAAACGGTCCTTACGCGCGAGCCCGGCGGCACGCCCGCGGGCGACGCCGTGCGCGAGATTTTCCTGCACTCGGCTGCCACGCTCACGCCGATGACCGAGCTGCTGCTGATCAACGCCTCGCGGGCGGAGTTTGTCGCCGGCGTTATTCGCCCGGCCCTGGAACGGCATGCGGCCGTCCTCTGCGACCGCTACACGCACTCCTCGCTCGCCTATCAGGGTTACGGCCGCGGCTTGCCCTTGGAGCTCGTGCGCATGACCTGTGCAGCAGCGACCGGCGGTCTGGCTCCCGACCTGACCATCTACGTGGACATCAGTTACGAACGGTCCCGGGAGCGCTTGGCGGAACGCGGGCACGGTAACGATCGCATGGAGCGTCAAGACGCGGATTTTTTCCGCCGCGCGCGCGAGGGCTTCCGCGAACTTGCAAGGCGCGACCCGCGCATCGTCCAGATAGACGGCGAGGCGCCTGCGGATGAGGTTATGGCCCAAGCCATGGCCGCGCTCATAGCGGTGCGCATTTGAGCGAACTGCGGTTCGACGTGGTGGGCGCGGCGGGCCCCAAGCAATTCTTCTCGCGGCTCACCAAAGAAACAATTGGACACGCGTACCTTTTCACGGGTCCCTCGGGCATCGGGAAAAAGACGTTTGCGCGCGCGCTTGCGCAGTCGCTGCTTTGTCAGGCGCCGCATCCTGACGGCATTCTGGGTTATTGCGGCGTGTGCGCCTCCTGCAAACTGATCGGCAAAGAAGAGACGCGCCACCCGGATCTGCTCGAGAGCACGGGTGCCTTGAAAATCGGCGCGATGGATGAAGAGCTCGGATTTCACGAGGGCGATTCGATGACGTCACGTGATTTGGTCCGCCAGCTCTCGCTGCAATCGTATGCCGGCGGGCTTCGCATCTTCGTGCTCGGCGATATTGACTTTGCCGGACCACCCGCTGCGAACGCCTTGCTGAAATTTTTTGAGGAGCCGCCTGCCGGCGTTCTGCTGCTGCTCACAACGTCAACGCCCGCCCGTTTGCTCGCGACGATCCGATCGCGGCTGCTTGAGGTCCGGTTCTCCGCGCTCAGCGCGGCTCAAGTGGAAAACGTTCTGCGCGAGCGCGGAGTGGACGCGGAGCGCGCTAAATTAGGTGCCGCGCTCTCGCAGGGCTCCATAACGCGGGCGTTGGGTGCATTGGATGAGGATGAAGAACAATTGCGCGCGCAGGTCGCGCAGTGGTTCTTCAGGGTGATCGAAGGGCGCACGCCGCAGGAGAACTGGGCCGCGCGCGAGTCGCTGGACGAAGGTTTGGAAGTAGTCAAGACCCTGCTGCGTGACTGGATCGCGCTCTCCAATGCCGGTAAGGATGCGCCTCTGCTTGCGCCGGATTACGCCGCGCAGCTGCGAGGGTTACCGGCAATATCCGTGGGCAATGCAACGAACGCGCTGGCGAAGGTCACCGATGCGCAGCGCATCGCCCGCACGAACGTCAGTCCCGCCCTTGTGGGCGAGATCGTACGGATGGCCCTTACCAGTACGGCCTAAAAGCCAGGTCCGCGTACTGCTTTGCGCACAGGACGGCAATAAGTCCGAGCGCGATTGCAAAGAGCAAGATTTGCATGACGTCCAGCGCAGCCACACTCATCGCGGGTATTGCGATTAATGCGCCGAGCGCGTAGCCGGTCAGCGCATACCAAATCAACAGACTTACCGCGACCAGGATAGCCGTCGCAAGCGGCTGGCGCTTTGCCATTTGCAGCGAGGCCGAAAACGCGGCACCCGCCGGAATCCCACCGATTGCCGCCGCCGGAATTGCATAAATGAAAGCCCACACGGCGAGCAGCTCGAGCACGATCGATAAGAACGGAATGGGTAGGAAGCCGCCTATCATCTGCGCGACATAAATTAGAAACAAGAAACCGACCGCCGCGACAACGATGCTCAATGCACGCTCGCGCGCTTTCTGCCATGCGGGCCCGATATGCCCGCGGCCGTGACGCCATGCATCGTCGGCGAAGATCACGGCGATCGCAAATGCAAAACCGTAAACGATATTGATTACCAATTGCATGATCGGGTTAAGCGCGCCGCCGACCGGATCGAAGAGCGGGCCCTCCAAATATTGCAAGCCTACCCCGATTGCCGCTCCCGCCAGCGGCGCAAGAGCAACGCCCAAGTTGCGCGCAAAGAGCGGAAGCGTTGCGGCGTAAAGCCCAAGGTCAGGCCTTTCGGGCATGCGGCGCACGTTAGCCGCGTGCTCCCTGCAGCGCGTGAAGGCAAGCGCAGTCGGCCTTCAGGTCGAGTTGTTCGACGATCTTGTAGATGCCGTCTTTGACGCGCGCATTGTTCTTGTTGAACACTTCGATCACTTCGTGATGCGAAACCGGCTGGATACCGCCAACACCCTCTAAACCGACATCGTAATCGGTGATCAGCGAGATGTTGACGTAGCAGATCTCCAGTTCGCGGGCCAAATACGACTCGGGGTATTGGGTCATGTTGATCACTTCCCATCCCAGCGAAGAAAACCACTTGGATTCCGAGCGCGTCGAGAAGCGGGGACCTTGAATGACGACGATGGTGCCGTGGTCGTGCGTCTCGATGCCCAGACCGCGCGACTGTTCGACCGCGATCGGCCGCATGGTCGGGCAATAGGGATCGGCAAAGCTTACGTGCGTAGTGATGGGGCCGTCGTAAAAGGTATCCCGCCGGCCGGTGGTCCGGTCGACGACCTGGTCCGCCACGACCATCGAGCCGGGCTTAAAATCCGCCGTCAGCGAGCCGCACGCCGTCGGCGCGATGATGCGGCTTACGCCCAGCATCTTCATCGCGTACAGGTTCGCGCGGTAGTTGATCATGTGCGGCGGGTAGCGGTGATCTTTGCCGTGCCGCGGCAAAAACGCGACCCGCTTGCCGGCAATCTCGCCCAGGGCCAGCTTGTCGCTTGGCGCGCCGTACGGTGTTTCGATTGTGACTTCCCGGGCGTTCTCGATAAGCGAATAGAAACCCGAGCCGCCGAAAACGCCGATGTCGGCGCGTTCCTGTGTCTCCATAGCCGCGCTGCTTCTGGGAAAACGCGTTTACCCCTCGAACCCCGCGGCGAGTTACTATTGAAACCGATAACTTTGTTAGGGGCGGCGTATGCCTCAACCGGTAAATTTCTGACTTTTTTGCACCGGCCAGGATGGTCGTTCAAAACGTCGTTTTCGCAAAAAAGCAGAAAAGCCGTACTCTTCCAGGATGGAAAAGGAAGAGCGGTTTCCGGTTGAGGCATACGCCGCCCCTAACAATTACCGGTTGAAATCGCTGGGCTTGAGTTCTTCGATGAATTTTTTAAAGCGTTCGACCTCTGCTTCTTCGCCGCCGCCGCGCTTATCGGGAGCGGACTCCTCCAGCACGATCTTGTCCGAAACATAGATCGGCGCGCTCATGCGCAATGCGAGCGCGATGCCGTCCGACGGACGCGCGTCGATCTCTTGCAGCTCGCCGTTCGTGCGCACGATCAGTTTTGCAAAGAACGTTGATTCACGGATGTCGTGGATGACGACTTGTTCGAGCTTGGCTTCGAGCGTTTCCAAAACCGTGCGCATCAAATCGTGCGTGAGCGGTCGCGGCACCGGCGCGTTCTCGAGCGCGAGCGCAATTGCGGTCGCCTCGAACGGGCCGATCAAGATCGGAAGGAAACGCTTTCCGTCGGTGTCTTTGAGGATGACAACCGGGTCGTGCGTGAGCAGATCGATGCCGAGCTTGTCAACCTTCATCTGGCGCATAGTCGTCTATCCTATACGCTCCCATGGCACTCTTTCCTTAGCAAGCGCCAATCTCCGAGAGCCCAACCAGGGCGCGGGCTGCATGCAGCAGAACGGAGCGCGGCTACTTTATGGCTCTTGCATGCGGAATTGTGGGCCTGCCCAACGTGGGCAAGTCTACCATCTTTAACGCCCTCACGCGCTCGGCCCAGGCGCTTGCGGCGAATTACCCCTTCGCGACCATCGAGCCCAACGTGGGCGAGGTGCCGGTGCCCGACGAGCGCCTGGGCGTGCTCGCCCGCCTGGTCAAATCCAAGAACATCGTTCCGGCCACCATGCGCTTCGTGGACATTGCCGGCCTGGTCCGCGGCGCGAGCTCGGGCGAGGGACTGGGCAACGCCTTCCTGAGCCACATCCGCGAGACCGATGCGATAGCGATGGTCGTGCGGGCCTTTCACGACGAGAACGTGACCCACGTGGAGGGCGGACCCGAATCCCACGCGCGACATCGAAATCATCGGCATCGAGATGAACCTGGCCGACCTCGCGACCCTGCAGAAGCGCGTCGACAAGCTCGACCGCGAGGCCCGTGCCAATCCGAAGGTCCGCTACAAGGTAGACGCCGCCAAGAATCTGCTGGCGGCCCTGGAGGCGGGCAAACCCGCGCGAACCTTCCCCAAGGGCTCGCCGGAGGCCGAGGTCGCCGCCGAATCGTTCTTGCTGACCGCAAAGCCCTTGCTCTACGTGGCCAACATCGACGAGGAGCAGATCGGCAAGCCCGGGCCGTTTCTGACCCAGATCCAGCGCATTGCAGCCGCGGAAGGCAGCGGCGTGGTGGCGTTCTGCGGAAAGGTGGAGGCCGAACTGGCGGGCCTGAGCCCCGAGGAGGCCAAGGAGTTCTGCGGCGAGCTGGGCATCGAGCGCGGTGGGCTTGACTTGCTCATCGTCTCGGCCTATGAGTTGCTGGGCCTGATGACGTTCTTGACCGCCGGCGAGAAAGAGGTCCGCGCCTGGACCATCGAGCGCGGAACCAAGGCGCCGCAAGTTGCCGGCAAGATTCATAGCGACATCGAGCGCGGCTTCATTCGCGCCGAGATCGTCGCATACGACGATTACGTCAAGCCTGCAAACCATGGACGCGCTTCGCGCCGCAGGCCTGGTTCGCCAAGAGGGCAAGGAGTACGTCATGCACGAGGGCGACGTGGTGAACTTCAAGTTCAACGTGTGATAGGGAAGTTTAGACCCGGCCTTAAACCCCATGAAGTCAATCATTCAGGAGGCTTAAACGTCCTATGACCACGGCTGTCCGCGAGGTCTCGGTGTTCGGCGACGGCATCACCTATTTCAACGAAGCGGCGAATCTGCTGCAACTCGATTACACGATGCGCGCCATCCTCACGCACCCCACGCGCCAAATCATCTTCTCGATCCCATTTCAGCGCGACAACGGCGAGTTCGAGGTGTACACCGGCTACCGCGTGCAGTACAGTTTTGCCCGCGGGCCGGCCAAGGGCGGCATCCGTTTCCATCCCGGCGTGACGCTCGACGAAGTGACCGCGCTGGCGTTCTGGATGACGTGGAAATGCGCCGTGGTGGATCTCCCGTTCGGCGGCGGGAAGGGCGGGGTCACCTGCGACCCGAGCAAACTCTCGCAGGGCGAGCTGGAGCGCATCACGCGCCGCTACGCGGCCGAGCTGGTTGAAGTAGTCGGACCCGACAAAGACGTTCCCGCGCCCGATGTGAATACCAATCCGCAGACCATGGCGTGGTTCATGGATACGTACTCGATGCATATGCGTCAGAGCGTTCCCGGCGTCGTCACCGGTAAGCCGCTGGCGATCGGCGGTTCGAAGGGACGCGTTGAGGCGACCGGACGCGGCGTGACGATCTGCGCGCTCGACGAACTGGCAAACATGGGCCGCAAGCCCGAAGATACGAGCATCGTCATTCAAGGCTTCGGCAACGTCGGCATGTGGGCGGCTCGCTTATTCGTGGAGCGCGGTTGCAAGGTCGTCGGCATCTCCGACGTCTCCGGCGCGTATTACAACGAGAAGGGCTTGGATATCGGCGAGGCCTCCGCATACTTGGACGATCCCAAGCACCGCGATTTGGAAGGCTTCAAAGGCGGCGAGCGCATCAGCAACAGCGAGCTGCTGGAAAGCGACTGCGACGTGCTCGTACCGGCTGCGCTTGAGAAAGTGCTCACCGCCGAGAACGCAGCGAAAATCAAAGCGACGCTAATTGTGGAAGGCGCAAACGGCCCGACCACGCCCGAAGCCGACCGCATCTTCAACGAACGCGGCATCACCGTCATTCCGGACATCATGGCCAACGCCGGCGGCGTCACCGTCTCGTACTTCGAGTGGGTCCAAGACCGCATGGGATACTTCTGGAAACTGAGCGAAGTCAACGAACGCTTGGAAGACGTGCTGATCACCAACTTCCACGAGATCCGCGGAATCGCGCAGCGCCACAATATTCCTTACCGCACTGCGACGTACATGATTGCGATCGACCGCGTTGTGCAGGCGCTCAAACTTCGCGGAGTCTACGCTTAGCGGTTGTGAGAGCAACTGCAAAAACCACCGCGTGTAAACGCACGAAGTTTCCGCTTTAAGAAGAGGTTTGCAGGGCCGAGCGTTGCGTTGGGATCAGTTCGATGGCTTCTGAGGGTGACGTCGGTGATAGGGCCACCGGATCGGTGCAGGAGGCGATTAGCACGAATGCGTTTTCGCCATCGCGGACTGGGAGTGCCGGGAAGGTGTTTTCGGCTGCGAGGGTTTCGAATGCGTACAGGATGCGAACGCCTTGAGCCGTGAGCGTCCCGCGTAGCTCGGAGCGGAAGCGTTCGGTGAAATCGAGCTAGGGCCGCGGCGCTCGGGAAAAGGTACGTTGCGCAGATGATCCGGCCGCTCACATTACTTGGCGTTTGTACGGGGGAGCTGGTGGCGGCGCGAAGCAGAAGGACGTTGTCCGAATCGATCATCGTGTCATTGGCGGCATCGCGATGCCCCTTCCAGATGTCGCCGCAGTAGAATTCGGCAAGGGCGGTTTTGCGGCATGCCATATCGGTGAAACCGCGAAGCCAGACAAACCGGTCCGCGTTGGATGCGTCTTTGAAGAGCCCGAGCGACTTCCATGCCGGCGGCTTGTTGCGGTTCGATAAATCTGCGGTGGAAGAGCTCGATGAGGTCGTCGCGCCGGCCGGGGTGAAGCGTGTACTGCCGGAGCTCAAAAACGGTTGACGGCACTGAGGTTACGTTCGCGTGAACGAAATGCTTGTGATCTTGCCTGCCCGTAACGTGAAGCGTTCGACGGCTGTGCCGTGCTCGCAAGTGAAGCGGTAGGCGTAACCTATCCCGAGCAGTGAGTTCGTGTGCGGCAGCGGATCGATGCGTTTCATCCGCCCGATTGCCAGCAGCAATGTGCGTGCGGCGGAGACATCGGCCGCGTCGGGCGGCTGCGAAAACAGCGATGGGTCCACATCGTTGGTTGCGAACGCGATGAACTGCGCGCGCGCGATCTCTTTGGGGTCCCCCGCAAGATCGATCGTTTGCGTTTGAGCGGGCGCAGGCGGTGCCGTTGGCGGCGCGGCTTGGAAAGCGTAAGCGAGCGCGAGAAATGCTATCACGTGGCGTCATCCAAGTCTTGCAGCGGCGCAAGCGGCTCTGTGGGAAGCCCTGCTTCGGTCCAGGCGGCGTATCCGCCCTCTAGGAAGTCGACGTTGTAGCCCTTATTACGCAGCTCGCCGGCGATGCGCGAGCTGGAGTTCCCGCTGCCGCAGTAGAGGACGACGCGCGCAGTTTTTTCAAACGGGGGCTGCCCGGCTTGCTCGAGCTGCTCGCCGCTGTAACGCAGCGAGCCGGGAATCCCACGATCGTCGGGCTTCTTTCGAATATCGACGAATGTGAGCGTTCCCGGCGCTGCGGCTGCTGCTACGGAAGCGGGAAGGGCCACGCCGGGTTCAGCGACTTGATCACGTACGGATTGTTTTGATCGTTCTCTTCGATTCCGTTCGCTTGCCCGCCGGTTCCGATCTGCGCGGCTGTGAGCGGGGGAATCGTGAGCGAGAACTTCGTGTCCGCCGCTCCGATGAAGAGATTGGCGAGCAATGCGTATCCCGTGTTCGAGGGGTGCAGGCCGTCGTAACTGACCAGGCCGCCGCCGAACTGCAGCGTCAGCGTGAACGGTCCGAACGGATAGCCGTTAGAATCGAGTTGCTGGAACGCTGTTTGCACGTCGGCAAGACCAGCGCCGGTACCGGCAGCAACCGCGTTGATCGCTTGATTGTAGCCGGCGTTAAGCGCAATAGCTTGCGTTGCGAACGATTGATCCAAGTAGAGCGGACCGTCGCCGCTGCCCGTTCCGCTCGGGTCCAGATTGGGCGTAACGGATCCGCCTTGAACTTGTGCTACGACTGCGAAGAAGCCGGACTCGGTGAGGAATCCGCCGTTGCCTTGCGTGTAGTGCGCCGAAACGTATGCGGCGGTCGCGTCGGCCGCGGCCGAAGGCACGCCCAGCGCTTGCAGATCGGCCGAAAGTTTGGGCTGCGGGAAGAACTGCGGCAGCGGCTCCTCTGCGCCTTGGTTTCCGAGGAGATCCGGCAAGTTGCCGACGACGACTTTGGTTCCGGATGCTTCAAGCGTCGTCACGATCTTCGTCAGATCGCTGGCGAGTTGCGTTGGCGTATCCGTGGTGGGCGCTTGCCCGTGCGAGAAAATGAACTTGAGCATGTCGTTTGCGCCCAGCCATACCGTTGCCAGTTGCGGCTTCAGGTAAACGGCCGAGTTCAGAGCGGTCGCGTTGCGCCCGAGCACGCTTGAGAACTGACCCAGCACCGGGTAGTAGTTTTCGCTCTCCGAGGCGATCAGCGACTGAAGGTTCCCCGACGTCGGGTCGCCCGGCAGCGTGACGTAACCGCAGTTCGGTCCGTTGGGCGGACCGGTGAGCGGCGCGATCATGCTGACTGCTTCGTGCATCGTCATGCCCGGAACGCCCAAGTCGGCGATCGGACCTCCCGGATTCACGCGCGTGGAAACCCAGCCGGATGAGGAATAGGCCAACTGATTGAACGAATCGCAGCTCGAGTGCGTCGCGGTAAACGGCGGTGAGACGGACGAGACGACAAGTTCGCCGCCCAAGCCCGGAGCTTTGATCAGCGGAAGCGGCGAATTAACGGTTCCAAGGACCGTATCTACGTTCCAATTTCCGATCGTCGGGTCCAGCGTGATGCCGTTCTTCTGCGCGTACATGAGCGCCCAGAAGCCGTTGGTTTGCGTCGTTTGGACAAGGCCGCCGGGAAGCGCCGACACCGAGCTCGTGTCGATCGCGCCCAGTTCTCCCGAACCTTCCTCGCCGAACGTCAAGCTGTCGCCGATGCCGACGAAGTTTTGCTGGGTCAGACCGCCGTTTGCGGGGAGAACCGGTCCCGACGGGACGCCGGTATTTTTTGTGCTGCTGCACGCCGTCATGGCGATGATCGCGAGGATCGCGAGCGGCCGGTGAAGTGCTTTAAACATAATGCTGACCCCTTAGAATTGAATGACGCTCGGCGAACCGATGCCGAATTGAATTTGGATCTGCGAGGCTTTCAGACCGCCGACCGAGGGCACCGTGTTCGCGGAGCACGGAAGAGCCAAGCAGTTCAGGCGGGTTACGCCCCAGTTCGGATAGTTGACCGGCGTGCCGCTGTTGGCAACGATTTGAACGAAACCGTTCTTGCCGATCGCTTGCGAGGCGCCTAGAAAGTACGCAATCAGATGCTGAGCGTACGGGTCGGCAGGCAAATAGTCGCGCGAGCTCTGCGGCTCGAAGAAGAACTTCAAGCCGGCGGTCGGCGCATATTCGAGGTAAAGCACCTGATAAAGCTGCGCTTTGTTCTGCTGGTTCAGGCCGGCCGTATGCACGAGCCAGGCTCGGCGCTACCGTGAACGTTCCGAACATTTTTGGCGTCTTGAGGAACGGAAGCGTGACGGCTAGCGAATAAACTTGCGCGGTGCGGGTGTTGATGTTGAAGTGCGGGATGCCGTTTGCATCCACGAACGGAACGATGTCGCCGTTTCCGTTCGAGGCCGCAATCGTTGACCAGCGCGAGACGTACGTCGGCGTGATGACCACCGGAATGGCGCGGCCCTTCACCTTACCCACGAACAGCAGTTTTTCGAGCATGAAGAGCGCGAACTTGTCTTTGGTCGTCACGTTGATCTGCGGCGAGATGCCTTGGCAGGTCGCGGTGGTTACGCCATTGAGGTTCACGCAGCTCGGGTTAGCGGGCGAAGGCGGAAAGCCGGCCGGCAGATACAGCGGCACTTGTCCGGTGTCGAAATTGATCGGATAATGCTGCAGCTCGTAGTAGTTCGCGACGAAACGGGTGGTCGGATTGAATCCGAAGCCCACAACGGCATCGACGCCGCCTGGCAGCCAGCGGCGTCCGAAATCGCCGGTGTTGCCGGTCGAGCGGGCAAGAGAGAAGTCTGCCGTATACGTCCAACCTGTCGGAAGACCGATCGCGGACGAGCCGCCGACGGGCTTCTGCGAGACCGGAGGGACTTGCGCCACCGTGCCGTCGGGCAGATGCACGGTCATAGCATTCTTGATGGCGATATTTGCGCCGTCCACCGCGGTGCCGAAGGGCCCGGTGGGGTCGGCGAGCGCCGGCGCGCCCGCGATTGCAAAAGCCAACAATAGCGTCGCGCAAGTACGAAGGGACGTGCGAACCATACTCGATCTCCAAGGAAAGGACGTATTAAAATTAATAGTCCATCGATGGCTTTGATTACGGTAGGGCGGTACTAAACCCTCGTCAATCTGCGATAAAACTCGGAACGTCAATGGGGGGCAAAGCCGGGTCGGCAGGGCGCCGGCGGCGGCGCGACCAGCTCTTTACGATGACATAAACGACGGGCGTGATTCCCAGGTTGAGCACCGTCGAGACGAGCATGCCGCCGAAGACCACCGTTCCCAGGGAGTTTCTGGCCGAACTTCCCGCGCCGCTTGCGAACACCAAGGGTGTGACGGCTGCAATAAAGGCGATCGACGTCATCAGAATCGGGCGCAGCCGGGTTTGAGCGGCGCGGGCCGCGGCCGTCACCACATCGGCTCCTTGTTTGAGCTGCTGGTTGGCAAACTCCACGATCAGAATGGCGCTCTTTGCCGCTAGGCCGATCAGCATGACGTAGCCGACCTGCGCGTAGGCGTCGCTCGGGAGTCCGCGTCCAAGTAAGAAGAGCAGCGCCCCCAGGATTGCCACGGGGACCGCAAGCAGCACGATCAACGGATCGACGAAGCTCTCGTATTGCGCCGCTAGCACCAGAAATACGAACACAATGCCGATTGCGAAGATCAGCGCGGAGAGCGTGCCACCTTCAATCTCATCCAGCGTGATGCCCGACCACTCGTAGGTCAGGCCGGGCGGATCGATCTTCGCGGCGATGTTTTCCATTGCGGCAATTGCTTGACCCGAGCCCTTACCCGGTGCCGCGCTGCCGTTGATCTCAACCGAGCGGAAAAGATTGTAATGGGTGATAATGGGCGCACTCTTTACGACCTTCGCGGTCGCGATGCCCGAGAGCGGCACCATGCCGCCGCCGCTCGAGCGCACGTAGAGCGATTGCAACGCGTCCAGGGACGAGCGGAAGGGCTCCTGCGCTTGAACGTACACGCGGTACGAGCGGTTCAGGTACGTGAAATCGTTGATATAGTACGAGCCCAGCTGCGTCTGCATCGTTTGGAAAACATCGTTCAAACTTACGCCGATCGATTTGGCCTTATTGCGATCGACATGAACGAGCAGTTGCGGCGAATCGATACGGAACGTCGTGAACACTTGGCGCAGGTCGGGGTCTTTGTTGCCAAGGCCCATGTAGCCGTACGAGGTTTGCATCAAAGCCGGCAGCCCCAGATTGCCGCGATCTTCCAGTTCGAATTGGAAGCCGCCGAACGAGCCGACACCTTGAATTGCCGGCGGCTGGAAGGCGAATATCTGTGCCTCGGGCATCCCGAAGAACGCCGCCTGCAGCCGTCCGATAAGCGCCTTGGCAGTGTGATCGGAGCCGTGCCGCTGGCTCCAGTCTTTCAGACGGATGAACATCATGCCGCGGTTGGGCGTGCTTCCCGTAAAACTAAAGCCCGAAACATCGAAGACGTGACTGACTTCGGGCTGCCGGAGCACGATCTGCTCGGCCCGCTTCGCGATGGCGGTTTCGCGTGCTAGCGATGTCCCTTCCGGCGCCTGAATCGTTACGAAAATGGCGCCCTGATCCTCGTCCGGAATAAAAGCCGTGGGAGTTATGCGGAACATCAAGAGCGTCACGACAAACGAGGCCGCGAACAAAAGCGCCACGAGCACGCGCGCCTTGAACAAACGCGGCAGCAGCGAGCTATACCACTTCCGGAATGCCTCCAGGCCGCGGTTGAACCAAATAAAGAACGGGAAATGAACGTGCTGCTCTTCTTGAAGAAGCATTGCGGACATCACCGGCGTGAGCGTGAGCGATGCGAACAGCGAGATCGAGATCGAAGCCGCGATGGTGAGCGCAAACTGCTTGTACAACTGGCCGGTGGTGCCGGGGAAGAATGCCACGGGAACGAACACCGCAAGCAACACGAGCGAGGAAGCAACGACGGCGCTCTGCACCTCGCGCATCGCCGCCGCAGCCGCCTGGACGCCGTGCATACCTTTATCATGAACGAATCGCGCGATATTTTCGATGACGACGATTGCATCGTCGACGACCAGCCCCGTGGCCAGGGTCAGGCCGAAGAGCGTGATCGTGTTGATTGTGAAGCCGAAGATTTTCATTGCGGCGAACGTTCCGACCAAGCGAAACGGGGATCGTAACCGCGGGGATAAGCGTGGAGCGCGGGTCCTGAAGAAAGAGATAGATGACACCGACGACCAGCATGATGGAGAGGATAAGCGTGAATAGGACATCGCGAATGGATGCGTTTACGAACAAACTCGAGTCGAATGCCGTGTCCCAGGTAATGCCCGACGGGAAGGTGCGCTCCAACTGCGCCATCGTGCTCTTTACGCCGCTGGTGACCTGCAGCGAATTGGCCGAGGGACAGTTGCGGATGCCGATGCCCACCACGTTGCGGTTGCCGTCGAACGAGATGCCGCTGGAGTAGTCTTCTGCGCCCAGTTCGACGTTGCCCAGATCTCCCAGGCGCGTGTAGCCGCCGCCGGTCTCGGCGCGCACGATGACGTTGGAGAAGTCTTGCGGCGTCGTCAGGCGCCCTTCGGCGCGCACGTTGATCGTGAACGGCTGCGTGCTTTTTTCCGGCGCGGAGCCGATGTCGCCGGCGGCCACTTCCACGTTCTGCTCTTGCAGCGCCGCCAGGACGTCGGACACTGCGAGGTTATGCGCCTGCAGTTTGTGCGGATCCAGCCACACGCGCATCGCGTAGCGGCGCTGGCCGAAATGATCGCATTCGAAACGCCAGGTACGCGCTTGAGCGCGTTCACGACGTTCAGTTCTACATAATTGCTTAGAAAAAGTTGATTGTATTGCGGGTTGTCGGAGCGCATTGCAACGGCCATCACGAACGTACCCGAGTTTTTTGTTACCGTGATTCCGGTCTGCTTGACTTCCGGTGGCATCAGACCCGAGGCCGACTGGACCGCGTTTTGCACATCGGTCGCGGCGATGTCGAGATCGGTTCCTAAGCGGAACGTACACGTAATGGTGCTGACACCGTTGTTCGCGCTGGTGGAAGAGATGTAACGCAGGTTCTCCACGCCGTTAATTGCCTGCTCCAGCGGCGTGGTCACGGCCGACTCTACGGCCTGCGCGTTCGCGCCGGTATAGATTGGCAGTCACCGTAACGACCGGCGGAGCAATCTGCGGGTACTGGCCGATGGGGACGTGGGAATGACGATGGCGCCCGCGATCATAATGATTAACGAACAGACCGCTGACGAAGATCGGCCGCTTTAGAAAGAACTCAACCACGAGGCCGCCGTTCCGCTATCGGCCTTCGGGTTCCCGCGTCGCGCATTGATCGGCAAGAACCGTCCCGCGTGGCATGGGTTGCGGTCTTTAGGTGAAGGCTTGCTCGGCGTGGTACGAGCTGCGCGAGAGCGGGCTTGATACCACCTGGTGGAAACCTTTGCCGCGCGCCAATGCTCCCAGTTGCTCGAATTTTTCGGGCGTTACGAACGTCTGGACCGGCAAATGCTTCTTGCTTGGCTGCAAGTATTGGCCCATCGTGAAAATGTCAACGCCCACGCTTCGCGCATCATCCATCGTTTGCTCTATCTCCTCGTCACTCTCGCCAAGGCCGAGCATGATGGAGGTCTTCGTATAGCGCTCCGGTGCGCGAGATTTGGCATGCTGCAGAATTGCCAGCGACTGATCGTAGCGCGCCCGTTTGTCGCGCACGGTGGGGGTCAGCCGGCGTACGGTTTCAAGATTGTGAGCAAAGACGTCGGGCGCAGCGTCCAGTACGATGTCGAGTGCCAAAAGGTCGCCACGGTAATCGCCGCTTAAAATCTCAACCCGCGAACCGCGAACACGCTCGTGGATCTCGCGAACGGTGTTTGCGAAGATCAGCGCGCCGCCGTCGGGCAGATCGTCGCGGTCGACAGCGGTGACCACGAGATACTGCCAGCCCATATCGCGCACGGCATTCGCAACGCGCACCGGCTCCATCCAATCCACAACGCCGCGCGGGTTTCCGGTCTTCACGTTGCAAAAGCGGCAGCCGCGTGTGCACGTGTCGCCCAAGATCATGATGGTAGCCGTACCGGCGCCCCAGCATTCAGCCAGATTCGGGCACATGGCCTCTTTGCAAACCGTGTTGAGCTCCAAAGTATTGACCTTGGCTTTGACGCGTTCGTACTCGTCGCCGCGCGGCAACTGCACTTTGAGCCACTCCGGCTTGCGCTTACGCGGCGGAGTGGTGTCTATCAGGTTGATTTCGATGGCCATCAAATGTTATTCCGAAAGTATTTTGCAGCGCGGCCAGCAGAACCGGCTGGACCTGGGCGATCGTTACAACCCGCCCGGACGCCTTGCAGATGCTGGTGATGCCGCGATCCGGCAGGCCACACGGGTTAATTAACGTGTCGTCACTGCAAGTCGGTGCTCACATTGAGCGCGATTCCGTGCAGCGAGGTCATTTTGCGAACCGCAAGGCCGATGGCGCAGATCTGATCGCGGCCCACCCAAACGCCTGCATGCTCGTCCCAGCGCTCGCTTTGAATCCCGAATGCCGAGCACGCTTCGATAACGGCCTGCTCGAGCGCGCGAACCAGTGGCACGACCTCGCGAAACCGCTCCAGTTTGCGAATCGGATAAACCACCAGTTGCCCGGGCCCATGATACGTTACATCGCCGCCCCGCTCGATGTGCACGACATCGATCCCGCGCGCGGCCAGCGCGTCGGCGGGCAGCAGCACGTTCTCTTCTTTCGCTTGCCGCCCGAGGGTGATGACGGGATCGTGCTCGACGACGATCCACGTCTCGGGCGCTTCGCCCGCCTGCACCTTCTCGTGCAATGCATGCTGCAAATCCCACACCTCGCGGTATGGTTTTCTTCCGAGATCGAGCAGAGTCGCGGTGGTCATGTTTCCCCGCGTACCCCATCCGAACACTGATCCGGATCGATACCGGATTGAATTTGGTTTGGACGGTGGGGTAGTGCGCTCGGGAATCTCTGATTTTTTTTCGCCGGCCAGGATGGCCGCTTCAAAACTTTGTTTTCGAAAAAAAATAGTGAAGCCGCAGTTTTCCCATGGATGGGAAAACTGTGAGCGGTTCCCGGGCGCACTACCCCACCGTCCAAACCAAATTCAATCTATGTGGCAGCCACCGGTTGTGCCGGGGCTTTGGGTTTGGGGTTGACGATGTGGATCGCTTTGCCATGTGCGGCCTCCGCTGCGTCCATGATGCCTTCGGTCAGCGTGGGATGCGGATGAATCGAGAGTCCGATGTCTTCAAGCGTCGCGCCCATCTCGAGTGCGATAACGCCCTCGCCGATAAGCGATTCGGCTTGCGGCGACACGATGTGCATGCCAAGCAGCATGTCGGTTTTCGCATCGCCGACAAGTTTGATAAGGCCGTCGGTTTCGTTCATCGTGCGCGCGCGGCCGCTCGCGGCCAGCGGGAACTTGCCGGTGCGCACCTCGTGGCCCGCGGCTTTGGCTTCCTCTTCCGAGAGCCCGACCGTTGCAACTTCGGGATCCGTGTACACGCAGTTCGGAACCGCGATGGGATCGTATGCAGCCGACTTGTCACCGCCGATTACTTCGGCCGCGATGACGCCCTCTTTCATGCCTTTGTGCGCGAGCATCGGCGCGCCGGTGATATCGCCGATAGCAAACACGTTCTGCACTTTCGTGCGCCGCTGCGCGTCGACGTCGATGAATCCGCGCTCGTTCGTCTGCAGTCCGGCTTTTTCAAGGTTCAATCCGTCGGTAACCGGGCGCCGTCCTACGGCAACGAGCACGCATTCGAAATCGCGCGTTTCATCTTTCCCGCTCGTCCCCTCGCCGTTGAACGTACCTTTGACGATGCGGCCTTCTTTTTTCAGCGCGCCCACTTTGGTGTTGAGCATAATCTCAACGCCTTGCTTTTTAAGAATGCGACCGAGCGTTTTTGAAATCTCAAGATCGGTGCCCGTCAAAATCTGCGGCATCGCTTCCACGACCAGAACTTTGGCGCCCATGCGCGAATACACCGTCGCGAACTCCAGGCCGATAACGCCGCCGCCGATGACCAGCATCGATTTTGGTATGCGCTTGATCTGCACCGCATCGTCGGAGTTGATGATGAACTCACCGTCGCGCGGCCACGCCTTGACATCGATTGGCGCGGAGCCCGTCGCGATGACGACGTTCTGTGCTTTGATCGTATCCTCGCCGCCTTCTTTTTTCTTTACGACGACCTCGGTTGCGCTCTTGAAGCCGGCCTCGCCGTAGATGAATTGCACGTTGTTGGCTTTGAAGAGTGTCTTGACGCCGCCGACGTTGGAGTTGACGACGTCCGTCTTGAATTTCGCAACGCCCTCGCGATCGACGTCGGCCTTGGCAACTTTGAGCCCGATGGCGCCGGCATGATCGATGTGGCGGATTACTTCACCGACGTGCAGCAGCGCTTTGGTGGGGATGCATCCCCAATTCAAACAGACGCCGCCGACCTCGTCGCGGTCAACGCAGATGACTTTTTTGCCGAGTTGTCCCAAGCGGATGGCGGCATGGTAGCCGCCCGGACCGGCCCCGATGACGACCGCGTCGACCTGATGTTCAGCCAATGATTTTCTCCCGTAGCGCTGCTGCGGGCCCCATTGTCTCACGGGGCTCGGATGTACTGCTACTATCTTTCGTCACCCCGGGCCCGGCGGCAACCGCCATGGTAGGGCTTGGGCCATCCAATCGCTAAAATGGACTGAAAATGTCGAAAATTGGATGGCCTGGCCGCCTGCCGCGCGTAGACCGCGAGAGCATCGTGCCGCTCTACCGCCAAATCTACGAAGGGCTGCGCGAATCGATTTTGGCAGGGACGCTTCCGGAGTCCACGCGCTTGCCGCCCGAACGCACCCTCGCCGAGCGCCTGGACGTGAACCGCAGCACCATCGTGCACGCCTACCGGGAGCTTGCGGCGGATGGCCTTATCGAGCAAAAAGTGGGTTCGGGCTCCCGCGTTGTGCCGCAGCTGCGGGCAGGCCAGCCCGAACGCTCGGCCGCCGTCCCGTGGTGGGTGACGCTGCCGCCGTGGCGCGTCGGCGAGTTCCCCACCGTTTTGGGCGAGCTGGCCGCCAAACAAGAGGCCGGCACGATCAGCTTCGTGCAGGGCGTCGCGCCCGATGAGCCCTCGCCGCTGGGCGAGCTGGCCAAATCGTTCGCGCGCGTGGCCTCGGACCCGCGGTTCATTCTTTCTTACGGCGATTCCGAAGGATACGAACCGTTGCGCGAAGCGATTGCGCAGCGCATGATCGCGCGCGGTGCATCGACGCAGGCCCGCGACGTCATCGTGCTCACGGGATCGACCCAAGGGATCATGGTCGTAGCACAATCCTTAGGGGAACCGGGCGACGAGATCATCGTGGAGGTTCCCAGCTATCCGGGCGCCCTGCAGATCTTTCAGATCTGCGGCTTGCGCGCAATTCCGGTCGCGGTAGACGACGAGGGGATGCGCGTGGATCACGTGGAGGCGATCCTTCGCACGCGCCGCCCCCGCTTCATCTACACGATGCCCTCGCTGCACAATCCCACCAACGTTACGATGAATGCGGATCGCCGCGAACGACTCATTACCATTGCGCGCCGCGCGGGCGTACCGATCATCGAGGACGATCCGTACGGCGAGCTTGCGAAAAATTCACCCGCTCCGTTGGTTGCATCCGCGCCCGACTACGTCGTCTACCTGAGCACGTTCAGCAAGACCATCGCGCCCTCGCTGCGCGTTGGTTGGCTCTGCGCGCCGCGCCCAATCGCCGAACGTCTGCTGCTGCGCAAGCAAGCATTGGACATGGCTACGAGTCTGTACGTGCAAGCCGCGATAACCGATTACTTGAAAACCGGCTACGATGCTCACGTCGCGCAGCTTCGCGACGAACTGCGCCTGCGGCGCGAGATGGCCGATGCCGCAGTTGCGGAGTTCTGGCCCGCGAGCATGCGCGCCGCAAAGGCGAGCGGCGGATTCTATCTTTGGGTGAGCACGCCGCGCGAAGTTCGCGCACGCCCGCTGCTGGATCAATCCGAGCGCTTAGGCGCCTCGTTCATGTTCGGCGCGCCGTTCTTTGCAAACTCCGGCGGCGATCATAACTTCCGGCTGGCGCTCACGCCGGTTACGCGCAAACAGATCCCCGAGGGGATCGAGCGCATCGGCAAGGCCGTGGCGCACGTGCGGGCATGATGAACGAGCGGCTGCTGGAGTGGTACGGCGCGCACGGGCGATCCCATCTGCCGTGGCGCAACACGCGCGACCCGTACTGCATTCTCGTGAGCGAATTCATGCTCCAGCAAACGCAAGTGGACCGGGTGCTTCCCAAATACGAGGCCTTTATCGCGCGTTTCCCTACGCTGCAATCGTTGGCCGCGGCAAGCATAGCAGAGGTTCTGCGTCTGTGGAAAGGGCTCGGGTACAATTCTCGTGCCGTCCGGCTGCGGCGCCTTGCGTGTGAGGTGCAGGAAAGGTTCGGCGGCGTGATTCCCGCGGACCGGCATTCGCTGGCAACCCTTCCGGGCGTGGGTCCGTATACGGTGGACGCACTGGGCGCGTTCGCGTTCGGTGAGGACACCGCTGCGAACGACACCAACGTACGGCGCGTCGTTCATCGCGTGCTGTACGGCATGGAGTTCCCGCCCGCGCGTGCGGCCGCTCAGTTAAACGAGGATGCACGATCGCTCGTTCCTGCCGGCAAGGGACACGATTGGAATTCGGCCATCATGGACCTAGGGTCCGCAATATGCACGGCGAGATCTCCCAAATGCGCGATCTGTCCGATTTATGAGGTATGCGCGGCCGCTCCTATCGATGCAGCCGCCCTTGAGGCCGCGCGGACGCGCTACGGCCGCACGCCCTCACCCCAAGAGCGCATTCCGTTCGGGCAGTCGACGCGCTTCACGCGCGGACGAATCGTCGACCGCCTGCGCGAGCTCGCGCCCGGCGAGCGCGTTTCGCTGCTGGATCTGCATTCGAGCATCGCGCCGGCCATCGCGCAGGACCGGCCGCGATTCGATGCCATCGTGCGGGCACTTGCCGCGGATGGTTTGCTGCTGCTCGAAGATGAGAAGGTCGCTTTAGCGGAGTGACCAAGAAGGCGTGATGAAACGTCTTACGCTGATCGTATTTGCTTTTTTGGCGGCGGCGCTGCCCGCCTCGGCTAAACCGCTGGATTGGAACGCGGTTCGTCAGATCGTCGGGTTGAGCCAGCCGCAAATATCGCCCGACGGCACGCGCATTCTGGTAATGCGCAGCCGCCAAGATTTCGAGAAAGACCGGCGCGTCTCGCAATTGATGCTGGTGAATGTCGGCACGCACGCAGTCCGCGCATTGACGTACGAGCGGCAAGGCGTTTCTTCGCCCCTGTGGTCGCCCGACGGATCGCGCGTTTCGTTCCTGGCGCCGGGCGAGCGCGAAGGTCAAGGACACGAGCAATCGCAGATATTCGTTCTGCGCATGGACGGCGGCGAGGCCAAACAGGTTACCGCCGTTCCCGACGGCGTCGACAACTACGCCTGGAGTCCGGACGGGACGCGGTTTGCGTATATTACACAGAACGAGAATCCATATAAACGCGCGATCGAACGGCATCTGGACGCCTTTGAGGTGGGCAGCAACGACTATCTCCATCAAAGCGCGGCCATCCCCTCGCATCTGTGGGTCATATCCTCGTCCGGCGGAAAAGCGAGGCGGATCACTTCGGGCACCTGGAGTTTGGGAATCGTCGATCCGTACGGCACCTCCGACATCAGGCTGGTCGCCGGACGGAAAGCATATCGCTTTCGACCGATATCCCACGCCCCTCAACGGCGACACGCTTGGCGTGAAGATGGAGGTTGCCGATCTGCAAAGCGGCCGCGTTCACGATCTCAACGGCGTGCGCGGCGAGCGCGGGCCGTTGTTTGCGCCTAGCGGCAACGCCATTGCTTACACGCGCAACACCAACGGCGACGCGACGAACGGCGACTCTATTTACGTCATGCGGGAGGGGGGCGGCGCGGTGAACGCGCGGGCGAAGATCGACCGGCAGATAAACGGCGTGGATTGGTCTGCGGACGGAAAGTCGCTCTGGCTATTTGGACCCGACGTGGATTGGACGGCAGGCTGGTACGTCTCGTCCGACGGCGAGCGGGTGCAACGCATTGCGCTTGACGGCATCGCGCTGCAACAAACCAGCAACGTTTCGCGCACGAACGCCATTGCCTTTATCGGCACGACGCTCACGCATCCAGGCGAGCTTTACTATCTTGCATCGCCGCAAGCGCACCCGGTGCGGCTTACCGATGAGAATGCGCAGATCGCCAAGCGCGATTACGGCCGCGTGGTCGCCGTCCATTGGCGCAATGACGGTTTTGCGGAGAACGGCATCTTGACGCTACCGCCTAACTACAATGCGCATCGCTCGTACCCGCTCGTCCTGATCGTTCATGGCGGCCCGCAAGGCGCGAGCACACTTTCATTCAACGCGCAAAACCAGATGTTCGCATCGCACGGCTACCTTGTGTTTAATCCGAACTATCGCGGCAGCACGAACCTTGGCGACGCCTACGAGCACGCCATCTCGCGCGACGCCGGCGCGGGTCCCGGGCGCGACGTCATGGCCGGCATCGCCGCCGTCGAGCGAGGCTACAATGTCGATCGTTCGCGCATGGCGGTGACGGGCTGGTCGTACGGCGGTTACATGACCTCGTGGATGGAAGGGCATTACAACATTTGGAAGGCTGCAGTCGCCGGCGCCGCGCTCAACGACTGGACGGACGATTACAACGTATCGTTTTACGTCGATACCGACGTTCCGTGGTTTCCCGGTCCGCCCGGCAATCCGGCCTACGCGCCAATGTGGCGCGCGCAGTCACCCATCACGTACGCGCAGCGCATCAAAGCCCCGACGCTGATCATGGGAGACATCGGCGACAATAACGTAACCATCACCAATTCGTTCAAGATGTACCACGCGCTAAAAGACAATGGGGTCACCGTTCAATTCGTAGCGTATCCCGTTCACGGACACTTCCCCACCGATCCGGCACAGAATGAAGACGTCAACAAACGTTGGCTCGCATGGGTGGACCGGTATCTGCAGGTGAGCAAATGAAACGCTTTATTTCCGTAACGTTGTTCCTCGCTTTGGTCGCAGCCGCGCACGCAGGCGCGTCGGCGCGAACCATGCAGTTGGACGACCTCAAATCGCTTACGGGCGTCGCCGAAGCGACGATCTCTCCGGACGGATCGCAGATTGCCTACATCGTTACGACACCGGATTATAAGACCGACCGGTATACCCGGCACGTACATCTGTTCGACCTGCGCGCAAATTCGGATCGCATCCTCACCTTCGACCGGAACGATGTCTCCTCGCTCGCGTGGTCGCCGGACGGATCGCGGTTGGCATTCCTCTCGCGCGACAACGTTTTCGTTATGGACATGCGGGGTGGAGAAGCGATGCAGATAACGCGCGCCTCCCAAGGCGTCCAGCAGTTTGCCTGGCGCCCTGATGGGAACGCGATTGCCTTCGTGACGTCCGACGAGCCGACGAATAAAGCGCAGCTGGCGCGGCACGTGAAGGCGTTCGTAGTCGGCGATCAGTCGTATGTGGAAGAAGAAGCGCCCACGCCCAGTCACATCTGGCTTGCAACTCCGTCCGCGCCCGGAGCGCTTTGGCGCGCGGTGCGCCTAACGCACGGTTCTTGGACGTTGCCGCCGAGCGCTCCGCCCAGTTCTCCGTCCTCGCCGCTTTCATGGTCGCCGGACGGACGCTTCATCGTCTTTGCCAAGATGTCCAGCGTTTACTACGCCGACGGCGATCGCACCGTTGTCGCCGTCCTGGATACGCGCGACGGATCGATCCGGACGCTTACCTCGCACGGTCATCTGGAGGGCTACGGTTCGTTTTCTCCCGATGGCACGAAGATCGCGTACTGGTATCCGTTCCAAGGCAACCCCGCTGCGCAGAATGATATTTACGTGACCGGCGCGAGCGGTGGAAACGGCCAAGATGTCTCGGCCGCGGACATCGATACCAACGTGCAACGCGCAATGTGGATGCCCGATTCCAAATCGCTGCTGATCTCGGGACACAGCGGCACCGACGCCGCGGTATGGATCAAACCGCTCGACGGAAAAGCGCGCCGCTTGACCTTGGGCACCGCTCAGCCCTCGCAGGCGTTTTGGCTGGATGCAAGCGTGGCAAACACCGGAGCGCTGGCGTTTATCGGCTCGCAGCCGCGCCACCCGGGCGAACTGTATTACATGAGCTCGCCCGACGCAACGCCGCGTGCCTTGACCAATTACAATGCGCCGGTGGCCTCGCTGGATCTGGGCAACGTCGAGAGCCTCTCGTGGAACTTCGAGGGTTATGCCGAAGACGGTGTGATCACTTATCCCCCGGCTACGATTCGGCAAGAACGTATCCGCTTGCGTTGGTCATTCATGGCGGTCCGAATTCGGCGTCGCTTACGTCTTTTAATTCGCTTAATCAATTGCTCGCCGCGCACGGCATCGTGGTATTCAATCCAAACTACCGCGGCAGCGACAACCTGGGCGAGAAGTATTGGTACGGCATCTTTAACGATGCCGGTGCCGGACCCGGACGCGACGTGATGGCCGGCATCGCGGCGCTTGAGAATCGCGTGCACGTAGACAAGTCTCGAATCGGCGTTTCGGGCTGGTCCTACGGCGGCTACATGACCTCGTGGATGGAAGGGCATTATCACTTTTGGAAAGCCGCTGTGGCCGGCGCGGCGGTGAATAACTGGATCGACGAATACGCGCTCTCCGACAACAACGTCTCGGTGCGCTTTTCGTTCGGCGGCTCACCATGGGTTGGCAACTACATGCAGCAGTATGTGGCGCAATCGCCGATTACGTACGCCTGGAACATCACCACGCCCACGTTGATCTTAAGCGACACGAAAGATGCGCGCGTGCCGATCACGCAGTCCTACGAGATGTTCCGAACGCTGCGCAGCCGCGGGACAACGGTCAAATTTTACGCTTATCCCGTTGCGGGCCATTTCCCCAGCGATCCGGTACGCGCAATGGACGTCGACCGCCGCTGGATCGGCTGGCTCACACAGTATTTGAAGTAGTAAATTCTCATCCCGAGGTTCTCTTTGTCATCCTGCGCCTGTCGAAGGACCCTGAGAATCGAAGGGCGCTGTCGAAAATGGGGCTCCCCTCGATACCTCGGGGTTCCTTCGACAGGCGCAGGATGAAAAAGAGAACCTCGGGATGACAATGGAATGCCTCAGGATGACAGAGTAAAATTATGAAAGTCCCCTTCCCGCTGCGTAAAGTTACGAAGGATACCGCGCGCAAAGAACTTGCCGTGCTTGAGAGCGCATACCCGCATGCGGAAACGGCGCTGCAGTACAACAACCCGTTCGAGCTGCTTATTGCGGTGATTCTTTCCGCGCAATGCACGGACGCGCGCGTAAACATGACCACGCCCGTGCTCTTTAAGAAATATCCCACGCCCGAAAAACTCGCGAAGGCCAAACAAGAAGACGTCGAGCGAATCGTCAAGTCGTGCGGATTCTTTCGGATGAAAGCGCGCAACATCATTAACGCCGCGCGCGGTCTGGTGGAAAACCACGGCGGGAGCGTTCCATCCGCTCGCGAGGATCTCGAAGCGCTCCCCGGCGTTGGGCGCAAAACGGCGAACGTCGTCATGTCCGTCGTCTTTGAAGAGCCGGCGATCGCCGTCGATACGCACGTCTTCCGCGTCTCTCACCGCTTGGGCCTGACCCTTGGCAAGACACCGGCGGATGTAGAACGCGATCTGCAGCAAATCGTACCGCGGGAGAAGTGGCGCCACGCGCACCATTGGCTGATTCTGCACGGCCGTGCGATCTGCAAAGCGCCGGTGCCGCGCTGCGGCGAGTGCCAGGTCCGCGACCTCTGCCCGACGCCGAAGATCATCGCACGCCTGCGGTAACGACAGCCGACGCGGTATTGACTTTTATATTTAATATAATATAAAGTAGATTTTACGATAATAACTTTAGTTTAAAGGCGGAAAAATCATGATGGCGAAAGCGACCCTCCCCGTTGCGGCCCTGGTTACGCGGACCGCCGTGCTGGCATTGGGGCTCGCCCTGTTCTTCGAACAAGCCGGCGCCCGTCATCTGCTGCACCTTGAGGGCTTCGCGGGGCCGGTGATGATGACGCCGGTCTACTGGATCAGCATGGTGGCGCCGGTTTTTTTTCTTGCAGCCCTTTGGGCGGCGTCGGACGCATTCGTCCGGATAGGCCGCGAGTCGTTCGGCCCGGCCGTGCTTCGCCCGCTCAAAGAAATGGGCGCCTGCCTGATGCTCGGGGCGTGGGCTGCAGCCGTCTTGCAGCCAAGTCTAACCTTCCTAATCGGCAATGGATTTCGCGAAATGCGCGGCGTTCGGTTCGACCTTACTGTAGAGAATCTAACGCTAGCGCTGATCGGCCTTGTGCTTCTTTTGTTGGCGCACGAGGGCCAAAAAGCTTAAGACGAAGCTGGACCAATTCGTCTGATGCCGGTACGCGTTACCTTGGACGTCATGTTGGCTCGGCGCAAGATGCGTGCGCGTGAGATCGCCGAACAAATCGGTCTCTCGGAAACGCAACTCAGTTTGCTGCGCACCGGCAAAGTCAGGGGGATGCGTTTCGATACGCTCTCGAAACTCTGCCTCGTGCTGCAATGCACGCCCGGAGATATCCTCGATTACGATCGTGACGAGGCGGACTTGAATTCGAACGACGAGTAGGCGCGGTCAAAACTGCAGCGGACCTTGTCCATGGGAAGGCGGGGGCGGCAGCTGCGCGTCTTTTGCCAGCTCGCGCAGCAAAACCGATGCCGTCAGCGCTTCACCGTAGCCGGCCTGCGTTGAAACGATGGAGAGGTTGATCAGCGCCGGCACACCGGGCTGCGGGGCGAATTGATATTCGCCGTCCAACCCCTCGCCCGTGATGCGCACCAACTGATGCATATCGTCCAAGTCGAGCGCGACGCGTTTCTCCCCGAAACGCAGCCGTAAACGAAGCGGGCGTTCCAGGCGGATGAATTTGACCCCGGTGCGCTCGCCGATGATGGCGTTGAGCCGCTTGATGCCTACCTGCAGCTGCTTGCCGAACGCCTTCAGAGCGCTTTCCGCGTCCTCGTACGCCGCCGGTTGGCCGGAGTCGTCGAGCGCTTTTTCGATCTCGCGGCGCGCGCGGATCTTCGATGCCGCTGCAACTATCGGATTTTGCGCCGTAAAATCTTCTTCGAACGGATCGGGCATGATCGCAAGTATTAGAAGAATCTCCGGTGAAGTCCGCTCGCATGCTGCCCACCCTCGTGCTTGCTCTCTCGCTCACGTTCGAGCAAATCTTCGCCGCGGCGCCGCCTTGGGGCGCGCAGCCCGAACGGCTCATGTGGTCGCCCGGCGGGACCTCGTTTCTCTACGTGCTGCCCTCGCAGGACACGGCGCAGCCGCAGCCGGTCCTTCAATACGATCGCCGCACGGGACAGTCGCGCGTGCTCATCGATCCTGCGCGCTATGGACCGCACGCCGGAACGCCCTCGCTTGTGTCTTGGTCGCCGGATGGACTGCACGTGGCCTTCTCCGAGCGTGGAACGCTTTACGTGCGGGATATGACGACGGGGCTGGATCGCACGGTTGCGCAGGACGCCGGCGATGCGTTGTGGTCGCCGCGCGGCGACGCGGTGGCCTATACGCATAAAGCGAACCTGTTCGTTGCGTATCTTGAATCGAAGTTGCGCACGCTGCAGCTCACGCAGGACGGCGCGCCGGATGCAGTTCTGAACGGCGAGCTGGATTGGGTGTATCCCGAGGAACTTGGTACTGCGCACGGCTTCGCGTGGTCTCCGAGTGGACGCTTCGTTGCGTACCTGCATATGGACGAGCGCGCCGTGACCAATTTTCCGATCGTTTCTTTTGCCGCCGCGGACGGCGCGGTTCGTTACCAGCGCTATCCGCTCGCGGGCGAGCTTAACCCACGCGTTGTCCTCCATGCTATCGACGTTCAAACGCTGCACGACCGCGTTTTGTACGACGCCGGCGCCCGGGACGAGTATCTGCCTGCATTCGCCTGGACGCCGGTTAGCGATACCTTGAACGCCGAGGTATTAGATAGAGCGCAGCAACATCTGCGCGTGATCGCGTGGGCGAATCCGGCGGCCGCACTACGAACCATCTATGAAGAACAATCGCGTTCCTGGACCGACGTTATTCCGCTGCCGGTGCGGCTTCGCGATGGAAGCTCGCTCTGGATTCTGGACCGCGACGATTCCAAGGGCTTATACCTTCTCGAGGGCGGCAACTTCCGGCGCTTGGGAGGGACTGCTACGGTTTTTCAGCTCCACGGCGTCGACGAACGCGCGGGAATCGCCTACGTTAGCGCCGCCTATCCCACGCGCCGCGATCGCTCGCTGCTGGCCGTTCCCTTAAGCGGCGCGCCACTGCGTAACCTCACGGTGCAGCCGGGCCAACACGCAGTTTCACTCTCGCCCGCTTTCGATGCATTCGTGGACACGCGCTCCACGCTCAACGATCCGCCGCAAACTGAAGTCGTGGCCATGAACGGCGGCCCGGTCACCGTGATCGCCGCGCGCAGCGATGCGTTGCGCGATGAGTTGCTTCCGGTGCGGATGCTGCAGGTGGATTCCCGTTATGGCCCGCTCGACGCGTATATGATTCAACCGCCCGGATTCGATCCGCAGAAGAAATATCCGGTGATCGTCTATGCGTATGGCGGCCCCGAAGCGCCGACGACGGCGGATTCTTTCGGCGGCATGCGCGGATTGTACCATCAGATGCTCGCGCAGGCTGGTTTTATCGTCTTCAGCATTGATGGGCCGGCATCGCAGGTGGGAAGCTCGCGGCACGTACGCTTGCTCTATCACAACTTCGGGCCCGGCTCGCTTCTAGGTCAAGAAATCGGTGCGCAATACTTACGGTCGCTGCCGTACGTGGACGGCGCGCGCATCGGCATCTGGGGCTGGAGTTTTGGCGGCTACGAAACGCTCTACGCACTCACGCATGCGTCATCATTCAAAGCCGGAGCGGCCGGCTCGCCGGTGACCGACTGGCACTTTTACGACTCCATTTATACCGAGCGTTACATGGGATTGCCGCAAGCGCAGCCCTCCGCCTACGATGCAAGTTCGGACACGCTCGCGGCCGGCGCCCTTCACGGCGATTTGCTCGTTAACCACGGCACCGCCGACGATAACGTGCACATGGCGAACAGCATTGCTTTCCTGCGAGCCGCAGCCGCGGCCGGAAAAACGAACGTGGATTTCTATGCTTACGAGGGGCAACTGCATCACTTCTCTTCTCTGGCTGATTGGCGCCATATCTACGAGCATATGCTGCAGTGGTGGGAGCGACACTTGTGATTCGGCGCGCCTAAAAAGGTTGTTCGGAAGGCCTGTTTAGGCGCGGGCCGCAAGAGCAATTACAAATGGAAAAAGATCCGGTATCCGCATCCGTGCCTGATTTCAAAGTTGTCGTAGACACGCCGGGGTGGCGCAAGGTCAAACCGCGCATCCCCGATACGCCTCAACGCCGCCGCTTGGAGAGCCAGCGCTCGGTGCGCGAATTGGTCTTCGGTCTGCAGGACGGCATCTTGACGACGCTGGGCATCGCAACCGGCGTCGGCGTTGCCGAAGGCAAGAACTGGTTCGTGCTCATTAGCGGCCTGCTCGCGCTGCTGGCGGGTGCGCTTTCCATGGGCGTGGGTGAATATCTGGGAGGCAAGTCGGAGCGTGAAGTGGTGCAAGCGACGATCGACATGGAACGCGAAGAGATGGCGACCAATCCGCAGGACGAGTTCGCCGAGCAGGTTGCCTATTACAAGCTCAAGGGCTTCAGTTCGGAAGAGGCGCACACGATTGTAACGCGCTTGACGAAGAACCCCGAGATCTACTTGTACGAGATGATTCGCGACGAATTCGGCATCGATCCGCGCATTGCCGAGAACCGCAGCCTGCGCCCCGCGCTGCAGATGGCCGTGTCATTTGGTTTGGGTGCGCTGCTGCCGCTGTTGCCGTACTTTTTTAATTTCGGGCCGTGGTGGACGCTCGGGACAAGTTTGGTTCTTGCGGTGATCGGTTTGTTCGGCATCGGCTATTATGCTGCAACGTTGAGTAACCGCATACCGTGGCAAAAGGGTTTGGAGATCGTGGGTTTCGGCATGGTGGTCTTTGCAATTTCCTGGGCGGTCGGCTGGGTGCTGCCGCAGCTCTTCGGCCATCCCGGCATCTCGCTGACGAGCGGGTGAGGCCATGCGCGAAGCGCAATAAAAAAAGGCGCGAATTGCTTCGCGCCCGATGTATTAATAAAGACGGATTACTTTTTGATCGGCCTTGGTCTTGGCCTTGGCTTTGGGCGCAACTTTGGCTTTCGCCGCGGTCTTGGCCTTAGCTTTGGCTTTCACTTTGTCGGCCATTTTCTTAATTTTGGCCTTGGCTTTCGCTTTGGTTTTGGGCGCAGCTTTGGCTTTTGCCATGGTCTTGGCTTTAGCTTTGGCTTTCACTTTGTCGGCCATTTTCTTGATGGCCTTCTTCGTGGTTTTCTTCGCCGGCTTTACCGACTTGACGGCATGCATTTTGCTTGCAGTCTTGGTAATGGTCTTCGCAGCGGTCATTTTCGCAGCCGGAGCAGCCATGGCCGTGCCGGTGAGAAGAAATGCCGACGCGATGATCGATGCAATAAGTTTCTTCAAAAGAGTATCCCCCTTTCCCCAAAAGTAAGCGCCGGCCGTGCTTTACATGGCGGCGCCGCGCTAACTGCTAACGTTAGTGCTTGGGCGGGAAGTTCCAGCCGTCCCAGGGAGGACCCTTTTCGGCTTACTTCGGCTTCCACTTCCCGACCAGGGCGCGGGAGATGACCAGGCGCTGGATTTGCTGGGTGCCCTCGTAGATTTGCGTGATCTTTGCATCGCGCATCATGCGCTCGACGGGGTAGTCAACCGAATAGCCGTAGCCCCCGAGCACTTGCACCGCGTCGGTGCTCACGCTCATCGCCACATCGCCGCACTTGAGCTTGCACATTGCGGCCCAGAGCGTCACGTCCGCTGCTCCTTCGTCGCACTTGCGGGCGGCCTCGTAAAGCAAAAGGCGTGCCGCCTCAACCTCGGTTTTCATATCCGCGAGCATAAAGCCGATGCCTTGTTGCTGCCCGATCGGTTTTCCGAACGCCATTCGTTCCTGCGCGTACTTTGTGGCATACTCCAGCGCGCCGGCGGCGATGCCGAGCGCTTGCGCCGCGATCCCCGGCCGCGATTTATCAAGCACCTTCATTGCAATCTTGAAGCCGTCGCCTTCAGGACCGATCAGATTTTCCGCAGGCACCTCGCAGTTTTCAAAGACAAGCTCGACCGTCGGTGAGCCGCGGATGCCCATCTTTTTCTCCAGCTTGCCTACGTTGAAGCCCTTGAAGGACTTCTCCACGATGAATGCGCTGATGCCGCTCGGGCCTTTCTCCGGATCCGTGACGGCGAACACGCAGATGACGTCGGCCACGCTGCCATTGGTGATCCAGATCTTTTGTCCGTTCAGAATGTATTTGTCGCCTTTTCGCTCCGCGCGGGTGCGCATGGAGCCGGCGGCGTCGGAACCGCTGCCGGCTTCGGTGAGTGCGTAGGCCGCGATCCATTCGCCCGAAGCGAGTTTGGGCAGATACAGGCTCTTTTGACGATCGTCGCCGCCGATTAAGATCGGCAGCATGCCCAGTTCTTGCACCGCGACGATTAGGGAGTCGAGGCGCACGCTTTGGCGATCTCTTCCACCACTTTAACGTAGGTCAGAAACGTGCCGCCCAGGCCGCCGTACTCCGAGGGGATGGGGATGCCCATCAGGTCGTTCTCGGCAAAAATCTTGCGGATATCTTGCGGGTACTCGCCGCGATCGTCGATATCGGCGGCTCGCGGTGCGACTTTTTCGGCAACGAGCTCTCGAACGACATCGAGGATCATGGCCTCTTCGTCGGTGCTTGCATGGTTCGTAGTAACGGCGCTCATGCGGGAAAACTTCGCGGAGCGGCATATCACCGCCTACGTATGGATAAAGTCGTTTCCTCGTGCGCGCAGGCCGTCGCCGACATCCCCAGCGGCTCGTCCATTGCCGTGGGTGGCTTCGGGCTGAACGGCATTCCGCATAATCTCATTCAGGCACTCTTGGAACAGGGCGCCGACGGCCTAGTCACGGTTTCCAATAACTGCGGCGTGGACGGCTGGGGCCTGGGCGTACTGCTCGACGCGCGGCGCATCCGCCGCACGACCGGTTCGTACGTCGGCGAGAACAAAGAATTCGAACGCCAGTATTTGCAAGGCGAACTCGAGGTAGAACTGGTGCCGCAAGGTACGCTTGCGGAGCGCCTGCGCGCGGGGGGCTGCGGCATTCCGGCCTTTTATACGCCGGCCGGCGTCGGAACGCAGGTCGCGGACGGGGGCCTTCCGTGGCGTTACGCGCCCGACGGCAGCATCGCCATCGGTTCGCCCAAGAAAGAGACGCGAACGTTCAACGGGCGCGATTATGTGTTGGAAGAGGGAATCGTGTGCGACTTTGCGCTGGTGCGCGCAAGTGTTGGCGACCGCCAGGGAAATCTGGTTTTTCATAAAGCGACGCGCAACTTCAATCCGCTTTGCGCGATGGCCGGAAAAATAACGATTGCAGAAGTAGAAGAGCTGGTTGAGCCAGGCGCCATCGATCCGCAGGACGTCCATCTGCCCGGAATCTTCGTTCAACGCGTCGTGCAAGTTAGCAGCGCGGGCAAGCGCGTGGAGCGCGTCACGACCCGCAAACGGGAGACGAACTAAATGCTCAGCAGAACGCAGTTGGCCGCCCGGGTCGCACAAGAGTCTGCGCGACGGAGAATACATTAATCTTGGAATCGGGCTTCCCACGCTGGTTCCGAACTACGTGCCGCCGGGCATCACGGTCGTCTTGCAGAGTGAGAACGGAATATTGGGTATGGGACCCTATCCGTTCGAGGGTGAAGAGGACCCCGATCTCATCAATGCCGGCAAAGAAACCGTCACCGTTTTGCCCGGCGCAGCATTTTTCGATTCCGCGCTCTCGTTCGGAATGATTCGTGGCGGACACATCGACCTTGCGGTGCTGGGTGCGATGCAAGTTTCAGCGCAGGGCGACCTTGCGAACTGGATGATCCCGGGCAAGATGGTCAAGGGAATGGGCGGTGCCATGGATTTGGTGCATGGCGCCAAGCAAGTGATCGTAATGATGGAGCATACCGCTAAGGGCGGCGCGCACAAGATCGTAGAGCAGTGCGATCTGCCGCTAACGGGGCGCCGCGTCGTGAACCGGATTATTACGGACATGGCGGTCATCGACGTAACCGCGGACGGGCTAGTTCTGCGCGAAGTTGCGCCGGGCGTGAGCATCGATGACGTTCGCGCCGCAACCGGCCCGAAGCTTCACACGCCGGCGCAACCCAAGGAAATGCTTATTTAACGCAGAGTTCGTTCTCCGCGTACGATTTGCCGTTCATCGTGGTCGAGAATACGGTGCTCATCGTGCCGTTTGAACTGTAGCGTACTTTAAGATTGGCATTGAAACCCGCAGGATAGACGGCAGTGAAGTCGATACCGCCCTTGACCGGCGTTCCTTCCATGACGGAGTAGCTGCCGTCCGAACCGATGTATTCATCGATCCATTTTTGCCGTTTAAAATCGAACGTCACGAGTCTGATGCGCCTGCGCTTCGTCGATCTTCATCGCCGAATTGCCGCCGAAGAGCGGCGAGAACGTTGAGGAGTGGTGTTCTTTACCCACGGTGCATTTGAAAGTCCCGAGCGTCCCTTTGATCGCGGCTGCCACGTTGGCCTTACTCATTTGTGCCGACTGCGCGGCAAGCATCCCCGATGCGGCAAAGCATCCGAAAAGCGCCATCGTAAGAATGGTTTTCATGAGGCCCTCCTATGAACGGTCGCTTCGTTTCCTGGCTTCACATGCCTTCGGCCTGGGCGAAAGTGAAGCCGCGTCCGGAGATCCGGGCCGCGGCAAAGAGCACCAGCAAGAAACTCTCCAGGAGCGCCAGCAGAATCGCGATGGACGCTGCGATGGGAAATGCGTGCCAGACGACGGCGTAAACTGCGCCCACGATGATTGGCGGGGCCGCCAAGACGTATGTGAGGAGCGCTCGCACGAAGGCAAGCGGACCGCGCTGATCGATCGTGGAGGGAAACAGCGAGTAAATGACCAGTCCTACAGCGCGCAGATGAATGACTACCGCTACGGCGATTGGAATTCCGAAGAACCCAAGCGCCGGCGAACGCATGGCGATCGCCCACGTCAGAATACCCGCATAAATCACCGCGCCCAGGCGCCATGACGTGCCGCACGTCCAAGCGTACAGGCGCTTCCACAGCGGATCCCGGCCGATCCACCAAAGCGGTTTACGAAGGTCCGCGCCCAGGCCAACCGCCGATCCCATCGCAATGAAAAGTATCAGCGTGATCGTCGCGGTGCTCGCAAGGGAGAGGGCTTCCTCGCCGGGGCTTTTTGAACGCGCCGACATCGTGCCGAAGAACCATCCCGCGCCCGCACTGCACAGAACACCGGTGTAAAACGTTCGCTGCATGCCCGGCGAACGCGCAAAAGCGATCCATTCTTTCCATGCAATCGCCCACGAACCGCGCAGCAGATCGAAGATGCGGTACAACCCGTAGGCGGCGGTGCGGCTCTGATACGCGTGCTCCATGGAAAACGCGGCGCCCGGGCCGCGTTGCCCGCGTTCGCGGAAGGTGATGATGCGCAGCGACGCGCCGTATAAGTCGGGATACAGATCCGAACCGCTCAGCCAAGCCAGGAGAAGCAGCAGCAAGCCGAATCCATAGAGCGGAAGCAGCGCGCGGGGGTCCATCGCGATCATGGCATTGAGCGCCCGGCCGCCACCAAAGCGTTCGATGCCCGCAGCTGTCGGGCTGGGCGCAAACACGCTTGATAAGAGAATGAGCATCGGAAGAAGCCCGATCGCCGCGAGTGAGCCCGCCAGCCCCTGTGCCGTTCGTTTTCCGACGAGCAGGCGAAGTTTGAGCATCGGAACCGATACAGCCGTGGCGGTCATCGTGCCGCCCAAAACGGCAAGACCTATTCCGGCGGTCGTTCCCGTTCGCGCGAAGACGATGGCGTATAAGATCAGCGAGAAGATCATGCGCGCCATGGCACTTGCCGAGCGGCGGATCTGCAGCCAGACCACGACCATGCGCTCGTTCATTCTGGACCCGATCAGAAAACGCGCGTCGGCGTTCGATGAAAATGCGCCGACGTAGTCGCAGGCTGCTCCATAGGCAACCACGCCGAGTAGCGTGACGAACGCAAAAAAACCGGCGCTCGCGTACGGCTCGGGAAGCTGGGCCCCGGCGGCGATGCGATGGTGGCTGCGCATCGCCGTTATGAAAACGAAGTAGCCCGCACCGAGCACGTACAAGATCAAGCGTCCGGGCGAATGCAACGCGCTTTTGATGCGGTTCAGCATCTGCCGCGACTCAAGAAAGCACATCGCACTAGAATCGTGCAGCATAGGTTACCGCGTGAGCTCGAGAAAAAGGTCCTCGGCGGTTCCGTGCGCGCCGGCGCGTGCCTGCAGCTCTTCAAAGGTGCCCTGCTCGACGGTCTTTCCGTTTTTGATGATTACCACGCGATCGCAAACGGACTGTGCGCTCTCGAGCATGTGCGTGCTCAGCACGATGGCGATGCCGCGGCCGCGCAGATCGCGCATGATTGCGCGCAGCTCGCGCTGACCGAGCGGGTCAAGGCCAATCGACGGCTCGTCGAACAGCAAGACCGGCGTGTTGGCAACCACGGTTGCGGCGACCAGCGTTTTCTGCCGCATGCCTTTTGAGAGCGAGCCGCCCAGGGTCTGGGCTTGTGCGTCCATGCCGAAGCGCTCGAGCAGTTCGCGTCCGCGCGCTTCCCAACCGGCGGGTAAGCGGCAACTCTTGGCGACAAAAACCATATGCTCCCAAACGGTGAGCATCGGATATACGTCGGGTGTTTCGGGAATGAGCGCAATCGTCTGCCCGCGTGCGGCGCCCAGTTCCTTGCCGTCCCAGCGGAAAACGCCGGAGTCGGGGCGCAGAAGGCCGGCCGCGCAGAGAAACGTCGTGCTTTTTCCGGCGCCGTTAGGTCCGAGCAATCCGACAATTTCGCCGGCATTGACATCGAACGAGAGGCCGTCAACCGCGAGTTTTTTTCCGTAGCTTTTGGTCAGGGCCTCGATTTGCAGCGCAGCCATCAGACGGCGGGCGTTCGCGATTCATCGCGGAACTGCTTGCGGTACAGGCGCGCATATTCGCCGCCGCGGGCAAGCAGAACCGCATGCGAACCGTGCTCGACTATCCGGCCCGCCTCGACGACAAAGATGACGTCGGCAGCGTGAATGGTCGAGAGGCGGTGAGCGATGACAAGGCTGGTTCTCCCACGCATCAACGGAACGAGCGCCGCTTGAATGGCGGCCTCGTTGTGCGAATCCAGCGCGCTGGTCGCCTCGTCCAGAATCAAAATCGTCGGGTTCTTCAAAAGCACGCGCGCTATGGCTAGCCGTTGACGTTCGCCCCCGGAGAGTTTGTGGCCACGCTCGCCTACGACGGTTTCGTACCCGGCCGGCAGCGAAACGATGAAGTCATGAATGTTCGCGGCGCGGGTTGCGGTGTGCAATTCCTCATCGGTGGCTTGCGGCTTTGCGTATCTGAGGTTGCTTGAGATCGTATCGTGAAACAGGTAGGTTTCTTGCGTGACGATGCCGATATCGCGCCGCAGCGAGTCCAGCGTGAGCGTGCGCACGTCCTGGCCGTCCACTAGCACGCGACCGCTTTGCGGATCGTAAAAGCGCGGAACGAGTCTGCGTGATGGTGGTTTTCCCGCCGCCCGACGGCCCGACGAATGCCGCCACTTGGCCGGGCAAAATGTGAAATGAAATGCGGTCCAGCACCCGTCGATCTTCGGCATACGAAAAACTGACGTCATCGAAGCGCACGTCGCCCGTGACGGCGGGCAGGGCTATTCCCGCCTTGGGCTCGTATTCTTCCGGAGTCATGTCAAGGTAGTCGAAGATGCGCTCGAAGACGGCAAGCGCGCTAACGATCTGCACTTGAATGCCCGCGAGCGAAGCGGCAGAACCGTACAAGCGGCCTTGAATGTACTGCACGAACGCGACGACGACGCCGACGGCAATTGCGCGATGCAGGGCGAGCCAACCGCCCCCGAGCCAGACGATTGCCGGACCGATGATCACCATAGCGGTGATGGCGGCAATGAACCACCGTCCGACCATGGCAAGGCGCACTTCCAAATTCATGAGCTGCGTGCCCGCGCTGTAAAAACGCGAATGCTCGAATGCTTCGCGCGCGAACGACTTGATTAGGGTGATACCGGAGATAGAGAGCGTCTCTTGCGTGATCGACTCGATCTCGTCGCGTTTTTCGCGCGTGAGTTTGCGGACCTCGTGCATCTTACGGCCAACCGGGCCAAGCGGAAGAATCATCAGGGGAACGACGACCACCGAGAGCAGCGCGAGGCGCCAGTTCCAAGCGAACATCCATACGACCGTAGTCAGAATAGTAACGAGGTTCGTCAGGATTGAGGTGAGCGTGCCGGTCACCACGTTGTCGATGTTGTCCACGTCGCCCGAAACGCGGTTCATGATTTCGCCGGTTTTCGTCCCGGTGAAAAACTTAAGCGGCATGCGGTGTAGATGCGAGACCAGTTTGGTGCGCATGTCGCGCATGATGCCCTCGCCCACGATCGAATTCAGGTACCCTTGCACCACGCCGAGCAGCATGCTGACGATTGCCGCGCCGAGCATGATCGCCACGTCCGTGGCGACCTCGCGGAAGCTTCCGTGCGGGATGGCCTTGTCGATGATGCTTGCCATGATGTAGGCCGGCACAAGCCCGATGAGCGCGGCGGCAACGATGCAAACAATCACGACGCTCTGCTGCTTCCAGTATGGAGCAAAAAGCGCGCCGATTCGTTTCCAATCGACGCGCCTTGGAGCTTTAGGCTTTTCCGGGTCGTACTGCCCGGACCACATCAATCTATGGGGTGAGAAATTAATGAGGCACCGTGGATTGATGCAGCGTGACTTTGTTGCCTTCCGGATCGTTGAACGACGTCAGGCGGCAGACCGGCGTGTCGTAAATATCTTCGACGGCGACGCCTTTGCCCTTGAGTTCCTCCAGTGTTTTCTCCAGGTCGTCCACCTCGAATGCAACACCGGCGCAGGGCGCGATCTCCAGCCACTCGCCGGTCATCACCGCGAAGCATCCGGTGCCCACCTGCGCCTCATCATACTTGAGCACACCGTCCTCCTCGAACTCGCCCGTAAAGTTGAAGCCCAGGGCGTCCCGGTAGAAGGCGCGCAGCGCTTTGACGTCCTTGGCCGGATATGCGGTGAAGGCAATGTCTTTTACCATTTGTTGCTCCTACGGTTTCTTGCCGTTGCGTATGGTTGAGAGTTCCTTGAAGAGTTTGCGTTCTTTGTCGGTCAGGTCCGTCGGAAGCTGGCCGATCAGGCGCACGTAGAGATCGCCTGCGCCGCCGTTGCGGACTTTAGGCATTCCGCGCCCGCTCAAACGCAGTAAACGGTTGTTCTGCGTGCCGGCAGGAACGGTCATGGCGACCTGGCCCGACATCGTAGGCACTTTCACTTCGTTGCCCAGGACCAAGTCGTAGATGTTTACCGGCAGGTCGATGTACAGGTCGTCGCCCTTTCGTCTATACGTCGGATCGTCGAGCAGCTTTACGACCAGAAAAAGATCGCCGTTCGGGCCGCCTGCTATTCCCGAACCCCCTTGCGAGGCAAGACGAATGCGCTGTCCCTCGACGATGCCCTTGGGAATAGTGACCTCGAACTTTTTCGTTTGCAGAAGGCGGCCGGTGCCGTGGCAATTCGCGCATAGCGAACCGCGCAGCGTGCCGGTGCCCCGGCAGCGCGGACAAACGTCCTCTACCTGCAGCGATACGGATTTTTTCCCGCCGTCGTAGACATCACGCAGCGAGAGCTTGATGGTCGTTTCCAAATCCTGCCCGCGCTGCGAGAAGCCGGCCGTCTGCGCCGTGTTGCGCTTGCCGATTCCCGAAAAGAACATGTCGAAGAAGTCTGAGAACCCGCTCGGGCCGGCGCCGCCGCCGGCCCCTTCGCCGAAGTTGCTAAAATTGAACGTTTCGCTTTGCGAGTTACGATAACGGCGCTGCTGCTCGGCCTGACGCGCTGCCTGTTGCCAGTCGCTGCCCAGAACGTCGTACTTACCTCGCTTTTCAGGATCGCCCAAGACCTCATATGCTTCTTGAATCTCTTTGAAGCGTTCCTCGGCTTCCTTGGCACTGCTGGGGTTCGCATCGGGATGCCACTTGCGCGCGAGTTTGCGGTACGCCGACTTAATGTCTTTTTCGGGCGCATTTTTCGGAACGCCGAGTATCTGATAATAGTCTTTATAGTTCACGGATCATTCGAGGCTGTTCTTGGCGACGATCACTTTTGCGGGGCGCAAGAGTTCGTCGCCGATCTTATAGCCTTTTTCCGCTTCTTCCAGAACCACGTCGTCGGCGATGCCTTGCGCCGGCTGCGTGCCGATGGCCTCGGCCATGGACGGATCGAAGGGCTGACCTTTGACCTCAATCGGTTTGACCGACGCCGAAGACAGAATGTTCTCGAACTGACGCAGCGTGTTTTGCAGCCCGCCACGCAGCGCTTCGGCATTCTCGCCGTTGTAGGTAAGGGCGCGCTCCAGGTTGTCCAGCACCGGAAGGAACGCGAGGAGCATTTTGCGTTCGCCCGCGGTGGCGATTTCCTTAAACTGGCGCTCCATGCGCTTCTTATAATTTTCGAAGTCCGCCATCGCGAACAAGAACTTGTTGTAGTTGTCTTCGGCGCGCGCGTTTGCCGACTCTAAGCGCGCCTGAAGGTCTGCCGTGCCGGCAGCGTCACCATCTGGTGAAGCTGCCGGTACGTCCGCTTCGGTTATGTAGTCGTCTTGCATAATCGTTTAAAAAACGCAAGCGTCTCTTATTTGGCTTCCTTGAATTCGGCGTCGATGACGTCTTCGGCGGGCTCGGACGATGCCGCGCCGTTCTCCGGGGCACCATCGCCGGCGGGTTGGCCGTCTTGGGCAGTTCCGTTCGCGCCGGGCGTCGTTTTCTGGTAGAGCAGCTCGGCCATCTTGTAGCTGGCTTGCTGCAGCCGTTCCACGGCCGGCTTGATCTCCTGTGCCGTGCCGTTTTCGCTCACGCGCTTCAGATCGGCAAGAGCGGTTTCGACCTCGCCGCGGGCGCCGGCGTCGAGTTTCTCGCCGACTTCCTTGAGCGACTTCTCCGTCGAGTAGATCAAACTGGACGCCTGATTGCGGATCTCGGCCTCTTCGCGCTTGGATTGATCCGCTGCGGCTTGCAACTCGGCATCCTTGACCATCCGTTCCACTTCGTCTTTGGAGAGGTTGGTGGAAGCGGTGATCGTGATCTGCTGCTCTTTGCCCGTTCCCAGATCTTTTGCGCTCACGTTGACGATGCCGTTGGCATCGATGTTGAACGCAACTTCGATCTGCGGTACGCCGCGCGGTGCGGCCGGGATGCCCTCAAGACGGAAGCGCCCCAAGGTCTTGTTGTCCTGCGCCATCGGGCGTTCGCCTTGCAGCACGTGAATGTCGACCGAGGTTTGGCCGTCTTCGGCTGTCGTGAACACCTGCGACTTCTTCGTGGGAATGGTCGTGTTGCGTTCGATAAGCGTCGTCATGACGCCGCCGAGCGTTTCCAAGCCGAGCGAGAGCGGCGTCACGTCGAGCAGAACGACGCCGGTAACCTCTCCGCCGAGCACGCCGGCTTGAATGGCCGCGCCGACCGCAACCACTTCATCGGGGTTAACCGAGAGGTTGGGTTCCTTGCCGGTGAGTTTGCGGACGAGTTCTTGAATCACGGGCATGCGGGTCGAACCGCCGACCATGACCACTTCGTCGATCTGCGAGATGTCGATCTTCGCATCGGCCAGCGCATTCTTGAACGGCTGGATGCAGCGATCGGTAAGGTCGCTCGTGAGCTCTTCGAACTTCGCGCGCGTAAGCGTGATGTCCATGTGCTTGGGACCGTTCTGATCGGCCGTGATAAACGGCAGATTGATGCTGGTCTGCACGACGGACGAGAGTTCGATCTTCGCTTTTTCGGCTGCTTCGGTCAGGCGTTGCATGGCCTGCTTGTCGGCACTCAGATCGATGCCTTGCTCTTTGCGGAACTCGCCTACGAGCCATTCGACGACTCGGTGGTCGTAGTCGTCGCCGCCCAAGTGCGTATCGCCGTTGGTCGACTTGACCTCAAAGATGCCCTCGCCGACGTCCAGAATCGAAACGTCGTACGTGCCGCCGCCCAAATCCCAAACTAAGATCGTCTCGTTGCCTTTTTTGTCGAGTCCGTACGCAAGCGCCGCCGCAGTGGGCTCGTTGATGATGCGCAGCACCTCAAGGCCGGCGATCTTGCCGGCGTCTTTGGTCGCTTGGCGCTGCGAGTCATTGAAATATGCGGGGACCGTGATGACCGCTTTAGTCACGCGTTCGCCCAAATAACTGCTCGCGTCGTTCACGAGCTTCTGCAGGATCATCGCCGAAATCTCTTGCGGCGTGTAGTCCTTGCCGTCTATTTTGACGGCAAAATCGGTGCCCATGTGCCGCTTGATAGAGGCGATGGTGCGATCCGGATTGGTGATCGCCTGGCGTTTTGCCAGCTGCCCGACCAGCCGTTCGCCGGTCTTCGTAAAGGCCACCACTGAAGGCGTCGTGCGCGAGCCCTCCGCGTTGGCGATAACCGTGGGCGTGTTGCCCTCCATTACGGCGACGACGGAGTTAGTCGTGCCCAGGTCGATTCCGACCACTTTAGCCATTAAATTCTCTTCTTTCCGAGCCCGTGGACCAGCTGTTGGGTGCTCGCGCACCTACTAGGCCTTGCCGCTTACCGGACTACAAGGACGCAATTGAGCGGGCCGAACCCGCGACGTTAATAGTACGCCATCGGCCCACTTGTGTTCCACTCCTTTAGACCCAATTTCGGGGTCTTTTGGTTGCGGCCGCGGGTGCTTTACCCCGCGGCCGCAACCGGAGTTTAGGGGCCGCCCTGCCCCTGCTGGTCCTGGGGAGCGTAACCCGCACCGGCCGGGCGCGCGCCCAGCGTGATTTGAACCAGGCGTTTCGCTCCCGAACTCTGCGACCAGATCTCCAGATTGACCTTATCGCCGGCGTGCATCTTTCCGATAGCGGCGACCAGGGATTGATTGTCGCTGTAAGCCTTGCCGTTCATGGTAAGGACCACATCGCCCGGATTGAGCCCCGCCTGGTCGGCCGGAGAGCCGCTCTCCACCTGGTAAACTGCAACGCCGCCTTGGCCATGGTAGTTTGTCTGGCTGCGGAATCCCGACGAGACCGGACCGAGGACCACACCAAGGAAGGCTTGGGCCGGCGGCTGGGTGATGCCCGGATGGGCGATCATTTGGTCGACGACTTTGCGTACCGTGTTCGCGGGAATCGCAAAGCCGATGCCCTCGGCTCCTCCGCGCAGCGTGGATTGGTTCACGCCGATAACCTCGCCGTTCATGTCGATGAGCGGGCCGCCGGAATTGCCCGGATTGATGGGCGCCGAGGTCTGCATGAGCCCTTTAAATGTGTAGGTCTGGCCGGTTTCGCTTTGAATGGGCTCGCTGCGGTCGAATGCCGAAACGACGCCGACCGTAACGCTTTGCTGCAGTTCGTACGGTTCGCCGATAGCGATCGCCCATTGCCCTTGCTGCGCCCTGTCGGAATCCGCCAACGTAAGCGGCGGCGGGAGATTACGCGGGTTGTCAAGCCGGATTACGGCCAGATCCTCGCCGACGTTGGCGCCGACCAGATGGGCGGCTGCGTGCGTGCCGTTGGGGAAGAGCACGGTCATGTTGCTCACCACAGCGTTCGGAACCGGCGGGCGCGCAACGTGCGCGTTCGTAACGATGTCGCCCTTCGAATCGAAAACGAAGCCTGACCCCGAGGCCTTTCCGCTGAACTGCTGCAACGTGCCCGGGCCTTGCTGGCCGAAAAATTGCTGGATCGGATCCAGCGGCACGTACTGCTTGCCGTTTACGGTGATCGTGATGGCGACCACCGAGGGTTTGGCCCGCTTTACCGCACTGATAATGCGCTCTTGATCGCTTCCGCCGCCGGTAATCGGCGCGGCCAAAACGGCGGGCGGCGTATTATTGGGGCCCGAGACGTTGGAAAAATGTGTGCTCGCATAGAGCATCATCACGAATGAGCCGACGATTGCGCCCACTAAGGCAACGATTGCCGTGGGCAATACACGATTATTCAACATTCCTCTTTACAGGTGCAGGGTGAAGCGCTATTGGCGGTTCTACCCGGCCTTTTTTTAAAAGTAGCGCCGGCGGCCTTAAGATTCGATGAGAAGGCTGCCGCCCGGCTGCGTTTGGTCTGAGACAACGAGCCCGTCCAGCATGCGCAGGATGCGCTTGGCATGCGAGGCCACGTTCTCGTCGTGCGTCACCATGATAATCGTCCGGCCCGCATCGTTCAAGCGCTCGAAGAGGGAAAGAATCTCGCCGCTCGTTTTTGAGTCCAGGTTGCCCGTCGGTTCGTCGGCGAGCAGAACGGCGGGGTCGTTCACCAGGGCCCGGGCAATCGCCACGCGCTGCTGCTGTCCGCCGGAGAGTTCGTTCGGTTTGTGGTGACCGCGGTCGCCCAGGCCCACTTCCTCAAGCCGTGCGCGCGCGGCCTCATTGCGTTCCTTGGTCCCGACGCCCGCGTAGAAGAGCGGAAGCGCGACGTTCTTAATGGCGTCGGTGCGCGCGAGCAGGTTGAAACCTTGGAAGATGAAGCCGAGCTTCCGTAAGCGGATCAGCGCGAGTTCGTTGTCGTTCAAGGCCGAGACGTCCACTCCGTCGAGCAGATACGACCCGGCCGTGGGCCGGTCCAAACAGCCGAGCAGATTCATGAGGGTCGACTTGCCCGAACCCGAAGGGCCCATTACGGCGACGTATTCGCCCGGTTCGATTGAAAACGAAACGCCTCGAAGCGCCTGCACTTCGAGCATTCCGGAGGCATACGTCTTGAACACGTCTCGAACGTCGATGACCGCAGAGGGTCTATTCATAGCGAAGGGCCTCAATGGGATCTAGAGCGGCGGCGCGGTACGCGGGGTACGTCCCGAACGCAAGCGTGACCACTGCGGTGAACGCTGCCGTGACGATCACTGCCGGCAACCACGGAACGGGCGCGACGTAGCCCGTCAGCTTTACGATTGCGATCGAATTAACCAGTGCTCCGATACCCAGTCCAATGAGCATTCCGGTCGTGCAGCCGATGCCGCAAAGCAGCAGCGCTTCGATGAAAAACTGCACCAATATTTGCCCACGCCGCGCGCCGATGGCTTTACGCACCCCAATCTCGCGCGTGCGCTCGGTGACGGAAACCAGCATGATGTTCATAATGCCGATGCCCGCCACCAGCAGCGAGACTGCGCCGATGACCGCGACCACCATGGTCATGACGCCGAAAATGCTATTTACGCCGCTCGTCGCCTGCGCTTTGTCGAACGAATTGTATTCCAAGTTCGGATTGCCGTGCAACGCGCGCAGTTTCTTGATGACTGCAACTTCGGTGTCGGCCATTTGCGAAGTATCGGTCACGATGAACCGGGCTGCGCCGACTTTCGATCCGTGTAAGTACTGCTGCATGACCGTCGTATACGGCGCCGAGAGATCTCCGCCGAAGCTCAAGTTCACAAGGCCGCTGCGCGGCGGCGTGAGCACGCCGATGACGACGTAGCGGTGGATGCCCGCATAGATGCTTTGACCGATCGCGTTCTCTCCGGGGGCGAAGAGTTTGTGGTAGGCCGCATCGCTGATGACGCAGACGTTTTCCGCAGCGTCGATCTCGCCCTGGTCGATGCGCCGTCCGGCTTGCAAGGGCGAATTGTTGAACGGCACGGCGGCATCGCCGGTGATAAAGTAGCGCGCTTGCTTGTGACCGTGACGCACAAGATCGTTTGCGCCCATTAAGGGGATGACGGCCTGCACGTTGGGAACCGACGCGAGCGCAGCGATATCGGAAAGCGTAACCAGCGCGCGCTGGTAATCGGATTGGGTTTGGTTAGGGCTTACGAAAAACGAATTGTCCGAAACACTCCCGAGTGCGCCGTTGATCGCGCCGGCCATGCTGCTGCCCAATGTTTGAATCGCAATGACCGCGCCGACGCCGATAATCAATCCGAGCATCGTGAGTATCGAACGTATCTTGTTGGCGAAAAGCACGCGCAGCGCTTCTTGAAAGTACATCATCCGCGCAGCGCCTCGATGGGATCCATCCACGCCGCGCGCAAGGCCGGATACAATCCGAAGATGAGGCCGACGGCACCGGAGAATCCGACGGCTAGGCTCACGATCAGCACGTATGGAATGATCACCGCTCCGAGTTGCTTGCTGATCAATTCCGCACCGCCGATGGTCACGAGCAATCCGAGCAGCATGCCCGTTCCGCCTCCGGCAAGAGCGAGCAGCAATGCCTCCATCAGGAATTGCAGCGCGATATCTTTTCGGCTTGCGCCGATGGATTTGCGAAGGCCGATCTCGCGCGTGCGTTCGGTCACCGAAACCAGCATGATGTTCATTATGCCGATGCCCGCGACAACCAGCGCGACCGCACCGATCGCCGAAAGACCCGTACCGGCGATACTCAGAACGCTTTCAAAGGATTGCAAAAAGGCCTGGGCATCCTGAACGATGTATTCCGCGCGCTCGCCGTGAATGTGCTGTAACTCTTTTTTTGCGGCATTGCCGATACCGGTTGCGTCCTGGCCCGGGGCCGCATACACTTGCAGTCCGTCCGGCGGATTAGGACGCAGCCGGTGGTAGGTCGTGTATGGTACGACGACTGTTTCGCTGCCCGCACCGCTAAAGAGCGAGCCCTGCAGTCGCGGATAGACGCCTGCGACCGTAAAATGCGTGCCGCTGATAGTTATGTCCCTGCCGATCGCATTTGCGCCGTTTCCGAAGAACTTGTCGGCAACATCGGGCGTGATGAAGGCAAAGCGGGCCGCCCCAGCCACGTCATCGGCGGATAACTCACGGCCTTGCGACATCCCCAGCGTGTCGGCGTGATACGCGCCGTCGACGCTGATGCTCAAGTACTGCGTTTTGCTTCCCGACTTGACCTCGAGCGTGTCTGAATAAAAGGGCAGCACCTCGATGGCGCGCGATCCCAACGCTTCGGCGACAGCGACGATGTCGCGAAATTGAATCTGGGCAATTGCGGGATAATCTTGCGTGCGATCGGGCATCACGAAGATCGGCGCCGGGCCGAACGAACTGATCGTGGCCGTGATGCCGCTGGTGGCGCCTTTGCTCAAGCCGAAGACCGCGATGATGGAAGCCGATCCGATGATCATGCCGAGCATCGTGAGGACCGAACGGGCCCGGTTACGCCACAGTGACGCCGCGGCCTCGGCTGCGTACGCGAGAAGCCGGCTCACAGCGTCTTGACGAGCGACCCGTCGTTTAGCCCCGGCGCCTTCTCCGAAACGATGCGATCGCCGCGAACGATGCCGCTCTTGATCATGGTGCCCGCATCGTTGCTCGGACCGGTTGTGACGGCGACCTTGTGCGCGACGCCGCGGCGCACGACGTAAACGTAGCTCTTTCCGCCTTCGCTCACGATGGCATCGCTGGGCACGAGCAGCGCGTTGCGGACATTGGCGGTAACGATGTCTACGTCCACGGTCATGCCGTCTTTAAGGTAAGACGGTGACTCGTCCAAGCGGATCGTCGTGAGGATCTGTTTGGCCGTGCTCGTTGCGTCGGCGGACTTGACGGCAATCGGCGCGATGCTCTCTACGTGACCCGCAATGTGCTTGCCCGGAAAGTCCTGCCCCGAGACGATAGCCTGCTGGCCGACGTGCACGTTGATGATATCTTGCTCGTCCACTTGTGCCTTCACGATGTAGTTGCCGCTCTCTGCAATCGTAAAAAGCATCTGGCCCGGCGTTACCGGGTCGCCCGCGTGCAGCGGCGTGAGCGGATCGTTTGCCTCGTCGGCAACGCTTTGGATGATGCCGGCGAATGGAGCAAAAACGCGCGTAAAGGCGAGCTGCTCTTGGTTGGCCGAGTTCGTGATCGCGGCTTTTTGCGCGCTCGCTCGTGCGTATTGTACGCTATTCTCGCCGTAACCGGTAACCGCACCGAGCTGCAGTTGGCGCACGGCCTGATCGTAGGCCACCTGCATTTTATCCAGCGCGGCTTTGTCGGTGTCCAGCTGATTGCGCGGTATCGCCTTGCTGTTGTACAGGGCGACGTCGGCCTGATAGATGCGGCGCGCTTCGTCAAGGTTCGACTTGGCCGTCTCGAGCTGACCCTGATAGGTGACGCGGGCGTTTTGCTCTTGGATGCGGGCGGTTTCGACGTTTGCCTGCGCCGAGTCGTAATCGGCCTGCGATCCGGCGGCCGTCGATTGCAACGATGGATTCAGAATGGTCGCGACCAGCTGGCCGCCGGCAACCGTATCCCCCGCCTTGGCGTATAACTGGTCGATATTGCCGCCCACAAGCGTCGGAATCGTGGCGACGCGCGGATGTTGGACGACACCGTTTTCGGGGAGCTTCGTTTGAAACACGGCCGTCTTCACGACGATCGTTTTCACCGAGACCGTGCTTTGCGTGCCCTTGCCCGCAAACTTCGCCACCAGCACCAGGGCGACGATCGCAAAGGCGATGCCTAGAAGAATCAGAATCCGTTTCATACCGTTCCCTTAGAGATCTGCAACCGCCGCAGCGGCGTCGTAGATGCCCAGCGCAACACGCAGTTTCACGACTGCGTCGATGTAAGCTACGCGGGCGTTGTAAAGATCGGTTTGCGCCGAGAGCGACGATTGTTCGGCCGCCAAGACGTCGATGAGCGATTTGAGTCCGTGCTCGTATTGCAGACGTGCGATGCGGGCGGCCTCCCCCGCATAGCGGGACTCGCCTTGAGCGGAACTGAGTTGCACGAGCGCGGTTTGCGCTGCGCGGTAGGATTGGCGAACGTCGATCTCCACTTGCGTATGGGTAGCGGCCGAGTTTGCCAGTTGCGTTGCAACCTGTGCGTCGAGCGCCTGATGGTTTGCGCGCCGCGCGCCCCAATCGTAGAAGGGCATTGCAATCTGCGAGGTCATCCCGATCTGCCAGAATCCGGGCGAGCCGCGCGGAACCGCGCCGAATTTGGATTCTTCGACGGCAAGCGTCGGCGAGAATTGATTGCCGAACGATGCGAACGTTTGAATTTGCGGGAAGAGATCGGTGTCGGCGGCACGACGGTTGGTTTGCGCCACTTCCAGGGCCTTGGCCGCCGAGAGCATGTCGGGCCGATTCGTTAGTGCCAACGCGATGAGTGAGTCCAGCGGCTGCGCGGGCAGCGGCGGCGCGGGCGGGGTTGCGGGAACGGCAAACTGCGTGTCGAGCGGGGCGCCTATCAGCTGCGCGAGCGACTCGCGCGTATTCTCCGAATCGGCTTGCGCGGCCGCAAGCGTATAACGGCTTTTCTCTTGCTGGGCCTGGGCCGAGAGGACGTCGACGCCCGCGGCAACGCCGGCATTCTCTTTAGCGCGCGCAATCGCAACGAGCGCGGACTGATAGCCCGTGTCGGAACGGTCGAGCCGCACCGACTCGTTCTTAGCCGCAAGCGAATAGAACGCGTTGGTCACGTCGCTGGCGACTTGATTTTGCGCTTTGTTCAAGTCCGCGCGCGCTTGTTCGTACGACTCCTCGGCGGCAAGATTCTGGAAGTGCGACAGGCCGCCGTTGTACGTGTATTGCGTCCCGATTTGTGCCGTATTCTGCGAGAAGATCGACTGCTGCGAGGCGCCGATCACGCTGTAGGCGCCACTGTAGTTCGCGGACTTCTGCAACTGATTTGCCAGCGAGCCGGTAATTGCGGGCAATGCCTGCGCGCGCCCACGCAAATATTGCGCGTGAGCCTGCGTCATGGCAGCCTGACGCTGCGCGACCGCCGGGCTGTGCCCGAGGGCGTACTGGACGGCGGCGGAGAGCGTCAGGGTAATGAGGAGACTGGGTGACATTCGCTAACGCGCACCCCAGGCAAAGTAGATTCCGGCAAGAGCCGTGATGAGAATTGCGCAGAGCGCCGCATTAAAACGCGACGTCCGCGCCACGTGGATCATGGCAATGGCAATTAACACTGCACCCCAGATGGAGATCACGTTAAAAGCGGCGATAAATGCGATAACTTTGATCGCCGCCGAAGGCATGACCCAGGCCAAACTCGGCACGGCGCGCATCGCATCGCTCGTACTTACGTAGCTTTCGGGCGCCGCGCACAACGGCGACAAGCCCGCTGACGATAGAATAGACACCGCTGCCCACGACAAGTGTGTTCATCGAAGCACACCAGAGCTGCTTGAAAGTCGCCGAGCCCTTTCCGGCCGCGTTGAAGATCATCATGATGACCGTTTCCACGAGGCACGATATGAGAACGATAAGGGGCATGAATAACCACGCGTAGCGAACACCGGTAAGCGCAAACGAAAGGCCGCGCTGCTGCTGCGCGGGGGTCATTGCCGCGAGTCTGCGGGTTGGCCGCAACTTGCGCGGGCCACGAGGTCTGAATGGCGTGCAAGACCGCGGGCGTGCCCAAATACTGACCGATCATCCCGAGAATAACTGCTATTAAGAACGCCCAGCCCCACATCGGCGCGATGCGGAGCGTTTCGAAGGCCTTCACGGGAGCCGTGATCACGTCCAGAACGGTCGATAAACCGTTTGCTTTAACCGCAGCCGGTGACGTAGCGCTCATTTTTCCTCCAAAGCTCAAAAGTGCACGCCCGCTGATGTACGCAGCGGGTCCCGCTTTGTTTCGGAAAACCGTGCAGCGTGCCTCCAATCCTGCACCCTGACGTTACGTCGAGGTCAAGGGATCTTGAGGATCTGATCGATAGGCAAGCCGCGCTCAAGCGCGCGGCGGATGCGTTCGAGGCGCGCCTGCCGCAGTTCGAGCAACTTTAAGTGAAGGATGGTTCTCGCGCGGCGCAACGCCCGCGGCGAATAGATGTCGGATGCCCGCAGGTTGGCATCGGTGCGGGCGGTACGTCGCGGGGGAGCGGCGGCGCACACCAACAGGAGCGAGGTTAGCGCCACTAGGGCGCGGTATCGGTGCTTCATGCTTTTCCTTCACGCCGGCCCGGGCGACGCCTAGGTGCGCGGCACCTCGGCAAGCCCTCTCATCGTCCCGGATCCGCCGGGCGAGCCCTACCTTCGTATCGTGCCGCTAGGCGGCTGCGGCGAGATCGGCCGCAACATGACGTTGATCGAGACGGCGAACGACATCGTTGCCGTCGATTGCGGGCTGATGTTTCCGGACGAAGAGATGTACGGCGTGGACATCGTCATCAACGATTTCACGTATCTGCGCGAGCGGCGCGGGAAGTTTCGCGCGATACTCGTCACGCACGGGCACGAGGATCACATCGGCGGCATCCCTTATCTGCTGCGCGAATTCAACGTGCCGGTCGTCGGAACGCCGCTGACTAACGCGCTGATCAAGGCCAAATCGCGCGATCACAAGATGGTGAGCGAGGCCCAATTCATCACGGTCGCGCCCGGCGACCGCGTCACGTACGGCGACATCGACGCCGAGTTCGTGCACATCAATCATTCGGTGTCCGGCGCCTGCTCGCTCGCGCTGCGAACACCGGTCGGCACGGTCTTCCACACGGGCGACTTCAAGTTCGATCAAACGCCAATCGATGGAAAGCCGGCGGATTTCGCCGCGATTGCGCGCATCGGCGACGAGGGCGTGCTGTGCATGCTCTCGGACAGCACCAACGCGGAACGCCCGGGCCACACGCTTTCCGAGCGGATCGTCGGCGAAGCGTTCACGAGCGTCTTCTCGCACGCCAAAGGCCGCATCGTCGTCGCATCGTTCGCCTCGAACGTTCCGCGCATCCAGCAAGTGATCGACCACGCCGTGACTTTCGACCGGAAGATCGCGTTTTTGGGGCGCTCCCTTGTGAATGTCGTGCATTTCGCCTCGGAGTTGAAGTACTTACACGTTCCCGGCGACCGCACGATCCGCATCGAAGACGTGGATGAATATCCGCCCGAAAAAGTCGTCGTCATGACCACGGGCTCGCAAGGTGAGCCCATGAGTGCGCTCACGCGCATGTCCGTTCGCGATCACGCAAAGTTCAAAATCGTGCCTGGCGACACCGTGGTGATCAGCGCAACGCCGATTCCGGGCAACGAAAAAGGCGTCTATAAAACCATTAACAACCTCACGCGCCTGGGCGCGATCGTCGTGCACGGAACCGACGGGAAGTCGCACGTGTCCGGACACGCCTCGCAAGAAGAACTGCTGCTGATGCTCAATCTGGTGCGTCCGGAGTTCTTTATTCCGGTGCACGGCGAGTACCGGATGCTGGTTCAGCACGGCAAGCTCGCCACGCGCACCGGCGTGAGCGCGCAAAACGTGTTCGTCGTGGAGAACGGCGATGTGGTCGAGTTTACCTCCGAATACGGCGACAAGGTCGGCAAGACGTACGGCGGCCACGTGCTCGTCGACGGCTCGGGCGTCGGCGATGTGGGCGAAGCAGTGCTGCGCGATCGCCGGCTGCTGGCGGCCGACGGATTTATCATGGTCGTCGTCACCATCGACAGCGAAGAGGCGCGCGTCATTGCCGGTCCCGATATCGTTTCGCGCGGCGTGTTCTACATGCCCGAATCCGAGGGCGTGCTCGAAGAACTGCGTTTGGAGTTGGTCAAGCTTATCGAAGAAGTTTCCGTCGAAGGAATTCGCGACATGAACACCGTCAAAGAGCACATTCGCACGGGCCTTGCCAAATCGATACACGCGCGTTACCGGCGCAGGCCCGTCATCGTTCCCGTGGTGATGGAGGTTTGATCCGCAGTGTCCACACGCAAGACGTTTCTGACCGGTGCGGCTGCACTACCGCTGCTCGCTGCGGTTCCCGCGCCCACGCCGACACCGGCGCAGCCGACGCCTAAACCGACGGCAAAGCCGCCCTCGCAAGCCGCTCGGGCGCTCGCCGAACGCATGCGCGCGTTCGACGCCCATCTCTCGGAGAAGAATCTCGACGATATTGCGCGCGGCATCGACGGGAACCTCGATGTTGGAGCCGCGGTTAACCCCAAAGGCATGGCGCTCCACAACTGGGATGAACCGGCAACCCCCTTCGAGGTGCCGCAATGAACGCCGAACAGGTCGCATTCTCCGATGCGCTCGGGTTGGGCGCAATGATGGATGCACGCAAAGTATCGTCGGTCGAATTGACGCAGATGTACCTTGCACGCCTCGAGAAATACGGCAAGACGTACGGCGCGGTCGTAACGATCATGCACGAGCGGGCGATGCGCGAAGCGCGCGCAGCCGACAAAGCTCGCGCCTCGGGAGCAAAACGCGGGCCGCTGCTCGGCGTGCCCTACGGCGTCAAGGATTTATTGGCCGCCGTTGGCGCGCCGACAACGTGGGGCGCGGCACCTTATCGCAATCAGGTGTTCGACTACGACGGCACTGTCGTGAAAAAACTCAAAGATGCCGGCGCGGTACTCTGTGCAAAACTCGCGATGGTCGAACTTGCCGGCGGCTTTGGTTACAACGATGCGGACGCATCGTTTACGGGGCCCGGACGCACGCCGTGGAACCGCGACTTTTGGAGCGGCGGATCTTCCAGTGGGCCGGGCGCCGCAACGGCCGCGGGGCTGGTCGGATTCTCCATCGGTTCCGAAACGAACGGCTCCATTATGGTTCCGGCGGCGTTCTGCGGCGTCTCGGGATTGCGGCCGACCTATGGACGCGTAAGCCGGCATGGCGCAATGGCACTGATGTGGAGCTCCGATAAGCTCGGGCCGCTTTGCCGCTCCGCACGCGACGCGCAAGCCGTGCTCGAAGCGATCGCGGGCAAAGATCCGAACGATTCAACCTCGCGCGAGATTCCGTTCACCTCGATTCGCGGGCGGCGCCCAAAGGTCGCCGTCATAAGAAACGCTACGGCTAAGTCGATGCCCGAAGTGGTAAAGAACTTCAACGCCTCGCTGCGCGTGCTCGAAGAATTTTGCGATGTTGTCCACGATTTTGCCCTTCCCAAGGGACCGTACGGAGCGGTATTCGGCGCGATCTTCAACGGCGAATGCGCCGCTGCGTTCCGCGATCTGATCGAAAGCGGGCGCTCTCGCGAGTTGCAGTCGGTTGACGATCGCATCGGCGGCTATCAGGTGTACGGCTCGCTTGCCGTCGACTTCGTGGACGGACAGCGCCGCCGTGCGCGCTTGAACGAAGCGCTCTACAAAGCGATCGAACCTTACGATGCCATCGTCTATCCCACGCTCTCGACCGTCGCCTACCCGGTGGGCATTCCGTTCGACAAGGCGTATCCGGACAAATTCGGCGGCGAGATCGAACTGGGAAGCCCGGGCAATCTTGCGGGCTTGCCGTCGATCAGCGTTCCGAACGGTTTTGGGCCGCACCACTTGCCGACGGGCCTGGCCTTCATGGGACGCGCGTGGGGCGAGCGCCGTCTGACGCAGATAGCGTCGGGTTATCAGCAGCGCACGTCCTTTCACCGGCAGCAACCGACGCTCGTTTGACGAGCATTCTCTTCGGCCTGGCTGCTGCGTTCAGTTACGGCGCCGCGGATTTCTTCGGCGGCCTCGCCACCAGGCGCAGCACGATCTTCTCGGTCGTGGTTCCCGCTCAAGCGATTGGCTTGGCCATGCTTGCAGCTGCGCTGCCGTTCTTTCACGCGCAGCTTTCATTGCGCGCCGCAGTGATGGGCGTGCTGGGCGGACTGTGCGGCGGAGGCGGAATCGCGCTGCTCTATCGCGCGCTTGCCGTCGGAAAGATGGGCGTGGTCTCGCCGATAACGGCCGTGCTCGCTGCCGCCCTTCCGGTCGCCGCGGGCGCGCTGCGCGGCGAGCAACTCTCAATTCTCCAATGCGGCGGCATTACGATTGCATTGCTGGCCGTGGTACTGATATCGATGAGCACGCAAGACGGCGGCCGGTTTGAGTTCTCGCTGCTCGGCGTGCGCGAAGCGGTAGCATCCGGCGTCTTGCTCAGCGGCTTTTATATTTTTCTGGCCTTCGCGCCGCACGAAGCGGGGCCGTACTCGCTGCTCTTTGCGCGCCTTGCCTCGACGCTGATGCTTTTGGCGATTGCGCTTCTGGCGCGCAAGGCCGTCGTGCCACCGCGGATCGTGTGGACCGCCGTGATCGCTGCCGGCGTGTTGGATATGGGAGCAAACGGATTGTATGTTGCCGCGGCGTATAGCGGATACGTATCGATAGCCGCCGTGCTTACGTCGCTGTATCCGGCGGCAACGGTCTTGATGGCACGGCTTTTTTTGCACGAGCGCCTCGGGAGCGTGCAAATGGCCGGCGTCGGCCTAGCCCTGGCCGGCGTTGCGATGATTGGAAGTTAGGGTTTTAGCTGGCGTCGCGCAACGCGGCAGCGGTGGGCCGGCGGCGCACCAGCAGCGCCGCTTCGCGCGCAAGCAGATCTTCCTGCGCCGGCGTAAGAGCGTGGAGTCCATCAAGTGCTGTAGCTGGTGATGGAGAGTTGGCGCGTCGAGCACACCTCGCCGCTCACTTCCAGAACGCTGCCGTCCTCGCGGGGCACGTCGATGCGCACCACTTCGCCCATCGGCATAATGCGCCACGTCCGGATGCGGCAACCGCCCAGGCCAATCTGCAGCAGCGTCGCGGAGACGTTGCTGCTGGTTCCGCGTATCTGGAACGAGACTGGGAAATCGAGCGAGCGGCCCGGCATTTTGTGCATGCAACAAGCGTACACGGCCTTGCTCGCTCTTGAAAGGGACTTGCTTAACTCTTAAACTGCGGTAAACGTCCGCTTTACAAATCCCGGCGCTAAAGGGTCGACCAGACCTCGAGCTTGGTCTTGACCCGCTCGATGACCGCGTCCGTGAACTCGGTCGTGGATGCGTGTCCTCCCAGGTCGCTTGTCGCAATGCCGCCATGCACGGCTTCCAACGTGGATTCGTAGATGGCGCGCGATGCGTTTTGGGCACGCTTGTCCTCCATGTATGAAAGCAGTGCTGCGCAGGCAAGGATCATTGCCATCGGGTTGGCCACGTTTTTTCCGAAGAGCCTAGGCGCGGTTCCGTGCGGCGCTTCGGCCATGATGACGTTCGGGTGCAGATCCGCATCGAACGAAAGCAGAACGGATTCTGCGCCGGCGATCGAGCCGAACAGTTGCATGACCAGATCGGAGAGGCAGTCCCCGTCGCGGTTGAGCGAGGGGATCACCATCGCCCGTTCGCCATCGCTGCTGAGCAAGAGTGCATAGGTGGCATCGATGAGCTGCGGTTCGTAGGTTACATCCGGATGCCGCTTTGCGGCCGCGTCCATCTCTTCTTTAAGCATCCCTTCGTAGATCGGACTGACCGTATACTTGGGGCCGCCGAAGACTTTTGCGTTCATCCGCTGCGCGTGCACGAACGCGTACTCCGCGACCGACCGGCACACGCCGCGCTCGATGGCTTCGGTGCGGTAGGCCACTTCGTTTGCTCCCTCGCCTTCGCGCCACTCCTTCGCACCGTAGGCATCACCGACCGCCATGCGCACGACCGAAATCGGCGCGTGGATGCCGGCAACGGGACGCACGCCGGGAAGACGGCGTCCGGTCCGCACGATCACTTTGCCCTCGATCGCTTTGCGTAAGATGGCGTTTGGCGAACCCACGTCGCCGCTCTCTTCGGGCGTTATCGTTGCGGCTTTGAGCCCGAAGCGGTGGCGCTTCATCGCCTGCGCCGCTTCCCCGACCACGGCGTTGTTCGTCTCACGCCGTTTCTCCAGCGAGAGATCGTAGTGCTCGAATTGCAGCTCCATCCCGATCGACGTGCGTTCCAGCACGCGTAGCGCTTCGACCAGAGCTCTTGTCCGGTTTGGTCGCCTTCTAGTACGACGATCGTTGGCGTAGGCAAATGAACTCCTTATGAAACTGAAGAAAGAGAGTGCGATGGCACGTGTACGCCGCAAGGCGACCGCCAAGGCGCGGCTGAATTTCGAGATTGCCGGAATTGCGGCAATCGGTCTTGCGGCCCTTTTTGCGGTAGCGCTCTCGCCTGCCCGCGCGGGACTGCTCACCGCGCTCGGAGGCGGCATGACGTGGCTGTTCGGAGCCGCGGCGCCGCTCTTTCCGCTCGTCGTGGCCTTGCTGGGCGCAATCATCTTCCTGGAGATCAACGTCCCGCGCATGATGGCCACGCTGGGCGCCGCATCGCTTGCGTACTTCATCATCGCCGACGTGGCATTCGGGCGTCGGGGCGGCGCAATGGGCGTTGCCGTTTGGCGCGCGCTCAGCTTCATGCTCGGCGTGCTGGGCGCGCGGATCGTTCTCGCGCTCGCCGCGCTGCTGCTTACGGTATGGATCACGAACGTTTCCGTTAAGAAAGTTATCGGCTTGATCGTGCTCGCGTTGGGCAAAATCCGCGTGCCCAAGTTCGAATTTGCGCTACCGCAGATGCCGGCGCCGCTTGAGCGCACGGCACAGGCCGACGGCGCCCCCGCGAATGGACGTTCCCGTTCCTATCGCAGATGATGAAGAAGCCCCCGAAGACGAAGATGACGACGAAGCTCAAGACGAAGACGAAGACGAAGATGAAGAGATCGCAGCGTACGAGCCGCCGCCGAAGCCGCAAACCGTGCGCGCGATACCGCCACCCACTCCTGCGCCGCGTCCGTCCGCAAAGGGCGACATCGTTTACCATTTGCCTGACCTCTCGCTCTTCGATCCGCCGCAAGTGCAGGCGGTCGACGATTCGAGCCGCTCGCATATCTTAGAAGATACGCTCGCGTCGTTCGGCGTGGGCGCCAAAGTCGTGCACATCGAGCGCGGCCCTTCGATTACCCGCTACGAGCTGCGCCCCGAGCGGGGCGTGAAGATTTCGAAGATTGCCTCGCTCGCCGACGATCTCGCGCTGGCGTTGGCCGCCACGAGCGTACGCATCGAGGCGCCGATTCCGGGCAAATCCGCCGTCGGCATCGAGGTCCCGAACAAAACCGTTTCGATCGTCGCCATCAAAGAGATTCTGGAAGCACTGCCGCAGCGCGGGGTCGTTCCGCCCCTTTGGATGGCGCTGGGCAAAGATATAACGGGGCGCCCGGTGTTCGGGGATTTGGGCAGCATGCCGCATCTGCTCGTCGCCGGCGCAACCGGATCGGGCAAATCGGTCTGCCTGAACACGATCATTGCCTCGCTGCTCGTGAGCGCGACGCCCGACCAGGTTCAACTGCTGATGATCGACCCCAAGCGTGTCGAACTTACGGTGTACAACGGTATCCCGCATTTAATCAAAGAAGTGATCACCGATGCGCGTATGGCGGCGGGCGCGCTGTTTGAGATGACCAAAGAGATGGACTCGCGCTACGAGCGCTTCGCCAAAGCCGGCGTGCGCAAGATCGAAGAGTACAACGTCAAATTCCCCGACGAGCCGTTGCCGTACGTCGTGATCATCATCGATGAACTTGCCGACATGATGCTCGTCGCCCCGGCAAAGGTGGAGACGACGATCATGCGGATCGCCCAACTGGCGCGCGCGACGGGGATTCATCTGGTGGTTGCAACGCAACGGCCCTCGGTGGACGTCATCACCGGGCTTATCAAAGCGAACATCCCTTCGCGCATTGCCTTTGCGGTCAGCCGCAAGTGGATTCGCGCACGATTCTGGACATGGCCGGCGCGGAACGCCTGCTGGGGCGCGGCGATATGCTCTATCTGCCTATCGATGCGCCCAAGCCCGTGCGCTCGCAGGGCGCGTTGATTACCGGCAGCGAGGTGAACCGTCTGGTGCAATTCTGGGCGCAGCAAAGCCGCCCCGAGAATCTGCTCGACGTGGAGGTGGTTCCGATCTCCGATGACGATGGCGGTAAGAAGGACGTCGATCCGCTTTGTTACGACGCGGCGCGTTTCATTATCGAGAGCCAATACGCATCCACGGCTGCGTTACAATCGCAGTTTTCGATAGGACATCCGCGCGCGGTCCGGATCATGAAACAGCTCGAAGAGTTCAAAGTCGTCGGCCCGCACGAAGGCACCAAACCGCGGCGCATCATTCTTGGGCTCTCCGAATTGGAGCAGATTGCCTCGCGCCTAGGCCGCGACGATCAACAGGACCTTTTTGCAACAGGCGTCTGACGCAGACGACCTGGAGCGGGACATTGTCCTTCCGGTACCGCTTGTCGCTGCGGCTGCCATTTTCGTCGTTTACGCTGTGCTTGCCGCGCTGGATAACGCCGGCACGTTTGCCTCAATCAATTCGGCAGTTCACTTTGACCGCTTTTACAACATCTCCGAACCGCTAAGCCGCCAGGCGGATTTCGAGGATCGTGTCGGGCTGCTCTTCCCTTACGTGAATCGGATGCTTTTTGGCTTTGCCGATCTTCCGATTGACACGTGCGGGATCGTCCTGGCTCTAGCATTTATTCAGGGTCGAGGGTTCAGGTCTCTTGCGCTTATCTTAATAGGTGCGCCGCTGCCCGGACAAACGGCGCGGCGTCCCGAGCGCCTGGTTCATGCCGAGATCCTTATAGCCATCTTGGCAGTCATGTGGACAATTTGGGCGTTGAGCGGCATCGTGCCGCATTCGATCCGCTGGGCCTTCCCGGCTTGGTCGATACTCTGCGCCGTTGCATTCTGGGGAGCTCTGCCTCGGATAGCGTGGCACGCTTCCTGGCCTAGTCCGTGGAACCGTTTCTTGACCGCGTGGTTCGCTCTCTTAGTCTTGTTCAGTGTTCTTAGCCACATGTACTTTGGCGACAATGCCAGTGCTATCGTTACGTCGCTGCTTTTTGGCACCGGGATTCTCTGCATATCGGAGTGGTTCATTGAGCGCTGCGCGTAACTACGCCGCCGCTATTCTGCCGTTAATTTGTTCGCTGTTGCTCTTTGCGGCGTTCTCGTGGCTTGGGGCGTACGTCACCGTGCATGGAGAGCCGCCGGCTTTTTGGACATTTGCAAAAGGTGTGCGCGGGCATTCGCTCGGCGTTGCCTGGGCGCTGACGAACTGCGGCTGGCCGCAAGTGCTCGCGCCCCTCTACGCGGCTTGCATCGCTGTAGCGATCTGGATTCGCGCGTGGCGCACGCGCATGGTGTATCTCATCGCGGTCGCGCTTACGGCGTGGGTTGCGGCGGATCGCCTCCAAGTGTTCTTCGCGCGGCCCCGGCGCCTGGACTGGCTCATTCGCCACGAAACTGCGTTTTCGTATCCGAGCTCGCACGCCGCGATCTCCACTGCCTTCTATCTGGTTGCCGCCGTACTGCTGCTCTGCTCGGAGTCGTCCGCACGTGTCCGGTATCCCGCGTTTGTCGCATTGACCGCCGTCTGGCTGGGAATTCTGTGGTCGCGCTTGTCCCTGGCGGCCCACTATCCGACCGATGTCGCAGGGGGCGTCGCGCTCGGCGCGGCGATTGCGTTGTTAGGCGCAGCCGTCGTCCGGTTGGCGGGCAAAAACCTTGTGGACGCCGTAAACACAGGTTCATGACCCGTCCCCTTGACCCCGCACTCACGCCCATCGAACGCAAGATCGATGCCGGCACGCCGCTCTCCATCGAGGATGGGCTTGCGCTCTTCCGTACCTGGGATCTGCATTCGCTCGGCCGCATGGCGCGGGTGGTGAAAGAACGCAAGAGCGGCAAGAAAGTTTTCTACGTTCTCAACCGCTACATCAACTCGACGAACGTCTGCTATGCGGGATGCAAGTTCTGCTCGTTCGCCGTGGATGAGTTCAAAGAACAAGAGCGCGTCGTGCGGATGGCGGCCGATACGGTCTTAGCCAAAGCGCTGGAGACGGGAACCAACTTCAACCAAATCCACATCGTGGGCGGTCACGATCCGCGGCAGCTCTCGCTGGATTACTGGCTGCCGCTCATGCGGCGGTTCAAAGAAAAACTGCCGCACGTGCAGTCTCGCTGTTTACCGCGGCCGAGATCGAGTACATGTGCAAGCGTCACCGCATGAGCTTTGCCGAGATGATCGCACTGCTCAAACAAGCCGGGCTTGATAACGTCAACGGCGGCGGGGCCGAGATCTTTGCCGAAGAGACGCGCAAGAAGATCTGCCCGGGCAAAGTGAACTCGGAGAATTGGCTGGCCATTCACGAAGAGCTTCACCGCCAGGGCGTTGCCTCCAACGCCACCATGCTTTACGGCCACATCGAGTCGCTCGAGGATCGGCTCGACCATTTGGTGCGCCTGCGCGAATCGCAAGAGCGCTCGCCGGGCTTCAACGCCTTCATTCCGTTGGCGTTCCATCCGGACGGCAACGAATTGAACGACTGCGGCTGGACGACCGGCCTGGACGATATCCGCATGTTCGCCGTGGCGCGCCTGATGCTGCACAATTTCGATCATATCAAAGCGTATTGGATGATTCAGGGGATCAAAGTCTGCCAGGTGGCCTTGCAATTCGGCGCAGACGACATGGACGGAACGCACGGAAGCACCGATGAAGAGTCGATTTATCACAGCGCGGGGACGCAGTCCGGACAGTACGTCGACGATCGCGAGTTCCGCCGGCTGATAGAAGAGGCGGGTTACGAACCGGTCCGGCGTAATTCGACGTACGAGGAGTTTGCTTGGGACTGGTCCCCCGTCGAGGTACCTGCGTAGTGCTGCGCAGCAGCCGTATGAAGTACGTGAACGATCTGCCGATCTACGCCGGAATCGACGCCGGCGCGGTTGCGTATCCCGGTACCCTGCTGGCAGACGTGCCTGTGCGATTAAACGAACTCATTCGCGAGGGCGAGCTGGATATGGGGCCGGTGAGCGCTTTCGAATACGCCTGCAATGCCGATTGCTACGTCCTGTTGCCCGATCTGTGCATCGGGGCGCGCGAGGAAATCGTCTCGGTGCTCTTGATCTCGCGCACGCCGCCCGCACTGCTGCACGGCGCGAAGATTGCAACCACCGCGGAGTCGGCCAGCGGGAAGAACCTGCTGCGGGTCTTGCTGCATGGGCGCTATGGCGTACAGGCGCAGCTCGACGAAGTGAGCGATCCGCTTGAGCGCGCACGCGCAGGCGAGCCGGTGATGGTCATCGGCGATGCGGCCATCGACGCGGCGTTCGAGTTCCCAACCGAGTTCGTCTACGATTTGGGTCTACTCTGGCGCGACTGGACGGGCGAGCAGTCCGTTACCGCGGTCTGGGTTGCGCGGCGCGAGATTTTCAACGGCCGCTTGGATGAGGTGCGCGCCTGTCTTCACGCGCTGACCGATTCCTATTCGTGGGGCCGCGCGCACCGGGACAATGTGATCGCTCAGGCGCAGCGCATCAAACCGCGCCCGCCGGGGTTTTATGAAATTTACTACGGCAAGCTGAAACTTCACGTTCCACTCCGCCGCGCAGCGCGGCCTGGCAGCATTTTGCCGCGAGCTCGTTGCAGCCGGCGCGATCGATCGCGTTCCATCCGTCACTCCGGAGGTCATCGGTGTCACTCACTAGTTTGCTCGACAAGGCCGCGGGCGGCGGACGCTTGACGTACGACGAGGGGGTGCGGCTTTACAAAGAGGCCGACCTGCACGATCTGGGCGCGGCCGCGCATGCGCGGCGCATGCAGTTGTATCCGGAAAACGTCGTCACGTACGTCGTGGACACAACTATCAACTACACGAACGTCTGCAACGTGCACTGCACCTTCTGCGCATTTTTCCGGCCGGAGAAACACAAAGAGGGCTACACGATGTCGCACGACGAGGTGCTCTCGCGCGCGCGCCATGCTGCCGATATGGGCGCAACGCAGATAATGATTCAAGGCGGCGTGAACCCCGACTTGCCGCTCTCGTGGTTCGAATCGCTCTTCGAACGCGTGGCCCGCGAGTTGCCGAACGTCGACATTCATTCGCTGAGCGTCTCCGAAGTCGTCGGCTTATCGAAGGTCGAGCAGCTGCCGGTGCCTGAAGTGCTGCGGCGATTAAAAGCAGCAGGCATGAAGTCGCTGCCCGGCGCGGGCGCGGAGATCTTAGTTGAGCGCGTGCGCAAGCGCATCAGCGCGCGCAAGGTCAAACCGGACGAATGGATCGGCGTCATGCGCGAAGCGCAGCTCTAGGAATGCCCACGACGGCGACGATGATGTTCGGCTCTATTGAGACCGAAGAAGAACGAATCGAACACTTGGACGTCGTGCGCTCGCTGCAGGACGAAACGGGCGGCTTTACCGCGTTCATTCCCTGGTACTACGTGCCGTGGAAAACGCCGCTGCGCGGTAAAGAGGCAACAGGCCTTCAGTATCTGCGGGTCCTAGCCGTCTCGCGGCTCTATCTGGATAACGTCCCGCACCTACAAGCCTCCTGGCTTACGCCCGGGCTCAAAATGGGCCAGCTGGCGCTCTTTTACGGCTGCGACGATATGGGCGGGACCATCATCGAGGAGCAAGTCGTTCAGACGCGGGGTCAACCAATTCGGCGACCCGCAGGGACCTGGAGAATATCGTCCTAGGGGCCGGATTCAAGCCCGTCATCCGAGACACGTACTGGAATGTGCGCTCCGATCTACTGCTCGCAACTGCCTAGTAGCACCTAGCACAAGCGCTTGCGTTGCTCTAATGGGTGCCGAGCGCTAACCGAGAACACTACTAAGCATACAAAATATTGTACCGTTATCGTAAAAGGCAACGGTCCTTAACTCTTTGAACTGCGTCGGAAATCACAGCGCTATTCAAACCGCGAGGTTTTCTTTCTTGGATGATGACGGCGTCGTCCAGAACTCCGCTTCCCGCGATGGGACCACGGGTGAATGCCAGCCAATGGTAGAGATACCGGCGTGGTGGAGCGGCTTTCTGTTCCATGTGCTGAATCCGCGTCAGGTTAGCATGTACGTTTACTTAATCATGCTCACGGACGATAACGGCATATGTCACCCGACCATCGAGCAGATACGAAAAGATCTGGGGCTGCTCAGCACGACGATGGTTTTTGAGTCTATCGCCGTCTTAGAAGACTACGGCTTCTTCGTGCGTTCCCGTCAAGCACTTCCCGAATCGCGCTCCCGGCGAAACGTCTACCGCAGAACCGCATGCGAGTATACGATCTTGCGGCTGCTGGAAACGAACCGCATCGATGGCGATCTTTGCCCGGTGGGTTCGGTCGACACTGCCTCGGACGACGCGCGGCAACTGGTCGAAGAGGGCCTGAGCAAAATTCTTGAAGGGCACTATCCGCGCTATGTGGCAACCGAAAGCGCAAAACGCCGCGAGGTCCTGATCGAGATCATCAATCTGCTCCTGCGCAGCAGACCCGCCGGAATTTATATGTGTTAGCCCGCGCTGCGAATGGTCGCGGCTGCTAAAACCTCGTCTCCGCCGCGATCGAAAAGCGCCACTAATTGGCCCGGCGAAACCGCCCGGACCGGTTTCTCAAAAGAGAGTTCTAGTAAGCCGTCGCGCACGGTTGCAAGCGCTGCCGCCGGCTCCGACCGGTAACGGATCATCGCAAGAACAGGTTCGCGGCCGGCCTCGAAGCGCCCGGGCCGGATGAGATTCACTTCGTCGGCAATCAAACTCTGCGTATCGAGTTCCTCTTCACGGCCGATGACGATTGTATTGGTGTGCGCGTCTATCCGCGTGACGTAACGCGGGCCCGAACTGCTTGCCGGCAGACCGGCGCGCTGTCCGACAGTGAAATTTGCTATCCCCCCGTGAGCGCCCACGACCTCGCCGCCCGTATCAACGATCGAGCCCTCTTTGTTAATCGATGCATCCGTGCGCGCGAGCACGTCGCGGTAATCGCCGCCCTCCACGAAGCAGATATCTTGCGATTCGGTTTTGTCATGAACCGGCAAGCCCATCGCTCGCGCATGCTCGCGCGTGCCCCGCTTGTCCAACTCGCCCAGTGGCAGCAGCAGACGCGCGAGCTGTTCGCTGCCGAGCTGCGCGAGCGCATAGTTGATCTTTGCTCGCGTCCCGCGAAAAAGCCGCGGGCCGTCGTCGCCGTGGACGATTCTTGCATAGTGCCCCGTGGCCACATAGCGCGCGCCAACCGAGTCGGCGTACTTGCGCAACGTGCCGAGTTTGACGAAGTTGTTGCACGACACGCACGGGTTGGGCGTTCTGCCGCCGGCATAATCGCTAACGAAGCGGTCTATGACGCCGCGCCGGAACGTTTCTTCAAAGTCCAGAACGTAATGCGGGATGCCTAGAATCGCAGCGCTTTTGCGGGCGTCATCGAAATCGTCTATGCCGCAGCAGTCTTCGCGTGCGGAGCTTTGGTGGGGCTGTACATCTTCATCGTGACGCCGATGACGTCGTAACCGGCTTGCACCAGCAGGCCGGCGGCGACGGCGGAGTCCACGCCGCCGCTCATTGCGGCGATCACGCGCGTCTTTGCCATGTGCTTTAAGGGACAGGATAACAGGACGACGGCGCAAACACCAGACTCCAATGTCGCTGGGAGAACGTTTTCGCGCAGCTCGCGAACAGCGCGGCCTGACGCTTTCCGAGGTGGCCGAGCACCTGCGGATACGTTCGGTATACCTTGCAGCCATCGAGGAAGAAAACTGGAGCGCGCTTGTGGCCCCCGTCTATACGCGGGGTTTTCTGCGCACCTACGCCCGGTATCTGACCTTGGACCCCGAGGAAGCCGTCGCCGAGTACAATGCTTCCCAGGGACCGGCCGCCCAGCCGGCCGCCTCGCAGCGCCCCAGCGGGGGCGGCTTGCGCTCCGAGGCACCGCGCAGCATGGCCGTTCTTTTATGGATAGCCGGCGCGATCGCCGTAGCGTTGGTCGCCTTTGTGGTCTATCTTTTCGTCACGCCGGGCAAACCGGCCGGCCTAGCAGCGACCGGGGCAAGCCCCACGGCGGCGGTTCCCGCGTCCTCCGCCTCGGCGGTGGCGACCCCCTCGCCCAGCCCGCCCGCCGCGCAACCCCATACGCTTGCCATCGTTCTGACCGCCGCATCGTGGCTCAGGGTAAGCGTTGACGGGAGTGTTAGTATTGAGGGTACGTTTCCAGCCGGCACGCGCAAATCGTTCCATGGAACCTCGGCCGTGGTACGCGTCGGAAATGCCGGCGGAGTGGAGATCTCGGTCGACGGGCGGCCAGTAGGCAAGCTCGGTGCGGCCGGCGACGTGGCCGAAAAAACTTTCGAACTATAGGACAAACGTGAGCGATTCTTCCTTCGATGTTGTCTCGCGCGTCGACCAACAAGAACTGGACAACGCGCTGAATCAGGCACGCAAAGAAATTGCGGGCCGTTTCGATTTCAAGAACAGCGTCACCGAAATAACGTACGACGGTAAAGCGGTCGTGACGATCCTTTCGGACGACGAGATGAAAATGAAAAACGTCACCGATATTCTGCAATCCAAAGCCGTAAAGCGCGGTCTGGACATCAAAGCCTTTGAATTCGGAAAAATCGAGCAAGCAGCGCATAATGCCGTCCGGCAGATCGTCACGATCCGCAGCGGAATTCCTAAGGATAAAAGCAAGACGCTGACCGAAGCCATCAAAGGCCTCAAACTCAAAGTCAGCGCGCAGTATCAGGACGAGCAGATCCGCGTCTCGGGCAAAAATCGCGACGACCTGCAAAAAGTCATCGCGCATCTCAAAGCCATGAACTTCGAACTCCCCCTCCAATTCGTGAACTACAGATGAAACCGGCGTATTATTGCGGGGCCCCACGCTTCAGCCTGGGGGGGGGAGCCCAGGGCGGAGCGCCTTTCGATGAAACCTGCGTGCTGTTGCGGCGCCCACGGGAAGCTCTTCAGTGGCAATCTCGACGAGGCGCCATGAGATCCAGGGGGCTCCACGCTACAGCGTGGGGGGCGCGGAGCCCAGGGCGGAGCGCCTTTCCAAATGAAGGTTTCGTTCGTTTCGCTGGGATGCGCGAAAAATTTGGTCGATACCGAGGTGATGATCGCTAAACTCGGACAAGCCGGGTGGGAGCTCCCGGCGGAGCCCCGCGAGGCGGACACGGTTGTTGTCAACACGTGCGCCTTCATCGATCCGGCCAAAGCGGAATCGACCGATGCGATCATGGAACAGGCACAGCTCAAACGCGAAGGACAGCAGCTTATCGTTGCAGGCTGCCTTGCGCAGCGGTACGGCGAGCACTCTCAAGCGCTTATTCCCGAGATCGACGGTGTCGTAGGAACCGGTGCGTACGGCGGGATCGTGGAGCTTTTAGAGGACGCGCGCGCGGGAATGCATCCCGTCCGGCTGCAGTTCGATGCCCCGCCCGAGCACGATTTTTTACCGCGCCTGATTACGACGCCCAAAGTTACCGCCTATTTAAAGATCGCGGAGGGCTGCGATCACCCGTGCACGTTCTGCATTATTCCCAGCTGCGCGGCGGGTTCGTGAGCCGCAGCGAAGAGTCCATTCTTAAAGAAGCACACGCGCTTGCGGCTGCCGGCACGAAAGAGTATCCTGATCGCCCAGGATACCTCGATGTGGGGGCGCGATCGCGGGATGAGGGCTCTTGGTCCACTCTTGTGGATCTTAATCCAGCGAAAGGACTCGACTTTACAAACCAATAATGGAAGCCCATCCAAAGATGTATACCCAGGCTTGGCCCCTTTGTTTCCAAATCCGAACGGTGCGGTCACCGAGCTTGGACTCCGCCAAGCCACATCTCCCATAATTCACTTTGTTCAGCTCTTCAGCAAGACGCAACTGAACCAGCAACAGGCAATAAC
>CAVPCC010000034.1:0-12520 GCA_963702335.1 Vulcanimicrobiota bacterium | reverse complement strand
AAAAAAAAAAAAAAAAAAAAAAAAAAAAAAAAAAAAAAAAAAAAAAAAAAAAAAAAAAAAAAAAAAAAAAAACAAAGGGACGCGATCCAGATAGTAGGCACGCGCCGTCCCGGGTCGGCGGCTCATCGCAATGGTCTGCGATCCGGCGTGCAGCGTTACGGCATCTTGCGAGAAAGCGGCAGTTGCATGCTGCACGGAGCCGCTGACGATGGCGTCTGCGGAATAACTCGTTTGAGCGAGCGTTGCAGCGTCGTAGGTCGTGCCGGAGAGCTCTTCCAGACCGGGAACGGCCATGCGCTCTGCGACCGTAAGGCCCCGATCCTGCGCCGAGATCGTAATGGTCGTGGTCCCGGCTCCCGCCACCTCATAGACGTACGTGCCTTCGGGCGGGTGCAGTGCAAATATCCCAGCGGCCAGTAATGGTATGAGCATTTGCCTTCTTTTAACCGCCCCGCGCTGCGAGCCTTTTCGCCGGGGCGCCGTGGGTATAAGCCGTGGATGCAGACCGCGGAAACGAGCTCGCGTTACAAATGGCTGGTACTCTGCGTCGTCATGCTGGGAACGTTCATGGCGCCGCTGGACGCCAGCGTGGCCAACGTGGCGCTTCCGCAAATCGCCAAGTCGTTTCACACCGGCGTGGACGCGACCGAATGGGTGCTGCTGACTTATCTCCTGGTGAGCGCCTCAACGTTGATCCTGTTCGGACGTTTGGGCGATCTAATCGGCCAGAAGAGCGTGTACCTGTTGGGCTTCGTCGTGTTCGGGCTCTCGTCGGCCGGATGCGCGTTCTCGGGATCGCTGCCGCTACTGGTGTTCTCGCGCGTGACCCAAGCATTGGGGGCCGCAATGCTGATGTCCAGTTCGCCGGCCATTATCACCAATGCGTTCCCGTCCTCGCAGCGGGGCCGTGCAATCGGTTTAAACGGCGCCGCGGTGGCCGCGGCGCTTGCATGCGGGCCGATCGTAGGCGGCGCGATCGTGACCTACGCGCACTGGCACTGGATCTCTTGATCAACGTTCCCATCTCGGTAATTGCATTACTTTTGGCAGCCCGCATTCTCAAGCCCGAGCAACGCTTGCATGCGCAGTTCGATCTGGCCGGCGCAGGCTCTGGGCGGGAGCGCGATTTTCGCCGGCGCGCTGGCCCTCTCGCGATCGCACTTGTGGGGCTGGCTCTCGCCTGCTACGCTCGGATGCCTGGCATATACTGTTGCAGCCGGGTACGCGTTCTACCGGTATGAATGCGGGATCAGCGAACCGATGCTGGATCTGCGCTTGTTCCGCAACCGCACGTTTTCATTCTCCGTCCTCGCGGCAATACTGTACTTCTGCGCATCGTACGCGCTCTTTTTTACCCTGCCCCTGGTAGCTCAGAACGAATTGGGCCGCACCGGTCTGCAAGCCGGTTTGCTGTTGATGCCGGTCTTTGCACTCAACGTGATCCTCGCACCGGTCGCCGGCCGCATCTCGGACCGCGTTCCGGCGCGCTACATCTCGACGGTTGGCGCACTGGTGTTTGCGGGGGGTCTTGCCGTTCTGGGGTTTTTCCGGATCATCCGCAGAACCGACTGTTGCTGCTGACCTTGATATTAAGCGGAACCGGCACGGCAGTCTTCACGCAGCCGAATAACAGCACGATCATGGGTGCGGCGCCTGCGCAGCGCCGCGGAGTCGCGGCGGGCATTCTGGCCACCGCCAGGACCGTGGGCCAGCTCTTCGGCGTGGCGTTAGCAGGTGCCGTCTATTTCGCACGTTTGCAACAGCTCGGCACGCTCGCCCATAGTTTCGCACCGGCAAAGGCGGTCTTTTTGGCCGCTGCCCTGCTTATGATAGCCGCGGCAGGGATTTCACTTTCGCGCGATTGAGTAAGTCCCTAAACACCGAGGAGGGCTTCATTCTATGAAAAATCCGTTGGACTCGCTTTGGGGGACCATCATCTGCGGCTTGATTTTAACGGTGCTGTTCTACGTGCTCGCGCACGCAATCGTCGTTAACAGTGCAAAGGCAGGTGCGTGATGGATTGGGCAGATCCGATACTCCGATGGGGACATTTTTTGGCAGGCATCATGTGGATCGGCTTGCTGTACTTCTTCAACTTCGTTAGTGCCATTTCGGTCAAAGAAGCAACGGCTGCCGGCGAGGCCGGACCTATCGGCAAATACATCATGCCGCGCGCGTTGCTCTATTTCCGCTGGGCTGCGCTTGTCACGTGGGTTTTCGGAATCGGCCTGCTGAGCACGACCGACTTCCGCGCGGCGGGCGGTGTGCTGGGCGCGTTTACGCTCAGAGGCAATCTGGCGCCAATCGGCATCGGCGCATGGCTGGGCACGATCATGCTGATCAACGTGTGGACGTTCATCTGGATGAACCAGAAAAAGATCCTGGGCTTCGCACCGGCGACGGACGAGGAGAAGATCAAAGCGCGACGCGTTGCATTCCTTGCATCGCGCGTTAACACGATGCTCTCGATCCCGATGCTGTTCTTCATGGCGACCGGCTTCCATCACCAAGGAAACATCTACCAGTAGTCGTCACCCGCGGTCATCCTGAGCCCGCTCCTGTCATCCCGAGCCCGCTCCTGTCATCCTGAGCCCGTCACCCGAGCGCTCCTGTCATCCCGACCCGCCCTTCATTCCTCAGAGCCTGTCGAAGGACGCCGAGGGATCGAGGCGCATGTTCCAACTGGCCCTTCGATTCCTCAGGGTCCTTCGACAGGCTCAGGATGACAAGGCGCATGTTCCAACTGGCCCTTCGATTCCTCAGGGTCCTTCGACGGGCTCAGGATGACAAGGCGCATGTTCCAACTGGCCCTTCGATTCCTCAGGGTCCTTCGACGGGCTCAGGATGACTGGAGCGGGCTCAGGATGACAGGAGCGGGCTCAGGATGACTAGTGGGGCACCGTCAGTACAATCTTGCCAATGTGCATCGACGACTCCAGGCGGCGGTGAGCCGCCGCGGCCTCTTCAAGTGTAAACGTTGAATCGATCAGCGGGCGGATGGGAGTGCGCGCGGGAAGCAGCGGCCACACGTGCTTCAAGAGTTCGCCCGCAATAAGATCCTTCTGCTGCGGACTGCGCGCGCGAAGCGACGAGCCCATGATCGTAGCGCGGCGTTCCAGCATCTTCCCGAAGTTGATCGTCACCTGCGCGCCCGCGGGCGTAGCCAGGCAAACGATGCGGCCGTCTTGCGCAAGCGACTGCAGATCGCGCGCAATGTAGTCGCCGCCGACGATGTCGATGATGACATCCACGCCTCTCCCGCCCGTGGCATCCTTAACGGCCAGCACGAAATCCTCGCTCTTATAATCGATCGCGCGATCGGCGCCCAGATCCAAGCACGCCTTGCACTTCTCATCCGAGCCGGCGGTCGCGGCAATGAACGATGCGCCGAACGCCTTGGCCAGCATGATCGCCGTCGAACCGATGCCGCTGGTGCCGCCATGCACCAGCACGCGCTCGCCCTTACGCAGCCTCGCACGCGTGACGAGGTTGTCGTACACCGTAAACACGTTCTCGGGAAGCGTTGCGGCCTCAACGAGCGACCAGTTCTGTGGAACGGGCAGCACCTGTTCGCGCGGCACCGCGGCGAACTCGGCATAGCCGCCGCCGGTGAGCAAAACGCAGACGGACTCGCCGGTCTCCTCCAGCGTCCCTGCCGCCTCCAACCCCGGGATGTCCGAGGCGCCCGGAGGCGGCGGATACTTGCCCTCGCGCTGCATCAGATCCGCATGCGAAACACCGGCGGCCGCAATGCGCACCAAAACCTCACCCGGTCCCGGCACAGGCATGGGACGTTCCACCACGCACAGCGCGTCCGGACCGCCCGGCGAGGATATCTCAACCGCCCGCATCGGCACGCTCAAGCAGCATCGCATCGCCGAACGAAAAAAACCGGTAGCCGTTGTCGATCGCGTTCTTATACGCGTCGAAGGTCCGCTGCCGTCCCGCAAACGCGCAGACCAAAACCAGCAGCGTCGATTGCGGCAGGTGAAAATTCGTGATGAGCGCGTCGACGACGCGAAAACGAAAACCGGGCCGGATAAAGATTTCCGTCTCGCCGGCACCGGCTCGCACGCAGCCGTGCGCGAGCGCGCTGCCTTCCAAGGCGCGCATTACGGTCGTGCCGGCCGCAACGACGCGCCGGCCCTCACGCTTGGCCCGCTCGATCGCCTGGACGGTCGCTTGCGGGATAGTGAAGGACTCGGCGTGCATTCGGTGGCCGTCCAGCGTGGGCGTTTGCATCCGACGGAACGTTCCCAAACCTACATCCAAAACCAGCTTAGCAATCCCCACCTGCTTCTCGCGCAGGCGCTCAAAGACGCCCTCGGTGAAATGCAGCGACGCCGTGGGCGCCGCAACGCTCCCGGGTTCCCTGGCAAAGATCGTTTGGTAGCGCTCTTGCGCCTGCGCCGAGTCGTTGTGAATATAGGGCGGCAGGGGCAATGTGCCGGCCCGTTCCAAAAACACCTCAAACGGAACGCGCAGATCGAACTCCACCTCGCGGATGCCGCTTTCTTCGTCAACCTGAACCACCGTTGCGCTCCCGAGCTTCGGAAACTCCACGCGCGCTCCGGTTCCAAGGCGCCGTCCGGGCTTTGCCAGCGTCTGCCAGCGCGTCGCGTCCGGATCGTACCGCCCGTGCGCGGGCCGCAACAGTAAGAGTTCGGCCTTTCCGCCGGAGGGGCGCGTCCCGAAGACGCGCGCTGCAATAACGCGCGTTTCGTTCAGCACTAAAAGATCGCCCTCGCGCAGATAGCCGGCCAGATCGGCGAAGTGTGCGTGTTCGATGGCGTCCGCGCGCACGATCATTAAGCGAGACGCGTCACGCGGCGTTGCCGGCGACTGGGCTATCAGCGCTTGCGGGAGCTCGAAAGAGTAGGAAGCGGTTAACCCGGCGTCGCTAACCGGCGGCGCTCCATATCCAGAAAGTTGGCAAGGCGTTTGCTGTCTTCTGCGTTCATCTCGATGAATTGCACGCCCACTTGGTACGTCTCGCGTTCGAAGTCGCGAATCCAGCGGATCTCGCCGCGCATGGAGAGATGCGGGGGCTCTTCATCGTGAAGATATACTTCGTGTTCTTCGGCAGATACTGATCGGAAATGATCCGCATCCCGGTCTCCGAGATGTCGGCAATGGCGCCGCGAAACAACATCGAGGAAAGACGGTCTTCCACGATGACGTCAATGTACTTGCGCAGCCGCACGCCTTGTAGACGCTTGTCGCTGCCTTGCTCGCCGCTCGAATCAGTCATTGCCTATCCCGGTACCCGGATAATAATAAGTCAGCACGGCCCGGGCATCGGCGCCCGAAAGGGCCATTCCGCGCGCGCCCCATTGGCAAAGGCCAACGCCGTGTCCGAGTCCTGACCCTTCGATGACCAATGTGCGGGGCGCCTGCGTCACGAGCTGCGCCCTTCGCACCAGCAGACTCGGCAGAACACGCGTACCGAGTGCGCTGCGCACTTTGGCGCCGGGAACGCGCGATGAGCCATTCTGACCACGAAACGTCCAGAACTGCGAGCGCCCGCTCTGGTCAACGCCATCGAGTTCCACACCTTGCAGATCGCCCGCATCGGCGATGTACGGCGCCAAATCGGACTGAACTTTCTGGATCGGAATCTGCTGCGACCACGTGTACCACGGTGCGGCCGTGCAATATCCGCAGCGGACGCCGTTCAGATATGGCAGCGGCCGTCCGCCCCAGGCCGCGCTCGACGATTCCGTGTGGCCGCCGCAACACGACGAATACATTGCAAGCGCAAACGCGTTCTCAAAGCGCAGCGCTTGACCGGCCGTTGCATCCACGGCCGCGCTGCTTTGCGCACGCTCGGAATCCATTCCGGTGTACACTTGGTCCGCTTCGGATGGAACCAAATCGTACTCGCGTCCGGGATTGCTGCGCTGTAAAACGAACGTGCGCGCAACGATCGCTTGCGTCTGCAACGCCGCGGCGGGCCACGATGGCGGCATCTCTCGCGGAACGACGCTATACAAATACTGTTCGAGCGGCACCGTGCTTACCACATGCCCGCTCTGGACCGATTGCAAACGTCCCGCGGTAGCGCCGTCCCTCGTAGAGAAACGTTTGTGCGTCGAGCGTTTGCGCGCTTCCCTGGCCAAGGAGCACGCGCAGCGCCTGCGCCGGACCCTGCGAGGCGGGGTCGCTCTTGTCGTCCTGCGCTATGAATGACGCTCCGCGCAGCTTCGAAGAAACTGCAACCGCCGCCGCGCCGCCCAGAAACTCGGCGCGCTGCATTACAACAAGCGTTCCTGCGAAGGCGCGGGAACGGCGCCTTTGAGGTCTAAGTGCGTGTAGGCCAACGGGCTTGCTTTGCGTCCACTCGCGGTGCGTACGACGAACCCTTGTTTGAGCAGATACGGTTCGACCACATCTTCCAGCGTCTCGGCATCTTCGGTAAGCGTGGCGGCGATAGCGGCCATGCCCACGGGGCCTCCGCCATACTGCTCGACGATGGTTCGCAGGAACGCACGATCCAAACGGTCCAGGCCAAGTTCATCCACGCCCTCGCGCTTGAGCGCTTCGCTCGCCACCGCCGCGGTGATACGTCCGTCCGCGCGCACTTCGGCAAAGTCGCGCACGCGCCGCAGCAAGCGGTTGGCGATGCGCGGCGTTCCGCGGCTGCGCGCGGCGATAGTCCGCGCGCCGTCGCGTTCGATTGGTACGCCCAGCACGTCCGAGGAACGCAAGACGATGCGCTCGAGTTCATCCACGCTGTAATAGTCCAGATGGTGCATGATGCCGAAGCGCTCGCGCAGCGGCGCCGAGAGCATTCCTGCCCGCGTCGTCGCACCGACCAGCGTGAAACGCTTGAGCGGAAGTTTGATCGTTTTCGCGTAGGCACCGCGATCGACGACGAAATCGATCTGGTAATCCTCCATGGCCGGATATAAGAACTCCTCAACGACGCGGCCAAGGCGGTGAATCTCGTCGATGAACAGGATGTCGCCCTCTTCGAGCGAGGTGAGGATGCCGACCAGATCCTTGGGCTTCTCAAGCGTCGGACCGCTGGTGGGGCGCAGCGCGCGGCCCATATCGCGTGCGATTAACGCTGCCAGCGTCGTTTTTCCCAAGCCCGGCGGCCCGTAGAACAAAATGTGCTCGATGGGCTCGTCGCGCCGGCGGGCGGCGTCGATGGCGATCTTCAGATTTTCGACCACGTTCGATTGACCGACGTATTCATCGAACGAACGCGGACGCAGGCTTGCGCCGTAGACCTCGTCTTCCAGAGTATCTTCCGGAGAAACGAGGCCGCGCGGCGACTCGCCGCTCGATTCCTCGCTAAGAGCGTCCTCGGGGCCGTAAAGTTTTTTACGGGTCATGCGCGGGCCAGGGCTTTACGGCGGTAGATTTCGGCGAGCAAGGACTCGGCGTCGCGCAGTTCGGGCGCAGAATCGAGCGTGGCGCGGATCATCTCTTCGGCTTCGCCGCGTTTATATTCAAGTTGCAAGAGCACCGCCAGTGCCTCGTCGGCAAAATCGGGAATCTGCGGTGCGGGCGCGGGTTGCGCTTCCTGGATCAGCAAGAATCTGGTCACTTTACCTTGCAGTTTCGCCACGATGTCGCGCGCCTTCTGCTGGCCGATGCCCGGCAACGTTTTCAGAAAGGCGTGGTCGCCCCGGTCGATGGCCCCGGCAATCCGGGCCATCGGCTGCGAGAATGCCCGCGCGGCAGAGCGGGGTCCGATGCTGGCGACACTAATGAGGGCTTCGAAAAACTCGCGCTCCACCGCGTTACTGAAACCGTAAAACGTATAGTGGCCCGTGTTCCCGTCGATGTTCAGCACCGCGTAAATTTCGAGCGCGACCTCTTCTCCCGGCGACGCGGCAATCTTTTCGGCAACGCACGGCGGCAGCAATACCTCGTACGAAAGGCCTGCGACCTCAAGGACGATGCGATCGTCACCATGTTCGCACAGGACACCGCGAATGCGTGAAAACATCAGCGCTGCCGGTTCGCGAACGCAAGCGCGAGCGCGAGCGCGTCGGAAACGTCGTTTGGCTCGGGGTGCGCGCGCAGGCCCAACATCTGCGTCACCATGCGGTTCACTTGATCTTTGCGCGCAGCGCCGCTGCCGATCAGCGCGCGTTTGACCAGCGAATGCGCCAGCGTGTGCACGGGGATCCCGTGCTGCGCTCCGGCAAGGCACAGAACCCCGCGCGCATGTCCCATCATAATTGCCGTAAGCGGATTCTTATAGGTTGTGTAGAGTTCTTCGATCACGATTGCGGTGGGATGCGTGGAAACTACGACGGCCGACATGCCGTCGTGCAGGTCCTGAAGGCGGCGCTCCAGCGAGTCCTTGGCGTTCGGAGTCACCACACCGGCTTCGATAAGCCGCGGCGTGCGCCCGGAGCAGTCGATAACGCCGTAGCCCGTCGTCCGCAGCCCGGGATCGATGCCTAAGATGCGTCCGGTCACCGTTGCGGTTGTTGCTGCTGCGTGCCGGGAGCGTTCACGTAAATGTTCACCGGTGTTGCGGGATTGGCTTTCGTTCCGGCTTCGGGTTCGGTGCGCACGACTTTTCCGTCCGCGCCTTCCTGGGTCGGTGTAACGTTGCCCAGTTGGTAGCCGTAGTTGAGCAGCGTCGTTTTTGCATCGTCCAGCGTCATGCCGTTGGTGTCGGGCACAGAGCCGGTCACCGACACCCAGAGCTGCACTTGCGATCCTTTCTCCGACGAGGTGCCGCCCTCGGGTTGCTCGTTGATGATCGTCCCGTTATCGGGGCCGGGCGGATTGAACGCATAGGTAACGCCGACGTCGAAGCCCGCCGCGCGCAGTTTCGCCGAGGCGGTAACGAAGTCGTTGCCGCGCACGTCGGGTATTTGCGTAAGGCCGCCGCCCTTGCTCACTACAACGTACATGACGGAGCCCGAGTCGATTGTTTTCCCCGGTGCCGTTTCTTGTCCCGCGATCACGTGCGCAGGGATATTATTGATCGGCGCTTCCTCGCTTACGCTCACCGTGAAGCCCATCTTGGCCGCCAACGCTTGCGCCGCATCGAGCGTCATGCCGACCAGGTTCGGGGCTTTGATCGGCGCCGGGCCGTCCGAGACCACAAGCGTGACCAGCGATCCTTCCCGTACCTTGCTTTCCGGCTTGGGCTGTTCGCTTACGACCGTGTCTTTCGGAAGCGGATTATACTTGCGCACGACTTTGACGTTGAAACGGTCGCCGGAGAGATCTTTCTGCGCATCCGCGAGCGTGTATCCCGTAACGTCGCGCAATCCGAGCGTGGGCTTTCCGCTGCTTACCGTAAGCAGAATTTGCGTGCCTTTGGCAACCGGCGTGTCGGGCGAGGGATCTTGCCGCACGATGTGATTGGCCGAAACCGAATCACTCGACGATCGCGTAATCTTATATGTCAGGCCGGCATTCACAATGGCCTGCTGCGCTTGGACGTCGCTCATACCGACGTAATTGTCGACTTTGATCGAAAGCACCGCGCCGCCGGGGCGCGTGGCAAAATAGCCCGCAGCGGCGGCAACAACCAAAGCAAAGATCAGCAGCGCTGCAAAAGGCGTGAGCCGTCGCCGTGGAACCTCGCCGTCGTCCTCCAACAGCGAGCGCCGGTCCGGCATGCGCGAAGGCCGCGGGGGCGGCTGCGGAACGGCCGCGATCTGCTGGGTTGCGGAGTCATCCTGCGCGCCGAACGCGGAAACGTTCGGGCGTTCGCGCGCTTCGCGCAGCGCGCTTGCCACCTCGCTAGCGGACTGAAAGCGGTTCGAGGGCTGCTTCTGCAGCAAGCGGTTCACGATGGACGCCAGCGCCGGGCTGACGCCGATGCTCGGATCGATCACGGGAACCGGGTCCGAGACGTGCTTGAGCGCTACAGTAACAGGCGACTCGCCCGTGTAAGGCAGCTTGCCGGTGAGCATTTGGTAGAGCACGACGCCCACGCTGTACAGGTCCGATGTCTCGTGCAGAGCCATGTCTTGCGCCTGCTCGGGCGACATGTAGTAGACGCTGCCCATGATCAGTCCCGGGCGCGTCATCGCCATCGTCTGCTGCGACATGGCGCGCGCGATCCCGAAGTCCGAGAGCTTGACGACGTCGTCTTTGGTGATAAGAATGTTGGCGGGCTTGATGTCGCGGTGCAGCAGCCCTTGGCGGTGCGCGTACGCAAGACCGCTGCAGATTTGCGCCGCGTAATCGATCGCGACGGGCTCGGGAAGTTTACCGTCGGCGGCGATGATCTCGCCGAGCGAAGGTCCATCCACGAGTTCCATGACGATATAATACGTGTCGCCTTCCCGCCCGACGTCGTACGTGTTAACAATGTTCGGATGTGAAAGCCGTGCGGCGGATTCCGCCTCTTGGTAGAAACGGCGCACGAACTCTTCATCGCTTGCGTATTGATCGCGCAGTACTTTGACTGCTACGCGGCGGCGCAGCAGCGTATCCGTGCCCGAGAACACGGTTGCCATGCCGCCCTCGCCCAATTTGGCGTTCAGGCGGTAGCGGTTATTAAAGATATGCTGCTCAGAGATCACGGTATGTTTGTAAGGCTACTCTCATTACGTCGCGCGCGATAGGGGCTGCTACGGCGGCTCCGTAGCCGGCATTTTCTACGACTACCGCCAGCGCTATGCGCGGATTGTCGGCCGGGGCAAAACAGACAAACCACGAATGCGCGGCACCGGCCGGATTGGTAGCCGTGCCCGTTTTGCCGGCGACTTGGACGCCGGGCAGCGCGGCAGACCTTCCCGTCCCCTGCCTTACGACGGCGATCATCATGTTCTTCACATTTGCAGCCGTATCCGCCGATACCGGCGAGAGCAGTTCGGCGGGCCCATAGGCGCTGGCGGCGCCGTCCGGACTCACGACGCGCCGCACGATGTATGGCCGGGGCTCGCTTCCACCGGCCGCAATGGTTGCCGCCAGGAGCGCCATGTGCAGCGGGGTGGTCAGCAGCGCACCCTGGCCGAAGCCCATCTGCGCAAGTTCGCCCGGAACGATACCCGCCTCGGGCGGGACGCGATCGCGCGACGCGGGTAATTGAAAGTCCAGCGACGACCCGATTCCCCAGCGTTCCAAGTAGCGGTAGAACGTCTGCGTGCCCATGCGCAGCGCGAGCCGGCCGAAATCGACGTTACTGGAAAGCGCGAACGCGCCCGTCAAGTTTTGCGTGCCAGTTGCTTCACTCTCATCGTCGTGCAGCGTGAAGGTGCCGATCTGCAGATAACCGGGATCGTAAAAAGTGGAGTCCATGCCGGCCGTTCCGGATTCGAGCGCCGCCGAAACGGTAACGATCTTGAACGTCGAGCCCGGCGGATAGAGCCCGTCGATCGCGCGGTTGAGCAAGGGGCTGCCCTGCGCGCTTGAGAGCTGCGAGAAATCTGCTGCCAGCATATTGGGATCGAAGCTCGGCACGCTGGCGATTGCCAGCACGGCGCCGTTGCGCGGATCGAGCATGATGCCGGCTGCGCGCGCATGTACCGAAAGGTCGGAATAGAGCTCGTTCTGGATGGACGGGACGATCGTCGTCACGACATCGGCACCGCGCGCAATAGCGTGTTTTCCGGAAAGCGCCTGGAGAATCTCCGAGAACTGCGCCCCGGGGTCGCCGGTGGTGTTCGCGGGCGTGAGCGCGCGGTTGTACGCGTCCTCGAGTCCGCTGGTTCCATAACGGCTGCTCACGTAGCCGACGGTTTGCGCTAGCGAAGACCCCAGCGGATAACGCCGCTTCCCGCCCACGGTCTGCGCCAACACGGTTCCGTCGCCCGCCAGAATGCGGCCGCGGTTTGCGGCCGTAAGCGCGTGGCGCGGATTATACGGGCGCGCGGCGATCTGCGAGCGCATGACGATCTGCACGTAGGCCTGACGCACGGCGAGCAACGCGAACAGCGCAACGAAGAGCGTGCCCAAGCGCATGACTGTTGCGTTCGTCAACGCTCGCGCACCAGCGTGTATCCCTCGGGCGTGCGCACCGCGATGAACGCATGTGCCGAATCCGTACGAATAACCGTGTTCACGACCTCAAGGGCCAGGTCGTCTTGCAGATCCGCGACGGCCAGCACGACGTCGGCGCCCTCTTCTTCGAGCAGCGGCGGTGCCACATAGGCGGGCGCCGGAATCGATTCGGCGTGACGCGCTTCAAACGGTTCGCGCCGCCAGGGACCGCGCTTGCCGAACACAAGGTGGTGGTAGTCCCACGCGCAGAGCTGGCGGTCCCGCCACGCAAAGTGACCCTGCACGCACAGCCGGCGGCAGGCCCCGCATTGGACGAGCGCTTCGGGCGGGTGCAACAAACACTCGACGATCTCTTCGGGCAAGTCGTCCAGGTTGAGCACGTTTGAGTCATCGAGTCGGCCGGGCGGCTCGACGCTCCAATTCACTCGCGCTAGAAGTTCGACATCATGCAGCTGAGCGACAAACGCGCGCTCATCCGACGAAGGAAACGTTGCGTCGATCCAATCCGGCAGCCCCGAGAGCGCAAGGGTCAAATTCTGCCGGCCTTCGCCCGCAACCGTGCCCAGCGGCGTCTGCGCAAGCGGAATCA
>CAVPCC010000033.1:0-10949 GCA_963702335.1 Vulcanimicrobiota bacterium | reverse complement strand
GTACGACGCGGCAACGCACCAGGTAACCGCCGACGCGCTGCTGTGGAATAGTTCGAAGCGCTCCGTTTCCGGGCCCATTACATTACGAATTACAGCTTAACCTCACAGCTCGGAGCGGCGTCGATCGACGGCGCGGACAACGGCATGACGGGCAGCGGTGCGGTGCTGACGTTTGTTCCCGCTCGCGGCCGCGCGTTGTCTCCGAAAGCCGAAACGAAACCGGTGCATGTAACGTTCGATATCGCAAGCCCGCACAAGATTTCCCCCGACGACGTGATCGGGGGATCGATCAACTATATTTTCATTACGTACAGCGCGTACGCGCCGTGAAGAAGAAGAGCATGCGTCAAAAAATCGCCCTTGCAGCCGCCCTGCTTTTGCTCGCATCCGCTCCGGCAAGCCGGTACTCGCCGGACACGATTGTCGATGCGAACCCCAGCGTGGGGTACGTCGAGCCCGCAATCGCAGCCGATCCGCTCAACGCCAACGTCCTGGTTGCCGCCGCGGAATCGGCCGTCTTTTCCACAACCGCGGCGTTCGTATCGAACGATGGCGGCTACAACTGGCATCCCTCGTCGCTGGCTTTAGGGAACGGCTCGCTGCTGGGCGACGTGCAAGTCGCTGCCGACCCCGACGGCGGCACGATGTATTTTACCGCGCTCGGCGGTGAGCTCACGCCGGGTGGTAAAGCGGTGAACGGTCTGCACGTGTTCGGGTCGGCCGATCGCGGCGATTTGTTCCGGCGCCTCGCGTTTCTGCGCTATCAAGGAAAGCACTCCTACGATCACGAGCAGCTGGCAGTCGACGATTCGCACAGCGCGCACCGCGGCAACGTGTACATGTCCGTTCTCTATTCTCTACGCGAAAAACCGCAACTCAATGCGTGCGGTTTACTGCACTCCGAAGATCGCGGACGGCATTTTGAGGGCCCGACGCAAGTCATCGACGGCTGGTGTTTCAACAGCCGCCCGGTGGTGCTCGCGAACGGCACCGTGATCTTCCCGTTCTATCTCAACGGCAAGCCCGGAATGAGCGGCGCTCCGCCCGCGGCGAGCGAATCGAAGATCGAACTTGCATCTCAGAGACGGCGGCAAATCGTTCTCGGGCCCGCACCAAATCGGCACATTCGTCTACGCGGGCTACAAAGGCGTCATGGACCGCCTGAAGACCGGCCGCACCGATTTCGACGGCGATCCCGTCCCGCAATTTGCAGCCGGAACGTGGCCGATGACGCACCGTGAGATCATATATGCTGCGTGGAGCGACATGCGCGCGCATCAATCCCGCCTGCTGTTCACAAAATCGGCCGACGGCGGCGCGCACTGGAGCACCCCCGCCCCCGTCTTAGCGACCAGCGACGTACGCGACTCCCAGTATCAAGTCGCGATCGCCGTGAATCAGCACGGCGTTCTCGGCGTCGCCTATTTGCAATACCGGGCCGCAAGCAATGACGTTGCCGAGATGTTTGCCGCCTCCACCGACGGCGGCGCCACGTTTTCAACGCCCACGCGCATTCAAAGCGTGCCGGCGGCATTAGGTTTTTCAAAAAATTCCGGCTACAGCGGCTTTGCGGAAGGCATCGAAAACAGCATCTTCGTGGGATTCGTGCAGCCCGAACACCGCTTTCCGTCGGGCGGTGATTACGTGGGCATGGGGTCGACCGCAACGGCGCATTTCACCCGTCTGGTCCGACGCGCGAACCGGCACCTACCAAATCTGGACGGCCAACGTCAGCGTGGGAGCGACCCCGCCCGTTGAACCGGCGTTGACCGCTGCGACGTCAGCAAAAACGTCGACCTGCAATTCGGCGCCGGCAATCCGGGATGGGCCGCGCACCTCTATCCATTCCGGTGCGCATCCACAACGCAAGCACGCATGCCCTCTATCCGCCGTTTACGGTCACCGTGCAACGGCCGACGATCCGTTCATCCCGGCATCGATGCAACCCAAACCCTGGCCATCATTTGCCAACGCCGACAACGCCCAAAGCGGCATCGGCGCCACCTACACCTACACGTCGCAAACACTCGGAAACCTCGGCGTCCTAGCCCCAGGCGCCGTCAGCGCCGCCCGCATCTGGAAAGTCCGCCTGCAAGGCACAAACACACAACCCTCGATAATGGTCCACGTAACCGGCTACCAACCCAAATGATCCATTGTCATCCCGAGGTATCTCATTGTCATCCCGAGGTATCTCATTGTCATCCCGAGGTATCTCATTGTCATCCTGAGGTATCGAAGGACCCTGAGCCCGCCGAAGGGCCCCGCCATTGTCATCCTGAGGTATCGAAGGACCCTGAGCCCGTCGAAGGGCCCCTCAATTGTCATCCTGAGGTATCGAAGGACCCTGAGCCCGCCGAAGGGCCCCGCCATTGTCATCCTGAGGTATCGAAGGACCCTGAGCCCGCCGAAGGGCCCCGCCATTGTCATCCTGAGGTATCGAAGGACCCTGAGCCCGCCGAAGGGCCCCGCCATTGTCATCCTGAGGTTTCGAAGGACCCTGAGCCCGCCGAAGGGCCCCCGTAACAACGTGATCCTCGCCGCCCTACTCACGCTCGGCCCCACCATTCGCGTTACGACCGCGAGTGCGGCCGCGCCGCAACAAGTATGGGCAGCAGCAGATCCGCGCGACTCCCGACGCCTCATCGCTTGCGGACGAATGAACGACCCGGCCGACAACCTAGACGCCGGCTACGTCATAACCTCAAACGACGCGGGCCTCACGTGGAAGCGAACGCTACTCGAGAATTCAACCCGCTGGGTCTCCGAAGAATCCTGCGCCTTCTCTCCCGGCGGCACGGCCTATTTCATTGCAGGCGCATCCGATTTCTACGCCGGCGAACCGCACCACGAAACGGGCCACATGCACTTCTACGTTTCGCGAACCGGCGGCGCGCAATGGATTCGAACGTGGACGCGCAACGACGGATGGCTCGATTGGACCTCCACCGCAGCCTCGCGCATCGCCATCGTAGTCCTTGCAAACCAAGGAACAGATCGTCTCGGACATTGGTACGATCCGCAACCCGTAGCCGTCGTCTCAACGAACAACGGCCGTTCGTTTTCAAAACTCATCACCTTGCCTGCCTCACCAACCGTTCGCACCGCCGTGTGGACCGGCGGACACGTAACGCTTGCGGACGGCACGATCTTGTTCTCAACCTCCACCGCCTACCGCGACGCCAAACGCGCCGGCTGGGGAAACGGCCCGGTCGCCGTCGAGATCTACGCCTTCGATCCCGCAACCCAAACGCTCACCTCGCGCGCCGTAATCCACACGCGGCGCGGCGTCCCAATCTTCACCTCAGCGATTGCGCAAAGCGCTAGCGGCCGGCTCTTCGTCGCGTGGGTCGAGGAAGAACAACGCACCTCATCGCTCTTTCTCGCCGTGTCCGCCGACAACGGCGCTCATTGGAAAACGCGACGGATCGCCGAAGGCGCCGGAACCAGCTACCCCGCCTCGTGCACAACCGGCCCGCCCATCGACGACGTTCGGCTGGCCGCATCCGGCCAGAACGTCGGCGCACTCTGGATTGCGAACCGCTCCTCCGTACGCTTCGCGCTTTCCGCTGACGACGGCGCGACGTTCGGCGCGCCGCAAACGCTCGCATCCGCCGACACATCGCGCCTCTCGGCGTTCGAAGTGCTCCCGTTTAACGACTATTGGCTCGACGCCACGCTTTTAAGCGAATCGGGACATCCCAACCCGCAAGCGCAGTGGTCGCGCACGCCGGGCGTCGGCGTGGTGATGAGCCGAAGCACGCTGCGCGATATTTCGCTCGTAGCCGCAAGCAACGGAAGCTTCCACGCATTCTGGATTGCACCAACGCCGGCTTCCTTCACTCTCTACACGCGAACAATCACCATCTCCGGCGCGCCCGAGCATGCGCACGCAGCACCGCAACCACCCGGCGGCTGCGCGCAAGTCAACGCCGCCGCCATGGCATCCCCCGCCTTGCCGCTCGCGTTACCACAACCCACAGTGACAGGAGCACGCGACGTGACGGCTTCCATGCGAATCGAACCGGTGCGCTACGCGTACGACGCTGCATCGCAAACGGTCAGCGCCGACGTGCGCGTCACCGCCGGCGCAAAGCCGGCCATCGCCGGCCGCCTGCTGCTCGTCGGCCTGCGCGTGCACTCCGACTTCGGAACGGCCCGCGCGCAAAACGCAAACGGCCGCATCAAAGGCCAACCGTACTGGAACGTAACCGGCGCACCGGTTCACATCGTCGTCCACATCGAGCACTTCAAAAATGTGCCCTCGAATTATCTTTTCGGCGACGGCTTCTCCATGGCAATCCGCATCCTGAGGTTGCAACAATGACGATTACCGGCCGAACCGTGGCCTTGACGGCTGCCGCCCTTGCGCTCATCACCGCAAGCACCGCCCTCGCGCAGACACAGCAGGTGCGCATCGCCGCCAACGTTCGCGTCAGCACCGACAGCGAAAAAGCGCACTTCGAACCGATGATTGCCGCCGCCGGCGCAAACGTACTCGTCGCCAGCGCAAACCTAACGGGCGGCGATGACGGCGCGTGGATCACCAAACCCTACGTTTCACGCGACAACGGCAACACGTGGTTCAGCGTGTGGTTGCCGCAACTGATCGGCTCCGGCGACAAACCGCTCTCCTCCATCATATCGGGCGATTCCGCGGTGGCCGGCGGTGCGCACGGACGTTTGTTTTTCGCCTCGCTGTGCACGCTGCGCTACCGCGCCACGCACGATCTCGTAACCTGCCTTTACCGTTCCGACGACCGGGGGCGCACGTGGACGCAAACCATTTTGAACATCGCCGATCACGAGCGCTTTCTCACCGACCCCGCGCACAATCTGGTCGCCATCTCCGGAAAGGGATCGGGTAAGCCCGAGCGCCTCGTGCTTTACGTCTCGCGCGACAACGGCACCACGTTCGCGCCGCCCGTGACGTATGCCAAGGTCGTCGGCGTCGCCTACGATCCGTGCCTGCTCGCAGACGGAACGATCTTCATCCCCTATGTGCACGAACTGCGTACCAGAGCGTTTGTTGAAGGCGCGATCGTAACGCGATATACAACGGCGTCCCGGCCGTTCCGCTTGTACAGCGAAGGCCCGTCGGACTACAAGGAGCTCATAAAGTTCGACGAGCAGCGCATGCTCGCGAGCAAGTACGCCGATCAGGCGCTGCCGGTCTTTCTTTCGCACGGCCGCACGCTCTACGCAATCACCAATCTTTATGCCAACGGGCTCTACCGGCTCGTCCTGCGCCGCTCGCACGACGCGGGCCATACGTGGAGCGCTCCGCATTCGATCGCGCCCGTAACTGGCACTATCGCCGACCAATTTGCACCATCCGCTGCCGTGAATGCCAGCGGCGTGCTCGGAATCGCCTGGTCGCAAATGACCGGCGCTGCAACCTATGACGAACGGTTCACCGCCTCGCTCGACGGCGGTTCGTCGTTCCTGCCGCCCAGGATTCTCTCGACGCACGACTCGGCGCCCTTCAACGACCAAAACGTTGCGGGGGCCGCTACCGCGTACGGATCGATGTTCTTTCAATTCTCCGGATTCACGACCCGGCCCAGCGGCGGCGATTACTTCGGAATGACGGCCGACGCCCGCGGAACGTTTCACCCGCTGTGGATCGACACGCGCGACGGCGTCGGTGCGCAGCTCTATACCACGGCAGTCCAGGTCTCCGATAGCGCCCCGCCCGCGTGCGCGCGCGCGTCGGAGCCGCTACCGTTGAAGGACGCAAAGCTCGTCTTCGATCCGTCCCGCTTCAACGTGCGCACCGGCGTCCTCACGATTCCCATGCGCCTGCAGATGGGCAGTTCGCGAACCGTCACCGGCCCGCTGACCTACACGGTCACCGCATTGCAATCGGATGAAATGATTTCGCCCAAGGCGCGCCTTCCCGCCGCCGACATGCCGCGCATCCTCAACGCGACGAACGGCAAGACAGGCGCCGGCGCGATGTTCGATTTTTCACATACCTTCGGTGACTACGGCATCCTGCAGCCCGGCGCAATCACCAACGCGGTGGACCTGCACATCAAAGTGGTGCACACGCTCATGGCCGAACCCGTCATCACCGGCACCGTTCGAGGAGCTTATGCGAATAGAACTTGTTCTCGCCGCAGCGTTGTCGCTACCGGTCGTATCGGGCAGCACGCCGCGCGTTCTGGCGGGTCCGGATGCGCCGGCCGTGCTCGACGCGCAGGCGCCGCATGCCGAACTACACGCAGCCGCAGATCCGCGCGATCCACGCGCGCTGTTGGGCGCGGCCATCGTGCTCTCCCGCGCCGACGGCGGCCCCGAGACGCATGTTTACAACTCAACCGACGGCGGATCGACCTGGAACTGGCACGTCCTCCCGCAAGTTGCAAGAGACGGCGGCGGCGACCCGCAAGTGATGTACGGCGCCGACGGCACGGCCTATTTCGCAACGCTGGGAACCGCCTTAAAACCAAACGGTCAGCCGCGTTCGTCGCTGCTGATCGCTCGCTCGAACGATCGCGGTGCAACGTGGTCGTCCGCGATCGACGTCGATCCGAGCAAATCCTACGATCACGAACAGTTTGCCGCCGACTGGTATTCCAAACGCTACACCAACCGTGTGTACATTGCCGCGCTCTTCGGTTATCCTGACTATTCGATCGGCGTTTGGCACTCGGCGAACTCGGGCCGCACGTGGGGCAAACGCGTTTTAGCGATGCGGCTGCACAACTACGGCATCAACGTCTATACGCCCGCGGTACTCAGCGACGGCACGCTGCTGGTCTTTACCGAAGACTTCGCAGCGTTGCCCGGAACCTCGTCGACGCATTCGAATATGTGGGCCGTCGCCTCGCACGACGGCGGCGCCACGTTCGGCAAGCCATGGAAGATCGGCGGCGAGCCCAGCGGCACCCGCGCCTACTATCAACAACTGCGCGAGAAAGGAATCTTTTACCAAAACACGCCGCCCGCATTCGCGGCCGACGGCAACCCGGCTAGCGCGTTCCGCGATCGCGTGTACGCCGCGTACACGGCGACGTTCGGCAACGCACGGCGCGTCGTCTTCATGCGCTCGATCGACGGCGGCAAGCACTGGAGCAAACCGGTTCGCATCGACGCGGATGCGCCGCCCGGTGCGCAGCAATACCAGCAGGCGATAGCGGTCAACCGCAACGGCCAGGTCGCCGTCACCTGGTTCGACACGCGCGGCAATCCATCCGGATACCGCCAGTTCGCAACAATATCAACCGACGGCGGCCAAACGTTCTTCCCGGCGCGCGCAATCTCGTCCCAGACCTCAAATCCCGCGGCAAGCGGCAACGTCGTGTTCGCACCGGCGTTTTTCGAGCGCATCACAAAGAAGCATTTGGGCATTTACTTCGTCTCCGGCTATTCGCGCTGGCCGATGGGCGGCGACTACAACGGCCTAGCCGCAGCAGCCGACGGCACCTTTCACGCGTTCTGGCCCGATGGTCGCGATACCACAACGCAGGCCTGGACGGCGGCATTCTGGACGGGCACACCCCAGCCGGTTCCAAACGTGCACGAAGCCGATGTCTCGGCCGACATCAGTCTTGAATTTTCCCCCGGACATTACGACGCATCAACGCGGGTCTTCACGTATTACGTCCGCCTCAAGAACACATCGGCGCACCCAATCTACGGTCCCCTCACCGCGGTTGTTTCCGACGTGCAAAACCCCTATTTCGTAACGCACCACGAAGCCCAAGCCTTCGACGTGCCCACGATCGTCGGCGCCTCAAACGGCAAAACCGGCATTGGCGCCTCCTACAGCTACGCCACCGCGACCGGCGATCTCCGTACCCTATCCCCCGGCGCAACAACAGGCGCCGTAGCATGGCATTTCAAAGTCCCCCTCACCTCAAACCCCTACCTAGGCATAGCCGTACACGGATACATCCCCTAAATCATTGTCATGGTGAGCCCCAATCTTGTCATGGTGAGCCCCAATTTTGTCATGGTGAGCCTGTCGAACCACCCTGAGCCCGTCGAAGGGCCTCGGTAGCGCCGCGCTTTGCGCGCCGCTACTTGCTAAACCCCGCTGCGCTCCGCAACACATTGTCATGGTGAGCCCGTCGAACCACCCTGAGCCCGTCGAAGGGCGTCAGTAGCGCCGCGCTTTGCGCGCCGCTACTGTTGAACCCCACTGCGCTCTCTCACTCATTTGTCATGGTGAGCCTGTCGAACCACCCTGAGCCCGTCGAAGGGCGAATGTAGCGCCGCGCTTTGCGCGCCGCTACTTGTTGAACCCCGCTGCGCTCCGCAACACATTGTCATGGTGAGCCTGTCGAACCACCCTGAGCCCGTCGAAGGGCGAATGTAGCGCCGCGCTTTGCGCGCCGCTGCTTGTTGAACCCCGCTGCGCTCCGCAACACATTGTCATGGTGAGCCCGTCGAACCACCCTGAGCCCGTCGAAGGGCGTCGGTAACAAACCCACAAGAAAAGGCGCCGCATTTGCGCGGCGCCTTTTGCGTGGTCGGGGTGACGTTTGTTACGGTGTCGCCGCGCCGATCTGCGAGTTCATCAGCAGCACGTTGAAGCTCCCGAGGCCCGTGCCATAGTCGTAGCCGGGTTTGGCCGTGTCCAGCGGATTTCCGTTCGTGCCCAGGATGATGTCGTGGAATCCACCCCAGACTTCGGTAGGCGGTGGACCTACAACGGCCGTCTCGGTCGGATGCTGCGAGGCGTCTTTGTAGAAGCGAGGCGGTCCGAATCCAAGCGAATTGCCGTGTTGCGTTTGCATGATTGCATACGATCCGACGGCCAGCGGCGATGCCAAACTCGTGCCGCCAATCTCGTTTTCGACGCCGCCCAGATACAGTATCGCACCGGTTTCCAGCGCTGCATCCATCGCAACGTCCGGCGCCCCTCGGAAGCTTTCGCCCTCACTGGCGACCGGCTGTTCCTCAGCTTCCCAATATGGTGCGTACTCGAACTGACTTACGCCGCCCCCGCCGGCCTCCCACAAGGTTTCTCCCTTGTACGTGCCGTCGGGATTCGTAAAGAGATCCGTTCCCCCGACGGCGACAACGTATGGCGAGGTCGCCGGATATTCAACGAACGGAGCTCCACCCGGTACGCCGTTGGGCGGAACGCCAACGCTACAAAAACCGCCGGTGTCGCCGGTCGAGGCAAACATCGTTTGTCCGTGCGCAGCGCCTTCCAGAAACAGCATGTCATCTACCAGCATGGCCCCGTCGATGTACGGGAAGAATTCGCACTCGCCGAACGATGAGTTACCGACCTTGCCCAAATTGTCCGTAACCCAGTGGCTATATTCAAGGGCAATATCGGAATCGGTTAACGAGGTCGTATCGTACGCATAGAGCGTTTTCACGTGGCCCGCGATACCGGTCGAATACGTCATGTCCAGCGTCCACTCGTCGCTGCCGGACGTGTCGGGACTCGAGAGTCCGACCGGCTTCACAACGAGCGTTGCCTGCGGCAGGCCAAACTCTTTTTCGTTGTAGCGGAAATCGGTGATCGCCGGGGTCAAGTTTCCTTCAGCCATAACCGCAACCGTCGTATTGTAGGCGCTATCGTCGGAGTCGCCACCCGGGGAGTTGGAAAGCGGCCCGTCGTCGTCGGATGCATGGTACGCCGTGCGGAACGTGTTCGGGTCATAGAAGCGCACGCAGATGTTCTGCTGGTTCACGATGCACGGGGTTACTTTCGGTCCGGCATGTACGATGGGAGCATTATGAAGTCCGAGCACCGCCACCACAATGCCGCTCAGCGCCGAGGGCACATACGCGGGGCCGGTATTCGCGTGAAACACGCTCCCGTTCAAACTTAAATTGTGAATCTGTGTCGCGAACGCTCTCTCCACTTGAGCAACCGTACCCGTCGCGCTGACGAGTAAGTTATTCGGCTCTACGGTGATGCCGGTAAAGCCTTTACCGGACAGATACGATTGTACCGCCGACACCTGCGCGGCGGTCGGCGCATACGTTGTTAAAAACTGCGAATCGCTGATCTGCTGACCGCTCGCCACAGCAGATTGCAGACCACTGACATTGCGCATCTGCAGCCCCAGCCGAACGGTGAGCGTGGTAGTCGTAGGCGTCGCGCCCAGGTCGGCCGCACCTCTGAGAACACCGGCGAACGCTTTCGTAGCAGTCGGCGCGAAGCCGGCCGGTGCGGTAGCAGTAGATTGTATCGCCGCGCCATTTGCACGCACGCTTTGGGTTGACGGCCCAGGTATCAACGCGCCGCCTCCGGCATGACCTGCACACCCCGCCGCAAGCCCGGATATCGCGGCCAACGCAATTAATTTTTTCAAGTGCTTTCCTCCATTATGCATGGAGCATAAACGCCAAGGCTACACGCCGACGATACTCAATTCACGGGAGAAAAGCGCCCGCTAGAACGACCCTTAAGCCACCTCCCGCATTTTGATTTGTCATGGTGAGCCCCCACATTGTCATGCTGAGCCCCCACATTGTCATGGTGAGCCTGTCGAACCACCCTGAGCCCGTCGAAGGGCGCCGGTACCGCCGCGCATCCGCGCGCCACCACTTTTAAACCCCGCTGCGCACTCCCACCAATTTGTCATCCTGAGCCTGTCGAAGGACCCTGAGCCTGTCGAAGCGGCAAACGCGACCGTTCTTAGATCGCACCCTAGCTCAGAGCGGTAACTTACCGCCCGGCCGTAGCGTTCACGCTGGGTTTCACACTCGGATATTATTCAACTGTGCAACGCGATCCCAGGTTATTGGTCGTTTCGAATCATCAAACCACAGACATCCCTTTGCAATCCAACTCGCCCTCCATGCTTCGTACGTGATTCCTTTCGAACCATCGTCAAAGCCAAATTGAAAACCGCAGCAGGGACAAATGTCAAAAGACGGCATTCCCTGGACGCGTGGCGGCGTGTCCAAGTCCGGATAACCACAAACAGGGCAACGATATTTCATTGTCTGATTCAACGCCGTACGTTACGGCT
>CAVPCC010000032.1:0-85035 GCA_963702335.1 Vulcanimicrobiota bacterium | reverse complement strand
GGCATCCACCTTGGCCAAAAGCGCCGGGTTGCTTGCGCTCTTGCTCAGCGAGTCATGCGCCGCTTGCAGGATAGCACGCTGCGTATCGATCTCGTTGAGAATCTCGTCCATCTGCCCGTTGACGTTCAGGTATTTTTTGCTGAACGCGTACGCTTGCTCGAGCTGAGCCTGCGAATACGGCGACTGCGGATCCGCTTTCACGACAAAGCGCTGGGTATACGTGCGCCCGTGCAATTGCATCCGCACCGCGTACGTGCCCGGAACGACCAGCGCACCGCTGCGCGGGCCGCGGAACTCCGGCTTGGCACTGGTCCACTGCGGGCGGCGGATCTTCGTGGAAATTCCAAACCACGCGATTGATCCCGGCTTTATTCGGGACGCCGGCGCTGGGCGGCGGCCCGCCTTCATCGTCGCTCGTAATGGCGGGCGCGCCGGGCTTTCTAACCGGCTGTGCCTTGATGTGCGCGATCACGCGGCCGGCAGCATTGAGAATCTGCATGCTCGGTCCCGTATTTTGCGGGGCGGATTGATAGAAGTCGATGATGACCCCGGCCGGCGGGTTCTGTCCGGCAAACCGCGTGTATGGGCCTTCATCGTTGCTGTGTAACGTGTACTCGTACGCAGTGCGCGGTTTGAACAGCATCGCACCGGCGGCTTGCGCCTGCGGCAGCTGTTGCAGTGAGGTCAGGTCGTCAAGTATCCACAGATCGCGGCCGTGCGTTGCAATGGCGAGATCGTTGAATGCTCCCTGCTCGCGAATGTCGCGCACGGAGACCGTCGGAAGGTTCACCTTGAAATCTTGCCAGTGCGCCCCGTTGTCGTACGAGATCCACATCCCGTTCTCGGTTCCGGCAAAGATCAAGTTGCCGTTCACGCGATCGGAGCGGACCGAACGCACCCATTGGTTCGCCGGCAGTCCATTCGTGATCCGCGACCACGACTTGCCGTAATCACGCGTCACGTACAGGTACGGCGCGTAGTCGCCCGACCGGTGACGGTCGACGTTGGCGTACGCAACGGCCGGATCGAATGACGATGGTGAAATGGACTCCACGCGGCCGTACGGCGGCACGCCTGGATTAAGTGCTTGCTCCAATGTTTGCCGTCGTCCGTGCTTACCGCAATGACGCCGTCATCGGCGCCGGTCCAAATAACGCCGGCTCTTACCGGCGATCCTTCGATGGTTAGCAGCGTGTCCGAGAACTCTGCGCTGGAGACGTCGAGCGTAATGGGGCCACCGGATGGCTGCTGATGTGCTTTATCGTTGAGCGTGAGGTCCGGGCTGATGGCCGTCCAATGCACGCCGCGATCGTACGAGCGGAACACCACATCGCCGCCCAGGAACAACTCGTGCCCGTTCCACGGAGCAAATGCGATTGGCGAATCCCAGTTGAAGCGGTATTTACGGGCGAACAGTTCGAAGTCGTACCGGTTGAAATCAAAGTACGGCACGACGAAACGCGTCGTCTGCGTCTTCTTGTTGTAATCGGCGATCCGGCCGGGCTGCAAATCGGCCATGATGTGGTCCGGGTTGCTGGGATCCGGAACCGCCCACATGCCGTCGCCGCCGATGACGTTCTGCCAGTTCTCGTCTAGAGATGCCTTCGGGGTTCTTCGAATTGTTCGGCGCGCAAAAGCCGTTGTTGTCTTGCAAGGGCGCGCAGACCCAATACGGATTCTCATTTGAAAGGCCGATGTGGTACACCTGACCGATGGGCACGTTTCGTGAGAAAGTCCAGTTTGTGCCGTCGGTGGTGAGCGCATAGCCGCCGTCCTCGCCGACGATCATGCGTTTAGGATTCCCCGGGTCGATCCACATTGCATGAAAGTCGACGTGCACCGATGGGGCTATGGCGCGGAATTTCTTTCCGCCATCCTTGCTCTCCGCAAGCATGAACGAGATCGCGTAGACGTGGTTCTCGTCTTTCGGATCGACGTTGATGTGCGTGAAGTAAAACGGCCGCTGATCGACCAGCGAATCGCTCGAGACTAAGGTCCAGTTCTGGCCGCCGTCGTCGCTGCGCCACAGGATGCCGTCCTTCGCTTCGATGACGGCGTAAATGCGTTTCGAATCGCTTGGCGCAATGGCCACCGCGCTGCGCCCCATCAGTCCGGTCGGCAAACCGTGGCCGACCAAGCGCGTCCACGTTTTGCCGCCGTCGGCCGAGCGCCAAATGCCGTCCTGCGTGCCGCCGCTGTGGAACGTCCACGGCTCGCGGCGGAACTGCCAGATGCTCGCAAAGATGATCGAGGAATCGTTGGGATCCATCGCCATCTCCGCCGCGCCGCTTTGCGGTCCGACATAGAGCGTTTTGCTCCATGTGCTGCCGCCATCATCGGTAACGTACACGCCGCGGTCCGTCGAGTCGCGGAACGGATCGCCGAAAGCGCCGACGATCACGTGATTCGGATTGCGCGGATCCACAAGGATGCGCGAGATGTGGCGCGTCGCCGCAAGCCCCATGTTCTTCCAGGTCTTGCCGCCGTCCGTCGTTTTATACACGCCGTCGCCGTACGTAACGTCGTTGCGGGGATTGGCCTCGCCCGTCCCCACCCACACGACGTTTTCATTTGTGGGATCGATCGTGACCGCCCCGATGGCCGAGACGTCTTGTTTTTCGAAGACGGCCGACCACGTTGCGCCGCCGTTCTCGGTCTTCCAAACGCCGCCGCCGCCCGCGCCGATGTAATACAAGTTGGGATCGGCGGCCGTACCCGCAACGGCCGGAACACGGCCGCCGCCGACCGCGGGGCCGACGGAACGCCACTTCAAGTTGGCATACGCCGATGCGTCTTGCGCCGATGCCGTAGCCGGCGCAAGAAGTGCGGCGCAGACGAACGCTACGAACAGGGAAAGCCGCGTCCTCATGGCGTGATGGTCCGCGCGGACGGTGCTTTCAATCCCGCTGACTGCAGCGTTGCAAAGACCGGCGCGAGCGAACGGATGTAGGTGTTATACGCCCTCACCGCCGACGCGTACGAGTCATCGATGCTGGCGCCGAACTCCGTGACCGCCGGCGTGATGATTCCCGATCCGAAGAAGCCCAAACCCTGCATATCCTCACGCAGCGCGCCGGGCCTTTGAATCGAGTCCTCGCCGTTTTGGAAATTCGCCGTTAGCATATTGAAGATCGGCTCCCGCCCGGCAAGCGCCGCATCGATCTGCGATTGTGCCGCCGTGTTGCCCTTCAGTTCGCGCTCGCCTTGGCATCGGTCAGGCGCGACTTTACGGAGTCGAGCGCGTTGAGCATGGCATCCACTTTGGAGAACTCAAGCGTGTATTTGCGCGCGAACACGTAGGACTGTTCGTATTGCGCCTGCGTGAAGAGTCCGCGCGGATCGGGCTTGACGACAAATCGTTCGTTGTACGTCTTGCCGGCTAAGTTCATGCGCACATAGTACGTGCCGGGAGGAACGCCCGGGCCTTCGTCGGGGCCTTTGAAGCCCTTGGCAGCGCCGAACCATTTCACGGGACCGTCAACTTGGAAGTCCCAGGTGAACTGGTTTAGACCCGCATTGTTGCTGACATTGGGAACGGTCTTGCCGCCGGCCTTGTGCGTCCCCTTGATGGTGCGGATAACGTTATGGTGCGCGTCCAAGATCTGGATCTGCGGCGCGCCTTTCATCGGAAGCGGTTGAAAGAACGTCATGGTTGCGCCGTACGGCGGATTGTTGCCGGCGTAGTCGGTATAGGTCCCTTCATCATCGGAATGCAGCGAATATTCGTAGGCGGTGCGCGGCGCTACCAAGAAGGCCGGCTGGTTTTTCGCACCGGTGAGCCGCTGCAGGGCGCGCAAGTCGTCCATGATGTACAGCGCGCGCCCGTGCGTTGCGACGAGCAAGTCATCCCACGTGGGCTGAATGCGGATGTCGCGCACGGAAACGGTCGGCATATTGTTGCGGAAATCGTGCCAACTCTGCCCCCCGTTGTACGAGATCCAGATGCCGTTTTCGGTTCCGGCATAAACGAGCGAGGAGTTGTGCAAGTCGGGGCGCACGGCGCGCACGTATTGATTCGCAGGCAGCCCCGAAGTGATTTGACTCCAATGTCCGCCGAAATCGTGCGTGACGAAGAGATACGGCTTGTAATCGCCTGAGCGGTGGCGGTCGATGTTCGCATAAGCCGTGCCGTCGTGCGTCGTGGAAGGCGCAACGGTTTCCACGCGTCCGAAGGGCGGAACGCCCGGCGGGGTGACGTTACGCCAATGTTTGCCGCTGTCGCGCGTGACTTCAATCACACCGTCGTCCGCGCCGCTCCAGATCTCGCCTTTGGCAAGTCTCGATCCTTCGATGTCCAGGATGGTGTCGGAATATTCGGCGCCGGAAACGTCGTGCACCAACGGTCCGCCCGAGGGCTGCTGATGCGCTTTGATGTTCCGTGTAAGGTCGGGGCTGATAACGGTCCAATGCACGCCGTGATCCGTGCTTTGGAAGATGACGTTTCCGCCGAACCACGCAATGTGGCCGTTCCAGGGCGCAAATGCGATGGGCGAATCCCAGTTGAAGCGGTACTTCGCAAGCGAGATGTTATAGCTCGCCAACGCGCGTGCAAGATAGGGCTGCGCGAAGATCGTGTCCTTCGTTTTCTTGTTGTAAACGGTCAACGCGCCGTTCTCGGAATCCGCCCAGAGCCAATTCGGGTCGACCGGATCCGGAACGGCCCACTCGCCGTCACCGCCGGCAGACGCCACCCAATATTTGTTGAGCAGGCCTGAGGGATCGAGCGAATTGTTCGGGCCGCACCAGGCGTTATTGTCTTGCCAGCCGCCGCAAACCCAGTACGGGTTCTCGTTCGAGTAGCCGATGTGGTAGACTTCGCCGATCGGAATGTTGCGGTCGAAGAACCAATGCGCGCCGCCGTCAACCGTGCGCGCGATGCCGCCGTCGGCGCCGATGATCATCCGGTGCGGATCGTTCGGGGCGATCCACAACGAATGGTAATCCACGTGCACCTGTGGAGTGATCGCGGTAAACTTCTTACCGCCGTCCTTCGAAACGGCGAGCATGAATGAAACCGCATAAACGCGGTTTTCATCTTTGGGGTCGACCTCGATGTGCGAGAAGTAGAACGGGCGCTGCACGACGATCGTGTCGTTGCTGGTCATCGTCCAGTTCTCGCCGCCGTCGTCGCTGCGCCACAGGATGCCCGATTTGGATTCGATTTCGGCGTAGACGCGCTTACCGTCGCTGGGCGCTACCGCAAGACCGATGCGTCCGGTGATGCCCGCCGGAAGGCCGTGTCCGGTCAGATGGGTCCAGGTCTTTCCGCCGTCGGTCGAGCGGTACAAGCCGTCGTCGGTGCCGCCGCTGGTGAACGTCCAGGGCTCGCGCTTGAAATGCCAAATGCCGGCGAAGATCACGTTGGGATGCGTAACATCCATCGCCAGATCCGACGCGCCGCTTTGATCGCTCACGAAGAGCGTCTTGCTCCACGTTTTTCCGCCGTCGTTCGTAACGTACACGCCGCGATCTTGACTGGGTCCGAAGACGTCGCCCAGCGCGCCGACGATAACGTGGTTTGAGTCCTTCGGATCGATCAGGATGCGCGAGATATGGCGCGTGCCGTCCAGTCCCATGCGCTTGAAGGTCGCGCCGCCGTCGGTAGATTTATAAACACCGTCGCCGTAGCTGACGTCGTTACGCGGATTGGATTCGCCCGTCCCGACCCAGACCGTTTCATTATTGGACGGGTCAATGGCCACTGCGCCGATAGCTGAAACGTCTTCCTTCTCAAAGACAGCCTGCCACGTCTCACCGCCGTCGCCCGATTTCCAAACACCGCCGCCGGCGCTTCCCAAATAATAGAGGTTGGGATTGGTTGCCGAACCCGCGACCGAGGCCACGCGTCCGCCGGGAAGGGCCGGACCGATTTCGCGCCACTGCGCGTTAGACCACGCCGGCCCCGGCGTGGGCGTGGGGCTCGGCGAGGGCGTGGGTTTGACCGGCTTAATCGGCTGCTGCGTGGCTTTGCCTATGGGCGCCTTGGGTGCGGCCGACGGTGCGGCAGTTGCCGCGCTCGTGGTTTGCTGCGCTATCGCAGGAGCAGCGCCGGTCAAGAGCAGCGCAAAAAGCAACGCAAAACTGAAACGATTCATGAACGAAATATGCCTCTCAAATCAAACGAGCAAACGCAACGCCGCCGATCGCGGCACCAATACCAAGAATAACGCTTCCGCAGACATATGCAACTGCCGGAAAGACGGCACGATCGCCGATAAGTTGCACCGCGTCGAACGAAAACGTCGAGAATGTCGTGTAACCGCCTAAAACACCCGTCATAAAAAAGAGCCGCACCAGCGGCGAAGCCGCGTTGGCGCGGGTAAGCGTGAGTCGAGTTGCAACGCCGATGATGAAACTTCCCGTGAGGTTGACGGCAAACGTCGCCCATGGAAATCCCGCCCCCAGGCGCTGTGTCATGCCGTACGTAATGCCGAAGCGCAGCACGCTGCCTAGGCCCCCGCCCGCGAAGACCGCGAGCAGCGGCTGCCAGCCAATCACGCGCGCTCCTGCTTGGGAGCGCCGCTCTTATAATGAACGACCTCGACGCTCTGGAGCGTGACCAGGCCATCTTTGATCATCTCGTCCAGTCGCGGAACGAAGGCGGCGATTTTTTCCTCAGAATCCACGATCTCGACGAGCACGGGAAGGTCGCTTGAAAGATCGAAGACGCGCGCGGCGTGAACCACGGAGTGTCCGCCGTAGCCTTCGATGCCTTTGAACACGGTCGCGCCCGAAAGGCCTGCCTTGCGGGCCGCCTCTACGAGCGCCGTGTAAAGCGGCTGCGCGCCGTACCGGTCACTCTCGCCGATGAAGATCCGCAGCAGCTTATGGCTCACAGGTGACCGTTATGCAGGTAGGCGGGCACGTTGTGATGGTACGCCCACCACTGCGATAACGCGATGGCTCCGCACATGATCGCAAAAAATACAATCACGCCGATACCTAAATTCCGCTTGGATTTGGGGGACATCCCCGCATACCGGCTCATCTGCGCCCGCCTTCCGGCGATTTCCACAAGGGACCTCCCCCCGCAGGTCGTATCCCCTAGCCCATGCGCCGTTTCACCGCCCCGTTCTTGACGGGACTTGGACTCGTTATTTGTTGCCTTTCCCCGCTTGCGGCAGCGGCCGCCCCGGCACCGGGCAATCCCGCGGCGGTCCGTGCTTACGCCCGGGTCCTGCGCAAGATCAACCCGCAGATGCCGTCGTGGCAAAGCGACTCACTGGCCAAGCACCTGTTGATTAATGCGCGCCGCTGGAAAGTGGATGCCACAATTTTGGTCGCGCTGGTTTCAGTTGAATCGGCATGGCACACCGGCGCCCGTTCGTGGGTCGGCGCGATTGGCTTGGGACAGCTCATGCCCGGCACCGCGGCGCAGATGCACGTGAACCCCACCGATCCGTACCAGAACCTGCAAGGGGCGGCCCGGTATTTGGGCGGCCTGCTGCACCGCTACCGCAACAGCCCGCACCGCTATTCGCTCGCTTTCGCCGCTTACAACGCGGGGCCGAGGGCCGTTGCGCAGTACGGCGGCATTCCGCCATACGCGGAGACGCAAAATTACGTTGTGAAAGTCATGAGCGCATGGCACCGTCTTGCACGCGCCGTGCACATTCCGCGCAGCGTTCAGCGCGCCGTTGCAGTGACGTACTCCACGCCCGACGAATCCTACTGGATCTCGCGCCGTTAGAGTTGCGCGAGCACTTCTTCGATAGCGTCTAGGACCCCAGGAGCGCGGGTGATGCGAATCGCCGGCGCTCCCGCATTTTGCGCGGCTTGCGCGTCGCTCTCTTTGTCGCCGATCACCACGCAGCAAGCCACGTCGACGCCCAGCGCAGCCGCCGCATCGGTAATAAGTCTGGGTTTGGGCTTGCGGCACTCGCACCCGTCATCCGGTCCGTGCGGGCAATACAGAAACGCATCGAAGGGCCCCAGCAACTCTTCCACGCGGCGGTTAACGGCCTCCACTTGTTCGGCGGTGATCGTGCCGCGTGCGATGCCGCTCTGATTTGAGACCACAGCAAGCCGGACGCCCGCCGCACGAAGACGGTCCAACCGGTCCTTAACACCGGAGACGGGCTTTACCGCATTCGGATCGCCGTTATACGGAACGTCGTGCACGATCGTGCCGTCGCGATCGAAGATCACGGCGCACGGTTTCACGCAGGGAACGCGAACAGAGCGATTGCCGCGGCGCCCATCGTTACGAACGTGACCCACGCCCATACATTGGCAAGCAGCGAGTTGCGCCATTTGCCCATGACTTGCCGGTTGTTCGCGATGCGTATGACTAAGAACACCAGCGGCACCGAGACCACGCCGTTCAGAACCGCGGACCAGTACAGCGCCGAAATGGGATTGATTTTCAAGAACGGCATGAGCATTCCGATGACCATGCCTGCGCCCATAACCGCATAAAAGCGGGGCGCGCGATGCGGCTTGCTGTCTAGCCCGGCGTTCTTGAACGCAAACATCTCGGCAGCCACGTATGCCGACGAACCGGCAAGCGCGGGAATTGCGAGCAATCCCGTGCCGACCATCCCCAGCGTGAAGAGCAGATATGCGAAATTACCGGCAAGGGGGCGCAGCGCTTCGGCTGCATCCTGCGCGGACTGAATGTTCGTTTTTCCGTGCGCAAAGAGCGTCAATGCCGTCGTTGTGATGATGAAGAACATCACCAAATTCGAGAAGATCATGCCGGTGTTCACATCGAAATGGGCCGCACTAATCTCTTCATCGGTTGCGCCGCGGCGCTGCGCGACCGTACTGCGCCCGAGCGCCTTTTCTTCTTCAACTTCCAGCGCCGACTGCCAAAAAAACAGATAGGGCGTAATCGTCGTGCCCAGCACGCCCATTGCGGTCGTGATCCACGTTTTCGAAAAATGTATTTCCGGAAGCACGGTGTGGCGCAGCACCGTGCCCCATGCCGGGTGGATGATGAACGCCGTCACGATATAGGCAAAAAGCGTGACCGCCAAATATTTGAGAATCGAGGCGATGCGGCGGTACGAGAGCATCATGAGCCCGACGATGAGAAGCAGCGTGAAGAACACGTCCCACACCAGCATCGGAACGAACGGAACGACCAGATGCGCGGCGGCTGCCATACCGTCAAAATCCGCCCCGACATTGAACGTGTTGGCAATAATAACGGTAGCCGCAATAACGTAGGCGAGCCAGCGCGGAATGGATTTGCGGATATTCGCCGCCAGGCCGACGCCGGTGACCATCCCGATACGCGCGCACATGCCTTGGATAACGGCCATCATCGGCGTGGTGAAGAGCGCAAGCCATAACATGGAAAGGCCGGTGGAAGCACCGGCCACGGAGTACGTCGAGATTCCGGACGGGTCGTCATCGGCGGCGCCGGTGATCAGACCCGGCCCCATGCTCATGAGGCGGTTCCAAAGGGTCGGCGGGACCGGGGCTACCTCGGCCCCTGACATCTTCGGTCTGCCTTTAGCGCTCATCGATCAGATACTACCCGCTCGCTAGGGCGTTGTCACGTAGATCTCTGCGCCGAGTCGGTAAACTCGCGCGCTTTCTCCGCCATGCCCTGCTCGGCATATTCGCGCACTTCTTGCGTGATCTTCATCGAACAGAAATGCGGCCCGCACATCGAGCAGAAGTGCGCGACCTTTGCGCCCTGCGCCGGCAGCGTTTCGTCGTGGAACTCGCGCGCCGTCTCGGGATCGAGCGAAAGATTGAATTGGTCCTCCCAGCGGAACTCGAAGCGCGCCTTGCTCAGCACGTCGTCCCAATGGCGCGCCTGCGGGTGGCCTTTGGCAATATCGGCCGCATGCGCGGCGATTTTGTAGGCGATGACGCCGTCTTTTACGTCCTTCTTGTTGGGCAGGCCCAAGTGTTCTTTGGGCGTCACGTAGCAGAGCATCGCCGTTCCGAACCAGCCGATCATCGCCGCGCCGATTGCCGAGGTGATGTGGTCGTAGCCGGGAGCAATGTCGGTGACCAGCGGCCCGAGCGTGTAGAACGGCGCTTCGTGGCAGATAGCGAGTTGCTTGTCCATGTTCTCTTTGATCAAATGCATCGGCACGTGTCCAGGGCCTTCGATCATGACTTGCACATCGTGTTTCCAGGCAATCTTCGTGAGCTCGCCCAGCGTTTCGAGTTCGCCGAACTGTGCGGCATCGTTTGCGTCGGCTTGGCAACCCGGGCGCAATCCGTCACCGAGCGAAAACGCGACGTCGTACTGCTTCATGATTTCGCAAATCTCTTCGAAATGCGTGTACAAGAAGTTTTCCTCATGGTGCGAGAGGCACCACTTGGCAAGAATCGATCCGCCGCGCGACACGATTCCCGTCACGCGGCTCGCAGTGAGCGGCACGTAACGCAAAAGAACGCCCGCGTGAATCGTGAAATAGTCCACGCCTTGTTCGGCTTGCTCGATCAGCGTATCGCGGTAGCAGCTCCCAGGTGAGGTCTTCCGCCTTGCCGTTGACTTTCTCAAGCGCTTGGTAGATGGGCACCGTTCCGATGGGGACCGGGGAGTTGCGCAAGATCCATTCGCGCGTCTCGTGGATGTTTTTCCCCGTTGAAAGATCCATGACCGTGTCGGCGCCCCAGCGCGTGGCCCAGGTCATCTTCTCGACTTCTTCTTCAATCGTCGAGGTGACGGCGGAGTTGCCGATGTTCGCGTTGATCTTCACCAGGAAGTTGCGGCCGATGATCATCGGCTCGGTCTCGGGGTGATTTATGTTCGAGGGGATGATCGCGCGCCCGCACGCCACTTCATCGCGCACGAATTCGGGCGCAAGACCCTCGCGGATAGCGATGAACTCCATCTCCGGCGTCACGATGCCGCGGCGCGCATAGTGCATCTGAGAGACGTTCGCGCCCGGCTTTGCGCGCCGCACCTTGCGCGCGGCGGTGAAGCGCACCTCGTCCAGTTCCGGCATGGCCTCGCGGCCGCGCCGGTAGATGGAGGTCGGCTTATCGAGTTCTTCGGTGTCGTTGCGATCGAGAATCCACTGCAGGCGGATCGGATCCAGGCCGCGGCGCACGTCGGTATTGCTCGCGGGATCGGTGTACGGACCGCTCGTGTCGTAGACGACGTGCCGCTCGCCGTTTGTGAGTTCGATCTCGCGCATCGGAACGCGAATCGACGGATCGGATCCGGAGGCATAAATCTTAGACATGGTGCTCCTTCCTACGCCCGCATTACCGGGATCAGGTTACAAGCGGTCGGTCTTCAGGACCCTCTCAGCGCATAGCTCCCGCGTTCCATCACTCTACCCCGCGATTACCGGGCGCGCCTGCGAGAACGCTCCCGGAGACCGCAAAGGACGCTCGGCCGCCCTGCCAAATTCGCCGTTGTGAACCCAACACTTGGAGCACTCTCGGCCTCTCTTAGGGCGAACCGCGCTTTCTAAGGAGAGTTCATGAGTTTATCCGTTCCAACCGAATTGGTGGCGGCGGCGAGAGACGGCGACAGGGCCGCCCTCGAACGTCTCCTTGAGGCATCATGGCCGCATGCGTACCGCATCGCTCGCAGCATCACCGGATGCGAGAGTTTGGCGCAAGATGCCGCCCAGGAGGCGTGTGCGCTTGTTTACCGCCGGATCTCCTCATTGCGAACGGACGGCGCATTTCGTGCGTGGTTCTACCGCCTCGTCGTCCGCCAGGCGACATCGATGCTGCGTAAGGACACGGGGAGGACCCTTTCGCAGGAAAGCCACGACCCGTTCTCCGATCGCGCAACAGCAATCGACGTGCGCGCTGCATTGGAGCGCCTGCCGATGCCGCTGCGCACCGCGCTCGTGCTTCACTATTATGCCGACCTGAACAGCACCGAGATCGGCGGCGTTCTCGATGTTCCGGCGGCAACGGTGCGTTTCCGCTTAACTCAAGGACGGCGCCGGCTACAGTCGTTTTTGCAAGATCATGCCACTAAAGAAACCCGCTCCGTTAACGAGGTGCCATTATGAACGACGTGCTGAAGAGCCGATATCTCGGGCCGTGGAAGGGTACAGGGTTCCGGGTTTCGATCTCGCCGTTATACGCACGCGTGCCACCGGCATGCGCGACGATCACCCCGACGGGAAAACCCGGATGCGATCATGGCTGTTCGGCCTGGGCGTTATCGTGCTGCCGTGCGCAGCCGCTGCCGCGCTGGTTTTCCCATCGCCCGCGATGCGAGCGCTCGTGCTCAGGATGACGAACGCTTCCCACCTTCCTGCGACCACGGTGGTATACAACATGGCATTGAAGGAAGACCCGAGGAATGCACTGCGCGATGCTGCCTTCACGCTGCGCCTTCCGTCGGGCCTTCCCGCCGGCAGCAAAATGGTGAACTTCTTTAAAAACGGCACGTCCGGTACGTCGTACGGTGCCGAATATCAACTTTCCGGCGGTGAACACGTAGTGTTTTCCTTGGACAAAGCCCAGCCTAAAGCGCGTTATCTGGCGTGGCGCATTTCGATACCGACCGATGCCGCGGGCAATCCGAAAGGAGAGCCGCAAAAGGTTCCTGCGCGCGTTTGGATCGCCGGCAACGAAGTCGTTACCGTAGACGCCAATTCGATGCCGGCAACGCAGCTAACGGCGATTGAACGCGCGATGCACGGACACGACGCGCCCATTATGCACCCGCCGGGCAAATAAGATACAGGGCCAAACCGGACGGCTCGATAACGGAGGGCACGTGCAGAACATGCGCGCGCCCTCCCTCGCTTATGGCTACGGCGTTCTTGCCATTGCGCAAGTTGCCGTCGGTGCGGCTGCGATTTTTGCGCGCTATGCGCTGACGGGCGCCGAGCCGATTGCCGTGGCGGCGTCGCGCATGGCGGTTGCATCTGCGGCTCTGCTTGCGATAGGCATGGTGCGGCGCCTCGGCAAGCTCGGCCGTCCTTCGATACCTCTGGATGACAATTTGGGCCGTCAGAGTGACAGCCAGGGACTGTTCGGTGATGTCGCGGTGTTCGTGGGAGCGGGCGTGGCGTTGGCCGTTCATTTTTCGGCGTGGATTTGGTCGCTGCAGTATGTGTCGGTGGCGGCTTCGACGTTGCTCGTGGCGACGACGCCGGTATGGACTGCGGTGTACGACGCAGTCGTCTATAAACGAAATCTCTCGCCGCTCGCTTGGCCCGCGCTGTTTGCCGGCCTGGCCGGCGTTGCCGCAATCGTTATGTATGCAAAGGCGCCGCCGCCGGTTGCCGGTCATGAGATCTTGGGCGCGACACTCGCCATCGCCGGTGCCGTTGCAATTGCAGCGTATTTTTTGCTGATCCGTTCGGTGCGATCGCGCCACGGTACCCGTGCAATCGTCACGCAAACGTATGCGTACGCCGCACTGGCTCTTATCGCAGCAGCAGCACTGCTGCATCAAGCCCCGCCGGCGTCGAGCGACGTGCCGGCGTGGGGCGGCATTCTGGCAATGGCGCTCGTTTCGCAGTTGCTCGGTCACACCGCGCTGAATGCCGCGCTGCGGTGGTTCTCCGCGAGCGCGGTGGCGTTTACGACGCTGATCGAGCCGGTCAGCGCCGCGCTGCTTGCGCTGCTAATTTTCGGAGAGCGCCTGGGCGCGGTGGCATGGCTCGGAGCCGCACTCGTACTTGCCGCAATAGCGGTGTTCTTACGCGAGGAACGCGCTACTCCTCAAGCATGAAGATGCCGGCGGCACCCGGCCCCACGTTTGCGCCAATCGTCGGCCCCGCGCGGTAGATCGTTACTTCTTTGGGAGCGGCCAGCCGTTTGCGCAAACCTTCGGCAATGAACTCGCCCAGTTCCGGCGCGTTCGTATGCGTAATCGCGACGCGCGTCGATTCAGGGTGCACGATCCGCCGGGATACGATGCCGGCGAGCATATCTTTGGCCTGATCCCATGACTTTACGGTGGTCTCGGTTTCCATCTCTCCCGAAGAGGACACACGCGTCACCGGAAAGAGACGCATCAACAGACCTAGTGCAAGTTGGGCTTTGTTGATACGCCCGCTTTTAGATAGGAATTTTAGGTCGGGATAGGCCGCGTAGCCGTGCTGGGTGGCCATCCATTTTTCAAGCGCAGATAGAATAGCCGCGGTTTCAAACCCGCTACGCGCAAGCCGGGCGGCTCCGGTGACTAGCAGAGCAAGGCCGCCCGAAATCGTCTTGCTCTCGACAACGTGCACGTTGCCGCCGAACGGCTGCGCCGCCTTTTGCGCTTGCTCGAAAACCGTTGAAACCTTGGCTGTGGGCGGAATGCAAATAACCTCGTTCCCCTGCTCCACCTGAGCGCGAAAGATATCTTCAAAAACTTGGGCGGGCGGGGGAGTGGTGAAGGGAAGGTCCTCGCGCAAACCCAGCCTGCGCGTAAAACTCGCTGTGCGAGAGATCGACACCGTCTTGGTATTCCTTTCCCCGCATGTGGACGCGAATCGGAACAAGCCGGATCCCGCAGCTCGGACGCGGTTGTGGGTGTAAGGTCGCAAGACGAATCAGTACAATGGTGACGGGCATGAATGAAGCTCCTACAACCTTCTGTTCGGCAAAAAAATCGGATGGCGCCAGCCCTGGAATTGGACCGATCCAAGGGCAAGGGAATGGATGGCCCGGGCGGAAGGGCGGTGCATGAGCAGCACGACCACCGCGGCCAATTCGGCCAACGGCGCCACCTCGCTAGAACCCGATCCACAAGAAACGCGCGAATGGGTTGACGCGATCGAGGCCGTTATCGAGCATGAGGGCCCGGCACGGGCGAAAGAACTGATCGGTGCGATTGTAGAGAGCGCGCAGCGCGGTGGCGCGCACGTTTCGCTTGGCCTTTCCACGCCTTACGTCAATACGATTCCGGCTTCCGAACAGCCGCCGATGCCGGGCAACGACGAGCTTGAGACACGCATTCGCCATTACGTCCGTTGGAATGCGATGGCGATGGTTGCTCGCGCGAACAAAGAATCGTCCGAACTTGGCGGACACGTTGCCAGTTTCGCATCGTCCGCGACGTTGTACGACGTCGGGTTCAATCATTTTTTCCGTGCGCAGACAGCCGACTTCGGCGGCGATCTGGTTTATCTCCAAGGCCACTCCGCGCCCGGCTTCTACGCGCGCGCTTTCATCGAGGGGCGCATCAGCGAAGAGCAGCTGGAGAACTTCCGCCGGGAAGTGGACGGCCAGGGCGTTTCGTCGTATCCGCACCCGTGGCTCATGCCGGACTTCTGGCAATTCCCGACCGTCTCGATGGGTCTGGGGCCTATCATGTCGATCTATCAAGCGCGCTTCATGCGCTATATGAACGATCGCGGTTTCATTGAAGCGGGCGATCGCAAAGTATGGGCATTCTTGGGCGACGGCGAGATGGACGAGCCCGAATCGACGGGCGCGATTTCGCTTGCCGGCCGCGAGAAAGTCGACAACTTGATTTGGGTCATCAATTGCAACCTGCAGCGCTTGGACGGCCCGGTGCGCGGGAACGGCAAGATCATTCAAGAACTCGAAACGCTCTTTCGCGGCGCCGGCTGGAACGTTATCAAAGTCATTTGGGGAAGCGCGTGGGATGCGCTGCTCGAGCGCGACGGCACGGGGCGGCTGGTTCAATTGATGAACGAATGCCTTGACGGCGACTACCAAACGTTCAAGTCGCGCGACGGCAAGTTCGTGCGCGACAACTTCTTCGGCCGTTACGCGGAAACCAGCGACCTGGTGGCGCACATGAGCGATGACGATATCTGGGCACTGCAGCGGGGCGGCCACGATCCGCGCAAAGTGTATGCGGCCTACAAAGCCGCATTCGATACTAAGGGTCAGCCGACGGTCATTTTGGCCAAGACGATCAAGGGCTACGGGATGGGCATCTCGGGCGAAGGTCAAAACATCGCACACCAAGCCAAGAAGATGAAAGTGGAGTCGATGCGCGCCTTCCGCGATCGCTTCCATTTGCCGATACCGGATGCGGAAGTCGAGAAGCTCAATTTCATCAAGCCCTCGGAAGACAGCGCAGAGATGAAATATCTGCGCGACCTAGTCGACCGGCGAGGTTATATCCCGTCGCGGCGGCGCAAATCCGAAGCGCTGGCCGTCCCCGAATTAAGCGCTCTTGAGGCGCACGTAACCGCAGCAACGGGCGAGCGCGAAATCTCCACAACGATGGCGTTCGTGCGCATCTTCACCTCGCTGCTCAAAGATAAATCCATCGGCTCCCGCATCGTGCCGATCGTTGCCGACGAATCGCGTACGTTCGGCATGGAAGGGCTGTTCCGGCAACTCGGCATCTACTCGTCGGTCGGACAACTCTATCAGCCGCAAGATGCCGAGCAGCTCATGTGGTACCGCGAGGACAAGAAGGGCCAGATTCTGCAAGAGGGCATCAACGAGGCGGGCGCGATCTCGTCGTGGATCGCGGCGGGCACGTCGTATTCCTCGCACAACTCCCCGATGATCCCCTTCTATATCTTTTATTCGATGTTCGGCTTCCAGCGCGTCGGCGATTTGGCGTGGGCCGCCGCCGATTCACGCACGCGCGGGTTTCTGCTCGGCGCAACGTCGGGACGGACGACACTCAACGGCGAGGGGCTTCAGCACGAGGACGGCCACAGTCAGGTTTTTGCCTCGTTCATTCCCAACTGCGTTTCGTACGATCCCACGTACGGTTACGAGCTCGCCGTGATCATTCAGGATGGGCTGCGGCGCATGCTCACAAATCAGGAAGACGTTTACTACTACATCACGCTGCTCAATGAAAACTACAAGCATCCCGCAATGCCGGCCGGCGTAGAACAGGGCATCCTCAGAGGTATGTACCTGCTGCGATCGACGCAAGGTAAAGCCAAAGGGCCGCGCGTGCAGCTCGATGGGCAGCGGCTCGATCCTCCGCGAGGTGGAGGCGGCAGCCGACCTGCTCTTAAGTGACTTCGGCGTTGCGGCGGACATCTGGAGCGTGACGAGCTTCAACGAGTTGCGGCGCGACGGCATCGACGCCGAACGCTGGAATCTGCTGCATCCCAAGGAGGAGCAGCGCGTGCCGTACGTCACGCAGGCGCTGGAAAAGCACGAAGGTCCTGCGATTGCCTCGACCGATTATATCCGCACGTTCGCCGATCAAATTAGGCCGTACCTAAATCGCCGTTACGTCGCGTTGGGAACCGACGGATTCGGCCGTAGCGACATGCGCAGCAAACTGCGCGAGTTCTTCGAGGTCGATCGCCGGTACGTGGCGCTCGCGGCGCTCAAGGCGCTGGCCGACGAGGGCACGATCGATCGCGGCACCGTGGCCAAGGCGATAGAGAAGTACGGCATCGATCCGGCCAAGCCCAACCCGGTGACCGTCTAATCATGGCCGGCGCTATCGAGGTAACGGTTCCCGACATCGGCGACTTCACCGACATCCCGGTAATCGAAGTGCTCGTCAAGCCGGGCGACACGGTAAAAAAAGACGATTCGCTCATTACGCTCGAGTCGGAAAAAGCATCGATGGAAGTGCCGTCAAGCGGCGAGGGCGTCGTGCAAGACGTCAAAGTGAAAGTGGGAGACAAGGTCTCCAAAGGCAGCGTGATCGTTACGCTCGCGTCCGACACTGCCGCGCCTGGGCCCGCCGCAACGCAAGCCGCAACGCCGCAAGCTCGGCAAGCGCCGCAGGCCGCCGCGGCCTCCCAACCGGCCTCGAACGGTAAGAGCAGCCTGGTGGAACTTGCCGTTCCGGATATCGGCGACTTTACGGATATTCCAGTCATCGAGGTGCTGATCAAAGCCGGAGACATGATCGCCAAAGAAGATTTGATCGTCGTACTAGAGTCCGAAAAGCTTCGATGGAAGTTCCGGCCGCCGCAGGCGGTGTCGTGCAGGATGTGCGCGTCAAACCCGGCGACCGCGTAAGCAAAGGCAGCATCATCGCAACTGTTGCAGCCACGGCAACGGCCTCACCACAACCGGCGACCCCGCAACCGTCCGCTTCGAAACCGCCGGCGGCAAGGCCCGTTGAAACGAACCCCGCGCAGGCAAAGCCCGCAGCGGCCGAGGCGAGTGCCGAGCCCACGGGCGGAGCCACGCACGCAAGTCCGTCGATCCGCAGGTTTGCGCGCGAACTCGGCGTCGAACTGCCGAACGTTACCCCGAGCGGGCCGAACCGGCGCGTCACGCGCGAGGACGTCCAGAATTTCGTGAAGAGCGCGCTGCGCAGCGGAGGCGCCGGCGCGGGCAGCTCAACCGGCGGATTGAACATCGCGCCTTGGCCTAAGGTGGATTTCGCGAAATACGGACCGGTCGAGCGCAAACCGCTGAGCCGCATTCAGAAACTCTCGGGCCCGAACTTGCACCGCAATTGGGTGATGATTCCGCACGTCACGCAAAACGACGATGCGGACGTTACCGATCTGGAAGCGTTCCGCAAAGAGCTGAACAACGAGCTGGAACGCTCGGGCACCAAGGTGACGATGCTTGCGTTCTTGATGAAGGCCTCGGTTGCGGCGCTCAAACAATTCCCGGCGTTCAACAGTTCGCTCGACGGCGATTCGCTGGTTTACAAACAGTACTACCATCTCGGCTTTGCGGCCGACACGCCGAACGGGTTAGTCGTGCCGGTTATCCGCGATGCCGACCAAAAAGGCATCTCGGAGATCGCCAAAGAGACCTCGGACCTTGCCAAAAAGGCGCGCGAGGGCAATTGAGCTCTAAACGACATGCAAGGCGGAACGTTTACGATTTCAAGCTTGGGCAGCATCGGCGGCACGTACTTCACGCCAATCATCAACGCGCCCGAAGTGGCGATCCTGGGCGCGTGCAAGGCGGCAATCAGACCCGTGTGGAGCGGCACGAAATTTCAGCCGCGGCTCATGCAGCCGCTCTCACTCTCGTACGATCACCGCGTTATCGACGGCGCGGCGGCCGCGCGCTTCACGACCTTTATTGCAAGCGTGTTAGGAGATATGCGGCGCGCGCTGCTCTAAGCCGCTCCCTCGCAAGTACCGTCCCAGAAGTACATTTCCAGACCCCCGGCGACAAATAGGGCATTTATCACGTAGCCTTTCGTTGCGGTGGGCGGCCCAAGGTAACGACGAGATAGGCGGCGGCGAAGACCGCCGACCAGAGCAGCATATATGCGCGCTGATAGAACGCCTTGCGCCGGCGGTTTCCCTCTTGTCCGGGTAAAGCCCGCAAGCCCAACCACGTCTGCGCCGCCAGGATGCCGTATGCCAGCGCGTACAAGCCGAAATAGAGTTGGTCGACGCTTCGCTCAGTCCAGTGGCGCGGGATCGATTGCGCCACAAAGACCAGCAGCACCACGATCGCAAGCCACGCAAAGTTCAAAATAATCGGCAACGCGCTCGGCACGAAAATGCCGTCGAAAAGCCGGTGGTGGAAATACCACAAACTGCAGATGATCGCGAAGGCAAGCAGAAACGCAATGACACCGGGAATATCGAGCGTCAGCGACTTGGTGAATGCCAGCGAGGCACCGAGCTGGGCCAAACTAAAGCCGATGACGATATCGGAGAACGCCTCGAGGCGGTGAACGGTTCGCTCGGCCTCGGGACTATACACCGGTTACACGGCCGCGGTTTGGCGCGCGCGCAGTCTGACGCAAGACGAACTGCAGAATGCCGCCGTGGCGATAGTACTCCGCCTCGTCCGGTGTGTCGATGCGCACGAACGCGCGAAACTCTACCGATCTCCCCTTGGGCTCCGATGCGCGCACATGCGCGTGCATGCGCGGCGTGATGCCGCCTTCCAGGCCGGTGATATCGAACGTTTCCTCGCCTGTAAGTGCGTATGTCGAGCGGTCCGCACCACCTTCGAATTCAAGCGGAAGTATGCCCATACCGATGAGATTGCTGCGGTGGATGCGTTCGAACGACTCGGCGATCACCGCGCGAATTCCCAGCAGCGCAGGGCCTTTCGCCGCCCAGTCGCGCGAAGAGCCCGACCCGTACTCTTTTCCGGCGAGCACGATCAGTTCGGTGCCGTCGGCCTTGTATCTCATGGCCGCATCGAAGATCGAGAGCTGCTCGCCCGTCGGCAAGTACCGCGTGTAGCCGCCTTCAACGCCCGGAACCAGCAGATTGCGCAGCCGAACGTTCGCAAACGTGCCGCGCACCATTACCTCGTGATTGCCGCGGCGCGCGCCGTAGGAGTTAAAGTCGGCCGGCTCTACGCCGTGTTCCATGAGATACTTCGCTGCCGGGCTGATCTTGGAGATGTTGCCGGCCGGCGAGATGTGATCGGTGGTGACGCTATCGCCCAAAACGGCGAGTGCGCGCGCGCCTAAAATATCGGTAATGGCCGCCGGTTCGGCGCGCATCTCTTCGAAGTACGGCGGATGCTTGACATATTCCGAGTTCGGGTCCCATTCATACCGTTCCCCGGTTGGTACGTCGAGTTTGGCCCAATTGTCGTCGCCGCGGAACACGTCGCGGTAATTCGCCTTGAACATTTCATCGTTGATGGACGCGGCGATCACTTGCGAGATCTCCGCATTGCTCGGCCAAAGATCTTTGAGGTAGACCGGCGCACCTTGCGCGTCCTCACCCAGCGGCTCGCTGGTCAAATCGATATCCATGCGGCCCGCGAGCGCGTAGGCTACGACCAGCGGCGGCGATGCAAGATAATTTGCCCGTACCTGCGGATGGATGCGTCCCTCGAAGTTGCGGTTGCCCGAAAGCACCGCGGCGACGATGGCATCTTCGTCCGCAACGGCTTCGGCGATCGCCGGCGGCAGTGGTCCGCTATTACCGATGCAGGTCGTACAACCGTATCCCACCAGATTAAAACCGATCGCATCCAGATACACGTTCAGACCGGACTTGGCAAGATAGTCCGTAACGACTTTCGAGCCGGGCGCGAGCGAGGTTTTCACCCATGGCTTGCTCGTCATGCCGCGCTTGACCGCGTTGCGGGCCAATAAACCGGCGGCAATGAGGACCAGGGATTGCTGGTGTTCGTGCAGCTCGTAATGGCCGCGATAACTACCGAACCGTCGGAGACGCGCGTTTTGTCGACCACGGCAACGCCTTGGCCGCCCTCGCTTTGCATCGTAGCCGACGCGCTCCCGGGCTTACCGTCGCGCTGCTGTGCCCATTCTTGCATGGCAGCCGTGAAGCCGGCTTTGACATCTTCGAGCGCAACGCGATCTTGCGGACGGCGCGGTCCGGCAAGACTGGGCTTGACGGTGCCCAGATCGAGTTCGAGCGTATCGGTGTAGATCGGGTCGGGCGTTGCGTCGGTGCGGAACATGCCTTGCGCCTTCGCATAGGCTTCGACCAGGGCCACGTGCTCGGGCGCGCGGCCCGTTAAGCGCAGATACTCCAGCGTCTGCCCGTCGATTGGAAATATCGCGCAGGTCGAGCCGTACTCGGGCGACATGTTGCCGATCGTCACGCGATCCGCAACACCTAAATTGTTTAAGCCCGCACCGAAAAACTCGACGAATTTTCCGACTACGCCTTTTTTGCGCAGCATCTCGGTAACGGTGAGCACCAGATCAGTCGCGGTTACGCCTTCACGCAGACGACCATCGATCTTAAAACCGATCACATCGGGAATGAGCATCGTGACCGGCTGCCCCAGCATTGCCGCCTCGGCCTCTATGCCGCCGACGCCCCACGCCAGCACGCCCAATCCGTTAACCATCGTGGTGTGGGAATCGGTTCCGACGACCGTGTCGGGATACGCAAAGCCGTCGCCCTCGGACACGCCGAAAACGACCCGCGCCAAGAATTCAATATTTACTTGATGCACGATGCCTGTGTCGGGCGGCACGGCGCGGAAGCCGTCGAGTGCGCTGTCCCCATTTCAAAAAGGCGTAGCGCTCGCGGTTGCGTTGGAACTCAAGTTCTGCATTTTCTTTGAACGCGCCGGCGTTTCCGAACGCATCGACCTGCACGGAGTGATCGATGACCAGTTCCACCGGTTGGAGCGGGTTGATCGCTTTGGGTTCGCCGCCCATGGCAGCCATCGCGTCGCGCATCGCGGCCAAATCGACGACTGCGGGAACGCCGGTGAAATCCTGCAGCAGCACGCGGGCGGGACGGTAAGCGATCTCGCGATCGCCGCGGCGTTGCGGCGACCAGCGCGCAAGCGCCTCTACGTCTTCCTTGCGCACCGAGCGGCCGTCTTCAAAACGGAGCAGATTCTCCAGCAAGATTTTTATGGAAAACGGCATGCGCGCCAGATCGGCTATGCCGGCGTCCTGCAACGCGGCAAGGCGAGCATATTTATACGAGCGCTCGCCCACGGCCAGGTTGTCGAACGCGTTAAAACTATCGAGATGCTGATTCATGACTCCACCGTAATTCGCGGGTCGCCTGCGGCGTAGCCTTCGATGCGCAGCGCACTTGTACCCGACAAAAGTCGCCATAAGCGGTCACCGACCAGCTGCATTCGCCAGGCCGAGAGGTCTAAAACGTTTTCGAACTCCCCGCGCTGCGCCGGAACCTCGCGGGCGAGGCGTTCGAGCGACGCCCGCGGCACCAGAAGGCTCGCCGGAAGCTCGTTCTCGCGCGCGATTTCGCCCACGACGACGCTCATGATGGCCACCAGCGTTTCGCGGGCGTTGCCCAGCGGGCGGGCAAATTTAGCCGGCAGCTGATCCTTGGGAATGGACTCACCGCGTTTCACGGCTTCGATCACGTGCGGTCCGAGCGAACGGCGCGTTCCGGCATCTATGCGGCGCAGCTGGCCAGATCTTCCACACGTTTGGGCCGAAGTACGGCCATCCCGCCTACAACGTCGTCAGGCATGATGTATTTGAGCGGAAGATCGCGCTCGCGCGCGATCCTCTGCGCACTTTGACCAGTTCGAGCAGCACGCCCAGCTCGCGCCGGTTCATGCGGTTTGCGCCCGGAATGCGCCCATACATGCGCCGTTCGTCCATCGTATAGCGCTCTATGCGACCGAGCGCGCGGCATTCTTCCATCGCCCATTCGTAGCGGCCGGTCTTGTGTAAGCGCTCGGAAATTTTGTCGTGCATATCCAGCAGATGAGCGACGTCGTCAACCAGATACTCCATCTGGCCTTCGGAAAACGGGCGCGAAGACCAATCGCTGACGGTATGCGATTTTTTTAACCGCACGTCGCACAAGTCGCGGACCAAATCCGCCAGCGATATCGCCATCCCGTATCCCAGAAACGACGCGGCTACTTGGCAATCGAAAACGTCGGCTGGTACGCGGTTGAACCGGTCGGCAAAGATCTTCAAATCGCTCGTGAGCGCATGTCCGACGACCAGCGTACCGGAAAGTGCGTCGGCAAGCGGCTCGAGCGGCATGCCAGCAAGCGGATCGACGATGGCAAAACCGTCCTCGAACGCAAGTTGGATCACCATTAGGCGGGCCGCGTAGGTGCGCTCGTTATGAAACTCGGTATCGAGTCCCACGCGCGGTGCGGCTTCGATCCGTTGCGCGAGCTGCGCAAGCCTGCTCGGCATCGCCCACCATCTGCACGTTCACGTTTGCGGCCCCGTAGGCGCAGGCGTGTCGGTATGGCGCCGGCGGAAGTGCCAGTGCGGACGGTGGTGCAGGATGTACATATGTGCGCGATGCTCTGCTCCATGGATAAATTCAACGGCGCGATCGCCGAGATCGCTAGAATCGTACAGACCGGAATGGCCACTGCCGCCATGCACAGCACGTGAATCCACACCGGAACTTTGAGGGCCGCGGCACTGGCGGTTGCGACGGTGCCGCCGAAACCGGGAATGATGCGCACGGCGATCAGAAACATGGGCGAGCCGATGCGAAAGCGTTTCACCCAGCGCGGCAGACGCGAGAGCATCGATTCCAAATCCATGCCGTGCGTTGCATGCATGGCAACCCAATAGCCCAAGACGCCGGCGAGCAGAATGCCCAATGCGTTGATGATCGAGCCCCAGAATGGTCCGAAGATTGCTCCATTCATTACTGCCAGCGCGTCGGTCACCGAAAACGGCGCGGAGGCAACGACCGCGAAGATTCCGGTGGCGATGGGGACCGCGATGCCCGGCCCGATGGAGCGGATGTAATGCTCGATGAGCGGCTGAAAGCGGATAGCCAGCGCCGCCAACACGAATGAGAGCACGAGAAGACTGATGCCGGCAAAACGGCGATGCGAGGATTTCAAGTGACGGGTACGGTGCTCGCGGTCCGGGTGGCCATTTCGTTTCTATGCGCCGTCGGGTTTTATTGCTCCGTCTTTATGCTTCGCAAAAGTGTGCTCGCGCAGCGCGGGGAGCTTTCCGGGCCCAGCGTGGTGCAAAGCCCCCGCGCGGCGCTGTTCGGCGGCGTTCCGAACGCGCTGTTCGGTGGATTCTACTATGCCCTGGCGGCCGCAGCCGCCTGGGCGGGAGGGCGGCCGGTTCTGTGCGCAGCGCTCGCGGCCGCCGGCCTAGCCGCAGCCGTCTCGCTCTACCTGGCATACAGTCTGCTCTACGTCACGAGGCGCAGCTGCCCGTACTGCTGGACGGCACACATGGTGAACTGGTGCCTGGCGGCCGCCTTTGCAGCGCTCTTGGCCCTACCCTGAGGGGCGGTTGGCACCTCGTTTGCCAGCCCTGCTATTGGGTATGAACTGTCTGTCTGCTGAGGGATACGCTCAATACGGATAGCCGCCGGACTTTCGGGAGCTGAGACTGCCGCCCGGCGCATGAGAAAAGCAAAAGACCACGCATCGCGTGGCCTTTTGCACTTCTAGGGCCGCTGTTGCTATTTCAAGTGATAGACCGAGGCCAGATCGTGCATGGCGGTGTTGAGCACTGCGTGGTAATCGGCGTCGGCGGGCAGACCGAATTTCGCGTCGATATCTTTCATGACTTGCACGTGAACCGGATGCGAGACGGCGCGATCCAACATCACTTCAACATTGAATCCCGCACCGGTTTGACCAGCACCCCACAGGGCAGCCGCTAGAGCCGGACCGTTCTGCGGATCGGGGTTCGGGTTCTTGGGAAGCGCGATCTTTTTCTCGCCCACGATGCGCAGCGAGTCACTCACGACAAAATCGAACACTTTGAGGAAATTGCCGACCTTATCTTTGCCGTATTGGCTGGTAAGCTTGCCGACTTCCGCGTTGAATTTCGATCCGGTCAGCGTTTTAACGAGCGTGACACTATTGAAGTTCGAGGGGCCGCCGCCGGCGATAACCATTGAAAGGGTTACGGGCAACGCAGGCGCGCCGGTGTATACGCCCGGACCTGAAAAACGCGACGGTTGGTTTATGACATTGGGCATCATGTTCGATGCGAGCGCCACGATGGCGGCAACTTTAAGAAGAGCGATCATTCGAAGACCTTTCCGGAGCGCACTCCGCGAAGCAGAAGGATAACGTCCTCCTAACGCGCGGGCCGGGGTCTTGGATTGAGGTCTTTACGTGTCGACCTGCGCGATCATCGGCCCGTAGACCGGATCGTCGGTAGGCACGGCTGCAAACCAGCGATCGAGAATGGCCGCAACGGCGCCCACCGGCGTGCTCCGAAGACTGAGCGCAAGCACGTTCGCATCGTTCCACGTGCGCGCGAGCGCGGCAGTTTCCGCATCGGCGCAAAGCGCCGCGCGAATACCCGGCACCTTGTTGGCTGCGATACTCACACCCGTTCCACTCCAGCAGCAGACCACGCCGAATGCGCAATCACCGCGAGCGACCGCTTGCGCAACGCCGCGTCCCACGGCGGGCCACGCTTCGTCATCACCCGGCGCAAGCGCGCCAAGCAAAACGACCTCATGGCCGCGCTCGCGCAGTTCGCGATCGAGCGCGGTGGTGAGGTCGGTTTTTTCGTCGCTGCCCAGGGCTATGCGCAAGCGCAGTTTAGTGCGGGTTTTGAACGACGATCATATCGGCGTTCAGCGAGCCGTCCGAATTGGGACGCCCGCGCACGTCAACTACGGATCCGGATTGGATCGAGTAGCCGCGCGGATTGATCACGGTACCGCGATGCAGATGAATCTCACGGTAGCGGTTGAGCTGCTGACGGACCTGCATCTCGTACCCTTTGTAGAATACGACGGTGCCGACCGATTCGGTATCGCTCCATCCGAAGGCGGATTTTACGATGTTGCCGAGCGCGTTGACGGCATCTTGCTCGATACCGGCCGGAACGCTTGGAACGGGGTTGGGAGCGGCGGTAGCAACCGCTTGAGGCGGTGGCGTCGGGGGAGTCTGCTGGCCGGCAAGCGCCAGGGCGCTCCCTCCCAGGGAGAACAGGATGGCGCCCAAGCCGGCGACAAAACGCGTTTTCATATCCTTGTAACGGTACCCACTAACAACGAGGTTCCATTGATCCGCTTAGCGGCCACGGTAATGCTCGTCCGCCCGGGGACCGAGCGCGGGTTCGAGGTCCTGATGGTGCGCCGCAGCGGCGCGAGCCACTTTGTGCCCGACGCCTACGTCTTTCCCGGCGGCACCGTGGAGCCGGCCGATTCCGAGCCCGAAACACTCGCGCGCGTCTACGGCATGGACGACGACCTGCTCGGCCGCGAGTTTCGCATGCGCAGCTTCCCGCAATTCCCCGCACCCTTTGGGCCGCCCGAGCTCGCGCAGGCCGGTTCGCTGATGGTTGCGGCGCTGCGCGAATTGTACGAAGAGGCAGGTGTGCTGCTGGCATGCGATGCACACGGCGCGGCGATAACGAGCGCGGCCGCGGCAAACGAACGGGCGCCCTTCTTACGAGCGCTTGAGGCGCTGAATGCCTACGCGGATGCACGCGCGCTTGCGCTGTTCTCACACTGGATTACGCCGCCGGTGTATCCGCGCCGGTATAACGCGCACTTTTTCTTGGCTCTCGCATCGGCGGGCCAAGATGCCTGGGCGGACACGGTGGAGACGCACGACGGCGTGTGGATCGCGCCACAACGCGCGCTTGATGAATCGGAACTCGGCCGCTTCACGCTGGTGTATCCCACCATCAAGCATTTGGAGCGTTTGGCGGAGTTTGCTTCGGTGGACGCGCTCATGCAGTTCGCCCGGACAAAGCCCATCTACAGCATCATGCCCGACGCCGCACCTGGTTCGACGTTCTCGCTTCCTGAAGATTTGGAGTTCGCCTGGTGAGAGGCGAAGCCGCGAAAACCTCGTGCGAACGCTGCGGCTGTCCGCTCACCCATGCGGCAAACGCGCAAAGTTGCTCGTACGGATGCACGTTTTGTTCCAACTGCGCCGCGGCGATGGACGGAATCTGCCCCAATTGCGGGGGCGCGCTTATGAGCGTGCGGGAGTTGCGTGATACCTGAACGCATCGCGCTCGTGCGCGCGCCGAACCCTTCCGCGATGACTTTAACCGGGACCAACAGCTATCTCATCGATTGCGGCGACGGCCAGGCGCTGTGCATCGATCCGGGACCCGCGATCGAGCGTCACGTGACTGCGCTGATCGATCGAGCTGCGGCCATGCAATGCCGCATCGCGCTCATTGCGCTGACGCACACGCATCCGGATCACGCGCCCGCTGCGCCGTTGCTGCAAGCGCGAACCGGCGCGCCCATTGCGGCAAATGCGCGCAGCGAGTTTCCGCACGACCGGCCGCTGGAGGATCGCGCGACGATCCGTTTGGGGCAAAGCGCGATCGATGTCGTCGCGACTCCGGGTCATACGTTCGATCATCTCGTCTATTACGATCGCACGGATGCTGCGCTTTTTACGGGCGATACGGTCCTGGGCCAGGGCTACGTCGTCATCGCGCCGCCCAACGGCGAGATGCGTCCGTATCAGGCCAGTTTGCGCCGGTTGCTGGAAGATTTTCCGCACGCGCGGTTGATCTTGGGCGGCCATGGCGAGCCGGTCGCCGACCCGCAGACGAAAATGCGCGAATACTTAGCGCACCGCGCCATGCGAGAAGCGGAGATTCTGCAGGCGCTTGAGGAAGGTGAACGCACGATTCCGCAGCTGGTGCAGGCAATTTATGCCGATACCAGCCCCATATTGTGGCCGGCCGCCGCGCGGCAAATGCTTGCGTATCTGCTCGCACTGGAACCCGAAGGCCGCGTGCAGTCGCGCGCATTGCCACGCGATCCGACGCCGGCGGAAAACGCAATCCTCAACCCGGAGTGGGAAACGATCGTCGGCCGCGAGCACGCCCGCACCGTCGAAGCCGAACTGGGCGCCATGCTCCGCCTGGACACGGTCCGAGCCTACTCACTCGCCACCGGTTCGTCACCCTGAGCCCACATTCGTCAAATCAGGATGACGAACGTGGGGTTAGGATGACGAATGTGGGGGTCAGGATGACAAAGGAATAGATAAAACAATCTTACCGAACTGGTCCGCGGATGACATCCGCTGCGCGGCGGCGGGGGTTTCTTCCATCGGGTAAACACGATCGATGACCGGCGTGATGCGATGCTTGGCGACAAATTGCAACATGCCGCGGAAATCGGATGGGCTGCCCATCGAGCTGCCGCGGACGTCGATCTGATTCCAAAATACCGGGAACATCTTGATCTTCGCATCGCCACTGGTCCCGCCGTACGTGACGACGCGCCCCCCCGGGCGGACCAGTGCAAGCGCACGCGCAAACGTTTCGCCGCCGGCCGAATCGATAACCGCATCGATCGTTCCAGCTTTCTTGCGCAGCGTTTTGTGCCAGTCCGGATCGCTCTTGTAATTGACACCGCCCTCCGCGCCCATGCCGCTTGCGCGCGCGAGTTTCTCGTCGCTTCCGGACGTAACGAATACGCGCACGCCTGCGGCTTTAGCGAATAGCAGCGCGAACGTCTGCACGCCGCCGCCGGTACCAGTGAGCAGCAGGGTTTCGTCCGCGCGCAGTTCTCCGCGCGTGAAGAGCGCGCGGAACGCCGTAACGCCCGCGAGCGGCAGCGCCGCCGCTTGCTCGAACGAGAGGTGCTCCGGAACAGCGTGCACGTTTGCCTGCGGCACAGCCACGTACTGCGCGAACGTCCCGTCGCGCGGCATGCCCAGGATGCTCGCCTCGGGACGCCAGATGCGCTCGTCGTCACCCCAGCCGATAAGCGGGTCGATGAGCACGCGCTTTCCCTCCAACTCGCCGGCGCCGTCCGAGCCCAAGATCCGCGGCAGGCTGATGTTGGGATAGAGGCCCTGCGAAATGAAGACGTCGCGGTGGTTCAGGGCGGCTGCCCGCAGGCGCACGAGCGCCTCGCCCGCGACCGGCGCGGGTTGCGGCACCTCCTCGCAGCGCAGATTCTGCGGGCCGCCGAGCTCGTGCAGTCGTATCGCTTTCATCCCCGGCGGTTTTCACGGGGCGTTCCCGGAGGCCTCGGGCGACTAAACCAGGCGGGCGCGGCCTTCGCCGCGGCGTACAATAGAGTTGTGAACGCTAAATTTTTCAAAGGGCTTGCCCGCGTGACGCGCACCTTCTCGCTGGAAATCGGTCCGCTGCGGGCGACCGGCGTGCCGGCCGTCCTTGCCGCAGCAAGCGGTCTGGTGCTCGCAGCGGGGCTGACCCGCATGCTCGCCATGCAGTCCGAGCGTCTGCCCGAAACGCTGCGCGAAGCGCGCGCTCTGGCCCAGTCCCTCCGGCAAGACGCACCGCGTCTGCAATCCTAGGATTATGATCGACAACGACTCTCTTACCGCGCTGATCCGCACCCAGCTTCCCGACGCCCAAGTAGATATCGTGGATCGCACCGGGACCATGGATCACTTCAACGTCACCGTGCGCTCGGAACACTTCGCCGGGAAGACGCTCATCGAACAGCATCAACTCGTTTACGGTGCGCTCAAAGGCGCGCTCAAAGACGGCCGCGTGCACGCGGTCGAACTCAAAACACTAACCGCTTCCGCACAGTAGAGTGAAATAGACATGACCGACAACATCAAAGACGAGATCGATCGCGAGATTGCCGCGAACAAAATCCTGGTTTACGGTAAGGGCACAAAAACGATGCCGCGCTGCGGCTTCACGCTTGAGACCATTCAATTTTTCGACGGCTTCGGCTATCCGTTCGAGGTGGTCGACGTTCTGGAAAATATGCCCAAGCGCGAAGTGCTTGCCGAGATGACGAACTGGCCCACCTTGCCCAAAGTGTTTATTAACGGCAAGTTTTACGGCGATACCGACATCCTGGGGCCCATGGCGCAAAAGGGCGAGCTGCAAACCGTCCTGCAAGAAACGTTCGGCAACGCCGGTCAGCCAAAAACCACGATTAACCTGCATTGATGTTTTCCACTATCATCTCGCCCGAGGAGCTGCACGCGCACGTGGGCGACGCGGACTGGGTTATCCTGGACTGCCGGCACGCATTGGCGGACTTCTCCGCGGGGCGAAAGCGGTACGAAGACTCGCACATTCCCGGCGCCTTTTTCGCCAGCGTGGAAACCGATATGGCGGGCCCGCGCACGGGACGCAACGGACGTCACCCATTGCCGGATTGGGAAACCTTCACCGGCTTTTTGCGCGGCCTGGGCGTGAACGACGATACGCAAGTTGTTGCGTACGATGCCGGCGCGGATATGTTCGCGGCGCGCATGTGGTATTTGCTGCAGCTCATCGGCCATAAGGCGGCGGCAGTCCTTGACGGCGGTTTTGCGGCGTGGACGGCGGCGGGCTTCGCCGTTGAGAGCAGCGCGCCGGCGCATCCGGGCGGGGGCACAATTCTCGCGCGGGTTCGCGACGATCTTGCGGTCAACGCGGATGACGTGCTGCAGTCGTTGCACACGCAAGCGTTCACCTTGCTGGACGCGCGCGGTGCCGACCGGTTCGCCGGGCAGAACGAAACGATCGATCCCGTTGCCGGTCACATTCCAACCGCCGTGAACCGTCCGTTCCGCTCGAACTTCAACGAGCAGGGACGCTTCAAAGCGCCCGATCAATTGCGCGCTGAGTTTGAATCGGTGGGCATTGCGCCCGAGCGCATCGTGCATCAATGCGGCTCGGGTGTTTCCGCAGCCGTCAATATGCTCGCGATGGAGATCGCAGGGATGCACGGCACGCGGCTCTATCCGGGGTCGTGGAGCGAGTGGTGCGCGGACGAAAAGCGTCCCATGGTCATCTACTAGCGTAACGCGCCGGTGCGGATCCTGGAAGTGCGCGAGCTCGGCGTTCCGATCTCGCGCTATCGCGATCCATCCATTCCCTCCGGTAATCTCACAACCAGCGTTGTATCGGTTACGACCGATGCGCAAATCGACGGCGAGCCGGTCATCGGCTATGGCTTCTCTTCCATCGGACGCTTTGCGCAGAGCGGGCTGATCCGCGAGCGCTTCGCGCCGCGCCTGTTGCAAGCGCCCGACTTTGCCGATCCGCGCGAGGCGTGGAAAGCGATGATGCAGGGCGAGAAACCCGGCGGCCACGGCGAGCGTTGCGTTGCGGTCGGCACGCTTGACATGGCGGTTTGGGATGCAGCCGCGAAGATCGCTCGCCTGCCGGTGCATGGGTATCTTGCTCGTGCGGCGGGCCTGACTTCAAACCAGGACGTCGCCGTGTACGCCGGGGGCGGCTACGTGTATCCGCAGGACGACATCACGCGGCTGCAAGACGAACTGCGCGCCATGCTGGCACTGGGATTTACACGCGCGAAGATCAAGATCGGATCGCTGCCGCTGGCGCAGGATCTTACCCGCATCGAAGCTGCGCTCGACGTGCTTGGCAGCCCGCAAAATCTGGCGGTCGATGCGATGAACGCCTACGGGCGCGATGATGCGTTGCGCGCTGCGGAGGCACTCGAGCCCTACGATCTGCGATGGTTTGAAGACATCTGCGACCCGCTCGACTTTGAAACGCAATCGGCCGTCGCGGCCCGCTATGCGCCCCCGGTTGCCGCGGGCGAGGCGCTGTTCTCGGTTGCCGAAGCGCTGCTGCTAGACGCGCACGGCGGCCTGCGGCGCGAACGCGATATTCTGCTCTTCGATCCCGTGCATTGCTACGGACTTACCGGCTACATGCAGATCGTGGATGCGTTACTGCAACGAGGCTGGCCGCGATCCGCGTTTTGGCCGCATGGCGGTCATGCGTTCACGCTGCACGTTGCGGCGGGCTTGCGCTTGGGCGGCGCGGAGTGCAACCCGTCCTCGTTCGCGCCGTTCGGAAGTGCGGCGCGTTCGCTCGACCAGACTAACGTTTTTGTGGGGGAGGAACTGCAAACGGCTTTGCAACGTTGCCCGCCGGTGAGTTCATAAGGCGCGTCAGTTCTTCTTCGCTGGGCTCCTGCGAGAAATCGCGCGCGGCGTCCACGAAGCAGTAAAAGCCGAACGGTTCCCCGCCGCGGTTTACGAATTGATGCACCTCGAGCGGGCCCACGTACACGACGTCGTTGGGGCCGATCTCGGTCAGCGTTTCATTGATGACGGCATAGCCCAGGCCGCGTTTGACGATGACGAAATGTTCGTGCTCGTGCTTCTCCAACCGCGAGACCGCGCCGGGCTGCAGTTCGAAGTAGCGTAATTCATTCGAGGGGCCGGGCTCGCTGCGATCGTCCTTGCGTCCGCCCACGATGGTGTGGCGCGCAACGCCGACGGCCGCGCCCGGGCGATAGCCCTCGACCGGCACGCCCTCCCAGCCGTCGCCGGACGTTCGGATCACTCGCTGCTGCGTTTTGGTTTCCATAGATGCTTTCGAGAATACCACAGCACCAGCAGCACGACTACGGCTCCTGCCGCACCGGCCGCGGCAAGAAGTGCCGTGACGCGGCGCTGGTCGCCCGCACACGAGGCATAGCCGCCGTCCAGCTCCGTTTGCGCGCACCAAAACGCGGCCCACGTCCGGCGTACGCCATACCAAGCGTCCGAATCGCCGACCAAGGCATGCTCCCACCGCGCGCGTAGGCCGGAATCGGCGCCGAGGCGGTCGTGCAAAGACTGCAGCGAGCCGGCGGAGAGATCGCGCGCGCCGAAAGCCGCATCGAACGTTCCGCTTTTGAGCCAAAGGTTCTGCGTGAGATCGTCCACGTACGTCGTGGAGTCGCGCAGCGTGCCGTCCGTCGAGAAGCGAAGCGCCTCGAACGAGGGATTGTTTTCGTAGATCGGCGAGACCGACGAAGCGACCAGCAACGGCACGCCGTCCACGATACGAAAGTCGGCCCGGTGCACGTGGCCCGCGATCGCAAGCGGAATGTGCGACGCGAACTGAAGCATAAGCCGTTCGAAATGCGCGCGTATGCTGCCATGCCAATACGGAACGACGATAAACCGCTGCGCGATTAAGGTCGCGGTCGGATCGACACCGGGCGGAATGTGCATCAGCAGCAACGCACGCTTTTCCGGCGCGAGCGCAGCGAGCGAGTGTTCGAGCCACGCCATCTCTGCGGAGCCTGCATTCGGCCCGCGCCCGCACTGGCGAAAAAACAGCGACCAGTACACGTCGTTCAGCACGATTGCCCGCGTCCCGTTCGGAAGGCGAGCCGTGTAATAACCGGCATACGAAAACTCACGCACGAAGTTCGGAGCGGCGCCATTGCGGTTCACAAGCGGCGCCCAGATTCGAGCAACGGCCGCCACATATGCGGAGTTCGGCGCGGTACTGTAGTCGCCGCACGGATCGTCGTTGTTGCCCATTGTTATGAGAAACTGCGCGCGCGGAAAGGCCGTTTGGAATTCGTGCGCGATTTGAGACATCGCGGCCTGAGCGGCACGCGTGGGATCTTGCCCCGCGGCGCGCGCCTTCGCGGCCCATTGGTGCGCCAAGAAGTCGCCCGCGATTATGACCACGGGCGCAGCGGGATCTGCGCGGCGCATCGCGGCAATCGTCCCGGCCACCAGCAAGGCGTTCGGGTCGCTGTGGTAGCCATTCGGCACCCGGCTTCTATCGAACGGGTTCAAATGCAGGTCGCCGACCAGCAGCCAGGGCTGGGTTATGGCTAAGAGTACGGCGAAGAACACATGCATGCGGCATTGGTTGTTCAAAAGTGAACCACACGCCTACAGCTTCGAGCAGTTGCAAAAAGACGGTACGACGCCTTGGAGCGGCGTGCGCAACTTTCAGGCCCGCAACAACATGCTGGAGATGGCCGTCGGCGACCTAGGCCTTTTCTACCACTCGAGCATCGCCGAACCGGCGGCGGTGGGTATCGTCAAGGTCGTGCAGCAAGCACATCCGGATGCAACCGCCTGGGAAAAAGGCGGCGAGTACTACGACCCGCGCAGTCCGGCGCACAAGCCGCTCTGGCAGTGTGTCGATGTCGCGTTTGTGGAACCGCTTGCGAATCCCGTAACCCTCTCGCAGATGCGAGCCGAGCCACGCCTCTTCGGCATGCAACTGCTCAAGAAGGGCTCGCGCCTATCGGTTCAGCCGGTCACGCCTTCCGAATGGGCGATCATTTTAGAGATGAGCCGGGGTTAGCAGCTATCGTCGCAGATAAGGTAACTAGGGTTTTTGTAGACTTTTAGCATTAGCGTCATCTCTGCTATGTGCCGTTGAGTTACCCAAGCGTATTGCTCGGCCATTTGCATCGGCAGTATGGTGCCGGTTTGCGATCTTGGCAGGGGGAACATCGCCGCAACGTACGCTTTGCGATACGCTCTCCAGGCGGAATCGGTTGCACGCAGATTTTTAACCGCGACCGGATACCGTTTTGCTAGCAGCAAAATTTTTCCAAAAATGTCATTGAGCTGCGCATCGGCGCGTCTTGCTTCTTCGCCTGCGCATTCGTCAAGCGCGTATTGGGTCATAGCGGTTTTGAAACATGGACGCCGGTCCACCTCGACGGTACTCGGAGCAGCACCAACGAGGCATAGCGCCCCGAAAGCAATCAACGGCAGCAGATGGCCAATCCTGAAGCATCTCATTCCTCTCCCTTCGCTTCTTGCGGCAGCCCGTCCGTTTCTCGGGGCACTTAATTAGGCGTGCGCGGATTCACGCTTCTTGAGGTCGTGGTTGTAGCGGCCATTGTCGCTGTCGTTCTGTTTTTTGCGGTTTCAATGCCGCTTGGGTCGCGGCCGGCGGCTGCGGCCTCGTCGGTATTGGTCTTCGACGAGACAATAGCGGAAGCAAAGTCCCTCGCAGCGAGCAGCGGCAATGGCGCGACGCTTATCGTTGCGCCGGCAACGCCCGGTGGATTCTCGATGAGGGTTTACGCCGGGCGTCCCAACGGCGCAGGGGCGGTTGTGGCGTCGGGGCCTGCCGTAACTGCGGCCGGTGACATTGCCGAGACATCGCTCGGATCGCCGCCGTTTACAATCTTCTTCGACAGCGCCGGACATGCGAGCGGGATGGAGGGTGCGGTGAATACCGGCGCAGTTATCGCAAGCGATCCGGGATGCCCGGGAAACAACGCGGAGCTTTCGATAACGATCTCTGACACTCGCACAACATCGAATAGGCTGCTCGCGTGCACACAAAGCGTGAGCGAACCTTAACGACAAAAAAAGGGCTCGCGATTGCTCGCGAGCCCTGATGTTGCCCTTTTAGGCGTCGTTGCTACGGATTGGCGTTGGAGCCCTGACCGAACGTCTTGGTGATAACGAAGCGATACGTGCGCGCGGGCAAGACGCCGGCTTGCGTTGCCGCCAGTTGCCCGTTTGCGAGCGGGATGAACACGCCCGATCCAAACGCCGGCCACAGATTGCCGTATTTGTTGCCCAGGTTGTCACCCGAGACTTGCCACGTAAGGCCTTCCGCGAACGGTCCGCGCAACGTCGCCCCGAATACGTCGAAGCCGGGCTCGTTGAGCGAGTTGTTGGCGCCTTCCCATTGAACGTTCACGTTGGCGTACCATTGGTGCGAGCGCCAGTTCAACTCTCCGTACCCTTGCGAATACGGAATGTTCTGGTTGCTGAATGCATTCACGCCGACGCCCGTGGCACTTCCGTTAATGCCGCCGCCGGTGAAGTTCTGGTTGGGAATAATCGAGAGATTCGTGTTGTAGTTTGCCGGTATGCACGGCTTACTCGGAGTTGGAGCGAAACTGCAATAGAAGTTCGGCGAGATATTGTATGCGTATCCGCGTTGGAGAGCACCTTGAATCGTATAGCCGAGCCCTTGCGCCGGAGCGCGCCGCAACGATAGCTCGACGCCCTGAAACTTCGTATTTGCCACGTTAATGTTGTTCGTATAGTACAACGGGTTGCCCGCGCAGCCCGCAGGCGTCGCATTCCCCGTCACGGGGTCGACGGTCGGGCACGTATGCCCGCTGTCGTAAACCGTGGACAAGAAGTGGTTGAACAGATTCGTCAGATAGATATCTGCCGAAAACGTGGTCGCAGCATCGCGGAAGCGATAGTCGCCGCCTAAGTCGTAACCAAACGCGGTCTCCGGCAACAAGCCCGAACTGCCGACCTTTTCGGTGGCGATGTGAGAAGCCGCAGAGTACGTGATCGGTGTTGCGAGCGTGGTCAGTTCGGCAAGGTACGGCGGAGCAATCGAGGAGCCGAGCGAAAACCGCACTGCCGTCCGCCCGTTCGGACGGTACTCGAAGTCAAGCCGCGGATCGTAATGCGTGCGAGACATCGTGTTGAACAAAAAGCCCGTGGTCGGAAGACCGGTGGACGTGACGCCGCCGCCGTCAACCAGACAGTGGCCGGCAGGGGTCAACGCGGCGGACGCATGACACTCCGTCGGGATCGTGCTCTTGTATGAGTTGAAGTAGTTGGTGAGCGTGATTCCAAGCTTCGAACTTGGGTGGAGGTTCCCACGAATCTGGGCTGTATTGAACAGCTGTGACGAACCCTTGGGCAGCGTGATGCTCGGATTGCCCTCGATCGGAACGAAAGGACTGCCGGCAGTGTAGACGTGGCCTGCAGAAGGGTTGAATAAGCAGCAACCCTGGCTGTAGCTCACGGTTGTTGAGTCGGTAAAGTCGTCAGAGAACGTCAAGTAGTTATTTGCATTGAGGGGGTGCGACCACTCGAGCGAATAGCCGGTCAAAACGTCATCTTCGGCCTGATTGAAGTTGTCGAAGAACGTCAGCGGCACGGTTTGGCCGGTAAACAACTGCTGAGTTCCCGAATCGTAGCCATACAGCTGCATGTCCAGTACGGTCGGCACGTGCACGTTGCCGGATCCCTGATAGAGCAGACGATGGATTCCCGCCGAGTAATAGCGTGCGAGGATCGTATCGTTGTGGAATGTCGTGCGGATATCGCCCTCAACGATCGGTTCGTTATTGATTTCGAACTCGGGCGTACGCACGAATCCTATATCGACCGGGCTGTTATTCGGAATAGCACCGTTGTATGCGGCGATCTGTGCGGGCGATGCACCCGTGTTATAGCCGTTGAGTGTAAATGTCGAGTGCGCGATATCCCCGGTGTTGGCCGCCTGGTTGGCGCGCGTCTGTCCCCCGAAATAGGTGAAGGTTGCGGTCGTCGAGCCCGAAAGCCCGTAGCGCAGTTTCATCAGTTCGCTCGTGTTTGTGTAAAGGTCGCTACCGACGTTTTCGCAGCATGCAACGAGGTTGTATGCATTTTCGTTGGTAGACACCGTCTTACAGCCGGCACCGCACGTAACCACCGGTGTCGGGAATTGATCGTTAAAACCGGCCGTCGTTCCCGTACCGTTGTTATAACCGATGAAGCCTTGCTGCGGCGTCTGCGCCGAAACATAAACGTTTGCGTTAGATAGCCTGCTTTCGAGATTTTCGTTGCCGTACGCTACGACATATCCCCAACGCCCATCGGTTCCCGAGAGGCCGAAATTGATCGACGCGCTGCCCCAATTGTCGAAGCCGACCTGCCAGAGGCCGCTCGGCTGATATGTGGGATCCTTGGTGCGGAAGTTGACCGTACCGCCGATGGCATAATTGTCCGTAGGTGCGTCCGCGCCGGGGCCTTTAACGACTTCTACGCTTTGCAGCATATATGGATTCAAGAAGGTCGTCACATAATCGCCGAACGAGCCGACAGAAACCGGATGTCCGTCGATCAGCGATGCGCTTTCAAAAGAGAGCGCGCCGCGGATGTTCGGGAACGTGATCGCGCCTGGTGCCTGAGCGTTTGCCGACGTTTGAGGCAAACTGGCAATGATGCCGGGCGTTTCGTCGAGAATCTTCATCACTTGCGGTTGTGCCTGATCCTGGAACGTTTGCGCCGTGGCAACGCTGACCGATGCCGGCGTCGTGTTAAACGTTCCGCGGCCCACAGACCGCACGTTAGCGATCGTTCGCAGCGAGTTGAACGTGATCGCAGCCATGGTGACCGCTAGGGATTGCGTGCCGCCTGCAAGCACGGTGATATTCGTATCCGTCGCAGTATTATAACCGGCTTTCGATGCGCGGAACGAGTAGATGCCGGGGATGACGCTGACACTGAAATTGCCGAGTGCGTCCGTGGTAGTCGATTGCGTCTGGGGACCAGTCACCGTAACGTTGACGTTGGAAACCGGCGCACCGTTGGCGTCTTTGACCGAACCGGTGATTGTGCCTGAGGTTTGCGAAGCGGCCTGATCTGGCGGCGTCTGCGCAAAAGTCGTCGCCATACTTAAGGGTCCGACGAGTCCCGCTACAAGCGCTGCTGCGGTCAGGATGCGTATATATCTGTTCACGCGTCCTCCAAATACAAGTGATTGCAGCGCGGGCATAAGCCCGTGCTTGCGATCAGACCCTACCATCCTTAGATTAAGGGATAATTAGGACCTGACCCCGCGTCACTTTTCCGGGCGGGGTTAAAGCGCCTGCGCGCGCGCAAGAAAAAGTCTGTTCGAGAATCCACGCGCGTTTCACCATCGGGACGCAATCGTTTGTACGTGCCATCGGGCTGCAGTTCGCGCGCCTTCACGTTATCCACAGTATAAGCGCAAGGACCTCGCTGTAAATGGTTTCCGCCAGCAGCGGGTCCAGCACGGGAACGACCGTTTCCACGCGCCGGTCCAGATTGCGGCCCATCCAGTCGGCCGAACCGATGAACACTTCGTGCTCGCCGGCATTCTCGAAAGAATAGATGCGCGAGTGCTCCAGGAAGCGTCCGACGATGCTGCGCACCCGAATCGTCTCGCTGACCCCCGGAAGCCCCGGCCGCAGCACGCACATGCCGCGCACGTGCAGTTCGACGGGGACGCCTGCCTGTGAGGCGCGGTACAGCGCGCGAATAATCTCGCCGTCGGTTATCGCGTTCAGTTTGGCGCGGATGCCGCTGGGAAGCCCGGCTCGGGCGTGGTCGATTTCGCGCTCGATCAAGCCGACGGTCTCGCGGCGCAGATTCACCGGTGCCACCAGCAGGTCTTCGTAGTCCGTGACCTTCGAGAAGCCCGTGAGGGCGTTGAAGAGTTGCGTGACGTCCGAGCCCAACTCGGGCTTGCACGTGAAAAGGCTCAAATCCGTGTATAGGCGCGCGCTTTTCTCGTTATAGTTGCCCGTGCCGAAATGCATGTAGCGGCGAATGCCGTCTTCTTCCTCGCGCACGACCAGCGTCACTTTGGCGTGCGTTTTCACACCGGCGAAGCCATAAACAACGTGCACGCCCGCGCGCTCCAGGCGCCGGGCCCACTCGATGTTGTTCTCTTCATCGAAGCGCGCTTTGAGTTCGATCAGCACGGCGACTTGCTTCTCGTTCTCCGCGGCCTCCAGCAGGGCGCGAACGATCGGCGAATTCTTCCCCGAGGTCCGGTACAAGGTGCATTTGATTGCCAGCACACGCTCGTCGTCCGCAGCCTGGCGCAAGAACTGCACCACCGGATCGAACGACTCGTAGGGGTGATGCAGCAGAATATCTTGCTCGCGGATCGCCGCGAACATATCGGTCACGCCGATCAGCCGCTTGGGAATCGCCGGCGTAAACGGAGGGTCGTGGAGTTGCGCATAGTCCGGAAGACCTACGATAGACCAAAGGTCCACCGTGCCCATCAAGCCGTCGACCTCGTAACAGTCGTTCGCGTTTAAGTCCAGCGCGCTGAGCAACAGGTCGCGCATGTATTCGGGCATACCGCGCTCGATCTCCAGGCGCACGGGTTCCCCGAACCTGCGGCGCTGCAGCTCGGACTCGATTGCGGCCAGCAGATCGTCGGCCTCGTCTTCCTGCAAATCTAAGTCGGCATCGCGCGTGACGCGAAAGAGATACGAATCGCGAACTTCCATACCGGGGAAGAGCGCGTCCAAGTGATGCGCGATCAGATCTTCGAGCAGGACGTTCCACCGCTCGCCCTCGGGCGCGCCTTCGACCGGAACGAACCGGGGCAGCGTTGGCGGGATCTTCACGCGAGCGAAATGCAGCTCGAGTCCCTCGGGCGTGACCTCTTCCAGCTCTACTGCAAGCGAGAGCGAGAGATTTGAAATATATGGAAACGGGTGGCCCGAATCCACGGCAAGCGGCGTGAGTACGGGAAAGACGCGATCGTCGAAAGTGCGCTCGAGGTCTGCGCGCTGCTCGTCGCTGAGATCGTCCACGCGCTTGAAGCGGATGCCGTGGCGGTCGAGCGCTGGTAGCAGCGTGTTCTTGAGCAGCTGCTGTTGGCGCGCGAGGGAGACGCGCACGCGCTCGTAGATGGCCTGCAGATGCTCGCTCGGCAGCCGCCCATCCTCGGAGCGCCGCGTGATCTGGGCATCGACCTGCTGCTTGATAGCGGCGACGCGGATCATGAAGAACTCGTCCAGGTTCGTTCCGTAAATCGCCGTAAACTGAGGCGCTCCATCAGCGGCGCGCGTTCGTTCAATGCCTCTTCCAGGACGCGATCGTCGAACTCCACCCACGATATTTCGCGGCTGAAGTAGAGCGAGGGGTCCTCGAGGGAGCGCGGCGCGCCCGCCTGATGTCCGTTCGAGGCGGTGGCCGACTCTGAGAGCATAGGGACGTGGGATTCGCCGCCAAGTGCGGAAATGCTAGTTAGTGATGCCCGCCGACCTTGCCGCCCATACCGAAATGTACCTGGCACTGGCGATTAGTGCACTGGCGGCCGGCGCCTTGGCGGGCTTGGCCTTGGGCACGGCCGCGGCTCATCTGCCGGCGCTTCGTGGCGTCCTGCTCTCGCTCGGCAACCTGGCGCGCGTGCTGCCCAGTCTGGCGGTTTTGACCTTCATGCTCCCGCTCTTCGGGGTGGGATTCGTGCCCGCGTTTGCGGCTCTGACCCTGCTCGCGGCTGCCCCGGTGCTGCTCACGACCGACCTTGCCTTCCGGAGCGTTCCGGTTGCCGCTCTCGATGCTGCAACCGGCATGGGCATGACGGCGCTCCAGCGGCTTGCATTGGTCGAATGGCCGCTTGCGCTGCCGCTGGTGTTCACCGGCATACGCACAGCGGCAACGGAAGTGATCGCAAGCGCGGTCCTTGCCTCATTCATCGGCGCGGGCGGACTTGGCGAATATATCACTACCGGGCTTCAGGCCGATCAACCGCAAACGCTATGGACCGGCGTCATCGCCATCGCGGCGATCGCCGTCGCCGCCGAAGTCCTTCTTGCTGCCGCACAAAAACGAATGGGATCTCCAACGTGAACCTTACGCGCAGAGAGACGCTCGGACTCATCGGCGCCGCGCTGGTGCTGCCGCAGTGCAGCGGCGGTGCGGCAAACGGCGCGATCCGGGTGGGTTCGAAAAACTTCGGCGAGAGTATTGTGGTCGGCGAGCTGTATGCAGCGGCACTCGAACGCGCGCACCTAACCGTCGAGCGGCACATGAATTTGGGCGCCACGCAAATTGCCACCGAAGCCCTGCAGCGCGGCGACATCGATCTGTATCCGGAGTATACGGGCACGGGGCTTATCGACGTGCTGCATCTACCGCCGGTGCGCAATGCGCGAACGCTGTTTGCCACGGTAGCGCGCGAGTATGGATCGCGGTACGGCATGACGTGGCTGCCGCCCTCGCCTGCCAACGACTCGCAGGGCCTGTGCGTTACGCAAGCCGTTGCTGCGAAGTACAACGTTCGCACGCTTTCCCAGTGCGCGGCGGCAGCGCCGCAACTGCGCTTTGCCTCCATTCCGGAGTTCGTAACGCGCGCGGACGCCCTTCCGGGCTTGCAGAAGTTTTACGGCGGCTTCCGCTTCAAAGATGTGCGGACGTTCGAGATTGGTTTGCAGTACGACGCGCTCACGCACGGCGACGCGGACGTGGCGACCGCGTTTACAACCGACTCGCAAATCGGCACGGAGCATCTGGTGCTGCTGCGTGACGACCGGGCGTTTTGGCCCGCATACAACATCGCGCCGGTCGTGCGCAACCAGGCGCTCAAAGCGCATCCGGCAATCGCTTCGGTCCTGAACGCGATCTCGCCACTGCTTACAGATGCGGTGGTGCGCGACTTCAACTATCAGTTCAATGTCAAGAAAGCCGACCCGGCCGACATTGCAAAGCAGTTTCTCGCGGAGCACGCGGGCTGACCCCGGTTGCATTCGAGTCCGTCGCCGTGCGCTACGCCGGCGCCGACCGCAACGCCGTTGACGGCGTAACGCTCGATATCGATGCCGGTGCATTCACCGTGCTGCTCGGGCCATCGGGATGCGGCAAGAGCACGCTGCTGCGCACGGTGAACCGTTTGGTAGAACCGCAGTCGGGGCGCGTCCTGGTCGGCGGCGAGGATGTCACGAGCCTCGATCCCGTACAACTGCGGCGCAAGATCGGCTACGTCATTCAAGCGGTCGGATTATTTACGCACATGACGGTTGCGCAGAATATCGCCGTTGTTCCCTCGCTGCTTGGCTGGGATCGCGCGCGAATCGATGCTCGCGTCGAAGAACTGCTGGCGCTCGTGGGGTTGGATGTTGCCCGCTACCGCACGCGCCATCCGCGCGAGCTCTCGGGTGGCGAGCAGCAGCGCGTGGGCGTGGCGCGCGCGATCGCTGCGGAACCCGAAGTCTTGCTGATGGACGAACCGTTCGGAGCGGTCGATGCGATCGTGCGCGCGTCGCTGCAGGACGAAATGCTGCAGATTGCGCAGCGCCTGCGCACGACGATAGTCTTCGTCACGCACGACGTGGATGAAGCGCTGCGCCTGGCAGACCGGATCGTCGTAATGCGCGGGGGCAAAGTAGAGCAGCACGGCGCGCCGCAGGCGATCTTGAACAATCCGGCGAGCGCGTACGTGGCCAAGCTGTTTGCACGCAGTGCCCAGGAGCGCGCGTACGATGATCTGCGCGCAGCACTGGATCGGCAGTGAGCTGACTTTGCCGCGCATCTGCCGGAGATCGGCCGCATGACCTTGCAGCATATCGGTCTTGTCGGCGCCGGCCTCGCGATCGCGTTACTGTTCGCTGTGCCGCTGGGCGTGTATGCTGCCCGCCGCCCACGCGCGGGCACCGTGTTGTTTGCGGCGGCAAGCGTCATCTACGTCATTCCATCGCTAGCGCTGCTTGCGCTCGCGGTGCGGTTCTTAGGCCTGGGCGCCGTTCCGGTCGTGCTGGTGCTTGCCGCATACGCACAGTTTATCTTGATCCGCAACGTCGCCGCGGCGCTTGCAAACGTGCCCGCCGCGCAAACCGACGCTGCGCGCGGCTTGGGCTTCGCCCCATGGCAGCAATTTTGGCAGGTGGAGATTCCGCTTGCGATGCCGGTACTGATCGGCGGCGTACGTTTGGCGACGATCTCGCTCATCGCTATTGCAACGTTGGGCGGCTACGTCGGCGCCGGCGGCTTGGGTGAAGACATCTTCTTGGGCCTGCAGCGCAAGTACGTGGAACAAACGCTGGCCGGAAGCATCCCGGCCGCGCTGCTCGCAATTATTTTGGATTCGTTGCTTCGGCTGATCGAACGCAGAAGTCGCGGCCGGTTGGCGTAAGTTTGCCGTTGATGACACTATCGAGGGGTGCGATAGATGCGGTTCGGGTTCGTAAGCGTCCAGGTGATGTCGCCGTTAAATTGCCGGGCGCCCTGGTAAAATGGTCCCGTCCAGTGCCATTCGTTTCCGGAGTGCGTGCCGGTATCCAACGGCCGAGTTTGCGAACATGGCCGACGTAGCCAATGCCGCCTGTATCGTTCTTTTGCCGGCAAGCACCGCTGCTAGCGCAATCATTTTACAAGCAGATTCACACGGAAACGGTTCTGGGCATCGCTCCAGAATTGCTTGAGGACAAGGCCGGACTGAGCGGCTAGTCGATCCAGGTCCCGCGCGGAGTACTTGTACGACGATTCCGTGTGCATGCGTTCGCCCTTAGCAAACGTAAGGGTTAAATCGAGCGCTTCAATGCGCACCTTTTGCTTGCGAACCGCCTGCAAATACGAACACACCGCGCCGCGCTCTTCTTCGTAGCATGCGATGTGCTCGAAGTTGTCCAGGTCGAAGGTGCCGCCGAGTTCCCGGTTGATCCGGGCGAGCAAGTTTTTGTTGAACGCAGCCGTCACGCCCGCCGGATCGTCGTAGGCCAGTTCCAGAACGCGCGGATCTTTCTTCAGGTCCGTGCCAAGCAGCAAACCATCGCCCGGTTTGAGCGAGGCGGCGATTCCGTGCATCAGGCGCGAGGCCTGGGCCGGCTCGTAGTTGCCGATATTGGAGCCCATGAACATCACCAGCACGCGTCCGGGACGTTGCAACTGGGGCGCGCCCAAAATGCCGAAGTAATCGCCTTCATACGCGGTCACATTCAATGACGGGTAGGCGGCAACAAGCGCTTGTGCGGACGCACGCAAGGCCTCCCCAGAGATGTCGATTGGCGAATACCGCAGCGATCGCTGCGCACGCAATGCTTCCTCAATCAGAATGCGGGTCTTAACGGCGCTGCCGCTTCCGAGCTCGACGAATTCGATCGGATTGCCGAGCGCGCGAACCATCTCCCAGCCGCTCTGGCGCAGAATCTCGGTCTCGGCGCGCGTGAGATAGTATTCGGGCAACACCGTAATGGCATCGAAAAGCGCCGAGCCCACTTCATCGTAGAAATATTTGGACGAGAGATGCTTCGCGGGCGCGCTCAAGCCCGCGCGAACCTCGTCCGCAAAGGAGAGGCGGTCTTTGGGTGGCGGCCCGGAGCGGATCTCCAGGCGGGCGGTCGTCGTGGAAATCGCGCTCATTGTTCCTAACAATACCCCAGAACCGGGCCCGGCTGCTAGGCGGTTGCACAAACCGCACGTAAGGCGGGAATAGTACCCTTCACAAGGAGCGCTCAGACATGACCAACCGCGAATTGACTATTGACGTCCAGGGCTCGCCGATGCCGGCGTATTTGGCCCGCCCCGACCACGAATCGGGCGCCCACCCCGCCGTAATCATCCTGCAAGAGGTCTTCGGTATGACGCCCGAGGTTAAGCGCGTTACGGATTTGCTGGCGAGCATCGGCTATGTGGCGCTGGCTATCAACTATTATCATCGCATTAACCCGCAGATGAACGAGCCCTACACGCAGGAGGGCCACCGCAATGCATTCGGCGCCGCCGCCCGCGTGCGGCACGATGAGGCCATTGAAGACGTGCGCGCGGCAATGGATTGGCTAAACGCGCAAACGTTCGTTAAGCCCGGGAAAATTGCGCTGTGGGGAATGGGCTTCGGCGCGACCGTGGGTCTGTGGACGGCCTCGATTTCGCAACTCTGCGGCGCGGTACTCTTCTATCCCACAAGCGTTGCGCGGGAAACCGATCCGCAAGTTCCGCTGTTGCTGGTGTTCGGCGAGCGCGACTATTACGTCTCGCAGCCCGAAATCGACAGCATGCGGCAGTGGCTGCGCGCTTCGGGCACCGACGTGCGGCTGCAGATTTATCCGGAAGTCGGGCATTCATTCTTCCGTCACGGGCGACCCGAAGCGATCCTCGAGCAGCAACAGTATTCGGATGAGGCCGTTGCCTATGCAGTCGCCGATTCGTGGAACTTAGCGCAAGTATTTTTGCGCGAGCAATTCAATCGATCGCCGCAGGGCGTAACCGAGACCGGCGATATCCATACGCAGCGTACACCGCAAGTCCAATCGTAAACCACAGCGCAAAGCGCATCCAGGTCGCGACTTGCAGGCCGGAGATCAAATAGAAACACGCTCCGGCGCCGAGCAGCGCGAAGATAGGGCCAAGCGGCGCGCGAAACGGCCTGCGCGCGTGCGGTTGGACGATGCGCAGCACCAGCACGCCCAAGCAGACGATGCCGAAGGCCGAGAGCGTGCCGATGTTCACGAAATCGAGCAGATCCGTAAGGGGGAGCATCGCGGCCAATACGGCAACGGCGATGCCGGTGATGACGGTCATGCGCGCGGGTGTGCGCGTGCGCGGGTGGATGCGAGCAACGCCGGGCGGCAGCATGCGATCGCGAGCCATGACGTAAAAGATGCGAATCTGTCCGAGCAGTGAGGTGAGCATCACCGTCGTGTTACCGGCGATTCCGCCCAGTGCGACGATCCAATACACCAAGCGCGAGGCATGCGTCGCGCCGACCGCGTCCAGCATGGCCGCGCCCTCCGAGAGCTTCGCATAGGGCAGCGCGCCGACGGTTACGTAGGCGAGCGCGACGTAGAGTAAGCCGCCGAGCAGCAGCGCCAGCATAATGCCGATCGGCACGTCGCGCCGCGGCGTATGGGCTTCTTCCGAGGCGACCGTGACCGTATCGAACCCGATGTACGCGTAAAACACGAGCGCCGTTCCGGCAAGAACACCGTGGAAACCGTTCGGTGCGAATGGATGAAAGTACGCCGGATGCACGGCACCCGCGACCGCTGCAAGAAACACGATCATCGTTAAGATCTGGAAGATGACCAGCGTGCCGTTCACCCGCGCCGACTCGCGAATGCCGATCGCCACGATCGCTGTAACGGCCAACGTTACAAGCGCCGCGATGATGTCGACCTGCGGCGCGGGTCCGAACGCATGTCCGGTCTGCAGCGCGTACGGCAAATGGATGTGCAGGTCGGCGAGCAGATGCTGCAGATAATCGGACCACGACGAGGCCGTCGGGGCAACTGAGAGCCCGTATTCCAGAATAAGATCCCAGCCGATGACCCACGCCACGAATTCACCGAGCGTGGCGTACGCATACGTGTATGCGCTCCCCGCAACCGGCACCATCGAGGCGAACTCGGCATAACAGAGCGCCACGCACAGGCTCACAACGCCCGAGAGCCCATAGGCCAGCACGACGGCCGGGCCGGCCGCGTGGGCGCCCGCGCCGATGGTCGGGAAGATGCCGCCGAGCATCGTGCCCAGGCCGATAGCGGTGAGCGCGGGCCAACCGAGCACACGGCGCAGCGCCGGACCGCCGTCTTCCCGCGGCGTCCACGCGAGGGGCTGCCGCGCGAGCAGCCGCGCGATTATTTCGCGCAGATAGAGTGCAGGGCGGTTTCGGCTTGCGGGTCGGGGCGCATCGGATCGGGCCGCATGTACATGGCCAGGTACTTGTCGGACCCTATTTGCGTGAGCACGCCCTCGATGAGTTCGGGCGTCTTCTTCGAACCGCTCTGATGCGTGCCGCGGCCGGAGAAGTATTGCGCCCTTTGCCCGCCGCACAGCGTAATCTGCGAGGTCTTCAAATCTTGCAGATTCTGCAAGCCCCCCTGCGCCCAGGGCTGCGAGTTGGCATTCGAGCTCATCGTCATGCTTTGGTCGCCGCGAATGAGCATGAGGATCTGCTCGCCGCTCATCCACATTTGAAAACGCCCCATGATGCCGGGCGTCGAGTTCCATCCGGCCGGGGGTTTGAACGCGGTTTGGTCGCCGGGCCCACTGCACGCGGCGATTACGGAAATGCAGAAAAGGCCAAAGAACATACGCATCGTCTTTTTCATGGCGCTTTTATTGGCCGTTCGTAGCCCGCAATCTTTGCCCAGCGGTCGACAATTGAATCGATGTAGTCCCGCGTCTCGGGATAGGGCGGAACGCCGTGGTGGATTTGCACCGCATAGGGTCCGGCGTTATAGGCGGCAAGCGCATCGACGAACGGGTTGGGGTAAGCTGGTACGAGAGAACGTACGACGAGAGCAATGAAGCAGCTCCACCTATTGCGTCTTGCGGATCGAATGGATCGATGCCGATCGCTGCGGCGGTTCCCGGCTCAAACTGCGCGATGCCCACCGCACCGGCAGCGGAAAGCGCGCGCGGATCGTAAGCCGACTCTTGCAGCAGCATCGCTCCCGAGAACACTCCGGAGGGAGATCGTGCTTGCGCGCCGCACGAACGGTCATGCCGGCAAGCAGCAGTGCATCCACCGGACTGATCTGCGGATTGGTGTGCAGGATGGCGCGCGCAATTGCAAGGCGCGGATCGTTCACGGGCGGCCCGTCCCGTAACAAGCGCATGCCGCGCAGGCTCGGCGAATACACCGGACGCGACCAGCTTAAGGCATCGTTAATCACGGTGGGTATGTAGACCGTGGTAACGTTCACGTAGAGGAAACAAAGAATTGATGCTTGTAGCCGCAGCGCTGATCGTCCTTATTGCCGGCGATTTCGGGTCGACGTTCTTCTATCACGTGCCGCAACATCTGTGGTTCACCCTGCATCTGCGCACGCATCACGACCGGCGCCGGACCTATTTCGACCACGCCGTCATCTCATCGAATCCCGCGGTGCTGCTCGATGGGGTCCTCGGAGCCATGCCGTACCTGGCAGCCGCTGCTTTGGTTTGGCACTTTTCTTGGCCCGGTGCTTTGCTGGGTCTGGCCCTGGGCCAGCTGCACGTGTGGTGGCGCCATACCTCGGACCTGGGCTGGAAGACTCCGGCACGGCTCGCGGGCTTGCTACGCCCCCTGGGCATCGTGCTTCCCGAGGACCACGACGGGCATCACCGAAACCCCGATATCGAGTTCGGCGACATCTTCCGGTTTTACGATGCTCCTGCGCGGGCACTTCTGGCTTACTTAGCGCCGACCAGCCGTAGAAAACGCAACGCCGGAGTGCGGCGGCTAAAACAACTCGACGCGACGAGGTAACCTTTGGTTAAACGGGCCCTCTTTCTGATCTCCGACACCGGGGGTGGTCATCGCTCGGCCGCAAACGCAATCGTGGCGGCGCTGGACGAGATCCACCATCCCAATTCGTTCGAGCATCGGATCGACGACGTTGCCGCGCATTGCTCGTTTCCGCTCACCCAACTCGGGTGGGGGTACTCGACAGCGCTTCGCTATGCGCCGCCCGTTTACGGCGCCCTCTACTATGCGACCAACGGACGGCGCCGTTACAAGGCGCTCGTGCGCTTTTGCGAGCCCCTCTACCGCGAGCGGCTGCGCGATCTGTTTTTGAACTACCGCCCCGACGTCATCGTCTCGGTGCATCCGCTGCTGAACCACGCGGCCCTGCGCGCACGCGCCGATGCCAAGATGCAGCACGTGCCGATCATCACCGTTATCACCGACCTTGGCAAAGTGCACGAGTCCTGGCTCACGCCCGAGGCCGATGCCGTGGTTGTGCCGGCGCGCGAAGTCTACGAACGCGCGCTCTCGCGCGGCGTGCTTCCGCAGCGCCTGCGAATGCTCGGGCAGCCCATTCATCCCAAATTCGATGACGTGCACGGCAGCAAAGAAGAACTGCGCGAGCAGCTCGGCCTGCCGCAGAAAACGTTCGTTACGTTGCTGATGGCCGGCGGCGAGGGCGGCGGCAAACTCATGCCGACGACGCTTGCACTTGCCAAGCGCCGCCTGCCGATGCATTTGGTCGTCGTCTGCGGGCGCAACGAAACGCTCAAGAGCAAAATGGAAGATCTTGCGCCCTCGCTGGGCACGCCGATCACGGTGCTCGGGTTTACCGATAAGATTCCCGAACTGATGCGCACGGCGGACTTGCTGGTCACTAAAGCCGGCCCCGGAACGCTGGCTGAGGCGAACGCCGCGCAGCTGCCCGTCGTGGTGTACGACTACGTTCCCGGACAAGAACGCGGCAACGTGGATTTCGTGCGCAGCAACGGTATCGGCGAGGTTGCGCTCAACAGCACGGCCGAAGTCGTGCGCGCCGTGGAGCGCTTAGTGAAGAACGAAGCGCGCGTCGAACAGATGCGGCGCAATCAGGAACTGGTTGCGCCCAAGCGCAACTCGCGGCGCATCGCGGCGCTCATCGCGCAGATGGCCAACGAACACACCATCCCCAACGACGACGAGTACGTGCCGATGCCCCGCGCGGTTTCGCTTTAAGCCGGTATCGTTTATCGCCAGCGATCCCGAACGTCGATCATAGCATAGGCGCGCGTGCCTTCCCGCCTTGTTTGGACACGCTCGGTTAATTCAGGGCGATTTGCAACGGGCAGCAATTGCGGAGATCGTTGCGGCGGCGGGCGTTTCGGCGGATTGCGTGAGGGACTGGTACTGCGCGACGATTTGCATGAGTGAAGAATACGCGTTGTTGCCGAAAGCCGTTTGTGGAGCGGTCAAGGCCGGCGCGTTGGGAGCCCCGGGAAACGGCGGCAGGCCTGGGGAGGGTGGCGGCGAGCCGGCAGGTGCGGCGATTGCCGGTGCGCTGTTGTTGGCGATAGCGCGGGCCATGTTTGCATCGCCGGCGTTTTGCAGGTCGTTCATGTCCATCGAGTCCGCCAGGCCGTAGAGCACGTTCACTTCGCCTTTTTGCTGTTTGACCACAGCGTCAAGCTGCGCTTTGAGAGCGAGCGCCGCACGGTCGTCGTCGGTAACGGGCGGCGAACGGAAACGCCTTGCGTCCGCTAAGAGCGCGTCCACGCGTTGCAGGTTGTTGACGATCTCCAGACTCAAGCGTTCCAGCCGCATCCGATCCATGGCGTTGGATGTGCCGCGCGCAAAGCGTCCGAGCAACGTTTGGCTCTGATCGACGAGCTTGTCGTCCGCGCGCAGGCCTTCGACCGCGCCGAAGACGTTTTCGGCCAGCGTCGTGCAGAGCGGACGCGAGCGCACGTTGACGATCGTCTTGAGCGGTGCAGGCCACGCTACAGTCGCCGCAAGCACCAGCGCGATCACGGCTGCGAGCGCTCCACGGCTTTGCCGGAGATGCGAAGCAGCAAGCCGCGCGGCGAGATTTTCGGCGAAAACGCGACGATCTTATTCATCATTCCGGGAATGACCATGCGCTTGCCGCGCATCATGCCCTCCACGCCGGCCTTCGCAACGCTTGCAGCATCGGCCAGGGGTGCGCGAAAAAGCGGCGTGTCTTTCAGGTTCGCGCGGTCCTGAAAGCCGGTCCTGGTTGCACCGGGGCAGAGCACCGTAACGGTAACGCCGCTGCCGCGAACCTCTTCGGAAAGCGCCTCCGATAACGAGATGACGTACGCCTTGCTCGCATAGTACACCGCCATGTTCGGACCGGGCACAAAGCCGGCGGTCGAGGCGACGTTCAAGAATCTTCCCGGCTTTCTTGCGCAGCATCGCCGGCAGATAAAGGCGGCAGAGATCCGTGAGCGTGACGACGTCCAGTTCGCAGCTCTTCGCCGATTTCGCTCTGCGGCAGCGATGCAAATCTCCCATTGTTGGCAAAGCCGGCATTATTCACCAGCACGTCGCACTCGGGCATTTGCGCGAACAACGCGTGCGCCGCTTGCGGCTGCGAGAGATCCAGCGCAACCGGCTGGGCGTCAACGCCAAACCTGTCTTTGATTTCGAGGGCGAGCTGCTCGAGCTTGGCCATCGAGCGGGCGACGAGGACGACGTCATATCCCGCTTGCGCGAGCAGTTTTGCGGTTTCCAAGCCGATGCCGCCCGAGGCGCCGGTAATGAGCGCTCTAGCCGACACGGGTCGTCAACCCGCCGCGCAGCGCCATGGCGGCCGCGCCCACTTGGCCGGCATCGTTGCCGAGCTTCGCAATGACGAACTTGGTCGTGCCGCGCGGAACCATGATCGTCAATTCGTCCGTGCGATCTTTTACTGCATCGATCATGAAGTCGCCCGCGCTGCTTACGCCGCCGCCCAGCGCGATGATCTCCGGATTGACGAAAGCAATGGCGTTGGCCAAGCCCAGCGCCAGATCGGCAGCGAAGTTTTTCCACGCTGCCAGCGCGTGCGGATCGCCCGCTTGCGCTGCGCGCCGGATCATCTTGGAGCCCAGTTTCTCGGGCGGCTTGGAAAGCAGCGCGCTTTTGGGGAACGACGGCGCAACGGCAAACGCGTGGCGCAGCAACCCCGTGCCGGACGCTTGAGCCTCAAAACAGCCGATCTTTCCGCAGCCGCAAATGAATCCGTCGGTGGGACGGATTTGGTGATGTCCCACCTCGCCCGCGCCCGCGCGGTTACCCAGGAGCAACTCGCCGCCGGAAACGATGCCGCCGCCGATGCCGGTCCCCAAGGTGAGCAGCATGAAGTTTTGCGAGTCCTTGCCGCTTCCGAATGCGTATTCGCCAAGCGTGGCACAGCGCGCGTCGTTGCCTACCGTAACGGGAAGACGGAACTCTTTGCGAAGCAGGTCCCCGACGGGGGCATCATGCCATTCAAAGTTGGGCGAATACAGGACGGCGCCGGTTGCAAAGTCGATGTTCCCCGGTGCACCCAGGCCGATCGCAGCGGCTCCTTTGGCCTTGGGTTCTTTGAGCGCTGCGCCCGTCACGGCAACGACGGCATTCATCACCGCATCGAAGGAACGGTCGGTGATATCTTGCTCGTGCTGAGCGAGGATGACGCCGTCTTCCTGAACGACCGCGGCGGTCGTGTGAGAGCCGCCCAGATCCACGCCGATGGCCTTACGCACTCCTGCTCCTTCTACGCATACGGGTCGCGGGCTCTTTCCTCGCCTGCGGCGAAGAACCTATCCGCTATGGAAACCATCGATCTCACCAACCTGCGCGAATATACTCGCGAAACCGGTCAACCCACGCATCCGGAACTGCTCGACACTCGCCCAATCGACCGCGTCAAGAAGATCGAGATCGATGAAGAGCACATCACGGTTACGTACAACCAGTCGACGACGCGTTACTACAACGTAAACGAAGTGACGCAAACCGAATGGGAATACAAATATAACGACGATGCGGAGATGGTTGCGGCCATCGCGCGCGTGATCGAGCTTTGCGCAAGCACCAAAAAGATCTGCCCGAAAATATCGCGTGTCCGCCCGGATGCGCCGAATGTTGCAGCGGCTACGAACCGTTCGTGAGCCGCTCGGACGTCGAACGGCTTGCGGCGTTCCTGAAGATGACACCGCGCGAGGTGATGGACGAATACGTCATCAAACGCAAATCAGCCGACGGTCATTACGTTGGGTGGCTTCGCAAGGTCACCGACGATCTCGCCGACCAATGCGTCTTCCTCAAAGAGGCGCGTCCGGGTAAATTCTATTGCGGCGTGTACGAAGCGCGCCCCGGCGATTGCCGCGAATTTACGCCCATCGGCTGTCAAGACGTGAACCAAGATCTCTCGCGGCGTACGCCCCTTAAAATCGGGCCGCCGTTCCAACCCAAACGGCGCTCCAAAGGGACGCGGGTCCGGTAACACAAAACGCGAGCGTATGTTCGCACGACGTTTACTCGTATTGTTCTTTGGCGCTCTGCTGCTGGTTGCGGCCGCGCCCCGGCCCTTCGACGCACTGCACTGGCGCCTTATCGGCCCGTTCCGCGGCGGGCGCACTGTCGCAATCACGGGCGTTCCGGGTCATCTCGGTGTCTTTTACATGGCACCGACCGACGGCGGCGTTTGGAAGTCGACCGATTACGGCCGCACGTGGAACGCGATCTTCGATGGCGCCGACACGGGATCGATCGGTGCCCTTGCAGTTGCGCCAAGCGATCCGCGCGTCGTCTATGCGGCCTCGGGTGAAGGGCTGCGCCGTCCGGATCTCTCCGTAGGCGACGGCATCTACCGGTCGGCCGACGGTGGCGCGACCTGGACGCACCTGGGTCTGCGCGATGCGCAGCAGATCAACGGCTTGGCCGTGGATCCTGCGCGATCCGAACCGCCTCTTTGCAGCAGCGATGGGTCATCCTTACGGCGCGAATGCGCAGCGTGGGCTTTTCCGCAGCACCGACGGCGGCGCGACGTGGCAAAAAGTGCTCGGCAGTGATGCAGACACGGGTGCGGCAACGGTCGTCATCGATCCCAATCATCCCGATGTGATGTATGCAAATGTGTGGGCGTCGCGCAACCCGCCGTGGCGCCTGGGCGACTCGCTGCAACTTTTCGCTAAGGGCGGAATCTACAAATCCGTCGACGGCGGCTCGACGTGGACGCAGCTGCATGGCGGATTGCCCGCGCTAATGGGCCGTGCGGGCATCAGTGTTGCGGCGAGCAATTCAAACCGCATTTACGCCTGGGTAAACTCCGCTGTAAAATGCGGCATCTACCGTTCCGACGATGCAGGCGCGACGTGGAGCGTGCAGGACGCCGAAGAACGCATCTGCGGGCGCGGTGACGACTTCAGCGGCATTACGGCCGATCCGGCCGACCAAGACGTCGTTTATGTCGCCAATACGACGACGTACCGTTCCACCAACGGCGGCAAAACGTGGACCGGCATCAAAGGCGCACCGGGTGGGGACGATTACCACACGGTTTGGATAGATCCGGCCAATCATAACGTCGTCGCGCTGGCGTGCGATCAGGGAGCGACGATCTCGGTGAACTACGGTCAGACGTGGAGCAGTTGGTACAACCAGCCCACAGCGCAGTTCTATCACGTTATTACCGACAACCGGTTTCCGTATTGGGTCTTCGGCGGACAGCAAGAGAGCGGCAGCGCGGAAGTAGCAAGCCGCAGTGATGACGGCTCCATTTGGATCCGCTACTGGCATCCGGTCGGCGCGCAGGAATATGCGTACATCGCGCCCGATCCGCTGCATCCCACCATCATTTACGGAGCGGGCGCGGGCACCGTTTCGCGCTACGACGAGCGCACCGGACAAACGCAAACGGTCTCGCCCGCGTACGGCGGCCGGTTTTCCGTCGGAGCGCTGCGCTATAACCGCACAAATCCGCTTATCTTCAATTACGTCGACAAACGCACGCTATACTTCGGTTCCGATCTGGTGTTTGCAACGCAAGACGGCGGCATGCACTGGCGCACGATCAGCGGCGACCTGACGCGCGCGCATCCAGGCGTGCCCGCAAACATCGGCGCATTCGCGCGTACGCCGCTCGCGAAGGAAGAGCGCGGCGTGGTTTACAGCATCGGACCTTCGTACATCGACCGCAATCTGCTCTGGGCCGGAACCGACGACGGGCTCGTGTGGCTCACACGCGACGGCGGCGCGCACTGGCGCAACGTCACGCCGCCTGCGCTCACCTCGTGGAGCAAAGTCACGCAGATCGATGCCTCGCATTTCGACCGCGGCACGGCGTACATTTCAGTAAGCCGCCTGCGTTTGGACGATCTGCAGCCCTACATCTACCGCACGCACGATTTCGGCGCGCATTGGACGCGCATCACCACCGGATTACCTGCCGATGCTCCGGCGAATACTGTCCGCGAAGATCCGGTTCGACGCGGCCTGCTTTTCGCGGGCACCGAACGCACGGTTTACGTTTCAGACAACGACGGCGCCTCGTGGGAATCGCTGCAGCGCAACTTACCCTCGACCTCGATTCGCGATCTGGTCGTTCATGGGAACGATATCGTCGTCGGAACGCACGGGAGGTCGTTTTGGATCCTGGACGACATCTCCGCGCTGCGCTCACGCTTCACGAGCAGTACGATGACGCTCTTCAAACCGGCCGAGGCATACCGCGTGCGGCGCGATCTCTGGACGGATACGCCGCTTCCACCCGAGGAATCCGCGGGCGAGAATCCGCCCGACGGCGCGATTATCGATTACTATTTGCCCCACAATGCAACCGGCGCACAACTCGACATCCTAGATTCGGCGGGCCGGCTGGTACGCCGTTACCGCAGCAGCGATATCTCTCCGCCGATCGATCCGGAGATTACGGTGCCCACGTATTGGGTCCGCCGCCCGCATGCACTAGCCGCAAGCGCCGGCATGCACCGTTTCGTCTGGGATTACCGTTACGCGGATCCGAAGGCGTTCGGTGCCGATTATCCGATCTCGGCTATCCCGCACGATACGCCGCTTGCTCCGCAAGGCGTCCTAGCCATGCCGGGCGTCTACACCGTACGGCTCACGGCGGGTGGTCAGACGGCCACGCAGCATCTGCGCCTGCTTATGGACCCGCGGGTCAACATCTCCTCGGCCTCGCTGCGTGCCCAGTTCCGGCTTGCAAGCCGGATCGTTTCGCTCATGAACCGAACGTACCAAAAAGCCAAAACCGATCGCCGCTTTGCTGCCTTGAACTTCCGGCTGAGCACCTTACTGGACGCCGTCGAATCGGCCGACGCGCCGCCAACACCCGCCGTTCTATCGGCGGTTTCAGAGTTAGAGAGGACCTTGTAACATGAAACGCCTGCTACTCGCCGCTTCGGCGCTGCTGCTAACAACCGCGATCGCGACGGCTCATCCGGTGACGATGACCGTCCCGATCCACGCTCTGAACAACAGCGGCGAATCCGGCACGGCGGTGCTCACACAGCTTCCCGGCGGCGTTCGCGTCGTCATCGATCTAAGCGGAGCGCCCGGAACCCCGCAGCCCGCGCACATTCACACCGGCACCTGTGATAAGCTGAATCCTGCGCCCGCTATCCTGCTTGAAACGCTGGTCAATGGTGAGTCGACCACCGTGCTTAAGGGAAAAAAGATCTCGGATCTGACGGGCGGCAAGTACGCCATCAACGTTCACGCAAGCGCCGATCATCTGGAAACGTACGACGCGTGCGGAGCGATCAAGTAACGTGATCTCGCGCTTCGGCGAGCCCGCGGAAAGCGATCTCGCCGACGATATTAAAGCGGTTTACGACAAGAATCAAGATAAACTGGGCTTCGTCCCCAACGTGTTTCGCGCATACGCCAAGAGGCCCGAGCATTTTCGGGCCTTTATGGCTTACCACGACGTCTTGATGAAAGGCCCCTCGAACTTGAGCCGCGCGGAGCGCGAGGCGATTGTCGTGGCCGTTTCATCGGAGAACCGTTGTCAGTACTGCATGGTAGCGCACGGTGCGGCGCTTCGCGTTTTGGGCAAAGATCCGATTCTCGCCGAGCAGATCGCCAACAATTGGCGCACGGCCGACCTCTCGCCGCGCTGGCGCACGATGCTCGCGTTCGCATGCCACGTCAACGAGCCGGGGTTCGTTGCGAGCGACCGCGATATCGATCAGATGCACATGGCCGGCTTCGGCGATGACGACGTGTGGGACATCGCGGCGATCGCGGCGTTCTTCGGCTTCTCGAACCGCATGGCGGGCCTAATGGACATGCGCCCTAACGCGGAGTTCTATTCGATGGGCAGAACGCCGTCGCCCGAACGAAACGCGACGGCAAAAGAGCGCTAGCGCCCCTTCACTGTCATCCTGGAGCCTGTTTGTCATCCTCAGGTGTCGAAGGGGTGAACTTGTGAGCGGCCGCCCCTTGATCCGATTCCGCTGGAATCGGCCTCGGGGTCCTTCGACAAGCTCAGGATGACAAGTTGGTGCGTCACGCGCGTGCGGCGGTGGGCGCTCTTAGTGCATGGATGCCGAAATGAGCGAGATCAACATTACGCCGTTTACCGACGTGCTGCTCGTGTTGCTGGTAATCTTCATGATCCTGGCCGCGATGGTCGTGCCACCGGGCTTCGAGCGCCGGCTCGGGCCTAGCGGCGGCCGGGTTTCTCCCGCGCAAGTTCATCGGATCCCGGTCGTGATAACTGCGGCCGGCGTTATCGCGGTCGACGGGACCGCGACCAGCGTTTCCGGGCTCTACGCGCAGATGGCGCGGCTGGCAATTCGCAATCCGCGCACGAAACTAAGCCTTACCGCCGACACGCACGCGCGTTACGCCCTGATCATTCGCGTGCTCGATGCCGCCAAACAAAGCGGCCTTACCGACATCAGCTTCGTTACGGAGTAGCGCAACTTACCGGCACAATCACTCGTCGTTTTCACCCCTTGCCCCGATGAATATCGCCGTGCTATAACGTGCACTAAGTCAGGACGACTAGGTTGGGGCTCAGGGTGACAAGAGTTGGCAGAAGCGGGATGCGTCGATGTTGCCGCCGCTGATGATGATGCCTACGGCTTTGCCGCGTGCGCCGATTTTACCCGAAAGTACTGCGGCGAGCGAGGCGCCGCCGCTGGGCTCAATGACGATCTTCATGCGTTCGAAGACGAAACGCATCGCCTCGCGTAGCTCATCGTCGGTAACCGTGACGACGGCGCGCACATGCTTGCGCATCATGGCAAACGTCAACTCGCCGGGCGCTTGCGTCTGCAGACCGTCGGCAATCGTGTGCGGAACGTCCGTATGCACGATGTGCCCCGATTCGAGCGACTGCTGAACGTCGTTGCCCGCTTCGGGCTCGACGCCGTATAACTCGATAGCCGGATTGAAGCCATGCGCCGCCGCTGCGGTCCCTGAAAGGAGGCCGCCGCCGCCGACCGGCGTGACGATGACGCCGATATCGGGGACGTCTTCGAGCAGCTCCAGCGCTGCGGTGCCTTGGCCCGCAACGATCTGCGGATCGTTGAACGGCGGGACCAGCGTCGCGTTTCGCTCCGCGCACAGTTTTTCGGCGATCTCGGCGCGGTGCGAGCGGTGGCGATCGTAGAAGATCACCTCGGCCCCGTAACCCTTGGTCGCTGCAATCTTTGAGGCCGGCGCATCTTCGGGCATGACGATTGCCGCCGGAATTCCGAGCAGGCTGCATGCCAGCGCCACACCCTGGGCGTGATTCCCGCTGGAGAACGCAACGACGCCGCCTCGCCGCTGCTCCTCGTTCAACTGCACGATACGGTTGTACGCGCCGCGAAACTTAAATGCGCCCATGCGCTGAAAGTTCTCGCACTTTAGGTACACCCGCCCGTTTGCCAGCGCGTCCAGCGTGCGCGACGTAAGCACCGGCGTGCGGTTCGCAACGCCGCGCAGCCGCCCCGCGGCTGCACGGACGTCGTCAAGGGTTACGAGTTGCTGTTCGGAGGTGCTGCGTGTATCCACCAGTACTGTACCTTGCCGTCGCTGCCGACTTTCATAACCTCGTGATAGGGGCGCTTCTCGAACGTAACATCGAAGCATTCGTATCCGGGTTTGTTGCACCAAGTTGCGGTGGTCTGTTTGAGGCCCTTGTAGGCTCCCTGCGCGTTGAGTTCGTCGGAGATCTCCGCAACGCGGATACGCGTTATCTCGCCTTTTACGGACGGGTCCAGGTCGCCCATGACGGGCGCCATGTTGTTATCGATCATCGCGCGCGTAATTTTGTCGGCTTCGCGTTCTTCGCGGTTCTGACCGCCGCAGGCCGATAAGCTAAGCGCTGTTAGAAGCACCGCTGCCAATGCCGCTCGTCTCATTCGTTTGTCCTTCATCTAAAGCCGTGAACTCTACGAAATGCAGCGCAGGATTCCATTCTTGCGCGAGGCGCACGCTCCACTCGCTCTCGAATAGGCCCACTGCATGGCCGTCCCAATCCTCAACCAGTTTGGCATTCGAAGGCATCTGCGCGCGCGCGATTGCCGCTTGGTCGCCCGTGACGCGCCGCGCTACAGCAAACGGCAGCGTGGTGAAGACGGTCTTAACGTTGTACTCGCTCTCCAACCGGTATTTCACGACCTCGAACTGCAGCGCTCCGACGGCGGCCAGGATCGGTTCGGTGCGCATGGAGCCGAATGGGTACATCACCTGAATCGCCCCCTCTTCGCGCAATTGCGCGATGCCCTTGCCGAATGATTTGTACGCCGACGTATCGATACTGCGGACCGAAGCAAAATGTTCCGGCGCGAACGAGGGGACGCGCTCGAATTTGATAGAGGGCCCTTCCGAGAGCGTGTCACCGATTGCAAAGACTCCGGGATTGGCAAGACCGACGACGTCGCCGGCATAGGCGGCCTCGAGCGACTCGCGCTCGCTTGCGAACAGACGCATGGCGCGCGAGAGGCGCACTTCTTTGCCCGTGCGCGTGTTGCGGACCGTCATGTCGCGCTCGAATTTGCCCGAGCACATACGCACGAACGCTACGCGGTCGCGATGGCGCGGGTCCATGTTCGCTTGAATCTTGAAAACGAACCCCGAAAAATTACCGGAGGCCGGATCGATGGGACCTGCGTTCGAGAGGCGCGGCGCGGGCGGCGGGCTGAGCGCGACGAAGCGATCCAAAAAGAGCTGCACACCGAAGTTCGTAACGGCACTACCGAAAAAGACGGGCGAAACATCGCCGGAGAGCATGGCGGCGGCATCAAACGACTCGCCCGCGCCCTCGAGCAACTCCAATTCCTCGCGAAATTGCGCGTACGACCGATCGTCCAGCAATGCGGCTATCTGCGGATCGTTCACGTCGGCAACGCTCACGTTCGCGCGCTTCGATCCGTGCGCGCTGCGTTCAAATAAATGGACTTCGTGAGCCTGCCGGTCGAAGACGCCGGCAAACGAGGGACCGTTGCCCAGCGGCCAGTTCATCGGAAACACGCCGATGCCCAGAACCGTTTCCAGCTCGTCCAGCAACTCGAGCGGATCGCGGCTGGGGCGGTCCATCTTATTGACGAACGTGAAAAGCGGAATGCGCCGCGCACGGCAGATTGCGAACAATTTTTTCGTCTGCGGCTCGACGCCTTTGGCCGCATCGATGAGCATTACCGCGCTATCGGCAGCAAGCAGCGTGCGGTACGTGTCCTCGCCGAAATCTTGGTGGCCGGGCGTATCGAGCAGATTGATCGTATAGCCGTTGTAGGGAAACTGCAGCACGGTCGAAGTGATCGAAATGCCGCGCTGCTTTTCAGCTCCATCCAGTCGCTGGTGGCCGCGCGCTGCGCGCGGCGCGCTGAAACTTGGCCCGCCGTCTGGATGGCGCCGCCGTACAACAGCAATTTTTCCGTAAGCGTCGTCTTTCCCGCGTCGGGATGCGAGATGATGGCAAAGGTGCGGCGCTTATCGACTTCTTGTTGGATACTCATAAATTCGCAGTTCGTAGCCTCCCGCGGTTCCGCGCAGCAGCGCTAAATGCCCGCTCCACCTGTACAACCGGACGGGCGGCGGGACGCGCATGCGGTCGGGGCCGCGCCGCACGAAAAGTTGATCGCCTTTGACGAGCACGGTGCAATCGGCTGCGCTGACCGTAACGTTCGACCGCAGCATGACCGCCGCCGCGGGCAAGTGGGCGAGCACGTATTTCGGCGGCCCGGTCGTCTTACTGTCTTGATCGAAGCACTCCGGCAGCGCCGACAGTGCCCAGGGTGCATCACCGGTAAAAGCATTCGGCGACTGTTTGGAAGGCGGCGAGGTCTGCGATGCCTTAGGCGGTACGCGTACGTTTACCGATGCGATCTTCAGCTGCAGGTTGCGCCGGTTTGCATAGGCGGCAACTATGGCAACTGCAAGCACCACCAGTACGGTGGAGAGAGCGAGATATTTAAGCAGCGCTTTCAGCCGATTGTGCGAGGTCCTCGCCCCGTGAAAGCGTCAAACGCGCAGCGCCAATGGACCAATCCGCCATGCCGTAGTAAAAATCGAAGACGCGATCGCCAAGATCGGGATGCGGATCGATACCGGTGGGAAAAACGACGTTATCGACGATACCGCGCAGTTCGCTTTGCGACTGCGGCGCAATCACCGGTTGCGGCGAGCGGTAGATAACGCGGTGCGGCTGCTGCAAATCGTGAATCATGATCCCGCCGCAATAGCGCAGTCTTTGGTTTGCTCGCGGCAGCGTCCACCACGTCGACGGCATGAAAAAGCGAGAGCCAACCCTCGGCAATGCGCACCGGGGGCGTGCCCGCGCCGATTTTGAGCGATCCCCACTGCGCGTCGGGCGACATTACAAGCACGCTTTCGCTCACGTCCAGAATGTTGCGAAGGTCTTTTATGACGGGCGCAAGCGGAACGTAACCCATGCGGATCGACTCGCGGTCGGCAAACGGCATCCGCTCGATCATCGGGATCGCGGCGCGGCCGTCCACCGCGGAAAGATGGAGCATCGGCCGGTGATAAAATGCCAGCGATTCAACGCCGCCCGGCGAGATGACGGGCTCGGGAAAGAACGCCGCGTCCTTGTCGTCGCCGATGTGCATGCCGGGTTTTTCGAAATGCAGCAACCCCGTGCGTTCCCACGTATAGCCGTCTTTCGAGAGCGCGATGGCAATGCGCGGCCCCTGCGGACCGAAAGCAGTATAGGCCATCACGTAGCAATCGATCGCCGCAATAAACGTTACGCGCGGATCCTCGCAGCCGTACCCCGGGTTCGGCCGAAGCTCGTAATCCGCTCTGCGGCTCGAGCGCGTAGCCCGCGCGATGGAACGTGAAGTGATCGCTCGCGGGCGTTCCCTTGACGAGTCCCACACGCGAGATGTTGCCGCGCGCAACGTCGCGGGGATAGAGCAGCAACTCGTTCGCGCGCGTGCGCGCCGAGGCCGGATTTAGGGTTCCTTCCGCCTCGCCGGGATCGTCGCCGGGTTCCAGCGCGAGGCCAAGGCGTTCGACGGTCGCATCGAATCGGAGTGCAGGTTCTGCGGGCATCAAACCTCAGTAAAAATGCGCGTCGCGCGCGCACTGTTTCCCAGTGCGGTTATCAGTTCGTGTGGCAAACGTCCTGCCGCCTTTGCAAATGCATCCAGACCGGTGTGTTCGTCGAGCAGCACGACCTCGCCGGAAGACGCTTGCGCGGGCGCACGCATGGTTAGGTATTGCATGCCAACCGATAAGATATCGTCCGTGCCTTCGAGATGCTGAGGCAGGCCGTCGGCATAGCCGCAGCGGGCCGTCACGATGCGCTGATCCATGGCAAGGTTTCTACCCCCATATCCCAGCGGCGTCCCCGCGGCGACCTCCTCGATGCGCGTTACCGGGGCCCGCATCCGCAGCGCGCATCGAACCCCCGGAACCGCCGCGCCGCCCGTCGCTCCGAAGAGGCCTACGCCCACGCGCACCCCCGTCCCGGCGCGCAGGCCGCGGGCCAGCGGGAACGTGCTCAGCACGTCCGTCGCAGCAATGCGCACGCCCGCTTCGCGCAGCATCTGCTCGGATTGCTCGAACGCCGCCATCTGAGCGGACCACTGCTCGGGAGCGGTCAGATGCGTCCACAGATTGACAGCGGCACCGGCGGCCGCGAGCGATGGTGCAAATGCCCGCAGTTCATCGGGCCAAAAGCCGCTCCATAACGCAGCCGGCCGCAGCCCGACGCGCACTTGCAATGGGATCGATCGCTCCAGAGCGACCGCACGTGCAACGCGCAGCTCATCGCCCGTAGCAATCGAAGGAAGTGCGCCCGGAGTCAGCACTTCTTGCACCTCGCCCAGCCCGGCCGTGCTCAAAACGATTGCGGGTTTATCCGTCAGCTCGCGCAAGGCGCGAAGTTCATCCGCATCGCTCACGCAAAACGCGCTTGCGACGGGCTCGAGCGCCGGAACGATCGATCGCAGTCCCCAGCCGTAGCCGTTCGCTTTGACCACGGCAATGGACTCGGCAGGCGCAGCAAGATCGCGCCATGCGCGCGCATTCTGCGCGAGCGTTTGCAGATCGAGTTCGATCGCCGGATGCATTACGGCAGCGTCGTGGAGGCGATTGGTTCGCCCGAGGGCGTTACCACATGCACGGCAACGCCACGCTGATACACCGTGTTGGGAACGATCCACAACGTGAATGTGCGGTATTTTGCAGCCGGTTCGCCGCCGTCGCCCGGCGGGGCTTCAAAGGCAACGACGCGCACGCCGTTCGGATTTGCACGAATGGATTCGATGATTTGCTTGTAGCCGCTGCGCTCGTGCGGCCCCATAAGCAAGATAACTCCGAACTCGCTGCGATAGCGAATGGGAGCCCGCACGCCGAACCGCTCAAGGGTCGGCGCGTCCCGGACAATGGCAATTTCGCTGCCCGATCCCGCGACCGGCGTCGTGCCCTGGGCCAGCGTGCGGACGCGGACTTCACGGCACCCGACGAGCACGGCCAAGGCAAGCAGGGGCCAAAGGCGCTTCACGTGCGGGGCGTTCGCAGTTGTCACGCGGTGCCCTCCGGGTGCATTCTATAGGTACGACTATGTTCGGACCTATCGTCATTGCCGCTGTGCTCGCCACGGCCGCGTCGCCAAGCCCCCAGCCGCAGGCGTCTCCGGCGCTCAAAACCATTGTCTCGGTGCGTTCCAGCACGCGCTGTGCCGACATCATTACGCATGCGAACGGCGCTATCGGCGCCGCGCTCTCGAACGACGCAATCCTGAGCCGCACGATATCCGTTCTGCAGCACGTCGATCTGGATGACGGCAACGCCATTCATCGACGCAATGCGCTGGCAAACATCGGCGACTTTGCAAAAGTGCTGATGCAGCAAGCCCGATCGGGCAACGACGAGGTCAAACGCCTGCGCACGCTGGCTGCGCAAAGCAAAGATCCCGCCGAGGCCAAAGATCTTAAAAACTTCGCCGACGAACTGGGCGGCGCGCTTTGGCGCCAGCAGACTATCGCGCGCGACATCAACGGTTACCTTGCGTACGAAGATTTTAAAGAGATGACCACGTGGAGCGACTCGGACAAACAAATGAACGAGGCGAACTTCGGCGTGCCGGATCCAAGCGCCCAGATTCCAACGGTCGTCGCCCCCGCGAATCCCAACTACCGGGCATACAGTCCGCCCCCGCTCATCGGGCACGATCCGAACGAAGCGACCGCCACCCAGTACGCCCGCGCCGCCGCCGCCGACTTCGGCCAGCGGGTCCTGGACATCGTCCGCGACGAGGCCAACGCCGCGACCCACATTGAAGGCGCCATCGGCGGCTGCTAACCGAGTAAAATCGTTGTCCGGGCCCGGGTGATTCGCTAGACTTTGAAGTCTAGTGAGAACCCTTGGGCGCCTCAGTCTTGCTGCGGTCCTTGTGGCCTACGGCGAGGTTATGCTGGGAAGTTGGACGCGCATCAACGGCGCGGGTATGACCTGCCCGGATTATCCGCTGTGCCGCGGCGCGGTCGTGCCGTCTCTGGGCGGCGGTACCGTGTGGGAGTGGACCCACCGGCTCCTCGCAGCCCTGCTCAGCGTGCTTGTCCTTGCCGTGCTCTACGAAGCCTTCCGCCTGCGCAAACAGGCCCGTTTCGCCGCTCCCGCGGCCCTTACGGTCGCGGTGCTCTTCGCCTTCCAAGTCTTTTTGGGCGCAGCGACGGTTCATCTCTCGAACAGTCCGGCCTCGGTGGTCTGGCATTGGGGAACAGCGATGGCCTTCGTCGCCTCGCTTACCGCGATGGCCATATTCGCATTCAGCGCGGCGCGCCCGATGGATATTCGCAGATCCAATGCGGCCGTCACGGCGGCACTGGTCGTGAGCACCGTGATAGACTTTTGTCACGATGTGCGTGGGCGCGTACGTGAGTTCGAGCGGGGCCGGCCTTGCGTGCATCGATATTCCGGGATGCGCGGGGACGGTGGTGGTATATACGCCGGGTCAGTATGTGCAGATGCTTCATCGTTTGGTTGCGGCCGCGTGTCTGTTGAGTTCCGTCATCGCCTTCGCGCTGGTATGGGCATCGCGCGCCTCGGCTCGCGTGCGCTACGCGGCTTCTGTCGCGTTCGCGCTGGTGCTCGTGCAAGTTTTGCTTGGACTGCTCAATGTCGCGCTTCGCTTACCCATCGACCTGCGCGAACTCGACGCCGCGAATGCGGCGCTGGTGTTCTTAGCGTTCGTGAGTGCTTCATTCTTCGCCGTGCTCGAGGATCAGGTTGAATACGCTCGCGCGCATTGAAGCGGTAGCGCCCCCTCGCGCAGCCGGTCTGCTGGGGATGCTGGGCGACTACTACGATTTGGGCAAGCCGCGGATCATGTACCTGCTGCTCGTGACGACGACTGCGGCGATGGTGATGGCACAGCGTGGAATGCCCGCGTGGCCGCTCTTCGGGTGGACGATGCTCGCCGGAGCGCTCGCGGCCATGTCGGCCGGAACGTTCAACTGCGTGTACGACATCGACATCGACCGCATGATGCGCCGCACGCAATCGCGGCCGCTTCCCGCGGGGCGTATCTCGGTATTTGCGGCGACCGCGCACGGCTGCATGATGGGCGCCCTGTCGTTTGCAATTTTTTACTTACGCGTCGACCACCTTGCCGCATGGCTTTCACTGGCCGGGAACGTGTACTACGTGGTCGTGTACACGATGTGGCTCAAACGGCGCACGCCGCAGAATATCGTCATCGGCGGCGCAGCCGGTTCGGTGCCGCCGCTTGTGGGTTGGGCGGCGGTTACGCACGCAATCGGCGGCCCGGCAGTTGGACTCTTCGCCGTTATCTTTCTTTGGACGCCGCCGCATTTTTGGGCGCTCGCGTTGATGACGGAGACCGACTACCATAAAGCGGGCATCCCGATGCTACCCAACGTGTACGGCGTGGCCCGCACGAAACTCGAGATTCTGGTTTATTCCGTTATCTTAGTGATTGCAACACTCGCACTCTATTGGCCGCTGCACGTCATGGGGTCGATCTATGCGGTGGCGGCGGGGGCGCTGGGTGCGGTGTTTGTTGCCTACGCCGTGCGCGTTTACCGGGCGGCGGCAAACGCGCCGCGCGCGCTGTTCACCTATTCGCTGGTGTATCTGGCTGCGATGTGCGCCTTCATGGTGATCGATCGGATCGTCCGCTAAGGTGAAAGACCGCCCGCTGCTGGTAACGCTCGGCTTGGGCGTCTTTTTAGGAGCGCTCGACCTTAGCGTTCTCTCGCCGGCACTGCCCGCGATCGGGCGGCAATTCGGGGTCGCGCTGGTCGACCTCTCGTGGGTCTTCACCTTGTACCTGCTCGTGAACATCGTCGGCATCGCCGTCATGAGCGTGCTTGCGGATCGCTACGGCCGGCGGCCGATCTATATTGCGTGCGTGGCGATCTTCGTCGCGGGCAGCGCCCTTGCGTTCGTCGCGCAAGATTACGGCACGTTTCTGCTTGCGCGCGGCATACAGGCGTTTGGGGCCGGTGGAATATTTCCCGTAGCAACTGCTGCAATTGCCGACCGCATCGCGCCGGAACGTCGCGGTGCAGCGCTCGGGCTGGTAGCGGCCACGTGGGGATTTGCCGCGGTCATCGGCCCGCTTTACGGCGGATTGATAGCGCACTACGTTTCCTGGCGCTGGATCTTTGCACCGAACTTTCCACTTGCGGCCGTTGTTATCGTACTTGCGCTGCGCCACGTTCCCACCACCGCACCGCGCACGCGCGATCCGCTCGATGTGCTCGGCTTGTTCCTGCTCGCGGTCGGCTTGCTTTTTCTCATGTACGGCATCACCGGATTTCACGCGGTGACTATCGTTACAGGCGTGCTGCTGCTCGTCGGGTTTTGGCTCTGGGAGCGCACGTGCGAGTACCCCGCAATTCCGCCCGCGCTGTTTGCCAACGGGCAACTCGCGAAGACCTACGTCTTAGAGATCGCGATCGGCATGCTTGAGGGTTCGCTTTTCTTCATCCCGGCCGTTCTTGTCGGTGCGCAGCATCTCTCGGAGGCCGCGGCCGGCGGCATCGCTGCAGTCGGCGCGTTCATGTTCGTAGCGGTCATTCCGGGTTCGGGCCGGGCGCTGGACCGAATCGGCAGCCGCAACGTGCTGGTAGCCGGAACGTTCTTCACCGAAATCGGCCTGGTGATCTTTGCGCTCGGTTTTCATTCGCTGCTGCTCTCGATCGTAGCGATGATCGTGGCGGGCATTGGATTCGGTGCACTGCTCGGCGCGCCGACGCGCTATATCGTCACCAATGAAACCACGCCCCAGACGCGCGCAACGGCTATCGGCCTGCTCAGCCAGTTCCTGATCTTCGGACAGATTCTAGGCGGCTCGATCGCCGGCGGTATTATGGGTAACGCGCTCTCCGATGATGCCGGCTATCGCACGGCCTATCTGGCGTTCGCGGCCATCGCGCTCTTCGCGCTGCTGGTTACCTCTACGCTGCGAGGGCGCAAGGCGGAAGTCCGGTACGCCGGACAGGCGTAACGTCGCCCGCGAAAGGGTTTCCAGGCGCCGGCCACCGTAGTCGTCCCTATGGCTCGCGAATCCGCTCTCAATCAGCCGCCGGCGCTTTGCGGCTACAACGTGTTCGCGAGCGATGTCGCATTGCGGGATGCGTTAGACACCTATGGCCTTGGCGAGCTGCGCGAGTTACACCAGCCTCGGCGCGCTTGCGGGCAGCGAAGAAGCGCAGACGTGGGCGCGGCAAGCAAACGAGAATCCGCCGCAGTTGCATACGCACGATCGCTATGGTAACCGCATCGACGAGGTCGAGTTTCACCCGGCCTATCACGAGTTGATGCGCATTGCAACGCGTTTCGGACTGCATGCAACGCCCTGGCGAGCCGAAGAGGCAAACGCGCATACCCTGCGCGCCGCGAAGTTCTACGTTTGGAGCCGCGCCGAATGGGGGCACGGCTGTCCCATCTCCATGACCTATGCAGCGGTACCGGCGCTGCGCGCGCAGCCGGCTCTTGCATCGTTGTGGGAACCCAGACTTGCGCAGCCGCAATACGACCCGCGCCTGCTGCCGGCAGCGCAGAAATCGAGCGCGCTCTGCGGGATGGCCATGACGGAGAAGCAAGGCGGCTCGGACGTGCGCGCCAATCTGATGCGCGCGACGTTCGCCGAGCGCACGCAGCTGGGCGACGCCTACCTCTTGAACGGGCACAAGTGGTTTTGCTCGGCGCCGATGAGCGATGCTTTTCTCGTGCTCGCACAGGCCGAGGAAGGCCTGACGTGTTTCTTGTTGCCGCGCGTCCTTCCGGACGGCTCGCGCAACGCGTTTTACATCCAGCGTCTTAAAGACAAACTAGGCAACCGTTCCAACGCTTCGAGCGAGATCGAACTCGAAGACGCGTATGCGTACCGCGTAGGCGAGGCAGGGCACGGCGTGCAGACGATCGTGGAGATGGTGAACTTCACGCGGCTGGACTGCATCAACGGATCGGCCTCCCTCATGCGAGAGGCGGCGGCGCAGGCCGTTCATCACTCCGCTCACCGCTCGGCCTTCGGTGCACCGCTGGTCGACCAGCCGCTCATGCAAAATGTGCTGGCCGATCTGGCACTCGAATCCGAAGCGGCGATGCTGCTGCTCGTGCGCCTTGCACAGTCGGTAGATGCAGCCCCCGGCAATCCGCGCGAAGCGCTCATCAAACGCATCGGAACCGCTATCGGCAAATATTTCGTCTGCAAGCGCGCGCCGGCCGTCGTTGCCGAAGCGCTGGAGTGCCTGGGCGGCAATGGCTATGTGGAAGAATCGCAGATGCCGCGCTTGTACCGCGAAGCGCCGCTGAACTCCATCTGGGAGGGATCGGGCAACATCAACGCGCTCGACGTGCTGCGCATCGCGAAAAAATCCCCCGAATCGTTGGAGGCCTTTTCCGCCGAGATCGAACCCGCGTGCGCCGACCCGCGGATCGCCGCGGCGCTCAAAACGTTGCAGAGCACAATGCGTGGGGACATCGAACCCGCGCACGCCCGGCTGCTGGTGGAACGGATGGCGCTGCTTTGGCAAGCCGCACTGCTGATGCGCGATCCGCACAATCCGTGCGCCGATCTCTTCATCGAATCGCGGATCGCCGGGCGCTGGGGCCGCACGCTGGGAACGCTTGCGGCCGGCGAGGAGCACGCCGCCATCGTTCGGCGGGCTCAGCCGGCCCAAAACGTGGAATATACTGCTTCATGACGCTGCGCAAGATTACGTTGCGGCCCGATCTCGCCAGCCGCCGCTGGACCGAACGCGAGCGCTTCATCGTTTGGCGTGGCGTGACCGGCCGCGCGTCGATTGCTATCGAGCCGCTTCTGGGCGCACTCTTCTTTGCCGCACTCAGTTACGGCATCGTGTGGCGCGCGCGCGTTGCCGCACCGCATGACCTTTGGATTCTCTGGCCGGTGTTCGGGGTGGTTGCCTTGGCTTTCTTCGGTTACTTTGTAGCCGTGCTCGTTGCACCGCTTACCGCTTATGCGCAGACCTACAAGCCCATTTACCAACTCGACGGCTACGTGCGGTACCGGGGGCCGGATGATTTCTCGGATGCCGGCAGCACCGGTTACGTCGCCGTGCTTTTCGAAGACCGCGAGCTTTGCGGCGAATGGGAATGTTACGGGACCAAGCGTTTACCGGTTCGAACGCTGCCCGCCCACGTGGAGTTCTCCGAATACGGCGGCATTCATAAGATCGATGGGAAATCCACGGGCGTGCTTCCCGACGAAGATTTGCCGCTGCTCGCTATCGGTATTGCGCAGAATTTCCCGCCGCGTTAGCCGCGCAGCTCGCGAATGACCTGCGCCGTTGCCTGCGGTGAGCCGGCATCTGCATCGGTGCCCGCGGCGATGCGACGATAAGGCGGCCATCAGAAACAGCCGGGACGCAAACGGGCGATCCCGCGTACGGCGGCACGCGGTCGGCGCTATCGAGCAGGGCCATGACGACCGGAACCTTCATGGTGCTCGCCGCCGGGAACAGGTCGTCGGCACGATACGCTACTGAGCGTCCCGCTGCAAGGTCGAAGCGCACACGCCGACGCGCGCACCGGACCGCCGCGATCGCCTCCCGGCTGTTAAGGATTATAGCTGCCGTTGAGCGGAATGCGCAGCGTCTTTGTCGTCGGCCAGGCGTGACCGTAGCCCGCGTATATCAGCGTGTCGGCACCGATAGCGAAGATGGCTAGAACGCCGATGAGCGTTGCAATGCGCACGGCCATCGGAATTCCGCGGCTGGCCGGGACGCCGCGTTCGTCGAGCGGATCGTACACGTTCAGACCTCCACGCCGCGGCCGGCAAGCACGTTAAAGGCGGCGAGTATGGCCAGCACCGCGCCCAGCGCGAGCAGCCCCAGCATCACTTTGAAAACCTGATTCTCAATGCCCTTGCTCTCCCAGTCGTTCTTGAGGGCAACGGCTGCAACGCCGAAGACGACCAAGCCGAAAACGACGGCGAGGATGCGTTCGGTATGAGCCAGCAGATGTTGTGTCGCTTCGTTCATAGCGCCAGGCTCCTACAGCAGGTAGAATATGGAGAACAGCACGACCCAGATGACGTCGACGAAATGCCAGTACAACGTTCCGAGCGTCAGGCCGGTGTATTTCTTGAACGTGTATTTGCCTTGCGCGGCCTGCAACAGCAGCACCGTCAAGTAAATGACGCCGCAGAAGACGTGGAAGCCGTGCATGCCGGTGAGCGTGTAGAAGCCCGCGCCGAAGATGCCCGAGTCGCCCCAGCCGACGGCGAGTTTTCCGTACTCGACAATCTGACCCGACAGGAAGAGGGAGCCAAGGATGATCGTCCCCACCATCCAGCCCGCAAACTTCATGAACTTCTCGTGCTTCCAATTCTCGAGCGCAAAGTGCATCGTTGCACCGATCCGAAGAGGATGACCGAGTTGATCGACGCCAGTGCAAGATCGAGTTTGGGTCCGCCCGGCGGCGGCCAGCCCTGACCGCTGCTGCGCAGATACAGATACGCGAAGATAAACGACGAGAATAGCACGAGGTCGCTGACCATGAAGAGCAGGAAGCCCTGTACGCGCAGTTCGCGCGTCTCAACGTACAGCTGATCCGGCTCGTCGCTGCGGTGCGAGAGCGAACCGTGCGGAATTGCAGCAACCGCCATCAGCGCACCCCCCGCGGGCACGGTTGAATCGCCTTCGTCCGGCGTGCCAATCAGTTCTTCTTCCAATCCGCGGTACGGCAGCGGTTCGGCAAAGTCGTAGGGCGTGCCGAGCACGGCCGGAATGTGCTTGAAGTTATAGTACGGCGGCGGCGAAGAAATCTGCCATTCCAGCGTGCGCGCATTCCAGGGATTGTGACCCGAGCGTTTGCCTTTCTTGATGCTCCAGAGCAGATTCACGATAATCAGCAGAATCGCGGCCGTCATGAAGAACGAGGCGTACGTTTCAATTTGATTGAGCGTCTGGAACTGCGGGTCGTACGTCGCGGTGCGGCGCGGCTGGCCCCACAGCCCGTTCCAATGCATCGGCAAGAACGTGCCGTTCATGCCGATGAAGAACAGCCAAAACGCCCACTTGCCCAGCGTCTCGTTCATGAAGCGTCCGGTCATCTTGGGGAACCAGTAAAAGATGCCGGCGAAGATGCCCATCAGCGAGCCGCCCACGAGCACGTAGTGGAAGTGCGCAACGATGAAGTACGTGCCGTGCGCGTGCAAATCAAACGGTACGGCCGCAAGCCACACGCCGGTGATGCCGCCCAGAGTGAACAGTGCAACAAAACCGATGGCAAAGAGCATGGCGGTCGTAAACCGCAGCACGCCGCCGAAGAGCGTTGTAGTCCAGGAGAAGATCTTGATGCCGGTCGGAACGGCAATCGTCATGGTAAGCACCATGAACGGCAGCTGCAGCGCGGGCGCCATGCCCGAGGTGAACATGTGGTGCGCCCAGACCATGAAGCCCAGAATCGCAATCGCGCACGACGAGAACGCGATCATCTTGTAACCGAAGATCGGCTTGCGCGCGAACGTCGGGAAGACTTCGGAGAGAATGCCGAACGCGGGCAAGATCATGATGTAGACGGCCGGATGCGAATAGAACCAGAACGTGTGCTGCCAAAGCACGGCGCTGCCGCCCCTGGTCGGGTCGAAAAACGCCACGCCGAATTCGCGCTGCATGAACAGCGCCGCCAGCGCGGCGCCCAGCGCCGTGGTGGCAATCATTAGCAGGGGCGCGGTGGCGAACTGGCCCCACACGAAGAGCGGCATGCGGGTGAACGTCATACCCGGCGCGCGCATCTTCAGAATCGTAACGAGGAAGTTGATTCCTGTGAGCGTTGAACTGACACCGACCAAAAAGATCGCGGCGCACCACATGGACGTGCCGGCCTGCCCTTGCAGCGACATCGGCGGATATTCGGTCCACCCTGCCGTCGGCGCACCCATTAGGAACGAGCCGTACAACATGAGTCCGGCTACGGGGAAGATCGAGAAGACTGACCATATTCAGCCATGGAAAGGCAACGTCTCGCGCACCGATTTGGAGCGGAAAGACGAAGTTGCCAAAGCCGCCGGTGAGCATCGGAATGATCACCAGCCAGACCATGGTCGAGCCGTGGATCAGTAGACCTCGTTGTACGTGTCCGGCGTCATGAAGCCGCCGTTTGCGTGCATGAGCTGAACGCGGATGAGTTCGGCAAGCATGCCGCCCAGGATCATAAAGATGCCGGCCGTGATCATGTACTGAATGCCGATGATCTTGTGATCGATCGAGAAGACGTACTTCCGGATGAACCCTTGCGGTTCCGGGTGAATGTGATCGGCGATGCCGCCGGCGTGCTGCGCTGCTTCAACCATGGTGTGCGTGTGCCCTTATTTCAACGAGTTGAGGAAGGCGACGAGATTTGCGATGTCTTTGTCGCTGAGCTGATTACCGGTTTGGTTCGGCATCACGCCCATCGGGCCGCTGTAGCCGTTTTGAAGAATCTTAGCTACATCTTCGGGCGTCGCTTTTTCGCCGTTGACCAAATTGGGATGCGCCGGATCGTGCAGCACGCCTTTGAGCCCCGGGCCGACGATTTTCTGATCGAACGGGCCGAGCGCATGGCATGCCGAGCACCGCTGCGAGAACAGCGCTTTGCCCGCGGCCGCATCGCCGCCGGTTAGACTGACGGCGCCCGCCGACTGCACCGCAACCGCATCGCTCTCATGCGCCTGCGCGCGCTGCGTGGCATCGTACCAGGCCTTGTATTTGCCGGGCGGGTCGATATAAACGAAGGCGGGATCGGTTTTCGTGCCGCTGCGCATCTCGCCGTGGAACGTTCCGCAGAACTCGGTGCAGACCAAATTGTAGCGGCCCACGCGCGTGGGCGTGAACACGAGCGTATTCACTAGGCCCGGGACCATGTCGGCCTTCAGGCGCATGTCGGGAATCCAAAACGAATGAATGACGTCGTACGCCGAGACGTGCAGCGTGACCGGCTGGCCGAGCGGCAAGTGCATCTCTTTGACTTCGCCGTGGATGCCCGGATAGCGGAACGTATAGTACCACTGGTGGCCCAGGCCTTCCACGACCAGCGTGTTGCCCTGCGCGTTCACGGGCTCGATCTCTAAGAAGAGTTTGACGCTCACGAACCCCAAGATCACGATGAAGATCGATGGGATGATCGTCCACCAGAGTTCCAGCGCGTGATTGTCGTGAATCTGCAGGCCGATCGCATCATCCGCCTGGTCCGCGCGGCGGCGGTAGCGGATGGAGAAGTACAGCAGATACCCGATGACGGCAAAAGCCAGCGCGAACCCGGTGCCCGCCAAGAAGCGGAAGAGCAGGTCGATCTGCTGGGCGCGATCCACGGCTTCGGGCATGACGCTGGTTATCGGCGCGTATGCCCAATACAAAACGCTCAAGATCGCCAGGATCACGATGACGCCCGTGACCATCCAGAATCCGCGATCCAGGTGCACTGCGGGGTCTCTATGTTCTTGCAATTCTGCTCCCAATACTGAACAAGCGGCCGGAACCGTGGCTCTATTAGATGATAGAGAAAACCGTCCTACGCACGAAACGACATTTGCGCTACGAAGCGGGCGACCAGCCAGGGTGTTCCCGTGATGGCGGTTCCCACGACGACGGCATCGGCGCCGGCCTCGAGCGCTGCGCCTGCCGACTCCGGCGAATGCACGCCGCCCTCACAAACCACGAACGATCCGAGCGCGCGCAGTTCGGCCACGATATCCAATGCCGGAAGCGGATGCCCTTTGGTCTGGACCGTGTAACCGCATAAGGTCGTGGCGAGTATGTCGGCTCCCGCTGCCAGCGCCTGCGCCCCGTCCTCGCCCAGCGCGCAATCGGCCATCGCCAACCGGCCTTCGGCGTGGACCGCTGCTACGAGTTCGACAACCCGAACGCTGTCCGGGTGCGGCCGTGCAGTGGCATCGAACGCTACAACGTCGGCCCCCGCCGCCGAAATCTCACCGACCTCGCGCAGCGTCGGGGTAATGTACGGTTCGAAACCCGGGTACTCGCGCTTGACGAGGCCCACGATGGGCACACCGACCCGCTCGCGGACGGCCTGCAGGTTGGCAACGCCTTGGATGCGCACGCCGGCCGCGCCGCCTTCCACCGCGGCCGCGGCCATGGCCGCAATGACGTAGGGGTCGTCCAACGCGCTGCCGGCGGCCGCTTGAACGGAAACAATCAGTCCACCGCGCAGGCGCTCCAGCGTGCTCATCCGCGCAGCCCATCGACCGCGATTCCGGCCTGCTTGTATGCGAGCAGCAACGCGCCCGCCGCCGGATCGTAGCGCGGCCGCACCGGCGACGCTTGCGGAAGCTTCCGGCGGAGTTGCCGAGCGAGCGCGTCGCTGAACGTGCCGCTGTGCGTGAGACCGCCGGTGAACGCGACGCGGGGCGCCTGCAGCGCCACCCGCTCCGCCGCGCGCATGACCAGCATCACCAGGGCCGCGGCGGCGCTTTTGATGATGCCCGCCGCCTGCTCGTTGCCGCCCTCGGCTGCACCGATGACGGCGCTTGCAAACCAGGCGAGCCGCGTACGATCGATCCCGCCCGTGTAGAATGCGCGCGCCAGCGCGCGCAGGGTGGGAGCGTTGAAGTTCTGCAGCGCGAGCTGCGCAAGGTCGCCGGGTTCGCCCGCGTCGTTATCATCCATCGCAGAAGAAAGGGCCGTGCGCGCGATCCAAAAGCCGCCGCCCGCATCGCCGAAGACGTATCCCCAGCCGCCGGTGAGCGCATCCTCGCCGCGTTCGTTGACGGCATAGGCCACCGAACCCGTTCCCGCAATCACGACCACACCCGGACCTCCGGCGAATGCACCGGCATGCGCGATGGGCGCGTCGTGCATGAGCGTGAGGGCACCGCCGGTTATCTGGGGCGCCGCGCCGTACACTTTACCCTCATAACCGCTAATGCCGGCGACCGCGCGAACGAACGGGGTGTCCGGCGGCAGATTTGCTTGCGCAAGCGCGCTCGCGATTGCGCTCGCAATCGCATCGCGAAGACGGGTCGACTGCGGGGTGACGTTCACTTCATCGGCGGCGCCGCCAATGCCGCGGCCGGCGATCGTTCCGTATTCATCCCCGATTACCGCGGCCGTTTGGCTTTGACCGCCATCGATGCCGGCGAAGTACCTCATGCGGATTCGAGCAGGCTTGCGCGCGAAGTCGTTGGCAGCCGTCTCGCGCGCAGCACGATCGGCCAGACGCGGAATCTCACCGCAGTGCTCGCGATGATGGTACATCTCGTGACCGACCGCAAACGCGATGAAGTCCTGGGCCTCGACCGGCGGCAGCTGATCGATCACGCGTTGGTTGACACGGATCACCGGGCCCGACGGATCGTATTCGGAGCGCAGTTCGTCCATGCCCCAGTCGCCAAGATCCGCGTATTCGATCCGCACGCCGTACTGCCGCGCAAGATCGAAGGCCGACCGGTTCACAGCACGACACCATCGGCGATGAGTTCTTCGCGTAACTGTTGCGCCGGAACCTCACGTAACCGCACGCCGCTTCGAACCGCGATGACTGCGGCCGTTCCGGCGGCTTGGCCGAGCGTCATCACGGTGGGCGTGAGGCGCGTCGAAGCCAGCGCTTCGTGCGTTGTAGAGATGCAGCGCCCGGCGACAAGCAAGCCGTCAACCCGTGCAGGCACCAAACAACGGTACGGAACTTCGTAACTCTGCCCTTCGGGTAGGCGCTTGGTCTGCGTTCCGGTGCCGGAGGGATTGTGAATGTCGATCGGATAGGCGCTGCGCGCGATACCGTCGGGAAAACGGCGCGCGCCGAGCACGTCCTGCGCGGTAAGCGTGTACTCGCCGACAATCCGGCGCGACTCGCGAATGCCGATCTGGGTGGCCGTCGCGGCGATTCGCGCGTCTTCAAAGCCCGGCACGCGCGAGCGGAAAAACGCAAGCAGTTGCATGACTTGTCCGCGTGCTTCCACCTCGGCGCGCGTGAGGTCGTCCGGATCGAGCGGATCGATGTCGGTCACGCGCGTCATATTCACGCTCACCTCGTCGGGATACGGCGTGATGAAGAACGAAACGACCTCGCGCGGAATGTCGATGCTGCCGTCTTCAAGCGCCGCATGCCAGAGATCGTAGAGCCCGGCGACCGCGGTTAATGCGGGCGCGGTGCGTTCGTGTGCTTTGAGCGAAGTGCGCATCTGATCCGGATGCATGCGCACGTACGTCGCGGTCTTCGAGAGATCGACGTGACTGAGACGAAACATCAAGCTCGCCGGCTGCACGCGCCCGCGCTCGTCGCCCTGCTGCGTTTCCACACCGGCTGAAGCCGCAACATACGCATCCGCCGTCGCGTCGATGCAGCACCGCGCCCGGTACTCGCGCTCCCCACCGACCGTTGCAAACACGGCGCCTTGCACTATGTCATTCTGAGGAACCGGAGAACCCTCAGGCATCGAAGGGCGCATGACCGATCGCAAAAAGTAAGCGTGAAGCAAAAGATCCACGCCGGCTTCCCGCGTCATCTCAAAAAGCAGTGCTTTGTGGATCTCGGGATCGAACGGCGTGATGGTTGCCACGTAGTCCGACGAGTCGTACAGATGGCCGGGCGAGCCGCCCATGCGCTGCAGGCGCTCCACGATCTCCTGCGCGATGCCGCCGACGATTCGCTTGCTGCCCGAGTGGAAGGTCATCCACGGACCCACCATGGCTGCCGTAGCGGTGCCGCCCAAAAACCCGTAACGCTCCACCAGCAGCGTGCGCGCGCCATGCCTTGCCGCGGCGACTGCGGCAGCGCATCCGGCGTTGCCGCCGCCGACCACCAAAACGTCATATTGGGAACGCGTCATGCGCTTGTCCGTTTACAGATGAAGGCATTGCCTCCTTCGACATAAACAAAGACACGCAATGTACTCCCAGTCCGCAAAATACTACGACGCGCTTTACCGCGCGCTCGGCAAAGACTACGTTCAAGAGGCGCGCGCGCTCGAACGCATCGTGAGCGGCCGGAGCACCTCGGGCGGCAGCGCGCTGCTCGATGTCGGCTGCGGAACCGGAAAACATATCGAGGCCCTGCGCGATCATTTCACTTGCGAGGGTTTGGACGTAAACCGTTCCATGCTGGACATTGCCCGCGCACGCAACCCCGAGACGGTATTTCATTCGGCCGACATGATCGGATTCAACTTGGGCAAGCGGTTCGACGCCATCACGTGCCTGTTCAGCTGATCGGCTATCTGCCGAACGTCCAACGCTTAGAACAGGCACTGCAAACCTTCGTGCGCCATCTCAAGCCGGGCGGCGTTGTTATCGTCGAGCCGTGGATCCGGCCCGAGCAGTGGCGCGACGGTACGGTCAGCGCCCTCTACGTGGATGAGCCGCGGACTCAAAGTCGCGCGGATGAACGTTTCGCGGCGCGACGGCAGCGTCTCGATTTTGAACTTTCATTATATGGTGGCCTCGGACGACGGCGTGCGGACGTTCACCGAAGCGCACCGGCTCACGCTCTTCACCGACGAGCACTACCGCGAGGCATTCCGCCGTGCGGGACTCGCGTGCGAGTATGTGGACGAACCCGCAATGAAGCCGGGCCGCGGCCTGTATGTGGGGGCGCAGGGACAAGCAGGATAAGGGTTAATTGGCCCACATGCTGTTACAACGAGTTAAGCCGCTCGCGCGTATTCTCGCCGAGGGCAGTGACGAACAACACGGGCTGAAACGATCCCTCGGGCCCTGGGCGCTTACGGCAATGGGCATCGGCGCGATCATCGGCACCGGCATCTTTGTCCTTACGGGTGTTGCATCGGCCACGCGGGCCGGCCCGTCCATAACCATCTCGTTCGTCGTTGCGGGTATCGTCAGCGCGCTCGCGGCGCTCTGTTACGCGGAAGTTTCGAGTAAAATCCCGATCTCAGGCAGCGCGTATACGTATACGTACGCGACCCTTGGCGAATTTCTGGCATGGGTCATCGGCTGGGATCTCGTTTTGGAGTATGCGCTGGGCGCCGCGACCGTGAGCATCGGCTGGTCCGGATATTTCGTCAACATCCTGCACCAGACCGGGCTTTCATGGCTGAACATTTCGCCGATGTGGTCAAACGGACCGCATTGGGGCCTGGCGGGTCAAGCCGGCGTGTCCGGTTATGCAAACCTTCCGGCAGCGGGCATCATTCTGATCATCACGGCGCTCCTCGCGCGCGGTACGCGGGAATCGGGGGCCGTGAACGCAGCGATAGTCGCGATCAGACTTGTTAATCGTCGCGTTCTTCATCGTGATCGGTTTGGGCCATATCAACGGCGCAAATTATCACCTTCCCCCCGGCGGCCCCGCGGGCTTGGGCGGATATTTTCCGTTCGGCGTCGGCGGCATGCTCGGCGGTGCGGCCTTCATCTTCTTCGCGTACATCGGCTTCGATGCAGTTTCGACAACGGCCGAAGAGGCGAAGAACCCCGGCAAGGATCTCCCGTTCGGCATCATCGCCAGCTTGCTGGTCTGCACGATTCTCTACATTATCGTCGTCGCGATTCTCAACGGTATGGTTCCGTTCTATAAGCTGAACGTCGCCTTCCCGGTGGCCTTTGCGATGAACTATGTGGGACTCACCTGGGCCGGCGTCGTCATCTCGATCGGCGCAATTGCCGGATTGACAACGGTCTTGCTTGTCATGATGTTCGGACAAAGCCGCGTTTGGTACGCCATGTCGCGGGACGGCCTGATTCCACCTTCGTTCAACAAAGTGCACCCGGTATGGCGGACGCCGATTTACTCGACGGTCTTTTTCGGAATCTGCATCGCCATCGTCGCAGCGCTCACCCCGATTAACATCGTGGGCTCCCTGGTGAACATGGGAACGCTCTTCGCGTTCATCCTGGTCTCAATTGCCGTGCCCGTTCTGCGGGCGCGTCATGCAGATCTTAAGGGGCAGTTTACCGTACCGTTCGGACCGTACATCATTCCCATTCTCTCAGCGGTTACGGCGTTGGGGCTGATCTATTATCTGCGTAACGGCAATCCGCTGCTGTGGAACTTTTTCCCGCTGGTATGGTTCGCATTTATCGTCTGGATGATCATCGGCCTAATCTTTTACTACAGCTACGGTCGCAACAAGAGCAACGTAGCGATTGAGGAGTCGAGGTTGCTTACGAAAATGCCGCCCGTCAATTAATAGTCGAATAGCCAAAAAAGGCCGCGAGCGTCGCGGCCTTTTTTTTATGCTTTTGAGGCCGCCCTGGCGTTGATTTTCGCTGCGAGATCGGCAGCGCTCGTGTCCGCGTCCGGCTGCACGATGATCGTCTTGTAGGATTCATGCGTGGTCTCCAGGACCAAACACCCTTTGCCGTTTCCGTAATCCAGGAACGCCAGACCCTCGGGGAACCAAAACGTGCCGGCCATTTTCAAACCCGGGGCGTTGGTTCCGGCGAGCTTGCCCCACATGTGCGCCCAGGCGTTTTCATCCTCGGCTCGCGCACCGGTGATATGCTCGAGCGGAATGTTCATGGAGCCGTGAAGCGCCCATACGGCGTCCAGCCCCGAGATGTGAATAGCGACCTGTTTGTCGTCGACCGTTACGTGTGCCATACCGGCTCTTACTCCATCAACCGTAACTAGTTACGCCGGACGCGGCGCGGTGAGAATGACGACCGGCTCTTGAGGTTCGGCACCGGACAACTCTTCCTGCGCCAGCGCAAGAACTTGCTGCGCCGAGGCCAGTCCGCTGAAGTCCGCAATGCGGGGGCCGTACAAGAGGAAGAGGTCCGGCAGCGATCGTCCCACATCACCGAAAGACGTTGCCGCTTCCACGGCTTGGTCCAAGACGGCCGATGCACGTGCCGCTGTCGTCAAACGAACGTCCGCATTGCCGAGCGAAAGCCGTCCCACGCCGGAGCGGTCCAGCACGCGAAGGTCGCGGCGGTGCTGCCTGCGGGACTCAAAGACGCTCAGCGATGACGTGCGCGCGAGCAGCCGAACTTGATCGGGCTGCGCGCGCAACAGCCGCGCTGCAGCGGCGGCAATCTGCTGCTCGTCGAGATCCGCGCGTGCCGAACTCTGCGCGATTTCGGCCGCGCCCGCGGCGGTCGCGCGGACCAAATTCCGTTGCGGATCGATCTCAACGCTTACCTGCACGCCATCCGCGGCCGCCCCGGCGGCAACGACCGCATCCTTGGCTTGCCGGCGGATGCGCACGATGTCGCCGGGCGAGGGATCGACGATCGTGCGTTCCACGACCTCGCGCACAAGTGCAAGCGCAACGCCGACCGGCGATATCACCTCTGCATCGCGCGCCAACCGGAAATCGACTCCGCTTTGCGCGAAGCAAAAGGAACCAGTGCCGCAGCTCCCCCGCCGCCTCCGACAACGACAAGCGTCTGCCGGTCCAGCGCGTAATCGGCGATCAGATCTTCAATGGCCGCAAGCAATTTCGCCGAGGCAATCTCCAGCATCGCGGTCGCGAGCGCATCGGGCGTGCTTCCCATATGCGCGGCCAGAACCTCGAAACCGCGCCGCGCGCTGCGCGCATCACCGCGTGCAAAGGCGTCTTCCGGAACAAACCCGAGCATGTTTGCCGCGCAGGTCGGCGTCAGGGCTACGCGCGCTCCATCAACCGCGATAATGACCGGATAATCCGGCGGATCGTGCGCCGTGGGCCGCACCAGCTCGGTGCGCGCGCCTTCAAATACCGCCGGTGGCGAAAAGCATGCGTACGCACAGCCGGCGATGTGAGCCGAGCGCGGGCCCACGTCGACGATCCTCGCGCCCGCAATGCGTGGCATGCTGCCGCCTGCAATGGCAAGTGTGCGCACGTCGAGCGTGCGCAGCATCGTGCGGTGCCCGCCGACACGCGCCGGACGCATCTGCGGCATTCCGGCGCGAATTGCGCTGCAGTCGGAGCTGGTGCCCCCCACTTCGATGAAGATGCCGTCCGTAACGTTTTCGTGCAGCAATGCACCCGCAACGCCGGCGGCGGGACCCGAAAGGAGCGTAAGAATCGGACGGCGCTGCATTTCGCGCACATCCATGACGCCGCCGTCGCTGCGCATGATCATCAGCGGCACGCTGATTGCCGCACCGTTTACGGCCTGCTGCGTCATCTGTGCGGTACTCGTCATCTTTGGCAGGATAGCCGCATTTAACGCAGCCGTGCGCGTGCGCGCGCGCAAGCCGTACATCGAACTGACTTCGTGGCCGCTGGTCGCGACAAAACCGTGTTCGCGCGCGGCCGACAGGGCTTGCTCTTCGCCGTCCGGCCGGTCGACGGAAAATGCCTGCGAGACCGCAACGGCCTGCACGTTTGCGGTTTGCAGCAGGCCGAGCGCCCGCCCGAGGTCCTCGGGATCGCGCGTGTTCGCAAATGCAAACGGGACGTCGAACGGTACGCCCGGCGCGAGGTCGAAAAGCGGAAAACGCATCTGCATGCGCGCAAAAAACGGCGCCGCATCCGTGAGCCCCAACACGCCGACGCGCGCCACGTCACCTTCGAGCAGTGCGTTCGTCGCTTGCGTTGTGGAATGAGCGATGAACGCTACCTCTTCCGGCCGCACATTATGCTCCTCGAAAAGTGCGCGGATTCCGGCGACGATTCCCGCGGCGACGCCTTCGGGTGCCGTGTGCGTGGTCGGAATTTTTACGCGCGCTTCAACGGTCCGGCGTTGCGCGTCGACGGCGACGACGTCCGTAAACGTGCCGCCGACGTCGATGCCAAGGCGAAGCGTGCGAGACACCGGCGCCTACCTATCCACGTACTGGACGTAGTAGATTCGCGGCAGGTCGACGTATCCGCCAACGGCGGCAGATTCGAACAAGCGTTGCGCGTCTGCACGCAGTTGCGTTGCCGCCTCCCCCCACTTGGGCAGGTACGAGGACGAATCGATGTGACCGATGAGGCCCTGCCGGTCCAGGCGTTGTGAGCCCGGGATTTGGGCGCTGCGCACGTGCGGTCCGGCGAGGCCGGCGAAGCGTCTTAGCGCGGCCATGCGCCGTTCTTCGGTATCGTCCAACATATAAAGGCGTATCAGCGAACCGTAGGCGGCTCCGAACGCTTGACGCTCGTCCCGTTCGTATTGCACCATCGCAATGCGGCGCCTCGCTACGCGCCGGAACTCGGCAAATGCCGCCTGGGCATCGAACCAATGAAACGCTTGGAACGCTGCTGCAACGTCCACGCTTGCAGCGCAGAGTCCCGTCTGCTCCGCGGTGCCCGTTACCCACGTAACGTTTGCATTCGGCTCGGCGGCGGCACGCATTGTCGCGTTCGGTTCAACCGCGATCGCGGCGGCACACCGTTGCGCTAACAGCGCGGTAGAGATGCCGGTTCCCGCTCCAATGTCGGCAACGCAAAGCGCCGCTGCATCCAGACCTTCGAACAACGCAGCGAACACAGCATCCGGATAGCCGGGCCGGTTCGCGGCGTACGCTTGCGCGCGGCCGGTGAAGCGCGAGGTTGGGTTCACAACAAGGCGAGCTCGTCGTATAGACCGCAGATCGTCCGGATGCCGCCGAAAAACTGCGAGAGGGTGAACTTCTCGTTCGGCGCGTGGATCCGGTCGTCGGGTAAGCCGACGCCGATAAGGACCTGCGGCATCCCCAAGATGCGATCGAAACTTGCAACGGGTCCGATTGTCCCGCCCGTGCCGATAAAGACCGGCTTCTTTCCGAATCCCGCTTCCATGGCGCGAGCGGCCGCAGCAACCGCGGGATGATCGCGCGAGGTTGAAACCGCGCGAATATCGCCGTGCGCTTCGATTTCAATGCGCACCGTCGGCGGCGCGTTCTCGCGCAAAAATTCGCTGACGAGCTGCTTGATGCGCGCAGGATCCTGATCGCCGACTAAACGCGCGGAGATCTTTGCCTTTGCATCACTGGGATGATCGTCTTGCTGCCCGGGCCTTGATAGCCCCCCCAGATGCCGTTGCATTCGAGCGTCGGGCGCAGCCATTGGCGCTCCAGCGGCGCGGGGCCGCGTTCGCCGCCGATAGCCGGGACTTGCATGGCCCGCGCCTCGGATGCTTCATCCGAATCCAGAGCGACTGCGAGCTGGGCGCGCATGGTTGCATCGGGCTCGCGCACGCCTTCGTAGAAACCGGGAACGGCAACGCGGCCGCTGCCGTCTTTAGCTGCGCGATCGGCCGCGAAAGCACTTCGATCGGATTGTCGACTAAGCCCCCGAAGTAGCCCGAATGCAGAATATTCGGCGGGGCCGGTGACGGTAATCTCCCAATTCACCGAACCGCATATCGAGGTCGTTAGCGAGGGCACGTCCTCGGAATAGACGGCGGTGTCCGAGATCAGCGCGAGGTCGGCGGCAAGCCGGCTTTCATACGTTGCGAGCGCTGCTTCAAAGTTCGGCGATCCAATCTCCTCTTCGCCTTCGATGACGACTTTCACATTGACCGGCAGCGATCCGCGCGTCTGCAGATGCGCTTCGATGGCTGCCAGATGCATGAGCACTTGGCCTTTGCGTCAACGCTGCCGCGGCCGAAGATCTTGCCGTCGCGCACCGTGCCTTCAAATGGCGGGCTCTCCCACAACTCCAGCGGGTCGGCCGGCTGCACGTCGTAATGACCGTAGATCAGCGCCGTTGTTTTGCCCGGCGCGCCCAGCCACTGTCCGAATGCGAGCGGGTTTCCATCCGTTTCCAACACCTCGGCCTGCATGCCGATCGCGTTCATGCGCACGACGAGCCGCTCGCAGCATCGCCGCACGTCGGCTACATGCGCCGGATCGGCCGAAATCGAAGGGACTGCAATCCAGGACTTGAGTTCTTCCAAATAGTGCTCTTGGTGAGCATCGCAATACGCGGGCCAACTTAGGATCGATGGCGCTCATGACGTGAATGGTTCTCCCAGTTGCACGGTCAGCGCCGTGCCGTTCCGATCGAGATCGAAAGTGTGCGGCTTGCCATCGTAGGCTCGCGCCTGCGTGGGATACGTCCCGAATTCCCACCAATAGTGCCCGTCGAGCCCCGTCACGACGTCGCCGGTGCGCATTCCGAAGCCGCTAGGCGGGTCCGCCAGGCGCGCACGTACGTGCGCATGTGCCCGTCAACCGTCTTGAACATCGAATAGAAGTATGCGGGACGGTCGCCGCTTGCATATGCGAGTCCTTGGGTGAGCAGGTGCGTCCAACGCTCGGGATGCGTCCGGGACCAGTCGAGCAAACGCGCGGCGCCCTGTGCACCTAGCGCGCGCGCGCGTCTGCGCCGGCCGGCGATGCGAATACGGCGTGGTCGTGCCATTCGCCCACGCTCCATCCGCCGCAATCTAGCCATGGCACGCCGACGTCCAAATCCGTACCTTCGATCAGCGTAAATCTCGTTGAGGTTACGGTAACGTAGGCCGCGTAAACTTTTTTGCGCGCAGTCGCTTTCGTCCGGATCGCTTTGCAGCGCAAACGCGTGCGCCCGCAGCACGGAGAGTTGGGCGACGACTTCCCCTGCGCCGCGCGTGCGTCGGCGCTGCCATCGGTCCCTACCGCAATGCGCGAGGCCGCCGGGGCGCTCACAAACAGACCGGGCGCGGGTCATCCCGCGGCTTGCGCGGGTTCCAGCAACGAAGCAAACGCATGCGCTCCGAAAGCTTTGCACGCCGGCGAGCACGATGACCAGAGCCGCAACGGTGGCAACCACGACCTGATACGGCAGCGTGCGTTTAGTTATTTCGGCAATCGGCACGCCGGTGAAGTTGGCAACCCACACGTTTGCGGTATTCGTA
>CAVPCC010000031.1:0-41505 GCA_963702335.1 Vulcanimicrobiota bacterium | reverse complement strand
ACGCATCCATCGGAGGCGGCATCGGCGGAACGGGCGGAGGAACAGGCGTAATCGAAGGGGGCGTAAGCGAAGGCGTTGGTTTCGGCGTCGTCGCGGCGCGAATTTCCGCGATCATCCCATCGAGCCGATCCGCCATGCTGGGAAAATGCGTCTTAAGCGTATTAAGCCAGAGCAGCGCCGATGAGGCCGCCGTCTTTGGATCCGTATCGCCGGTGTTAATTGCCCCGGTATCGGTCGGCGGCGGGGCGCCCGTCGCGCTTCCGATAGGCGGACGCGGAGGACCGCCAAGCGCAGGCATCGGCGGGGCGGCTGCTGGACCGCCCGGAGGCGGAGCGCCGCCCATCGTGCTCGCGATTGCGGATGCCATAGGGTTTAGTGCGGCCATGAGCGGCTCCTTACGTTTGCGGTGTTCATCGTACTAAGGCGTTTGCTTCGCGCGTAGGTACGTGCGATTGCGGAGTTGGCGGACGCGGCTGCGCGCGTTGCGGGCGGCCCTTGGGTCCTGGTTTATTCGCTTGCGCGGCTTGCATCGCCATAAGACGTTTCACAATCGTGCGCCAGTTCTCGATACGCATCTTCTCGTGCCAGGAGACCGGGTCGATGAGTTTCTTGTCGAGCATTTGGAGATAGCGGTTCCACACGCCGGCAGGCGAGGTTGAGAGCGATGAATCCGGCACAATGCCAAACTCAATCTGCCCTTGCAAGTCCGGGTTCTTATAGTGGCGGAATTGCACTTCGACATCGGCGGCAGGCGGAACGACCGCGATAACGCGCGATTGCTCGCCGCTCTCGTCGTGCTCATAAATCGGAAGCCACGGCTCGTTTGCGCTCTTGTCGTACTCTAAACGAATCGGCGTTTCGCCCTGGTCGAATTGCTGAATCAGTTGAATGCGCAGTTTACCTTGACGCACTAGCATTTTCTCGAAGTTGCGAACCTTTTGCCGTAGAATGGCCGCGCTGCTTTCTTGGAGTTGATCGACCGTTGCAAACGCCGTATTCGCGGGCGCGGAACCGCCCATGAGCGCATCGTTGATGCCCGCGATCTCGGACATTCCGCCTTTAAGGAATTGCAGCAGTTCCATCGAGCCCTGCGGTATCGAGCCCTGTTCGACCTTCGAGAGCGCCTTGGTTACGTCATCGGCAGGGAGCAACGAGCCAGGCTTGTTCTTCCACGTTTTGTAATTGAGGCCCGAATCTTTTTGAACGAGGTAAGACGTATCGCCAGTGAGGTTGAGGTTGTCGTAAATCTTCGCGGCGATGCGTTGAATGCCGATGTTCATCTGCTTTCACCTGCGGGGGCTCGCCCTGGCCCCAAAACACGCCGACATCCTGATCTTTCCACTCCGCGAACGGGAAGCCGTCAATTTGGAACGGGTTGGGAATGTCGCGTAGCACAACAGGCCCCGCCATAATGACAAGTCGCCCATTGGGATATTTACGCCGTAACGCTTTCTCCATGACGGGGCGCTGTTGGACTTTGTAGGTGGGCATGGCAAACGGCATCCCGTCAAGCGGCGAGATTTGCGTCGTCATCGAACCGGAGGCGACCATGACGGGAAGGCCGTCGTCGTCGGTCACGTCCTCCATAACCGGATTGCCGTCGCGCACTTTCGGACGCTCGTAGACTTCTTCGGTTTCATCGCGGAACCACCACTCGCCAACCTCGATGCGATCCTGGTCGTCGTCGTACAACCGATCGCGCACCGTATCGCGCGGCATCTGCATCGTGGTCACGCCGTCCATCGTCAGCGGTGAAAGCACGCGGTCCCCGCCCGCTTTGCCTTGCCCCTCATTGATGAAGTCGCGCGATTCGCCGCTCTTGCCGGCGTGATCGATTTTCGCGCCGCGGAATTTCTTGACGACGCGCGCCTTCTCGGGGAAGTTATCGTAAATCCACCCGAGCGGCATCGGTTGGATCTGAATGATGAAGCGCGCATCTTCGACGCCCGTTGCGCCGTCATTCACGAAGATTCGATACGGCGGAATGGCCTGGTCGATATGTTGTCCGCGGCCGGCATTCGCGCTAGGGTTGTACGTCGTTTTGACGATACCCGTTCCCCACACCAGGCCGTACAGCACCGCGAGCGCGTTGATATTTTGAACGTCGTTGCGGTCCCAATGGCGGTCTACGAGTTTGGTGAGCAGGTCGGCGGCATCTTCGGTTCCCGGCAGCACGGGCTCAACGGAGGTGCGTGGCTTGTTATCCGTCATAACCGCTTGCATGAAGTGAATGAACGCGCGGATTTTATTGACGGTGATCTTGGCTTTCCAGCCAGGCATATTCGAGGGCCACAGATCGCCGATGTACGCCTTCCAGCACTCATCGAACGTATCGTACGGTTCACGCGCCTTCACGCCGCTTGCCAGCAATTTGCGGCAGTAGCGCGCGACGGCGAGTTCTTCTTCTTCCTTCTCGCTTAAGGGTTCGAGGTCGGCATCGTTCTTGGCCGCTTCGCGCAAACGCGAGTTCCACGTTTCGGCGCGGGTGAGGTTGGGGCGTTCTTCTTCCAGCCGTAGCGCCACGGTTCAACCGTTACCGCGAACGGTAGCGGCCTCCATCTATGGGCGTGAGGCCGTTGGCGAGCGCATGGTCGCGAATCTTGCGGTTATTGTTGTACTCAGCCGACCGGGCGGGTTCGTAGCCCATCTTCGCGGAGCCGTCCGCCTTGCGGCCGACCACGACCGAGCGGCCGGGGAGCCCGAGGTTCACGCCGGCCGTGCGGGGGTCCGTGCGCTCGCGCCCGATATTCTCGGCGTCGTCGATGCGAATCCCGAACAGGTACTCGGGTCCGTTGCCCCCGCAATGCGGGCAGCGGCCCTCGGGCGTTGCCGGGGACTCGGCGGTTGCGTACCAGGGCTTGCCGTCGTGAACGCCGCGACCATCGCAAGCGAGAATTGCCATCGGCGCTATCGTAGGGCGAAGCGGGGCTTTCTGCTTCACGTTCGTGCGTCTACCAATCCACGATTTCCAGCGCATCGTCCTCGCCCTCAAAGCCCGGGGGGATGTCGATGTCGCCGAAGCCGTCCATTCCCGATACCACGCCCGAATCGTCCTGGTCGAACGCCTCGCCGTCGCGCTCGCTATCGGTGCGCAGCATATCAATCGGGTCGCTTGCGTTGGAACCAACGCGGCCCAGGCGGATAAGGGCACACGCGATCCCGAGCGAGGAAACGAGGTCATCGTGCATTCCCTCGCCGCCCCATTCTTCTTCGCCGGCCGGGCCGAATTGCTTGAACGCGCTCATCTGCGTAATCGTCGCGTGGTCTGGAATGTCGAGGTCGTCCTTATCGACGACCTGCTGCAAGAAGTTGACCATGAGCTTCTTCATCCGGTAATTCGACTCCCAGCCGATGTGCTGCGAGCGCGGCTGTTTGTGAACGCCGGGATTGAAGTACCGGAACATGGGAGTGTAAAGACTTTTGTTGTCGATGTAGGTGTTGGTCGATACGCCGGGGCCCGTCCACTCGATTGCGGGGAGCGGCGGCGGGTTGTCGCCGGTTTTATAACGGATAGCCCACGCGAGCGCGGCGGTCAGAATACCGAAGTCCACCGGGTTGATCTTCCCTTGCCAGACCATAATGAGCTCGTGTTGGCCGATGTCGTGCTGCACCACAACCGAGAGCGTGCTGTCGTCGCCGCCCTTCGTGTTCGGGTCGCCGCCACCAACGTCGCCGCCGATTGCGATGCGGTCGCCCGGACGGGGCCAGCGGTACACGCGCAGGTTTTCGTAAATGCCTTCGTTGGAATGCGGCTTGAAGCCAGATGCCCGCGCGCCGCCGCGCGTGAGAAACTGCGGGCGGCGAACGAGATCGTAATCGTTCTCGATTTCATTTGCGCTGTCGCTCGTGCCCCAATACACGTCGCCCTGCCAGAGCGGCTTACGTTTGAACATGAGCAACCGCTTAATGTCATCGCGCGCGAATGCCGAGATGCCTGTCGAGAGGAACGCCGTTTCGATGTCCGTGGGATATTCCTGATCGAACAACTCCGGAACTTTGTTAAACGGCGGGCCTGCCATCATGCCGCGCCGCCACTTGAGCATTTCCAGCGTAATGTGCGGGAAGCGTCGGCGCAGGTCTTTTTCCTCGGCGTTTAGCGAGCGTTCAAACTTCATGCGCTGCTCCATCGAATCGAATGGAATGCTGTGCGATTTTATCAGGCGGTGCCATTCGATGAACAGCAGTTGGAACGCGCCGTACTCGCCGCGGGTCTTGTCCTGCGTTTCGATGGTTTCCATGACTTGCTCGTGGAAGAAGTTGCCCATGCCGCGCGGCGTCGATTCGCCGAAGAACATGGAGCCCTCCGCTTTGCGTAGCGCGGGACGCAACGAAACGAAGATTTCCTCCGCTTCGGGGTAGCGCGCGACTTCGGTTGCGTGCAGATTCGAGCAGCCCGAACCAAGGTACTGTTCGAGCGAACGTGCCGTCGCGATGTAGAGCCGAGAATTGATCTCGTCAAACTCGAAGCGATCCACAGGCGGGTTGTCGCCAAACTTCTTCGGCAATTTCGGGCGCCACTCGGGTGGCGTCGATCGCCAAAAGTTCACGCACATTTGAAAGACGTTCATCGCGGGCTTGGTATGGTTGGCAAGGATAATGGAAATGCGATTTGAGTTGAACGTCGTGTCGTGGTAAATGTAACCCTCACACCCGGTCGATATGCCCGCGCGGCGGCCTTTGAGAATCCATAGGCGTACGGGCAGGCGGCGGTCACGGAACCAGCGCACCCGCTCATCAAGCATGACTTGCGCCTCGTTAAAGCGGAACGGGACCATCTCGGAGAGTTCGAGGTCCCAAACTTTATACAGGTTCTCAATCGCGAAGCGCGGATCGGTCTTGAGCCGATCAAGTTTTTCTGCGGCGCGCGCGATGTCGGTGTTGGCGACGGTCAGGCGGTTTCTTCTTCCTTCATGCACCCGCACGCCGCGACAACGGCCTGCGCGGTTGCTTCAATAAGTTCGGGCGCATACGCCTGCCCGTTCTTTTTCTTGGAGAGTTGTTCGTCAAGAATCTCAAGGCCGATGTACGCAACGCGGTGCGCCTTCTCGTTGAGTTCGTCGTCGTTATAGGTTCGCGGTTCAGAGGCATCGTGCATTTAATCGGGCTCCATGAGTTCGCCGTAGTTTAGGAGTTTTCGGTGGATTGCCAGCGCGACCAGTTGTGCGCGCGAGTTGGTTTCGGTTCGGTCAAACATTGAGGATACGCGCCGTCGCACGACAAACAGGGTCACGCCCATACGGCGCGCGATGTCAAAGTCCCGCAACCCCGTGGCAAGGTAGCGCAGCACTTCGATGTCGGTTGTATCAAACTCGCCTGGAACGCGCAGCGCGGCGACATAGTACACGCCGCATTGATGACAAAACTTCGGGCCCAGGCGCGCGTCGATTTGCGCGCTCCGTTGTTTGGCCGCTTTGATTGCCAGCGCCATACTCGGGAAAGTTTTGTTGTGTTTATTGCCGCACGATTTCCCCTGCCGTTCGTGCTCAAGCGCCATGCTCACCCCTCACCCGCCTGTATCGCTACGAGGTCCTCGGTCGCCTCGGTCTTAATGGCTTTCGCTTCGCCCGGCTCGTGGTTGAGGTGTTGAAGCGCGGCTTGGATCTCCGGGTTGTGCAGCATCGTAAAGACGTTCATCGTTGCGACCCTGCCCGATACGTCAACCTTGGTCGCCGCGTTCCAGCCGGCGATGCGCGCAAGGAAGTTCGAGGAGTTGATCGATTCGGTCGGCTCGCCGTAGATTGCCAACTCGGCGTGTTTGGCGATGATCATTGACTTCAGATCGGCCAGCGCCTTGACTTCATCGTTGAGCGCCGCGCGAACGCCAGGACGCGCAAGGAGCGATTCGAGCGCCGTTCGCTGCTCGGCTTTTCGCATTTCGTACACCGGGAAATCCAGCGCCCGTAAAATGCTGTAGGCGTTGCCGTGGTGCGCGATGATTGCGCCCACGATGGAGAGGTCTAAAAACTTTTCAAGTTCGGGGATGCCCTGCGCGGATTCGTGGAGCGGAACGTAGGCGTCGCCGAGTTCGTCGCGCTGATTGCGGCGCCGGAGTTCTTCGCGCAGTTCGGCATTTTCTTTTTCGAGCCGCTCAGTTTTCTTCGCCATAATCTTCCGCCCGGCCATGCGCCACTACGAGTTATAGTAGGGCGAAGATGAAATTGGCGCTTGCTCGTCGTTTACGTCGGCGTTCTCAGCGAAGGTCGTTGCTTCGGACTCGCCTCCGGGGGCGGGTTGGCCGTTGCGGGCGGCGACGACGGCGGCGCGCATTTCGGCGTCATCCCCGAAGTCGGGAACCGTACTCTGCGCTTGCGGCCGAGGGCGGTTCGGGTTTTGAGCGGATCGCTCTTGCTCCTGCTCGCGTATCTGCTCTTTAAGCTGCGAGAGGGCGGCGATGCCGCGGATCAGGTGATACAACGCGAACGCCGTTACCAATAATGCAACGGCGAATACCAACGCGATAAGCGGAATAATAAGTGCGGTTGAAAGATTGACCGTCCGCACAACATCGCTACCGTCCACGCCTCGCCGCCTTCCGCATCACCCTCCGCACGAACCGGAGCATTCCACGCTTGGCGGCTTTACGCTGTCCTTTGCGAAAATTCCTTGGAGTAGCCCACCCGCGCCACCGGCCGCGGCGCCGTAGACTCTCTTGCGCCTCACCGCCGCGAGCTTCGGCGCGTTGTTTTGCGTCGGCCGCGTTTTGCAACGCGCCGATCGCCACCTTCTTCGTCGCGGCGTTCCGCGGAGAGCGCGGCGGCAACGGCCTGCTTCTGCGCGGCTTTCTTGCTCATGCGCTTGTTGCTCTTACCGTGCGGGTTCGCGGCAAGAAATTCAGAAATGTTTTCCGACGTAACGCTACGGCGTTTGCGTTTGCTTGCGCCTTTTTTTGCGTGCAGGAATGGCATGGATCCTCCTTTACGGATTCTGTTGAATAGTTTTGCCGCATGGTGTGACCCACGCGCTTGCGGGTGTTTCGCACACGCCGACCGTGGCCGAGTATGCCGTGGTTCCGTATGCGCCGTTGCTGCCCGCGTTGATCGTCCCGTTCGCTATATTGTCGCCAAGGTATTGCTGTTCATTTCCGGTCGGTGCGACTTGCACCATTGCCGAGCAATTTACGCCGACAAGATTAAAGCAGAGTGAATCGGGGATGTTGTAGTTATTGGTGCGGTCGTTCAGAAACGTACACCACACGCCTTTATCGACGCCGTACACGATCCAATGCAGGCCGCATTGATACCATACGCCCGCTGTGTAACCGCTCCAATCGACGCCCGTACACGAGCCGGGGGCGGTGAGGTTCGTTATACCGCCGACGGTGCTCGCGTAGCAGCCATCGCCGTTGCCCGTGCCGCCGTACTTGTACGCAGGCGAAGAGAGGTTTAACTGCGGTGCAACCGGGAGCGCCATTTGCTCGGGGAATACTGGCAGATAAATCGGGGGCGGGCAAGTCGAGGTGCATCCGCTGGGCTGCGTTTGGTAGTAGAACCAGGAGCCCGCGCTACGCTCGCCTTTGCCGCCGCCGTACCCTGGCGGGGTGAGCAACGCGCGATAGGCGAGCGCCGTTTCGCGTTGCGCGGTGAAGCCGTTGGCGCTCGATGCGGTGCTTGGCTCAAGGTCGATGATCGAGGTCTTACTGCAATTCGGATCCGCCCAAAACGATGCGACCGAGTTCGCAACGATATTCGCGTTTTGGTTGCCGTTCCACGTCGCCGTACCCGCAAGCCCTCCGCTTGCTAGTGCGCGTTCGGACGTGAAGGCGCGGGCATTCTGTTGGCTATCGTTATCGCATATGCGTGAGGCCGGGAGCGAGTACGCCGTGCTTCCGGTTGTCGGAACGAAATGCGCGTTGTCGGTTTGACAGGTCGCGCCGCACAGGCCATAGTGCCCGCCTCCGGGGCCGAGATAGTTCACGACGAGCGGATAGTTCCCAATTGCGTTGAGCAGGCCGCTCTCGGCGTCAAGATAGGCAAGGCACGTCGGCCGCGTACTGCCGTATTCCGTTGAAAGCGGATACGTTGTCGGAAGCGGACTCGGGAGCGGCGTCGGATAGACGGCATTCGATGCAGGCGCGCACTGCGGAAAGAAATTATCCATGTAGACGCCGTAACTGTGGCGGCTATTCAGATATGATGCGCTCGTAAAATATTGCGCGATGACCGTGGCGCGAAAGAGCGTACTCCCCGGATTCGGAAACAGCGTGACGCCATGCGCGCCATAGGGCGGATAGGAGCACTTCGCGTTCGTGCCGCCCGAGAGGTCGAAAATTCGCGTGCTCGGATAGTCGATGCGGTGCAAGAAGTCCGATTCGCCGAGCAAGCCGATGATGGTACTCTCCGGCGATTGATCGCAGTGCATAAGCGGGAAGCTCATGTACGCGACGGGTATGCAGTTTGGTTGCGCGCTCGGACAGTCCGGCCCTACGCCGCCGCTGGTTCCGGTCGCCTCATCCCACACTGGATCATTAAGCAACCCCTCGTAGTAGCCGCCGATGGCTTGCATGACGGCAGGGGTCGCGCACTTTACGGGCGCCGTAACCGAGCAGTAATCGCCGCCTGCACCGCCAGAAAGGTTTGTCGTGTACGCCATGAGCGGCGAATACTTCGCATACGCCGAGGGTGGGGTTGCGCCGACGCATAAGGGCTGCGTGAGCGCACCGACACAGATAGCCGATCCGTTGCCGACCGATTGCGCGATAGCGGTCGATTGCGCGTTTGGTTTATTGCCGCCGCTGCACCCAAGGATGAGCGCAAGCAGAATCGTGAACGCCGCCGCTATGCGCATGAGCCACGTACGCATATTACTGACAGGAAACGTCCCACGTTGCGCTGTTGGAAGCGTTCGCCGTCACGGTTTCCGTCGTGCCGCTAATCCCGACCGCCGCATAGTACGCGGTTGCCCCCAAGGGTCCAGCCGTGCAGAACGTCGGGGTGTACGTCCACGTTACGGTGCAGGTCGTGCCAGCCGCCATCGCGCAGGATGCCCAAATATCGCCCGTTGCGTTTTGCGTGAATTTCGTAACGCCGGAAATGTTGTTTCCGCCCATTGCAAGGTTGCCGTTTAATGCCCACGGGCACGCGGCCGTGCCTGTCGTTTGAAACCCGTTCGTGCCGCTGCCCGCATAGAGCGCGCAATAGCGTTCGGCCGAGCCCGTTCCCCAATAGAAGCGCAGTTGCCCCGAATTGTCGGCCGCCGTTCCGCCCCAGGCGTCGATTTGGTGTCCAATGGCAAGCGCCGCGGTCGCAGTCGGAGAACCCAGGCACACGTCCGCGATCGGCGCGTTCGTTTGGCAAGCGGTCGTTGGAACGTAGGTGCTATTGATAAAATTCGTAAAGCCCTGCGAGGCGTTCCAGGTTATAGGGTTCGGCTGTGCGGTTGCAAGCGCGACGCCGCCTGAACCGTTGCACGTAAGCGTTGTATCGGTGCAGCTTATTGTTACGCTGCTGCCATTGCCGACCGTCTGCGCCAAAGCGCGTCCAAGCGATTCTGTTGCCGTGAGTGAGCCGACATACGCTGCGATGCAGCACCCAAGAAATATGGCGCAGAACTGGTTGCCATTCATACGTGGTCGCCCTTCATTGATAGAGGCTATTGATTCCGCCGCCGCCCGGATTCGCAGCGCATTGCACGACGATGCCGGCGGTTGCCTTAACGTCCAGCGTTACGACTTGACCTGCGCCAAGCCCTGATTCCTGGTAGAGAATCGCGCCACTCGCGACACTGGCATTGTCGTACCAAATGCACGTACCGGCCGGTGGGGTTCTCCGGCCGTTAAACCGATGATGCTGTGCAGCGTTCCGCCGCTGGCCTTGATAACGCACACGGCGCTTACGCACGTTGCGCTGGCCGGAATATTGTAGTACGTCCAGGCCGTTGATCCGCATCCGCTTGCGCAGTTGACCGGGAGGTTCGTTCCGCCGCCGATGCCTTGCACGCTCACGACATTCGCGGCTGGAGCGCCCGCGCTGCCCGCGCCGCCTATAGTTTGCGTTGCGGGGAAGTTCGCTACGGTCACAGATGGCGACCCGGTAATCGTGACGGTTGAGGATGAGCCGGCGCTGGTATTCTGATACGCACCGCGCAGAGCGATAACGGCCGATCCGCTCGTCCAGCTCGTAGCGACAACCGAAAACTCCGAGAGCGCGGTGCAGGCGCCGATGTAGAGGCCGTTGCCCGTGATGCTCGTGCTCGGCGTTCCGCCGCCGTAGGGCGTGACTTGCAGCGGAAATTCCGTTACGCCGTCGTTTGATTCTCCGGTGGGTTGCAGCGCACCCGACCACGTTCCGCTCACCGCGATACTGCACGTCGATTGTCCCGAGAGCGGCAGCATAACGCTTGCGCCGACGTTATTGATCGCGCCGTTTTGCGTAATGTCCGCGACCGGTTGCGGCGAGTAGGGTCCGGTTTGTGCGAGCGCGGCGGCGGGGCTGAGCAGGAGTGCAAGCAGCGCCGTAAGTGTGATTCGCTTCATCGACAGCACCCGCTACCAAAGCCGCCATAGTTGAGCGGCGTGAGCCATGAGGCGTTGGTTGCAAGAAAGACCATGCCGCCATAGGTCGGGTTCGTTCCCGCGCCCGTGTAGTTCAATCCGAAGGTTGCGCTGCCGCTGGTGATGAGCGCGCTATCCCAACCGCCCTGCACTGTGCCCTGGTTGGAGGTCCAATTGATGCCGCGCCAGCCCGCGGGATACGTGCAATCGTACACGTAGGTATTGCAGACGCTTTGCGTGCGGTTGTCCTTGGTGCCGATAATCGCGATCGCAAACGCCGGATACGATGCGGGCGTCCCGGAGAAACTGAGCGTGGTCGTCGCGGCCGTAAACGAGGTATCCGTTTCGCCAATGTACGGGCTGGTGTTGTTCAACCCAGCGACCTCGATGACGCAATCCTGCACATCAGTCGAATTGACCCAGGAAAGGTTCGTCGTAGCACTTGAGTACCCAGCGACGTTCGAGGGCGTCGTGACCTGCGCGGTATAGACGACAAAGCCATTCGTGTCGTACGCGAGGCGGTTCGTCCAGGTAAACGACCCGTAGGTGTTGGCGATAGTGATGGTGCCGGGATTCGCGGTGAAATGCGCGAGCAGCGTGATCGTGGTGGGGCCGGACGGGGCTTGGAAGGTGCCAAAGTCCCAGCTCGTGACGCTGTCGTGCGAAGCGCAATCCATCGAACCTTCGTTATGCGGGGGCTTCCAGTTACCGCCGCTCGGATTGATGGGATAGGTTTGCGCGCTTGCAACGAGGGGACTAACCGCGAGCAAGACCGCGAGCAGTATCTTACTGCTGAACATAGATCAACGTCCCGGAGAGCTGGACGCCGTTGCTTTCCGATGGGCACAACGCATTGCCCGCTGGAGTTGCGAACAGCGGCAACGTGCCATTCCATGTGAAGCCCTGGTTTGCGACGAACGGCATCCCGTTCGAACCGCCCGGCATCCCGGTTTGCCCGATGCCCGTCGCGCAGTTCGTCCCGGTTCCGTAATTGAATATCAGGTTCGTGGCGCCAGCCGCGTTGATCAGTAACCCGCAGCCGTAGATGACCGTCGATCCCGAGAGGGCGACAAGCTGCGTCGCGGCCTGGGTTACGGTGTTGATCGACACGTAATGCAACGTGCCGCTTTGGCAGGGGTTATTTTGCGAGGCGGTTTGTAAGGCACCGCTGGTGGTGACGCCCGCGCATTGGGTGCTTGTGGTCGCGTCGCAGTTCTTCGTTTTAGCAACGCCATTCGCATCGACACCAATGCATTGGGTACTCGTTGTGTTGTCACAGACGCGCGAGGCTTGCCGCCCATTCGCGTCCACGCTGGCGCATTGCCCGTTCGTCGTTTTGTCGCAGACCTGCACGTACCACGGCGTGCTTGAGGATCCGGTGCTTTGCGTGACCGCTCCGCCGCCCCCGCCGCCGCCACCACTTCCCGAACTCGATGATGCGGGCGTGCAGGTTATCGTGACAAGCGCGGTTCCGCTTGTCCATGCTGATGCGCGGACACGGAACGCGGTGAAGCCGGCAACGTTCGCGCTGTAGGCTCCGTTTGTGGTGAACGTTGTGCCTGCCGTTCCGCCAGGGACCGAGGTTGAGGAAACCGCAACGGTTGCGCCGTTGTAGTCCAACCCTTCGGTGCTCATGGTGCCGGTCCACGTTCCGCTTGTGGTGATCAGGCACGTTGCTTGACCGTTGGTCGCAATCGTATCCGTCGCGTTAATCGTGCTGACGTTTGCGGTTTGCGTCGTATTCCCGGCCGCTGGTGCGCTTTGCGCGCTGGCCGGCGCTGGCGCAAGAAGTGGCGTGCAAAGAAGTGCCGCGCACAGCAGCACGGGCGCGATGCGTTTCATGGCGGCAAGCGTAGCAGGAGCGCGGGGCTTTCTGCTTCACGAACGTGCGGGCAAAAATATCGCCCTTGCGCCCGGGGTTTGGTCGGTGGTAGAATCGGGTCCTAAAGCAACGGCAAAAGAAAAACGGCCTTCTTGCGAAAGCCGTCCCTTGTAACCCTTCCCGCCTAAAGGTCGAAATTACAAATGCAATCTACCACGAACGTCCCGCCCCCGTCAAGCGAATCCCTCGGAGCGCCCCTACTGGTAGTGGGCGTTTTTTCGTGCGCCAGGACCCCTGGGGCATGATTGCCGTCGGCGCGGGCTTTGCCGGGTTGCTCTTGCTTGGGGCCGGACTTGTCCTGGGCTGCGATGAGCGGGTGCGCTTGCGGCCGTTGCTCGGCCTTGGCCTGTTCCTGGCGGGCGTGGGTTGCATTTGGCTTGCGAGCGGATCGTGGTGAGCAGGCCCATCGCATGATGTACGTGCTCGCGTCCTTCGGCGGAATGCTGCTCGCGGGGGCCGCCTGCATGGGCGTCTTTAAGCGTGGCTGGCCCTGGGAACGCGGGCTGCTGCTCCTGGCGCTGGGCGCCTTCAGTTTCGTGGCGGCCCAACTATGGCTATGACCCTGGCGAAATACGAGGATCAGAAGCGCCTTCGCCGCGCGTGGGCCGCCGTGCCCAAAGCCGTGCGCTCGGCCCCGCCCATTTGCCCGGTGCATCTGCGCCCGCTGTCCGAATCGTTCGGCCTGCTGCGCATCCCGTTTTGGGCCTGCTCCCGCAAAGGCTGCGATCGCACCGCGTTCGTTCCGGTGCGCCGATGACGTAACCCCCCCCCGGCAATCACGCAACCGTATTCACCGCGCAAGAGGAGCCAACAGGTACGCGGACACTGCGGCGGGACGAGCGAAGCCGAACTCGTCCGACAACCAACAGAAGTGGGAGAGAACCTACGGAGAGAGGGGTTCAACTATGCCCTTTTCCCGAAGCGGAGCGCAGGGACAGCCGCACGGCTGGACACCACCCAACCAGCCCCAGCCGCAAAACCTCCACGTTCCACGGAGAACCTCGCAATTCACCGCCCGCTCGCTTACCGTTCCTCACTATTCCGTGCGCGCGTAAAAAATTGCAGAGCGAACACCCGCAGGGAGTCACATCCGGCGCGCAACTCCACCAGGGGGGTCGAGTTCCCCAGGCGGTGGAGGGGGCCATGAGGGGGCAATCTCCACCTGCTGGGCGTTTCTTCCTCTATAGTGGAGGCGGGGGGAGGGTGCGAGCCTCCTTCTCGTGCCGTTGTTTCGGCCTGACGGCTTCCGCGGTGGCGCTCGATGGGTCGCTGCGCGATGGGTTTGGCATACGGTGTAACGCTTTAAGCGTGCATCCTGCGGGCGGGTTAGGTGCGGTGCGGGATGGTATCGGCCTGCGGCCTCGGGCCTCGTACTCAGCCCCGGGAGACGGGGCTTCCGTGCGAGGACTAAGCGCAGGGGATAGCAACCGAACGCGGGGCCAGCGCCGGAGAACGGACGGCGCTGATGACGGGGCGGGTTTGGGGGATTGACGGCGTTACCCTGTAGGAGTATGCTTAGGTTACACCTTCTCCCATTATGAAAGTCGAGGGCCCTTATGGCCAAGCGTAAAGTCTACACCGAAGCAACGTGCCCGCAGTGCGGCAAGATGCTGTTCTCAAGCGTTCCGCCCTACGAGGCCAAGAAAGGCGAGAAGATCGCCGTTGACACCTGCATCGACCACGGCAAGGTGGCATGATGCGCACGACTTACAAGGTGTATTCGGTGTTCTGCGATGGCGATTGCGGCGATTCGCTGGAATCGGACGCAAGCAAGGATGACCTCGCCCGTCAGATGCTCGCAGATGGCTGGGTCCGTCGTGGCCGCAAGGACTACTGCGTTTCGTGCGCGAGCGCCGCCGCCCCCGCTTCATCTTAAAAGGTTCCTTGATTCGAGGCCATCGTTCATCGGTGGCCTGCTACCAGGGATTACCTTGGAACCTTCTCACGCAAACGAAAGCAGAGGACCTATCATGGCTGACCGTTACAATGGTTGGAAGAACTACGAGACTTGGAACGTCGCACTCTGGCTCGATAATGACCAGGGGACCCAAGAACTCACGCGAGACCTGGCGCAAGAAGCCTGCGAGGGGCCCGCGTCCGAAAACGTCATTAAAGGCATTTGGACACGGGCCGAAGATGCGCGCTTCGAGCTGGCCGACCGTATCAAAGACTTCGTAACCGAGAACCTCATTCCGGACCTGGGCGCCTCGATGGCGAGCGACCTGTTAAACTCGGCCGTATCCGAAGTGGATTGGGACGAGATCGCCGAGCACTACTTGGCCGACATCGAGGACGAGGCGCAACCAGCACAAGCGTAACCCTAACTAGAGGGCGCAGGGCTTCACGCCGGCGCCTTCGCGCTAGGGCTTCGAACCTAGAACCTTCTCACAACCCTTGGAGGATGTATGTCAGTGCAAAACCTTCGCCGGATAGCCCGGCAAAAGCATGGCCAGGCGCTCCTTATGGCGCGCGTGTTCCGCGCGGCTAAGAGCTTCGGCCTTGGCGCCAAAGAACTGGAACGGGCCGCCGCGGCGCGCGCGGTTTATGTCAACGCGCAACGGTTGGCAACGCTATGACTAGCGCGCGTGAATGCCTACAGGACGCGCTCGCTATCGCAAACGGTAGCGTACAGCCGGAATATAGCCCGTGGCGGCATGGCGGCTGGTATGTCGATAACCTCCGCTATCCTAGCGGCGCCGTAGGTTGCGTTGCCAGATTTAACAATGGTCGCACCTGGCAGATCGCTTGCGACGGGCGCGACACTATTCCATCGTTCAACAGCCGCGACGAAGCGGCCCGCGCAGAGGCAGCGATTATTATCGCAGAGTGCATCGCGGCGCAAATTAGCGCCCGCGTGACCGTCGGCCTCTATGTCGAGGATGGGAACATTCAAATACGCGCAAGCGAAGCGGTCAATCTCATCGTGTTCGACCGCGATACGTTCGACTGTGCCGAGGACGACGAGCGGGCGGAAATGGAACCCGAACTCACTCGCGTTGAGGCGCTGCCGGAATTTGTGGCGGACGTATGACCCCGCAAAACCCCTCCCTTTTTGACGCGGCGGCGGAGCTGGTCGCACTTGCAAGCGGGAAACCGCTCTCGCAAGTGCGCCTCGAACTGGGCCCCGCGCCTCGCGCGAGCAAGTGCAACGTCTGCAAGTGCCGCCCGTGCGCCTGCAACGGCCTCGCCGGCCGCTGCCAGGTTCACGATAAACCCCTCGCGCTTACGGCAGGCGGGCGCGGCTTCACCTGCATCGAGTGCCCATGATGCAAACCCTGGGCCTTGGACGAACGGGCGATCGCATCGTCTACGCTGCGGCGGCGCTCGCGCGAAGCGAGCACCGCTACGGCGTTACGATGAACGCGGACGAACAGGGCGTGATGCACCTCAAAGGCGCAACGGATACCGCGGGCTATACGGCCTGCGGTTTTCCGCTGCCCGGTCGGCCTCCATGCCGTAAACGCTTCCCATGCAAAGAACATGGGCACGCAGGCGGCGGGATGAAGGTCGAAGGACGAACCATCGACCCGACAAGCATGGTTTGGGGCTTGCGCAAGGCCGACGTGAGCGCGCTCGCCCGCGAACTGCACGAGGCGGCACGGTAAACGCTTCAAACCCGCGCAGGTCGAAGCGGTGCTCATGCAAGCGCAGTTTGTGCTCGGCGGCGGCAGGTTGCCGCGCAAAAGCAAGGGCATCGACCTTGAGCGCCGACGCGCCGCAACCCGCGCGCGCGTCGCGCGCTATCGCGAACAGAAGCTCAAGCCCAACGGCATCTGCACGAGCTGTGGCGTAAACCCGGCCGCCATTCGCCAGGACGGGAAGCAAGGCGTCAAGTGCTATTACTGCGGCGCCGAGGCCAACACGTACCGAACGCAGGAGCGCAGCGCGGCGCAAGCAAAGACCGCCTAAGCATCCATGCTGGAATGACCCCGCCCGCCCCGCCAGGCGGGCTCTTTTTTGCCCGTGCTACAATACCACGCAGAAGGCGGCATACCGCGGGCACTGGTTCACCGTGGCGGCACGGGCCTGCAACCGCCCGCGCTCACGGCCAGGACAGCCGCGCCGGCAGGTGCCGCCTTCCTCTCTCGCAACCGCAGAAGGAGCGTTTATCGCATGGGCATCCTCGAATGGATCATCCTCATCGTCCTGGTTCTCTGGATCCTGGGCTACGTCGCCCCCGGCACCATCGTATCGACAGGTTCGCCGCCAGCCGGGTATCGCGCCGTCTACGGCCCGGGTGGAAGCCTCTTTTACGTGGTCGTGGTCATTCTGATCATCGTCCTCGTGCTGCACTTCTTGCTGCACCTGTTCTAAAACAGGGCTTGTCGCCGACTACCGCTTTGCGGTAGAATGGAGGCGCAGCATCCTTCTCCGCTGTAGAACGGTTCGCATCGAATGACCACCAAGATCGGTGAGTATCGCCTGCCGACGCTCACCTGCCCGCGCTGCACCGAACACGTTTTCTCGGCCGTGTCGCTCGATCCGGGCGACGGCCTTGGTGAAACCGTTTGGCTTGAAACGCGCCCGCGCACGGATGAGCCGTCCTTCAAACACTACATCATCGCGGCAGGCCCAGGCGCGCAGCCCGGGAATTTTACCTACGTCATCCGCTACCGCGGGCTTCCCGAAGATCGCGACGAACCGCGCTTCGCGCTGCACCGCTGCCCGCGCGCGCCGTCGCGCGAAAGGACCCTCGCATGAGCAACGAAACGTATATCGTCATCCTGGGCTCGCTGGGCGTGGTTGCGCTTATCGGCGCCTTCATTTGGTGGCTGCTTGACCCCAACCCGCACCGCGCGCGCATCGCGGACGAGCCGAGCGCCTACCATCGCCAGCAGCAACGGCACAAGCACGACAGCTTTTCGTGAGCGGCGGCTGGGACGGCCAAACCGTGCGCGAGCAAAACCCGGAGCGCAACGTTTGACGCAAGCCGAACGCGCATGGTAGCATAAAGCATCGTTCTCCTTTCGAGGATGCGCGAGAAGGTACGGCCCGGGGGAAACCCTGGGCAGTTTTACTTGCGCCGACTACCGCTTTGCGGTAGAATGAACGGGAGAAACCTTCTCACGCTTATCGAACAAAGGAACCCTATGAACGATTCAAACGAACGCATCCCCTGGAAGCGGGACGCGAAACATTTGGAAGGCCAGTCCGTCGCGCAGGCTCGAGCAAGGTTGCTTTGAACTGCTGCACCTCTACGACGAGCACGGCCCGCAACACCCCGACGCAAAAGTATGGATTGAGAGCGCGCTGGACATCGTTACGCGCCTGCACGAGATCGCGCTGAAGAACGCGAGCTTCACAGTGCTGCAACTCTGCCAGCAACTCAATGGCGAGGTTCAGGCGCTCGCCAATCAATTCAACGCGATGCAAGCGTACCAACAGCAAAAGAGCGGCCTGCTTCGCGCAACGGGCGAGATGCCGCCGATCGCCTCGGAAGCGTGGCGCAAATGACTGGCGTGGAAAAGAAGAAACGCGAAGCCGCGCTCGCGCTGCATGACGCCGCGGTCGAATGCTCGCGCGAAGCGAGCACCGAAACCGCACAACGCGCCGTCGAGGCTATCGTCGTCGCCGCCAAAGAGCAAATACTGCACGACCTGGCGCAAAAGCGGCCCGAAGTCATCGACGCCCTGCGCTCTTGCGGGCTGCTGCATGAGCGCCGTCGCGCCGGCCGCGTTCGATTTCACGACGCTGGACTATACCGAACTGCTCCGCTTCGCCGCGACGACGCCGCAGGTCCGCGAAGCCGCGCAAGGCTACTTCATGGACGCGCTGCGCGCGGGGCTCTTGCTGCACGACGACGGCGACCACCCGCGCATGAGCGATGTCGGCCGCTGTTCGCTCGAATTTGCCGCACAGGTGCGCGGCCTGCACGACCTGGACCGCACGGCGGACACGCAACTGCTCCTGCTCGATCAAGGCACTCTCTCGGGCGCCTGGAACGCCGCGCTACTCAAAGCCGCAATCTACGCGCGCGAGGATGAAAGCGATTGGACCGTGGCGCTCGAACCGCCGCTGCTCTACGCAGAGGTCGAAGGGCACGCCGACGTGTTCCTGGGCCACATCCCCAGCATGACGGGCGAGATCATCGAGTTTAACTCAGCAGCACGGGCGGGCAACTCAAAAGCCCCGGCGAGGGCAAGCTGTATCAAGTCGCGCAAACGTGCGGCTACGCGCGCTCGTTCGAGCAAACCGAATGGACCGTTCCCTCGTTCGTCATCGGCACGAGCGGGCCGCACGTCGGCAATAATAAATTCGGCGTGCCGTACGCGAAGATTCGGATAGATCGCTTTTACGTTGACGATTTCCGCGGACTCGTAGACGACGAGCTGAACCGCCTCAAAACCATCGCGCAGGCCGACCCGCTCGGCCCGCTTCCCGAAGCGGATCCAAACGAAGCGTGGCGCTGCTCATCGTGCCAATACTCCGCTTGCGATCGCAACCGCAACGCCTTAAGGATGGTGCTCTAATGAGTGCAACAGACGGCGTTATCGACGCCAGCTTCGTAGAAGAAAAAGGCACAAGCCTTGCCGTCGCCGAGCCCGTTGGGAGCGTTGCGCTCTTTAATACGGACGACCCGGTTGAGGTCATCCAAAAAGCGACCCGTATCGCCGACGCGCTCAAAGACGTAATTATGCAGCGCGGCTTGGTTTCCAAGATCGGTGCGAAAGAATATCCGCAAGTCGAGGCGTGGCAAGTCTTCAGGCGCGATGCTGGGCGTTTCGCCGGTTGTCGAATGGACGCGCCCGGTCGAAGGCGGCTGGGAAGCGCGCGTGCTCGTTTACAACAAGCAAGGCCAAGTCATTTCATCGGCTGAAAATCAATGCACGCGCCGCGAGAAATCCTGGTCCTCGCGCGATGATTACGCGATTCGCTCAATGGCGCAAACGCGCACGCTTGCCAAAGCGTATCGCGGTGCGCTCGGGTTCATTATGAGCCTTGCGGGCTATCAAGCCACGCCGGCCGAGGAAATCCCCAAAGCCGACGCGGAAACGCCCGCGGACGACGCACAAGCGAAACGAGCCGCGCCTGGTCACGCAAAACTGCGCACGCTGTACGCCGATGCGCGCAAGGCCGTTCCCGCGCTGCCCGAGGACATCCGCGATTGGGCCGCGCAGAACGTGCAGGGCTACGAGAAGGGCAAGCCGCTCACCGAAGCGATGGCCTGGCAAATGCACGACGCGTTCGTGGAATTTGCAAAGACGCCCGAGCAGCAAGCCGCCACGCCCGCGCCGGCGCAAGCGGAGGCGACGGACGAGCAACTGGCCGCATCGCTCATGCAGCCGATCACCGATACGCAACGGCAAAGCGCGATGATCCTGTTCCGCGAAAAAGGCTTCGCAACCGAAGCGGCGCGGCATCATTTTGCAAACGAAACCATCGGCAAACCGAGCAGCAAGTTTTGGAACATCAAGGACCTACAAACAATCCGCGAGGCGCTCGGCAAACTTCCCGACGCGCCGAAGAAGGCGGTTGCACGATGAACGACGCGGCCTGGCAAACCCCGCTACTCTTCGCCGTGCTTTTCGTGGCCGCGCTATTGCTCGCGCGGTGGGAGCGTCGTCACCCGTGATTGAGCGCGTACAATCGCTGTTCGGCTGGACGCCCACGCCCAAGCCGCCAACGCTCCAAGAACGCTTCGAGCAATTCCACGCCGAGAATTCTCACGTCTACCATTCGCTCGTGGCGCTCGCGAAGTCATGGAAAAGCAAAGGCCACGACCACGCCAGCATCGCCATGTTCTACGAAGTCCTGCGCTACGAGTACGGCCTGACGATAACGCCCGCAGACTTCAAACTAAACAATAGTTACCGCTCGCGCTATGCGCGGATGATTATGGCAAACGAGCCAGATCTGGCCGGGTTCTTCGACCTGCGCGAATTGAAGGCCGGCGAATGACCGCGCTCTACGACGCGGATAAAATCGTGCGCCGCGCTATCGAGGCCGAACGCAAGCGCGTGGGCGATACGACTCCGCCAACCGAGGTTATGAGCCTCGATCGCATCAAGGGCTACATCGAGGGCTACCTTAACGCGCTAAACGATTGCGGGCAACTGTGAATATCAGCATTCTCAACAAAGGTGAGGCGACCGTAACGGTCTGCTCATCGTGCCTGCAAGCTTCGTGCTGGCAGGGCAAATACTATTGCGGCAATTACCGGAACGCCGGTACAAAGCAGATGACCGTCAGGGAGCTCCGCAAACTCAATTACGAACACGAATCGTATTGGGCGGAAAAGGCATGACGATCACGCTATACCGCGACGACAGTACGGCGCAGGTGGTCTACGAGAACTGCAAGACGTTCTTTTGGACGGCTAATAATAGCGTACTAACGATCTCGCAGTACACGGACGCAACGCAGACGACGCACCGCTATATCCATTGGCCGCGCGAACGCTTCTGCTGGCTAAAGGATGACGGCAAAAGAGACAAGGTGTCTGGGTGAGTGAACATATCAGCATCCCACCGTTCCGTTTCCTATCCGTTTGCTCGGGGATCGAGGCCGCTTCGGTAGCATGGCTTCCGCTCGGGTGGAGTGCGCGGCGTAGCAGAGATTGAACCGTTCCCCTGCGCGGTTCTCGCGCATCACTATCCCGACGTTAAAAACTTCGGGGACTTCACCAAGATCGAGGCGAGCGACATTGGAACAGTTGACCTTCTTGTTGGCGGAACACCCTGCCAAGACTTCTCCGTCGCTGGACTTCGAGCGGGCCTTGCTGGGGATCGAGGCAGAGCTCACCGTCGAGTATTGTAAACTCGCTGGACGCTTGCGCCCCCGGTGGCTGGTTTGGGAGAACGTCCCCGGAGTACTGTCGGCTGACGACGGAACCGCCTTTGGTATCTTCCTCGGTACGCTGGCAGAACTCGGGTATGGGACCGCCTACCGCGTTCTTGACGCTCAATACTTCGGAGTGGCACAGCGGCGCCGTCGCGTGTTCGTTGTCGGGAATTGTGGAGATTGGCGCCGTTCCGCAGCGGTATTATTTGAGTCGCATAGCTTGTCGGGGCATCCTCCGCCGCGCCACGACGATGCAAAAGACGATGGACGGGATTTGCAATCAGCCCTTCTTCGGGTCGCTTCGTGAACGTCGTGCCGACATTGGATGCAAGGGCGAGAGACGGGCCTATACGCAATCAGATCGGTGCAGGCGTGCTTAGGGTCGCGCCGTCGCTAACGTCGAGCGGGCCGCCATACGGAACGCACCGGCAACAGCCGCGTGGAAACCGAGGCGATAGTTTTGCGCGACGGCGAGCCGAGCCGCTTCACGGTACGCGAGTGCGAGCGCCTACAGGGATTTCCCGACGACTACACCCTCGTTCCGTATCGCAACAAGCCCGCGTCAGATGGCCCTCGCTACCGCGCCCTCGGCAACAGCATGGCCGTGCCGTGTATGCGATGGATTGGCGAGCGGATCGCAATGGTCGAGAGTTTGGTGGCCGCGTGAATATCAGAGAATCGGCGTTAGACGTTGTGGACGAGGCGCTGGCCTATCTCGGACAGCGCAGGGCAGAGCAGATCGCGGCCACGGGATGCGGTGACGCTTACGAGTTTTCGCTTCTCGGTTCGCTGTGCGCCGAGATTCTGCGCCTGCGGCAATCAAACAAAGACATGGGCGAGGTTATCGCCACCCATCTGCGCGTTGGGTGCGGAGAATGACCCGCCTCGCTGCATCCTGGGCCTGGGGTGCGCTCCGTGCTTTCGATATGGTGAACGCTATCGGCATATTCTTTCTTTGGGTTCCCTGTGGGCTCTATCTTGACTGGAGATCGCGATGACCGTTTTTCTCGTTATTGGCGCCGTCATATTTTTGGGTATCGCGTACGGGCTGTATAGCATCTTTCGCGGGACAGGGGGCCAAAGCCAATGACTGACCGCTCAGTAGATACAAACAGTTTGCCGTGCCAGCACAGCTACATCGCTGGCGCTGCATGGTGCGGCCAACCGCGGGACGCGGAAATACACCGCGCCACAAACCAAGCGATGAGTCATCCATACTATCGGGCCGAACAGCCGACAGTAGCGACGTTAGCGGAGGCGACAGGTGAAACGGGCTTACCGTATCCGCCCGGAACCGATATAGTAAAACAACTTGAAGGCGGGGCGGACCTTGACCCCAAGCATTATCGCGTCGCTTGTCGGTTAATGAGACTCGCCGCCGACGAGATTGAGCGCCTGCGAGTCTATCGAAATGTGCGTAGAGGCGCTCAGGGCAGAGTGGATGCAGGACGGGCGCGAGTTTGTCGGGGCTACGGATTACTATTATGGCGAACGACTGAAGGAGGCGCTTCATGGCTGATTCGACCGTAACCTCAGATGATGACCACAAGCCCGATGTTATCCCCGGCGACAACGGCGGCTTCGTGTTCGCCTGTAACTGCGGATGGAAGTCTGCAACCCACGATAACAAGGTGAAAGGCCGGCGGCGAATGGGCAAAACACTTTTTCGCGGTGTGCGGATGAAGCAAACTGTATCCGTGTTGTGGTGCTTTTTCTTACAAAGTGAAAGGTAAAACAAATGCAAACCTACGAGCAAACGATCATCATTAAAGTGGGTGCCGAAAATGACGACGAAGCGAAGCGCGTCACCAACGTTATAACGACGCGCCTCGGTGATGGCGAAAATGTCATCGGCGATTGGTTCTCCATCGTGCGCGGAAACGGCTTGCTCTACATGAGCGCCCGCGAACCGCGTGGCCCCATCAACCACGGCGAAGGCGTCATCTCTGACGACGGTGACAGATAATGCCCTGGTGGGGCTGGCTTCTAATTGGCGCTGGGGCGTGCGTTCTCGCACTTGCTCTTTGGCTGAGGCCGCTTGTAAAGTTTCTTTTGTACGGCCCGTGGGGCGGCGGCGGCAACTAATGGGCCAACAAAAGACCGTATTGCCAAAACATGAGCCGCTAATAACGCCGCTACGATTAACAAATCTTATTTGCGCGGCGAAAAACAACAATGCGGTTGTTCCCGAATGGGCCGACGCCGCGCTAAAATTACTTAAACCGCTGCCCCCAATGCCGACCTCGTTTCAATTCTATATGGTGCGGAACAGCCGCAAGAGGACCTATCGAACTGCATCTGCGCGGGCGGAAGCGCGGGCCGCGTGAACTTTACCGGGTCATGCCCCGTCCATTCCAACCGCAAGTCGCGGTATCATTATTTCTACGTGTGCAAGTCCGCCAGCGGCGCGAATGTCGGCGCTACTGAAAGCATTGAGAAGGCGAGCGCGTGGGCGCAGAACAGCGGTGGTACGTTTGAACAAGTCGCAGACTTTGACGATCCAAAACAATCAAATGCTGGCGTTCGGCAGCCGAAAGATGTGCCAGCGAACAACCACGATGCTGCGATTGACGCCCCCAATCCTAGGTGGCGACCAGGGGCAGAACCATCGGGGATTCCGGCCCAACGGACCTCGCTGCCCGCCGAGGTTGGCATGAGCGGGCATGATCGCACCTCACAAGCAGATGGTCGCGTATCCGAGGGCGCGACACGTATCGCGGTTGAGCGTGCTCGCCAGGTTGAAGTCGAGGGATACAACTCAACCGAGGACGCGGACGGCGAGGACGATCTCGCCCTGGCGGGAGCAGTTTACGCCCTTAGTGCCGCAGGCGGCTTCTCGAATCGACTTGGCGATCCGAAGCGCCGCGTATGGGAACATATTTGGCCTTGGGCGGTGGAGTGCTACAAACCCAAGACGGCAATTCGCGACCTTGAACGGGCTGGCGCGTTAATCGCGGCAGAGATTGATCGCCGTCTAAGTCGGGGCGAATCCTTAGTGGCGACAGAACGAAAAGATGCTGATTCGGAGGCCGTTGCGCTCCTCGTTCCACGATGCGACGAGCATGGAACGTATAAGTCATGGGAGAGTTTTTATCATCGGTATCTCTGTCGAGAGTGCGATCTATGGCCATGCGCAAGCTGTGATGGTTCGCGTCGCGTTCGACATGAGCGCGGCTACATGGATACATGCCCAACGTGCAAGGGCGAGGGCCTAGTCAAAGGCCGGCACAATCCCGACCGCATGGCATACGACCCGAAAGCCGGATTCATTCGACGGCTCGGAGATTTTGAAACCACCATTCCAAGAGACAGTGGGGCACAGAAATGAGCGTACACGATGCACGCCGTCGCATATTGGACCGACGCCGCCAGGAGATCGCGGACGAATGGCAGTCGATTCTAGACGACGCGGCCCATTGGAACAGCACGCATCCAGACGAACCACCGATCATCATTGAACCCATTACGCAAGCTGAGATCGACGCACTTAAAGCCGCGCACGGCGCACGGTAGAAAGCAAAGGCCGAATGAACCCAAGAGAGATATTCGCGTACTTCAAGCAAGGCGCGAGCATGGAAGAAACGGCACGCCGGTACGATACGGAGCCCGAGTTCATCGAGGCGATCATTCGCGCCGTTGCTGTCGGCATAGATATTGGCATGGCAAACTCGCGCTGGAATGAAACGGAAGGCTGATTCTCTGATATGAGCACTATTCGACTCGGCAAAGGGCTCGAAGTAACGTCGGATATTTTCACGACGGCTTCGGCTATTGTCGGCATCCGTGGAAGCGGAAAGACGACGGACGGCGTTGTGCTCGCGGAGCAGGCGATTCGCGCCGGAGTGCCCGTTGCGGTCATCGACCCGACCGGCGCATGGTTCGGCTTGAAGTCCTCCGCGGACGGCAAGAGCGCGGGGCTTCCGGTGTATGTGTTCGGCGGGCGCCATGCGGATGCACCGCTTGAAGCGACGGCCGGGCCGATTATCGCTCGCTTCATCGTAGAGCGCGGCGTGCCCATCGTGCTCGACCTCTCCGATCTCACCGAGGGAATCCAGCGCCGGTTCGTCGGCCAATTCTGCGAAACGCTGTACGACTTGAAAGCGCGAGCGCGCGATCCGCTTTTCGTCATCGTGGACGAGTGCCCGCGCTTCTGCCCGCAACAGATGCAAAAGGACCTCGACCTGACGAAGTGCGTCGGCGCCGTCGAAGATATTGTGGCGCTTGGGCGTTCGCGTGGGTTGGGATGCGCGATCATCGGCCAGCGGCCGGCGACCATTAACAAGAACATCCTCACCCAAGCGGACAACCTTTTCGCCATGCGGACGGTCGGAACGCAAGATCGCAAGGCGATTGACGATTGGGTAACGGAGGCGCAGGGCGACCAGGAGCAGCGAAACGAGCCTCGTCCAGAATATCGCCGCGCTCAAGCAGGGCGAGGGCTACTTTTGGTCCCGGCGATCTTCGGTATCTTCAAGCGCGTCCAATTTGACAACCGCACGACGTTCGACAGCTCGCGCACGCCGAAGATTGGCGAGAAGCGCATCGAGCCCAAAGTATTTGCCACGGTGGACCTAGAGGCGCTGAGCGCGAGATTCGAGCGACCGTAGAGCGGGCGAAGGCCGACGACCCGAAAGCTGCGGAAGCAGATCGCGAATATAAAGCGTCAAATTCAATCTGTACCCGCCAAAACCGAAACGGTGGAGAAGCGCGTGGAGGTGCCCGTGCTGCCCGATTCCGTGGCCGCCGAGCTGCGTTCGGTGTGCGCGGACATAGGACGCGGCCTCGACCGCTTCGTGAGCCTCACGGACCAAATACAGGGCGCGCTTGCGCGGGTGCAGCGTCCAGCGTCCGTTATGTCGGCCCCGCCGAAGGCTGCTCACCGTCCGCAAATAGCACGCCCCGCCCCCGAGGCGCCTGCCGCCGACGGCGAGCGTAAACTATCGAAGGCGGAGCGCAGCATCCTGACGGTCTTAGCGCAGTACAGCGAACCGATGTCGCTTCAGCGTATTGCGATCCTCGCCGGGTACACCGCTGGAACCGGTGGCTTCAATAATGCGCTCGGCGCTCTACGCTCGTCGGGGTACATTCTTCGCGGCGATCCGGCGCAGATCACCGATGCGGGACTATCTGCGCTCGGGGACTTCGAGCCGCTGCCACAAGGCGACGATCTGCGAGCGTATTGGCTTGGCCGACTCGGGAAAGCGGAGCGGGCACTTCTCGCCGTGCTGCTCGACATTCATCCCAACACGATTGCGCCGGATGAATTAGCAACCCGCGCAGGCTACACGCCCAAGACGGGCGGATTCAATAACGCACTTGGACGTTTGCGGACGATGCAACTTGCCGAAGGATACGGCGAAGTGAAAGCCGCCGATGCGTTCTTCGAGTATGCGAGATAAGGGCACTGAGATGATTCGAATGCTCGTAATCTATGCGTCCGGGTGCTGCGCTGGAGTCATCGTCACTCACCCAGGGATACCCTGGTTTTGGTCGGTTCTGTGTGCGGTCGTTGCGTCAACGGCTTGGGCGGTGCGATTCAAGAGGGCTGACGATGCGTAATATCAGCACCTACCTATTCTGCCTCATACTCGTTTTGAGCGCGTGCGCGCCGCGCAAACCGCAGCCTTTAACCACCGTAGTTAGCCATTGCACCGTACAGCGGGCGCAGAGCGATGTCGTCGCGCTATGTCGGCGGTCTGACGGCAGAATTGATATTTGGAATAAACATGGGTCGGTGTGGATTTACAGCGGAACGACGTGGGGGCGCGACCTCGGCCTTCTCTGCGGTGATTGCAACGGCCCAACGACCAAGCCGCCCGGAACAAGCGTCGTTACGCCGTCAGGTTTTACCGCTTACTAATGCGGACTCGCTTTCCGTGCCGCCTGTGTTCGCAACGCTTCACGAAAGTATCGGAGCGCACTTCGCATATGGAAGAACGGCACGGAAAGCGCCCTGCCACCAAAGCCCCGGGGAGTACGGCTCGCGCTATAATTCCGATGCTCGGATCCTGCGCGCGATTGTGGACGGGCAGCACGTCGATGGCAATGGCCGCGTGCTGCTCGGGCCGAACACCGGGGAGCTGGCCGCAACGCTCAATGTTACCGAACGCGCGGTGCGCTTTCGCCTGGCGGCCCTCGAAGCGCAGGGCCTTATCCGGCGTGACCGACGCACCGGCGTTATCCTCACCCTCGATGGACACAGCACTCTTCAGCACACGACGAAAGGAAAAACCGCATGAACCAAACCGAAGGAACCATCCCCGCGCGCAACGGGTCGCGCATCGCCTTCACGCACCAGGACGTAGCGCAAATGACGCGCGCGTTCCACGCCGCAGGCGGCGGTGCGCCCGGCCGCGAGGCGGTCTATAAGGCGTTCCCCAACGTGCAAAACAGCAAGCTCGATGAGAAGATGATCGAGCTGAGACATCATGCCTAGACCGGTGCGCGCATAACGCTTACCGAAACCGACCGCACGAACATCGTGGCAAAGGTCGTGGATATGGTGCGCATGTCGATTCCAGAGGAGCACCACGGCGAGGCGGCACGGGCCATTACGGCGGGGCTACGCGATATCTTCGCGGCAAAGCGCGCGGCGAAACCGTGAGCGCCGGGGTTGACGTTGAATCCTGGCCCGATCGAGGATAGAGGGCGTTCGCGTGGGCATCATGTACGGCATTCGCGGGGACGGCGAGAATGTCGAGCACCTCGTAACGGTTCCTGGCGTGGTCGATATGATCGTGGCCGATACCGAGAAGAAGCCATGCAGAAAGCGCACGATGCGATTGTGGCGATGGTGAACGAACGTCGCGCAATCAACGAACGCGAGGCGCAGGGTGAGGAGACGGCAAGCCCGCCGCTATCGTGTACGACCGTGGCGAACACCCAGCCGAGGAGCAAGAGTTGCTCGCCGTTCCGCTTTCGGAACTGGCGCGGACCTTGGCGCTCTTGGACCGCGAAGCCGAGCCGCACAAAGTACAGAAGGCAACCGCCGAGAACGCGCTTACGAAACTGACCACGCGCAAGAAGGCGATAATTAAAGAAATCGAAAAGCGCGGGAGCAAGATACTGGACGAGGCGCTCGGCCAGGGAGAGTTTGACTTACGATGACGGACATAAAGAACGGCGAAGCTGACAGGCAAGGTTTACAAGATAAGTGGCGGCTGCGGCTACGCCAAGGTTACGATTGGCATTGATTTCCCACGCGACCACGAGGGAAACTATGTCGACAAGTTCCCGCTTCTTCTCGGGCAGCACGTCACCGTCGAACGCGATGACGACGAAACGTAAAGAGCGCGAATCGTTCCTCTGCTGCGAATGCGCGTTCCGAAGCGATGATGTCGAACGCTACAAGGCGCACCTTGGCGACGAGTGCGCGCAGCGTCGCGCTGCCGTTTGAACGCAGGCCGTCGTCATCGAGAAGCCCGCGTGAACATTCCCTCGCCACCCGTTCACGTTACGCCGTGGGACCGTGATGAGGAAAGCAATTCGCTCTACTGCCTCGTGTTCGCTCGAAAGCGACCGAGCAAAACCGAGCGGATTGACCTGAGCGCGCAAGAGGTGGCGGCAAGCGATACGGAGCCCGAGCGTATCCGCGAGCTGGCCTTCGCGCGCATGAGGGACGCGATAGCGAGGCTGTGCGGATTCGCAACCGTGCCGACCAAGTACGCAACGCGATGAAGTAACCCGATCGCCCGGCGCATACAAAAAGCCCCGCAGTTACGCGGGGCTTTTCTTTGCTGGACCCGTCTTTGTCAGAAGATGGTCGTCGGCGTTCTTACGGCCCGGCTGAGCCGCTTCCTGCGCCGCCAGCCGGAGGCGTTGAGGTTCCCGTTCCGTTGCTGGTGTCGGTCGTACCGCTTCCCGGCGTACTCGGCGGCGCGGTTGCCGGAGAGGTCGTTCCCGCTCCCGGGGTTGACGGTGCGGGGTGGGCGGTGAAGTGACGCCTGAGCCGCCCACGGGGGTGCTGGCGGCCGCTGCTGCCGCCGATGAAGGGCGCAGACGATGCAGGCGGCGTCGTGGAGCCCGTGGAGGGCGTAGAAGGCGGGGCCGTCGCGGCTTCGGCGGAAGCGTCGGCGGTCTGCATATTCGCCACCACTGCGCTGATGCGATCGATAGCGGGTTGCAAGTCCTGGGGCGCCTCGTTCTTGAGCGCCGTCAACGCGCTTTGAATGTCGGTCGCGTTGACGGTTTCCTGGTTTTCCAGGGACGTGATCTTGGCGTCGAGTTGGCTGTATTGATCCATTATTGCGTCCTCTCTCTCCAGCACTTCGCGGAGAAGGTAGTTAGTATCGTCGCGGTCGTCGTCGTACCGCACGGGATTAGAGGTGAAAGTTGCCCAGGAACGCGCCCAGGCGCGCGTGCGCGATTGCTAGGCCGATGCCCACTTCGCGCGTGATGAACGCTTGATTCTGTGCCCCGTTCACGAAGCCGTCCACCACGGGCTGCACGACGGGCCGGGTACGTCGGCGGAACGAAGTCCAAGCCGAGCGAGATCAGGTGCGTTTCGGTGTTCTGCACGGCCTGCTACACCGTTGCCGCGTCACCGCTCAGGACCGCCTCGATGAACGAAATGGCCTGTTGGACGGCATTCTGGCCGTTCGTTGCGTGGTCGCTTGCGCTCGGCTGTTGCTGCGACGGAGCGCCGCTAGACGGGGCCTGGGCCGCATTATCCATCGGTGTGGCCTGCACGGAGCGTTGCGGGGTGACTCCGCCGGCGGGTTGATTTGGACTACCTTGCATACGTTCTCCTCTGCGCTTTGGAGCGCGGTCGGTTGTACCGCTATTCTATCACGAATTGTTAAACTGCTGCCAGCGTGCGCCGCCTGCCATGCTCGCCACGCCGGGGCGATGACCTGCGCGACGGCGTATCCGAGCGCGTGCCCTTTGAAGTACACGATGAAGTCCCCGGCGCTATGGACGTTGGCGGTTGAATCGGTTGCCATTTGCGTGATAAAGCCCGCAGAGAGCGCGATAAACGTCAGGATGGCCGAATACCCGCCTGCGTGCGCGGCGGCCTTTGGCGGAGAGCAGGGAACCGTTTGCGCGGCAACGGTGTAGGGCGGAAGGATTTGCTGCGGCGTTGCGTCAGGCATGGTGCTTACCCCGTGGGAAACTTCCCGGTGAGAAAGAGCGACTTGTAGATCGAAAGGACTCCGCTCCCGTAGTTATCGGTCGTATAGAGGTCTATCGAGCCTTCCTGGTGCCCCCGCCACGCACCGCCGCGCCCGGCGTTGAACGAGGCCGCGATGCAGCGAATGAGGTCGTCCCCTTGCAAGCCGGGAATTTGCGACCGCCACCAATTCATGTCGGGCACCAGCCAATTCTCCATCGCGTACCGCGCATTCGCTTGCGGGTCTTGCCAATTCGACGGAAAACTTGAGGTGAGTTGAAAAAGTCCGTGGCCTCCGTCGCCGCTTACGACCGTGGCCGCATTCCATTCGCCGGCGAGTTGCCCCATGATGGTTTCGCGCGCCGCAACGCTGTATGCGACCAGGGGCGGGAAGTTGGATCCACACGCGGCGATCACGTCCTGCGCGTAGGGGAGATTTGCGGGTAGCGGCCCGCCGCTCATTCCGTAGAGCATTGGTCAACCTCTTTCATGGCTGGTATTCCAGCTGAAGCAGCGTGTGCGCGCGGCACGCGCCGTAATTGAGGGGCCTGTCGTTTTCGATGTTGCGTCGGGTCCGCGCAAGAACGCACTCAACGACGGCCAGGACGGCAAAAGGCACAGCCTTGCATTGCCGTTTTTTTTGGGGGCGGGTTCGCCCCGCGTCTAGCCCGCATATAAGCCGCGTTCCATGTGCGCCGTTCCTCGGGCGTCCGTGGCTTCTTCTTCGCCGTTGCCGCGTACAGTAAGCAGCTCAGGCACGCCGGAGCATTCGGCTCACAGACCGCTGCACGACACTTCATGCACCCGCGCTCGGGTTTATATCTTGGCGCCATTGATCACGACGGTCGCGCTCGGCGGAATCGGCCTGGTCGTCATGCACCAAATGTTCGTCGCGTGCTGCTGCGCTGGAATGACGATGCCCGTTTTCAATTGCTCCGTCCGATAGAGCAAGGTTTGCTCACCGCCGATAACCCCGTAGCACTTAATCTCCGTCCCGGCCGGTGTCGCCGTCCCGGAATTGGCAATCATTAAAATCAACACTGCGCCTTTCAGGGCGACGATGCCTTTGCTTAAGATAATGCTTGGTAACGGCGTCATGCGATCACCCCTTTCACGGGCAAACCCCGTAGTCTATTCGCTGCTCGCGGATAAGATATTCACCGAAAATATGGATGCGGTTTTCGACCCACACCTTCTGCTTGCGTTGAACCGTGGAAATAATGTGCTCATCGTTCGAGCGCAGGCGCTTCACCCAATCGTTCAGGTTGCGGATGTGCGCTCGCTGATTCTCGCACGCGATTACTCGGCTTTGCTGTTCGGCCGACCCAATCCACCAATAGGCGGCAAGAACCATGATGCACAAGATCGTAATAAGCGCGTTCGTGACGTAGTACCGCTTACGGTGAACGCCGTTGCCGAAGGCGCTCATTTGCCCGCGTGCGCTCCGATGTCGCTAATGTACTGCAAGAGCAGTTGCCCTAGCAAGCCGAACGCGGCAGCGAACACGCCGTACATAATGCGGTTGAGCTTCGCGTCGATGGCCTTCACGTTATCCTCAAGCGTCGTTACGCGATTAAGAAGAACGTCTTGGGTGCGCTGAATCTGCTGCACGTCTTTCTCCGTTGCGTACAATCGTCGCTCGTTGATTGACAGGTCCTGAAAGTCATCATGGCCCCCCGGCATCGAACACCCCCGCCGATAGCTTCATGGATTACCGCCACCGAAAATACGGGCGGCGCGTTGCTCTTGGTGCGCGTGAAACTGCGCGCTCAGGTCCGCGAACGCCGCGTCGTCGCCTTTGGCTTTCGCGCGCATCATTTCGTCCAGCAACGTCGCGCCTTCGTCATCGCCAATCGACTTCAGATCGCTAATCGGCTTGCGGAACGCGGCTTCGATGGAACGAACCTTAAGCGTCGCCACGGGTACGGTAGACTTCGGCGCTTTGCTCCCCGGCTCTCGTTTGGGGTAGGTAAGTCGAAACGCCGGTTTGCCCTTCGACCATTGTACGAGCAAACCCACGATCGGGGAAAATGCCAAGCCCTTGTGCTTGAAGCACATTCCCGACGTAGGGTAACTGATTGGCCGCGTATTTGGCAATAGCGCCCGGCGTCCACGGCGCGCTGCGATTGATGTCGTCGCGCGGATAGCCGTAGGTAAAATAATTTTGCTCCTTACCGCGCGGATTGAAGTTCGCGATGCTCGCCGCGGGCTGAGCAGGCCAGGAGAGCGACGTGCGCGTACGAGGCCGGGTCATCGGCGCCGCTGTAGACATCGGCAAGCGGAGTATAGCCGCGCGAAACCATCGGCGTTCCCTGCTCGTCGGCGTATTGCGAGGGCTGCTGACCGCCAGCAAGCGCCAGGCGCGGCACGGTTCGTGGTCAGGACCCGCTCGGGATGCTTGAGCGTTGCGCGCGCAATCGCGCCGGGCATCTTGGTCCGGTAGGTTGCGAACGGCGCGACGTACGAGGCGGCGGTCGTCACGGCCGATTTGTTGCCATAGTCGATGAGCGCGTTGAGCGTTTCGCGCGATGCCTGCTGCGGCGAGAGCCCGCGGCGAAGCGCACGCCGATAGGTGGCGGTTTTAATCGCGTCATCGAACGCCCACAACGCGTTATTCGAGGCGCCATATAAATGCGCCGGCGCGGACCCGGCCGCTTCTGCGATTCGGCCAACGGCCTTCGGGGCGCGTCGCTGTCCGCGATGTTGCGCGCACCGCGCCCCAGCGCCTCGGGAATTTTCTGCGTCCAGGACTTCGCGCGGTCAGGAGAGGCGACCGAAAGAATCCCGGCCTCGTACGCGTCGGACATAAGCGCGCGCCGCTCGGCATCCGATTTGATTGCGCCTTTACGGTACTGCTGAAAGAACAACGGGACCGCTTCAGCGATACGCCGGGGTCATGCAGACGCAGCGAGCGACGAGATATTCAGCATATGCCGAAAGGGTAGTGCAAAAAGCGCGAGCTTCGGAATATCCACCGTTCCCGAACGGCAACGTCGGCCAGGCGCAAGATCGCGTTGCGGTCGGCGGGGTTCTTAAATTCTGGCGCCATGTAGTCTTTGATGAACGCCGGGATATTCGCGGTTTTGGTTTGGCGAGCTGCGCGACTTTCTCTAGCGCACGGTCGGGAACCGCGCCTTTTGGAAGCGCATCGACGCGCGCGGCGGCGTCCTTGCCCATCGTTTGCAGGTTGCGCGTGAGCATCGTATTCGCGTCGCGCCCGGCGATCGAGCGCGCGCTGGCCTTGATGCGATTTTGAAAGACGTTGCGAATGAGGTCCGGATCTTCGAGCGCGTTCGTGGGCAGATTGTCCGAACGCTCAAGGTTGAACGGGTCGAACGAATCGGCGTACTTCGCCTTGCGCGTTGCGGCACGTTTTGCGAGTTGCCCGCCGAGCACGCGTTCTTCCTCGTCTAGCCATTCCGCGTGCGGGTCGTGCGGTGAGGGCAGGTAGCCCTTCCGATACGAGGACGCCTTCATAATGCGCCGTGCGTCAGGAGCGGCGAACGCCGCGAATTTCTCGGGGAGTTGGAAGCCGTGCGCGGCAAGTTGTTTTTGTAGCCCTTCGGTTCCCGCGAGGTGTGCCATTGAATCGGTGAGGTCCGAAAGCGCCTTCGCGCGCGATTGCAAATTCGCCGGCAGCGCGGCGATTTGGTCGTAGTGCAACGCCTTGTAAACGGCCTTTTCTTCAGCGGGCGAGAGGCCACGAATTGCCTCGTTGAAATGATCCATGAAGGCGTTAGTAATTTGGTTGCGCGTGGCTTTTGACGCGTTGCGCGCCATGACCGCCGTCTGCGCGATGTCATGCCCGGCTACGTCGTACGCCGATGCCGCCTGTCGGCCGACGCGGTTGTGCGGCCCGGCGAGATCGTACAAGGCTCCCGCAAGGTCGCCGGTGTTATGCAACGCCTCTTGCGCTTGCGGACGAACGCCGGCACGCTGCGCGCCGCGCACAACCGCGCCTTCGATGCCACGACCTGCCTTCAGCACGGTTGGCAAAACGCGCGGGGCAATATGCCGCCCGGCGTTTTCGAGGATGCCGCTTCCGCCGATGAGCGTGGTCGGATCCACGATGGTATCAATCGCCGTATCCGCAACACCTTGAAGCCAATGCGGTGCGCGCTGGTACGAATCGGCAACGCCCACTTGTTTGCGGATAGCGGCGCGGTCGGCGTTTTGCTGTTGCTGTGATTCGCTATGCAAGAACGTATTAAGCGTACCGCCCCAATCGGGGTGCGCGGCATCGGGTGAAGCATAGAAGTGTTCCATCGCCATGCCGGGACGGCCGATGATGTCGAACACTTTGCCGAGCCCTGCGCCTGCCGCATCGCGTGCGCCCGTAACGATAGGCCCGAGCGCCGCGAGCGGCCCTGCGCTGTTGACGGACTTGAGGACTTTTGGCTTTTGACGCGGGGGCGTGGTTCGCGCGGGCGTTGCCGCCGTATGACCATGCAAGGCCGAAATCCAATCCCCGCCGCTTGGCGCGGCGTTTTGCCCGTGAAGCGCAGTAACCCAATCGCTTGCCATGCGTTAGGGCCCCGTTTGGAAGTGCGCGTGAGGCCCGGTCCCGACATCGACAAACATATCAACGCCGTACCGTAAGGCAAAGTTTTTGAGAACTTTCACAATTTCCGGCAGCGTGCCGATGCGCGTCCAACGGCGCGACATAATCGCCGAAATAATCGCCTGGAACGTGGGCTGATTCCAGCCGACCGGGGTTCCCTCGAACGCGCCAATGTCAATCGCACGCCCATCGAAATGCGCGCTGCCTTTAACGTGCGGGCCGTCGATAACGGACGTAACCGTTGGCGCGAACGGCGTGAGCGTTGCGTCGGTCGCGGCTTGGAGTTGTGGTTGAGCGCGTTTGAATTGCGCGGTGAGGTCCGCGCTCATGGAGGGTTTGAGCCGGCTGTGCTTCCCCCAAAACCACCCGTGAACGAATCCGAACCCATCGCGCCGTGCTGCGCACCGAACCCAAACCGCTTGTAAAGCCAATCCCGCTCGGCCTGCGTGATCTGCTTCGCGGCGAACGCTTTGTCAATTTCCGAGCGCGGGTTCGGTTTGGTCTTAAGCAGTCGATACGCCGCATCGAAGTTCGCGTTGTCGTTTCCCGGCGCTGGGGGCGGGGGCGGTTGTTGTCCGCCTCCGGTTTGCGGTGTGATATTCCCCAGCGCCGCGGCGACAATGGCCTGCATGAGCCCGCTGTCGTTTCCGCCTCCGCCTCCGGTGTTGATCGTAAAATTCGGCGCGGGTGGCGTGTTGCCGGCTTGCGGACCTTGATAAAGCGGGCTCTTTTCGTTCGTGAGTTCCGAGCGCCAATTTTGGCTATCTTCTTGGTACTGCTGCAACGATGCGCGAAATGCGTCTTGTTGGCTGTAGCCCTGGAAGCGGAACGCGGCATTAAGCGTGGCGAGATACTGGCGCTGCTGCGCGTTGTACTGCGCGCGATCGTACTGTGCCGCGGCGTTGTAAATGTACTTGTCGCGATCCTCGCCGAGCTTCGCCTTGAATTGCTCGGGCTGGATCTTCGTAAGCACTTGGATGCGCGCGTTGTCGAGTTGCACTGCCGCTTCAGCCTGGTCGGTTTTCGCGCCAGCCGTGTAGGCCGCCGTCGCGCTTCGTTCGGCACCGAGGCCGTACTGCGCGGCGATGTTCGCATATTGTTGGCCGTAGGGGTTATTCACGTTCGCTGCGGCAAGGCCGAGATAATGGTTTACGAAATCGTTGGGGCCCGGCGTACCCTTGCCTTTGTTCCCGGGGAGAATTTGCGAGAACGCTTTAGGGACATTCGGCGGCAGCGGCTTTCCGGTTGTCGGATCAATGCCGGATTGAGCGGCGAGGAGTTTTTGCTGCGCGTCAAACTCGCGCTGCTGTTCCAAGAGCGTTTGCTGTTGCGCCTGCTGCGCGAGCGCGTCCTGGTACGCTTGAATGCGCCCTTGGCCCTGGCCCGCTTCGGCTCCCATGAGCCCTGCCATAAACGCCATATTACGGACTCGATAGCGTGGCGGAGGGGTCGAACACGTTGCCTTGCGGCGTGCCGTCCGAATTTGCGTACGGAACGCTCGATGACGACGAACTTGATGGGTACGTCGGGAAGTAGCCGCCCGTGTTCACGCTTCCGTTGCCGAACGGGCCGCTCGTACCCGGCGTTCCGTATCCCTGATTTTGTCCGATTTGCGCTGCGTAGCCCGCGCCCAAGTTTTGCCCGCCCATGTACGAGTTGACTTGGTTGTTCATTCCACCGCTCAAGATGCTGTTGAGGTAGCCGAGGTTTTGCGAATTGAGGCCGCCCATTTGCGCGAGTGCATTCAGGTAATCGCTGTTGCCGTATCCGGCGCCCGCCATGAGCGCCTGATTGTTGTAGCCCGTGTTCTGCATAATCGCGTTGTTGAGCAGGTTCGCGTTAAACTCTTGACCTTGCATTCCGAGCTGCGCGTTGGTTTGCTGCGCGCCGAATTGTTCTTGTAGCATTTGCGCGAGCGCCTGATTGTACGCGCTCGCATTGCCCTGCGCGGCGGAAAACTGTTGGCCGAATCCCTGCTGAATAAGCGGCGCGACGGCACCGCTCACTTGCGCGTTTTGCATCGCGGTAAGGTCTTGCAAGCCCTGGTTGCCCGCGCCGCTGGGGAGAATACCCTGCGCGGCAAGCTGCGCTTTGAGGCTCTCCTGCTGCTGGTCGAAATACGGCTGAAGCGATTGTTGCACCGCTTGCAAATACGGCGAGGCCGCGCCGGAGAGTGCAGGCGCATTGATAGCGGCCATCGGCGGCATTCCGGGCGTCGGGCCGTTCAATCCGTTCAGCGTGGTCGCGTTCGGGTCGGCCGGCGCTTGCGGAGCGTTCATTCCCGCAGGTGTGGTTATCCCACCGCTCGGCGGCGGAGTAATGTTCATCGGCACTTGCTGCGCTGGGCCAAGCGTGGCCGGCTGCGGCGTAATGCCGTTGTAAAACCCGTTTTGGGGCGCTTGCGTTTGCCCCGGGAGCATCGTTGTCGGTGCGCCGGGCGCAGGTGGGTGCGCTTGGCCGATTGCGCCAGGGAGCGCGCGCGGAATGCCTTTGCCGCCATTGGCAACGGTGGGTATCGTTCCGGGGTACGGTCCTCGTCGCGTAGCCCAAACATTCGCCATCGGCGCCATCATCGCCATGCTACGCGGCCCCCGCCATCGACGGCTGTTGCATGATGGGCATCGTGCGCGCGACCGCTGGCGCCGGGGCCGCAGGCGCGGCAGGTGCCGGCGCGTTCGGGTTCGCGAAACTGCCGTTGAACGAGCCCATGTTCGGCCCACCCGCCGTCATCTGTTGAAGCGCCATGAGGTAGGGGTTCGAACCGCCGCCTCCGGCTTGTCCGCCCGTGCCGTACTGGCCGACGCTTCCGAGCGACGGAATCTGCGAGGCCGAGCCGCTCCACAGCGATTGAATTTGCGGCGCGTTCACGGTTTGGAGCGCCGAAAGCGGAATCTGCTGAATGTTTTTGAGCATGGAAATGCTGGGGTCCTGATACTGTGAAAGCAGTTTTTGCTCGGTCCCCATCGCGGTATTGCCCGCCTGCTGCTGCTGATTGTACGCGGCCTGCATGATTTGCTGCGCCTTCTGCCAATCGCCATTCGCAAGCGCCTGCGTTGCCGCTGCGGGTCCAACCGCGCCGAGCAACCCGCCCAGGCCACCGCCTCCACCGCCACCGCCGCCGCCGAGCAGGCCCGCCGTTGCGTCAATCCCGGCCGCGAAGGGTGCAGCGCCGGGAATAAACGGGGCAACCATGTTCGCAATCGGCGCAACGCTTTTAGCGATGTTGCCGAGGAATTTTGCGACGATGACCGGTCGGGTGCGCGCCGCTTCAAGGGCCGCCTGATCGATGCGTTCGATGCTGGTCATGGAGCCACCGGGGTTGCAAACGTGAGGCGTACGCGCTCTGGACGGAACCCGGCCTTGCGGGCCGCTTTCCACATCGTATCGTTTTGAATGTCGATCTCTCCGCTCACCGGGCACCCATAAATGCGCCCGAGTTCCTTCGCATACAGCACCAAGCGCAGCACGCCGTGCTTGCGGCCGGCGACGTGGACGATCTCAAGCACGTCCCCGCCGTAGGCGTAATCGTAACGCGAACGCAGGGCCATGACGGCGCCTGGCTTGTAGGGGTCTCCGGCGATGACCCATTCCAGCGGGATGAGTTCTTGGCGGCCCGGGTCCCGTTCGCGCCCGTGAAGGTTAAGGTCGCGCACGCTGATTGGCAGTTCGGGGAGGAGGCCAAGCTTCGCTAAGGCCGCAATCCGGTGCAGCGATACGGTTTGCACGCCCCGCGTGAGGAGCGCGAAGGGGTCCGTCGCCCGTTCCATCCCGCCCATTATCGTGCGGAAGGGGCCTTTCTGCTTCACGTTCGTGCGAGCGTTCATACGACTCGAATCACCGAGCCGATGCCCTGGGCGTTCTCCACCTGCACCACGCAGGCCGTCGCGGTCGCGGAAGATAGAAAACAGTCCCCGGCATAGGCACCCGGATTGAACAATACCTGCGCCCGGTTGGGGATACGTCCGAGGTTATGCGGGATGGTTAGCGTTCCGCCAGCCGAAACCGTTGCGCCCAGTTTGTAGAGGATACCGATGCCGTCGCGCGTGACCGACGCATTCGCAAGCGAACTAAACGGCGTGCGAATATCCGGCACCGAAGCGGCGACATTGAACATTCGGCGCACGATATCGCCTATCTGCGCCATGAGCCATCCCATTGCTGTGACGAAATTGTTGCGCTTAAAACAACGTCGTCAATGTTGAGCGTTTGCGCCGTGCCTCCCGGCTGGACAACACACTCGAATTATACGCCTTCGCCCCTTGGACTTGCACGCTAATGTCGATGGTGTTCGTACCGTTTACCATTGCCGTGGTCGGAATAGTTGCGGTCGGGATCCGCTCCCGTTAGCCGTTGGGCTGATAGTTGAAATTGTGGTGCCGTTGATTTTCGTTACGAGATTCTGTAAGGCACCGCCAGTATTGCAGGAAAACGGCGAGGTCAACCAATGGAGCAAGATAGTAAAAATGTACTGTCTGCGCGGTCGGGGTTCCGGGTATCGTAAATGTTTGCGACAGCCCGATTTTAGCAAAACCTCCATTATTGTCGAAACACGCATTGCCGGAATCTCCGCTTGCGTACCCCGTATCGCCGTCCTGATCTACGGCATTTAGCCCAATGAAAACATCCGCGCCGCTTGAACACCCCGCCGTATAGGTTGGCGTGTCAGCCGTCCAGTGAGCAAAAGACCCCGCGCTGAACGTGTTATTTTGGAGGATTGGCGAGAGCCCAAGCGCCCGACTCAGGCACATTGCAAACGCTATAACGATAAGAATAATGCGGCGCATTAGTAAAGCGTCTGCTGACCTTCGGCGATCACGCCGCAGTTTTGCGCGGTTCCCGCCGTCGTAATGGTAAGCCCCAGGTAATCGCCCGCGCCGATACTCACGCCCGAGAACGTCGTGGTCGATACCGTGCCCGTGCCAAGCGTGAGCGTGCCGATACTGCTCCCGTCCTTCGTGAGCGTGAATACCGTTGTCCCGTTATCGACCGTGGCGCACGCGGCGCGAATACAGGTGATCTGCCCGTTCGTGTACGCGACGACGGGCTGCGTGGGAAACACGTCGGATGTTGCTACGGCGCCCTGCGCGAATCCCATGCCGATAGCCAGCCTTTCACGCGGTTGGCAACCATCAGTGTCCCGCTAGAGAACGAGAGCGGGCTCGTGACGGCGGCGGGCGCGAATGCGGTGCCGTTGTAATAGAGCAGTGCGCCAGAGGTGTACGAGGTTGCGTTCGTTCCACCGTTGCCGATGGGAAGCGTTTGGTGAAGGTGAGGTTCGGCGTCGCGCCGCCGCTTGAAGCGATGTTACCCGAAGCCGTAACCGCCGTAACGTAACTGCCCGTCGAGCAGGTCGTGGACAGGTTTTTATTTACGTCGGTGCAGAGCGGCGAAGAAGCGGACAGCGCGGACATCGTAATGCCGGTTCGGGAACGTGATCGCCGCCGTGCCGCCGATCGTGCCCCCGAGCGCCGTGGTCGGCTTGATGTCGCTCGCCAGCAGCCCCAGTGCCGTCGCCACGTTGGAATGGTCGATATTGCCATTTACGACGGCCACGATAGCGTTGTAATTCGCCATGACTTGCGTTGCGTCAATCACCTGGCCGTTGACGAACGAGTTGGGCAAACTTACGAGGGTGGCGCTCAGGAAGTGCGAGGAGCCCCACAAGCGCGAGGAATGTTAGCAGGCGTTTCATTGCGAGATTAAACCTTCTTCGTACACGACGAACGAGAGCGCGATGAGTTCGTACATCGACGTGGCCGATGATTCGAATAGCGTGGTCGTGAAATTATTACCGTACAGTTCCGGTTCGACCGCCGCTTCGGAGGATTGGTAAATAGTGGGATTGGCCGAACCGAACGTGTCGGTGCCGAAATGCGCCGTGCAAAAATTCCGCCCGCGGGCGGGGGTTTACTGATGCTTCCGCCGCCGAACTCCACCGAAATCCGTGCCGATGGTACAAGAACGACGCGACCCCGGACTCGCTTTCCAGATAGGCGCGCGTGACCCGCTTGCGCTGGTTCGGCGTATCGCAGTTATCGCGGATGGTCGTGAGCGTAACGGGAATCGGGTTGCCGCTATCGTTCATCGCGTTTTGCCCCAGGAAGTTCACCTGCGAGGCAATCGCATCGCCCCAATAGAGCTTGCTTCTTGTCGCCCTGCTTGCCCCAGGGGATCCAACAGCCCACGCTCATGCCGGTCCATACGCCCCACGCGGGCGAACCGTACAGTTGCGAGGCCGTATCATTGTAGACAAAGATTTTCTTCGCGGTTCCCGAGCCGTCATCGACCGCGCACAAGAATAGCGAATTATAGATGGTTGGACCGTTTGCGCCTTGCACGAGAAAGTCGCCCGCGACGGCGCGCACAACACTTTGGTTCCCGTTTGCCGCAATCGCCGCGTCCAGCAAGAGCGGCGTTCCGATGGGCGTAAACGACCCTTGAAGGTAGGCGTAAAACTGCTGTCCGTTCCAGAAGATCACCACGCCGCTCGGAAGTGCGCCACGCACCGGGGCGAGGGAATCCCCAACGTGGTCGAAAGCGGCGTCACGGAAAATTGATACTCGCCGGCCGAGAAGTCGTAGCCCTGGATCAGATAAATCGAGTTCGCCTTAAAGACGAGCATCGTATTGTTATCGACCGGGAACACGCGCTGCACGATGGAATCTCCGTCGCCGCGCCCGATT
>CAVPCC010000030.1:0-160006 GCA_963702335.1 Vulcanimicrobiota bacterium | reverse complement strand
ATTGAAAGCGGGCACTTCGACTTTGCAGCGTTCGAACGCAATCGGGCAGCGCGTGTGGAAGCGGCAGCCCGAGGGCGGATTGACCGGCGAGGGAATGTCCCCCGTGAGCACGATGCGTTTGCGGCGGCGCTCCACGTGCGGATCGGGAATGGGAATGGCGGAGAGCAGAGACTGCGTGTACGGATGCAGCGGGTTCTCGTAAAGATCGTCGCGATCGGCACCTCCATGATTTTGCCCACGTACATGACCGCAACGCGCGTCGAGATGTGGCGCACGACCGAGAGGTCGTGCGCGATAAACAGATACGTTAACCCGAGCTGCGACTGCAGATCTTCAAGCAGGTTGATGACCTGCGCTTGAATCGAGACGTCGAGCGCAGAGACCGGCTCGTCGCAGACGATGAACTTGGGATTGACCGCAAGGGCGCGCGCGATGCCCACGCGCTGGCGCTGCCCGCCGGAAAACCATGCGGATAGCGATTCGCATGATACGGCTGCAGACCAACCAGGCGCAGCAGTTCCTGCACGCGCGCTTGCACGGCTTTACCTTCGGCCAAGTGGTGGATTCGCAGCGGCTCGCCGATAATCTCGCCCACGTTCATGCGGGGGTTCAGCGATGCGAACGGATCCTGGAAGATGATCTGTATTTCGCTACGCAGTGCGCGCAGTTCGCTGCGGGTACAATTAGGATGTTGCGCCCGTCGAACCACACCTCGCCGCTTGTTTGCGGAAGCAGGCGAAGAATGACGCGCCCAATCGTTGTTTTCCCGGAGCCCGATTCGCCGACTAAGCCCAGCGTTTCGCCGGCTTTGATTCCAAAGTCCCACCCCGTCGACCGCTTTAACGTCGCCGATATGGCTTTTGAGAGCAATCCTCGTGAATGGGGAAGTATTTGTAGAGGTTCTTTACTTTCGAGCAGGTTGGCGGTGATGGGCTTGGTTTCGATCATACGGCGTCGCCCGCTTTCGGGGCCGTTTACGTCTGGAGACCGGGCTTGGTCTTTGGCGCGGTCGTCGTATAAAAAGCAGCGGGCAACGTGGCCCGCACCGAAATCGTAGATCGGCACCGGTTTCATCGCAGATCGGCATGCGGTAACGGCAGCGCGGCGCCAACGCGCAGCCGGGCGGTAAGTGCAGCAGGTTGGGCGGCTGGCCCGGAATGGGTTCCAGTCGCGCGCGTTTGCGCACGTCCAGGCGCGGCAGCGATGCCAGCAAACCTTGGGTGTACGGCATCTTAGGGTCGTCGAAGTCTGTTCGGCGGTGCCGTACTCCACCATGTTGCCGCCATACATCACCAGCACGTTCTTGCAGACTTCGGCAACGATGCCCAAATCGTGGGTGATCATGATGATAGCAGCACCCGTTTCGCTCTGCATCTCGTTCATGAGCTCGAGGATCTGCGCTTGGATGGTCACGTCGAGTGCGGTCGTGGGCTCGTCGGCAATAAGCAAACTGCGGATCGCACGAGAGCGCCATGGCAATCATCACGCGCTGGCGCATGCCGCCCGAGAACTGATGCGGATACTCGTAGATGCGCTTCTCCGGAACGGGGATGCGCACTTTGCGGAACATCTGAATCGTCTTTCTCAATCGCTTCTTTTTTGTTGTAGCCCAGATGCAATTCCCACCTCTTCGCGATCTGCTCGCCGACGGTAAGTACCGGATTGAGCGAGGTCATCGGGTCTTGAAAAATCATCGCGATCTTGTTGCCGCGAATCTTGCGCATGTCGTTCTCGCTCTTTTTTAGCAAGTCCTGACCTTCGAACAACACCTCGCTTGCGGGATCGATAAAACCGGGCTTTTGAATAAGCCGCATGATCGAGAGCGCGTTGACCGATTTGCCTGAGCCCGACTCGCCAACGATGCCAAGCGTCGAGCCCGCCTCGAGGGAATACGAGAGGCCGTTTACTGCGGTTACCGGACCGTCTTCAGTCTTAAATGTCGTGCCGGAGATTCTTGACTTCGAGCAGCGGCGTGCAGTTGAGTCGTTCGATGCCCGTGAGCGCGAGAATGGTGCCGCAGATGACGAAAAACGTTGCGGCAAGACCGGTAATCCGCTTGAGCTGCTCGTCCATGCCCGGGCGCCCGTAGGCCGATTCCACCCGGCCGCCAAGCGTGCCCGAGAGTCCCTCTTGCTTGGTCGTCTGCACTGCCAGGAGTGTAATGAGCGAGACGGCACTGATAAGGAAGAGCCCCGCAACGCCGTGCGTGAGCCGGCTCAGGTGCAACTGGAACCACGTGAGGTGCTCCGGCGTTACCGGCGTCGTGTTGACGATGGGCTGCGCGATTTGCACCGGCGGCACCTTGCCTTTGACGGTGTGGACGGCAGCCGTAGTCGCCGCGAGCAAGAGAGCGATCAAAGAAGAGTCCCCTTAGACAAAGTTTAGGGGCCGGCGGCCCCCAAAAGTACGTGCGCGATTGTATCACGGACTGACCGCGGCCACAAGAACGCTGCGTACGCGGGCGGCCACGTACTCGCCCGTGAGGCCGAAGAGGGCCCGCTGCTTGGGCTGGGCGTCGTGGTGAACCAGGGTACTGGGAACGCCAATGCGCTCCACGGCCAAATCCAAGGCATGGCCGGATATAAACTCCACCACCGCCGAGCCGAATCCGCCCTGCAGCGAGTGCTCTTCAAGCGTGATAAGGTGCGTATGGTCCTGTGTGAGTTCCATCAGCAGTGCCTCGTCGAGCGGTTTGGCGAAACGCATGTTGACGACGGTGGGGACGCCCCTCGATCCGATACCGCGGGAATCGGCCTCGGGGTCCTTCGACAGGCTCAAGATGACATAAGCATCCAAAGCAACATCGACGGTATTGCCGTAGGCGAGGATCGCCACGCCGGAGCCGCGGCGCAGCACTTCGGCGCGGCCTTGGACGATCGGGGACAGTTCGTCGGTGTGTTTGCCGCTCGTGGAGCCGCGCGGATAACGGATGGCGGCCGGGGTTCCCAGCGCAAGCGCGTGGCGCATCATCGGCAGCAGCTCCGCTTCGTTGCGTGGTGCCATCAACGTGATGTTGGGCAGCGTGCGTAAATAGGCGATGTCGTACAACCCCATGTGCGTCGGACCGTCGTCGCCGACAAACCCCGCGCGATCCATGCAGAACAGCACGGGCAAATTCTGAATGCACACGTCGTGAACGATCTGATCGTACGCGCGCTGCAAGAACGTTGAATAGATCGCGCAGACCGGTTTGAGCCCGCTGGTCGCTGCACCCGCGGCAAAACACACCGCGTGCGCTTCGGCGATGCCGACGTCGAAGTAGCGGTCCGGAAACGCTTTGCCGAATTTTGCAAGGCCGGTTCCGTCCGGCATTGCCGCCGTGATGCCGATAACGCTGGGATCGTCTTGGCCCAGACGAATCATCGCCTCGCCGAAGGCCTGCGAGAACGTCTGCGGCGCATCGGACTTCTTGATTACCTGACCGTTGGATTTCTCGAACGCGCCGAGGCCGTGAAAAGTGCGCGCGTCTTTCTCAGCGGGTTCGTAGCCCTTGCCTTTGACGGTGCGGACGTGCACGAGCACCGCACGCGGAATCCGCTTGGCAATGGTAAGCGCGTCCAGAACGGCATCGTAGTTGTGGCCATCCACCGGACCGATATAGCGAAAGCCGAGTTCCTCGAAGATCACGGCGGCTTTTTCAGCCGGCGCAATAAAGCGCATCGCGCCCATCTCTGCCGACTCAAATGCCTTGCGCGCAAGGCCCCCGAGCGGCACGTGGTTGAGGACCGCTTTGCCGGTCGCGCGCAGATTGTTGGCAAACGGCTTGCTGCGCAGAACCGAGAGATACGATGCGATGGATCCGACGTTCGGCGCAATCGACATCTCGTTATCGTTTAAGATAACGATGAAATTGCTGCGCATTTGGCCCGCGTTGTTGAGCGCCTCGTAAGCAAGTCCGCCCGTGAGCGCGCCGTCGCCGAGCACGGCAACAATCGTTTCTTTGCCCTTGTGCAGATCGCGCGCTCTGGCCATGCCGAGCGCCGCGGAGACGCTGGTACTTGCGTGGCCTGCGCCAAAGCAATCATATTCCGACTCGGTTCGCATGGAAAACCCGGAGAGTCCGCCGCCTTTGCGGATCGTATTGAAGCGCTCGCGCCGGCCGCTGAGCAGTTTGTGCACGTACGATTGATGGCTCACGTCCCACACGATACGATCGGCCGGCAAATCGAGCAGCCGGTGAAGCGCGAGCGTGAGTTCCACAACGCCCAAGTTCGGTGCGAGATGACCGCCGTTCTGCGCGCAGACGGCGATGAGTTCGTCCCGTATCTCTTGGGCAAGCGTATCAATTTGGGCGCGGCTCAGATGCTTGATATCCGCGGGGGATGCAATATGTTCGATCACCATGGCGTGTCTTTACGCTTCGCAGGGGGGGTGCGGGGGTCCCCCGGCCCTGGCGATTCCTCAGGGTGACAAGCGGGGCTCCTGATGACGAAGGGAGAGTGGGTAAGACCCAGAGCATGAAAAGAATGCTCGCCATGCTCGGTCTTGCTGCTTTGCTGGTCGGCTGTGCGCAGAACGGCGCACGGAGCTCGCCCACAGCGGTCCCGGCGCCTTCGGTCTCGGCCTCCGATAACGGCCGGCAGATATTTTTGACCGGGCGCGATAGCGCCGGCCGGCAAATTGCAGCCTCGCCGGCGGCAACGCGATCGTCGTGCGCCGCATGCCATGGCGCAAACGGCGCGGGCGGGGTTCATTTTCCCGACGGTGCGGTGAGTGCGGATCTTCGGCACAACGCGCTCGTGACGGCGCAGCACCCGCCTTATACGCTCGCTTTGCTCGAACGTGCCATCAGCAAGGGCGTGGACAATCAGGGCAAGCCGCTCGACCCGGTGATGCCGCGCTGGAAACTCTCGTCGCGCGATCTGCACGATGTGGCAGAGTACGTTTTAACGCGGCTGCGCTAGCATGCACGGGGAAACTCCCGACCACGTTCGCGAGGCTGCACAGACGATTGACGAGCTGCGCGCGCAGCGCCGGCGGCAGTTGCCCGCATCCGAACGCGCGGTCCAGCGCATGGTCGAAAGGGTGGGACGGCCGCGCTTCATCATTGCGCTCGCCGTGTTTATCGTCGCCTGGGTTGCCGTCAACTCGCTCCTGCGGGCCTCGCATGCCTCGTTCGACGATCGGGGTTTCTCGATGCTCAACACCTTTGCGCAGCTCTGCAGTTTACTGCTGGTTGTTTCGGTTCTCAGCCACCAAAATACGCAGAGCACGCTCGAACAAGAACGCGCGCGCCTGATGCTGCAGATGATGGTCATTCACGATCGCAAGATTACGGAGGCCCTCAACGCCGTGGAGGATCTGCGTCGCGAACATCCCCGGATCGACACTTCCGACGGGCCGAACGAGTGCACAGGGAAACCGACCTTCACGAGGCAGCGCGCGCGCTTCAGCAAGCCGAAGAGGGCGAAGAGCAGCTCTAAAGCATGACCCCGGGGCGCGGGCACGGAAGCGGGCGGTGTGATGGACCTGCCGGGGCCGCAGCTCACGCCGGTTCCGATAAAAAACCGGCGCGTTTGGCGCGATGTGGCGCGCATTCTCTCTACGATCTTCAACCCGTTCCTTGCGGCGCTGGCCCTCTTCGCCATGCTCTCGCATGCGGGCGCGTCGTCCACCGGCGTCTTTTGGCGGCTACTGTTCTTAAGCACGCTGTTCACGTCGATCTTGCCGATGCTGTTCATTTTTTATCTGTATGCGACGGATCGCATCTCGGACTTGGACATGTCGGTGCGCGAGGAACGCGAGCGCGTGTTCGGAGCGTTCGTCGTCTTCTACTTGCTCGGCACTGTGACGCTCTGGCTCACGCACTCGCCGCGCTTATTGATTGCAACCATGGCCGGGTATACGCTTGCGACGATCGTCGTGCAGTACATCACGCGATATTGGAAAATCAGCACGCACGCGCTCGGCATCACCGCCCCACTGTTCGTGCTCTGCTTGGTCTATGGCGCACAGCCGCTCCCGTTCTTGCCGATCATTCCTGCGGTTTGCTGGGCGCGCGTGTATCTAAAGGCCCACAACATCCTGCAAGTCCTTGCCGGCTCGGCCCTTGCCGTGGTGAGCGTCCTCATCTTTTTCCGCCTCTTCCATGTAGTCTAGGGTTCGATTGCTTCACAAAGCGTGGTATAATTCCGGCATGTCTGCCTGCGAAGATGTCCTCGACACGCTGGTCGCGCGCGACCATGCGGTGCAATTTTACGGCCTGGACGCCCCGGCGCTGGCGGCCAACGTGGGCCGCTACTTCCTGAACGGGCTGCGTCGCGGGGAAACGATTATCGTCATCGCGGAGCCGAAGAATAGCCGCTCCTTTCTTGAGTACCTGGACGCGGCCGGCATCAATCACCGTGCCCTAGACGCCAGCGGCCAACTGCAGATGTACGACGCCGGGCAGACGCTCGATCGCTTCCTGGTCGGCGGTCAGCCCGATGCACGGCGTTTCGATGAGGTCATCGGCTCACTGGTGCGCGCCGCGCTCGATACGACGCCCGGCCTATGCGCCTATGGCGAAATGGTTGGTGTTCTTTGGGCGCGCGGCCAATATCCGGCGGCTATCCGCCTGGAGCAGCTGTGGCACCGGCTCATGGCCGAACAGCAGTTCCAGTTGTTTTGCGGCTACGAGATCAACCTTTTCGATCCCGAGCTCGAGATCGGGCTGCTCGATGCGCTCCTGTGTGCACACACGCATTTGCTGCCGAGCGGCGGCATGAACGAGCTCTCCTCATCGCTCGAAGACGCCATCCGGGAAGTCATGGGCGGCAAATCGGAACGGATCATCAACGAGGCCTCGAACTTCTCGGGCCGGGAATGGCCGCAACTTTCTAAACCTGAAGCGCTGCTGTTTTTTCTACGCAAGAACATGCCTGCCCACGCGCCCCGTATTTTGCAGCGGGCTAAGGAGCAGTATCTAGCGTCCGCCGGATCGGCAGCGTAACTCGAACCTCAGCTCCGAACCCGGGCGATCCTTTTACGTGCATCTGGTCGGCAAGCCGCTTGATGAGGAACAATCCGCGTCCGTTTTCATCGAGCGGATCGCTGGGAAGGTCGTGGCGCACACGATGCATGCCGGGTCCTGAATCGCGGACGGTCATCACCGCGCCTTCACCCTGCCAGACCACTTCGATTTCAACCAAGCCCGGCGCGTGTTCGACGGTATTGGCGAGCAATTCGCCCACGACAAGCTCGGCTGCGAAACACTCCGCCGAGTCGTCACAGAAGCGGCTCAGATAGTCATAATCTCAAGACGCGCGGCATGCGCGGAATAGGCATCGCTCGAATGAAAACGCCAGCGGCGTTCGGTGGGCAACTTCTGCACGGCTTTTCGCTGGGCGAACGTATCGAAGTGCAGCGTAAGAACCGCCGCGTCGTCGGTTGGAATGCTGTTGTCGAGCACCAAGTCCTGAATGGTTCGGGCAGGATGCATCACCGAAGCATCGCGCACGACTAAGCCCGAGGCAGCCCGCATTTTGCCCTCGGCTTGCTCGATGTCGCGCGCAAACTCCGTCATGCCGTCGGTGTACAGAACGATCATCGTGCCGCGCCGGACCGGCAGCACGCGGTTGGAATAGGTCGCCGTCTGGGCGACGCCAAGCGGCAGCTCGCCGCCGCGTTCAACCAGGTCGACGCCCAGGCCCTCGCGAGCGAGCAGTGGTGCGGGATGCCCGGCATTTGCATAGGTCACCTCCGTGCGCGTTTCGTTGACCGAACCGATCACGGCGGTAACGAACGTCTCGGGATATTGATGCTGCAGAATGTGATTGACGTCGGCCAGGATCTGTGCAGGATCCTCGCCCTTGAATGAAAGCGTGTATATTGCCTGACGTAAACGGCCTACCAGCAGCGAGGCCTCCAGGCCGTGCCCCGCCACGTCACCGATGGAAAACGTCACGCGGCCATCGGGTAACTCGAATGCATCGTACCAATCGCCGCCCACGAGCGCATCGCGCTCGGCTGCAATGTATGCTCCGTCGATGCGCAGATGTTCGAACTGCGGCAGGTCTTTAGGTAAGAAAACATCTTGCAAGGTCTCGGCAATGCGTTTGCTGCGTTCGAGCGCCTTCTTCTGCTCTTCGATGTCGACGTTACTGCCGTACCAGCGAACGACCGTTCCGGTTTCGTCGCGCAGCGGTTCCGCGCGCGTCAGAAACCAGTGGAAAACGCCGTCGTGGCGGCGCAGGCGAAACTCCATTTCAAACGGCTCGCCGGTTGCAATCGACTGCGGCCAGCGCCGCATGACCTCGGGAAGGTCCTCGGGGTGGTGCGCGGCTTGCCAGCCCCAACCGCGTGCTTCTTGGTGGGTCTGTCCCGTGTATTCGTACCAGCGGCCGTTGTACCAGTCTATCCACCCCTGCGCATCGCTGCTCCACACGATTACGGGAATGGCTTCGCTCAATACCCTGAATCGTTCTTGGGCGGTTTGAGCGTCGTTCATCGCTTTAGCGTTTTTCGCGTTAGCGGCGCGCTACCTTCGTACGTGGGCGCTTGTGCAGTGAGCCTCGGGGACGACGGCAAGCACATGCGTTTGGAATGCCTCAAGCGCTCCGTTCGTTAGGCATTCAACGCTCCCGGTGCCCGCGCGAATATCGTGCCGCAGGACCAACTGAACCGCACGCTCGGCGTGAACCTCGGCCGGATCGACCAAGGTTACGCCTGCGCCGGCAACTGCGCGGAAATCTTCGGCAAGCAGCGGGTAGTGCGTGCAGCCGAGCACGAGGGTATCTATCCGGCCCAGCAGCGGCGCGCACGCGTCTTGCACCGCCTGCCGGCTTTGCGGCGTGTTACACAGGCCGCGCTCCACCAGCGGCACCAGTGCCGGGGCGGCGACTTCAACCACGTGCGCTTCGGGAACGCGCGCCACGATGTGCCGAGCGTAACTGCCGCTGCGCGCCGTTGCCGATGTTGCAACCACACCGATGCGAAGTCCACCTGCGGCTTTCACGGCGATTCCGGCCGATTCGATGAGATCCAAGACGGGGACGCGCGACGCCGGCCACCCGCACTGTTCGGCAACGGCGCACGAGGTATTACACGCGGCGATGATTGCAGCAGCGCCCTCATCCTCAAGCAGCAGCATATTCTGCGAGAGCAAATTCAGCAGGTCGGGAATGCTGCGGTCGCCGTACGGCACGTGCGCTTGATCGGCAAAAAACAGCAGGTCGTGCGCGGGGAGCGCTGCGCGAAGGCGGCGTAGAACGGTCAGGCCGCCCAGGCCGGAATTCGAAGATACCGAGCAAGGTTACTGGCCGCCGCCGGGCGCGGGCGCGGGCGGCGCGCCGGCATAATCACCGATGGCATCGGCGATCGCCTGCGCCATCGACTGTTGCCGCCGCGGCGAAGTGAGCAGCGCGCGATCGTCCGGGTTGGAAACAAACGCCGTCTCTACAAGCGCCGCCGGCATGTCGGCGTGATGGACGACGTAGAATTGTCTTTTACGATCCCATCGTCTTTCACCGCAACCTGCGCCGCAATGCGGCGTTCGAGTGCCTGCGCGAATGCATAATCCTCGGTTTTGTAGTAATACACCGTGGCGCCGTGCGGACCGGAATTGATGAACGCATTGACGTGAATGCTGATGAATAGCCGCGCACCTTGAGAATTAGCGATGTCGTCGCGCGCCTGCAACATATGCGCGTCCGTATCCCCGGCCACTCCTACGTCGTAGTCGCCCGTGCGCGTCATCACCACTTGCCATCCGCGCGCGACCAGAATGTCGCGCAACCGTTTGGACATCTCAAGCGTCAGATTCTTTTCGGCCACGTTGCCGCGCACCGTGCCGGGATCGTCGCCGCCGTGGCCCGGATCGATAACGATAAGCCGCGGATTCGAGGGAACATACGTTGAGCCCGGACTGGGCGCGGGCGCAAACTTCCAATTTTGCGGCGAGCCGGCGGGCGTTGGCGCAACCGCAACGGCTCCCGCGCCGATGCTGCCCGAACCGCTGCGCGGGGCGCTCTCATCCGCTAGTTCCGGGCCGATGGTCACGGTCAAACCTTGCGCGTCGGGAACGACCTGCACCGTTTGATATTGCGCCAAGCTTACCGCAACGCGCACGGTATCGGGGCTTTGCTGATGCACGCGAACGGGCGAATCCGCCGGCGCAGTGGCAAGCCGCGCATTATGCACGTCGATCCACACCCGGTTGTCCGGCGGGCGCAAACGGTGCCATTCGTAGGTTGAGGCACCATCGACCGCAATGCGAATCGTCGTGCGGCCGTTTTCATTTTGGGTTTGAACACCGGTCACGTGAACGCCGCTCGGGGCCTGGCCGGGTGAGGGCGGCGCAGAGGCCATCGCGCCGCCGAACGCTAGCGTGAAATCGCGCTGGTCGTCGGTTCCCGGGACCGCATCGCCCGCATCTGCGCCTGTGTAAACGGTGATGATGGTCCGCGGGTGGAGCGCGCTGCCCGAAGAGCGCACCTCTACCCTGCGCACAGCGTCGCCCTCGTAAGTTCGCGAGGGCGGCAGCGTGCTGCCCACCTCGCCGAACGCAATGACGATCTTGTCCGCGCCTTGCGAGAGGATGCGCCCGTCGAGCGGCAACGCACCGTGCGCGACCAATTCGAATGCGCCGCCGCTGTTTTGAAGATCGAGCGAGGTGATCTGCGGTTGAAGAATCTGCTGCGTGCCTTGCGCTTTGACTGCAAGCCCTAGTGCATGCAGCAACTCATCGAACGGAACGAACGCGCGCCCATCAAGCAAAAACGGCGCGAACGGCGCCGATTGCGTGACCGGGCCTTCGTCGTACCGGCGGTCGCCGAGCGCAAAACTGATGACCTCGGGCTGCGCGGTCGTCACCAGGATGTAGCGCTGGTTCGGCTGCCAGGCGATCGTGGCGGCAAGCGCACCGAGTAAAGCGCGCAAGCCCGGATCGTCCATGGCCACCGCGCGCCCTCCACTCTGCTGCACGATCGTGCTGAAGTCGATGCGGCGATCTTGAAACGTATAGGAAACGGTAGGTGCCGAACGCACCGTCAACGTGGTTCCCAGCAAACTCGCGCCCAGCGCCAGACCGCTAAAAATCCGAGCGGCGTAACGGTTCATCAAGTTCCAAATGCCCCCCGGCAGCGTTTGCAGCTGCCGCCCTTGAACGCGCACGGCAACGCGATCGACTCCGGGCAGCGCCGTCAGCGTCCATACCAGCGCCTTGAACTCTCCGGTCTCGCCATTCACGTCACCGCCTTGATCTTGGCCTCGGCCGAGAGATCGACCGTAGCCGTTGAATCGGTAACGCCCGCAGTGAGCACATGCGTTCCCGAAGGGAACCGGATTGCGGCGACGTCGCTGGGCGGACCGGCCACGGCTTGCGTTGCGGCATATAAAGCGGTATTGCCGCGGCGCTCGGCATCGGACTCACCAGGGGCGCGGGGGCGCATGGTGACGCTCCACGGCACCTCGGTTTTGCCGTCGTCTTTGGTGTAGTAGACGGTGATGACGGAGCTGATTTCGGCGGCTTATGCGCGAAATGCCAGGAGAGCAGCGCAACGATTACCAGGGCCGCCAGAAGTAAAAAGACCCGCGAAGTTTTCACGGGCTCTCTTCTTCGGCGTGCGCGGATAGCGCTCCCGCGCCCGCTACCGGCGCGTGACCGGAAGAACGGCTCGCACCACAAAACCGTCATCGCTGCGGTATTCGAAGTGGCAGGCCATCTTCGTCACCAGAAAAAGGCCGCGGCCCGATTCGGAATGCGGATCGAGCGGTAGGGCCGGCTTGAGTTCGGTGAATCCTTTGCCCTCATCCTTGATGCACAATGCGTACCGTTGCCCGTCGGGTTCGAGCCAAACGCGCACGCCGCCACCGGGCGCGTGTTTGACCACGTTCGCGATCAATTCGCCGAAGATCAGCGAGGCCGGATACATGTCGGCTTCGTTGCAATGGTCGGTCAGGTAGCGTTCAAGCAGATGTCGCACCGCAAGCGCATCCATCGCGGTGTCGGTTTCGAAATACCAGGCGTGCTGCGCAACGGTCATACTGCTAACGTTCCCAAGCGGGGAAGTATTAAGCCCGGAACGTTAGAAAACGAACAACTAATGCAACATTTCGAGCAATTTAAGCGCATCGTGAGGGGCGGCTGCATCCGTATCGTTGTTGAAATAGAGGAATACATCGTGCGCTTGCTCGGATAGCGCTCGAACGCGCTTTGCCCATCTCAAGAGCGCGGTTCGCGGATACGACCCGACGTACAAGCCCTCATACCCATGCAAACGAATGTATGCGAGGTCGCGCGACGTAACGGCGTCTTGGCCACTAAGGCCCGGGTAATCGTGAAGGCACAGCGCGATGTTACGCTCTCGCAGAATTGATTCCACTTCCGGCACGTACCACGAACGGTTCCGGAATTCGACGACGTAACGATGATGTGGCGGCAATTTATCTAGGAATGCTGAAAGGTGTGCTTCATCGCGCTCCAAGTATGGCGGAAATTGCACCAAAATCTGCGCGACCTTATTCCTAGGAAAACACGCGATACGCTGCATATAATTTTCGACGAACTCATCGACGCGTGGCGGCAGAGAAGTACGATGAGTGATCAGCCGGCTGAGTCTGATCGTGTACAAAAACCCGGGCGGCACACTAGTGCACCAGTTCGCAATCTGATGCTCTTTGGGCAGACGATAGGTCGTGGCATTGAGTTCGACCGTGTCGAACATGGAGGCATAATATTCAAGCCAGCGCCGCTGGGGATCCCCTTTGGATAGAAACGTCCGCGCCAACCGGCATAGACCCAGCCGCTTGTGCCGATACGGATCATGCAGCGAGCGGCAGCAGCTCCCGGATGCGTACGAGAATGGTGCCGATCTCTTCGCGGTGACGTGCTGCCAGCGCAGCCGTGGACGAAAATCCAAGCGCGCGCGCATTCGTTTCGAGCATCATTGCTGCGGCTTGCGCCAGAGCTGAGTTTTGAGTAACCGTCCATCATTACGCGCTCGAGGGAAAACGGTACCGGCGCCGGTACAGGACCGTAGTGCGCGGCCTGGCTCCCGCCGCCGCCCAACCGCTGCAGATGCTCGGCGAGGTCGCCGGCGTGCGCATTGAGCATGCCAACGATCGCCTCCAGCAGCCATTGCGCTTGCGGCGAGTTTTTGAGCTCGGTGCATTCGGCTTGCGGCTCGATGGCGGCAAGCAGGCGCCGGGTGCTGCCGAGCATATCCAAAATATGCGCGCGGATCTGACGAATGGCGTTGCCCACGTATGCGTACCTCGCTCTTCAGATTACCGCCCGGAATAGGCGGCAAACCGGACTGCAGGACTGCGCGGGTAGACTTTAGACCTATTTTGCGGCCATAGCCGTGGGTCGGGGCTCAGGATGACAAAGGGCGTGGGAGAGTAAAGTGAGGGGAATGCTTGCGGCTATATCGTTCATGCTTTTAACCATGCTTCTGCCGCGGCCCGACCATGTGGTTGTGGTCGTGGAAGAAAACCACACGCTCGCGCAAGTGATCACCTCCGGGCCCGCGACCTATTTGCAAGGGCTTGCGCACAGCGGGGCACTGTTTACGAATTCGCACGGGGTTACGCATCCAAGTCTTCCGAATTACCTCGCGCTTTTTGCCGGTCTGCGAAACGATAACGGCGACGGGTGTCCCGCAACGGGGGTATCACCCGCCGCGCCCAATTTGGGCAGCGAGTCGCTCTGCGGCACGGCTGAGTTTCGCCGGCTATTCCGAAGGTCTGCCTGCCGCCGGTTCGACCGTTTGCTGGGCCGGTGCGTACGCCCGCAAACATGCGCCATGGGTGGCGTTCTCGAACATTCCGGGCGCCGATAACCGGCCCATGGAGGCGTTCGGCGACTTCAACCGCTTGCCGACCGTGTCGTTCGTAATCCCCAACGTTCAGAACGACATGCACGACGGCACCGTGGCGCAGGCCGATGCGTGGGCACGCGATCGCATCGCCCCGCTGGTGAGCCGGTATGAACGCACAATACGCTGGTGATCTTCACCTGGGACGAAGGTTACGACCTTGCGAATTCCATTCCGACATTTTTCGTGGGACCGATGGTGCGCGCCGGAGTCTACACCCAGCGCATCGATCACTACAATGTCCTGCACACGCTGGAAGCCATGTACGGGCTGGCACCGACCGGCAACGCTTTAAGCGCGCCGATCATTTCGAATTGCTGGCGTTAGCGACATCCGAGAGGGCTTGATCGAACCGCGTGAGTGCCGAATAGCGGTGAACCGCTAGCAGGTTCTCGGAATCGCCGGCGTTGCCCCAATCCTCGCTGAATGCCAGTTCGTAACCGTTGCGCCAGGCGAGTCGCTCGACCCGCGCGTCGTAGTTATCCTCCGGATAGACCAGCGCATAGATCGTATGATTCCGGCCAAGATGATACAGCAGCGAGTCGCGCGAGAGTTGCAGTTCGTGGGTCACGTCCGCATCGGAGAGCGCACGCAAGTCGGGTGGATGGTTTGCCGTTTGGCTTTGAACCGTGATCAGGCCGCTGTGCGACATCTCTTGGATCTGCGCCCAGGTGTTGTGCCGCTTCGAATGCGTTGTGCGCCCCACGAAATTCGTGTGAACGAACATGGCGGCCGGAAAGTGATAGCGGGCAAGCAAGGGATACGCATTCTCGTAGATGCCGTGACCGTCATCGTCGAACGTTAAGACAAGCGGGCGAGAGGGGAGGGGGGCGCCGCGCTCTAAGTGGCGCCGAAGGGCCTCGAGCGTGACTACATGGAAACCGCCTTTGCGGATGCTTTCCAGTTGCGCCCGAAATGTGTCCAGCGTCGTGTCGAACACACTTCTTTAACCGGCACAACGTCGTGCCAGACGATGACGGCGACGTATGGTTTCTGAGCGCCCGGCGCAACCTGCGGACAGCACGCAAGCGTAAGTAGAGCGAGGAGTTTCTTGACCATCCCACGTCTTGTTGTCGCCGGCTCCGCGCTTTTCATTCTGGCACTGCTTTTCGGCGCGCTGCTTGAGCCCCTCGAGCGCATGGCGTTCGTCATGTCGTTCGACGCCGCCACCGGCGCGCGCATCCACATCGGATCGCTGCACAAGCAGTCGGGTGTAACCTACCTGCGCGACGTGCGCGTGGAGGCGGCGGCGGGCGACCTGAGGTTCAGTGCGGCTCGCGTTTCGTTCGTCACGCGTAATGGAGTGCTCTCACTAGGTTTGCTGCGCCCAGCCCTGCACGTGATCGTAGGCAAAGACACAGCGCACCGTGCACGCGCGCTTGGGCGCATGCTTCCGTTACTCGGCGCCCACGCACTCGCGGCCGGCATTTCGGGCGGAACATTGGAGCTGCGCTGCGACGGCGAATCCGCGGCGCCGCTTCACGTTGCGCAGATTGACGGCAGTTTCTCGGGCAGCCCGGGCTCTTTCTCGGGCAACGCGCGGGGCGAGGTGGTGGACTCCGGGGCAAGGTATCCGGTCCTTCTTTCGGGTTCGCGCCTGCGCGCCGCCGATCTGCCGCTGGATGCGGCCGGCCCGTTGCTGCCCTCATCCGATCTCGCGCTGGACGGCGGCGCGGCTCACAACGTCGATTTGACGTTTGCAGGCGGAATTGCGGGAAGCATCGGTTTTCGCGCCGCGCATGGCACGTATGCCGGCCATACGCTGAGCGGATTTCACGGCACGCTGCTGCTCGCGCCCGATGGCCTGGGAACGCGATTGCTCGCCGGCAGCGTTGACGGCATCCCGCTCGAACTCGGCGGCGAGATTCACGACGTCGGCAATTGGAATACCGCGCTGCGCGAGGGCACCAAAAACCTGCGCGCGGTTGCGCGCGTGTTCGGCATGATCGTTCCGGCCGCGCATCTGCGCTGGATGCGCGTGGAAAGCACCGCACCGGGCATCGCTTTCGGCCAGTACGCCATGCAGTCTGGACGGCTTGCCGCGTGTGGTGCAGTTCGTGACGATCGATCCGCGCGAAAAAACGTTGCACTTCGATACCGCGCTCTCGGGCGATCATTTGATCTCCAAAGGCGAACGGACCTCTCAGATGGGCGTGCGCACCCACGCCGTTGCGGGAATGAACGGCGACTACTTCGATATTGCGCGCACCTATCAGCCGCAGGGCATGCTCATGCACGGCGGGCGCCTATTGCGCGGTCCGACGAACCGCCAGGCTCTGATTATCGACCGCGATAACAGCGTGCACTTCGACGAATTCCATCTGCAGGGAACCGCGCAGATTGGGGGCCGGACCTTTCGCGTGACGCAGTATAACAGCTGGCCGCTGGGGTATGTCACCATCGTCACGCCGGACTTCGGCAGCGATGCACTAGCGGAGCCCGGCGTACGCTATTTGCAGCTGCAGTACGTCCGCCGCGATCGCTACCGCGTGGTTGCAGTTGCCCGCGATAGCGTACCGGTGCCGGTGCACTTCGGCATTGCCATCGGCCCCGACGTCAAAGGCGTAACGCTCCCGGCGCCGGGTCAGGAAATCCGGCTCTCGTATCACATCGACCCGCAAGTCAACCACGCCGTGGCGGGCATCGGCGGAGGCCCGCTTCTGCTGCGTAACGGGCAGTGGTTTGAAGACCCGGATGCGCCCGCGCCCGATGAGCGCGACGTGCGCTGGCCCGTGGATGCGCTGGGCGTGCTGGCAGATCAAACGCTCATCATGGTTGCCGTGGACGGACGCCACCCCGAGCGTTCGATCGGCATGACGCGCCCGGAGTTCGGCAAGTTGTTGCAAGATTTCGGCGTCACGGACGCCATGGCGCTGGATTCGGGCGGTTCGGTCACGCTTGTCGCCCGCGCGCCGGGCGATGCCGATCTGAGCGTTCGCAACGTACCGTCCGACGACAGCGCCGAACGGTACGTCTCCAACGGAATCTTCGTCTACAGCAGCGTACCGGTCGGGAACCTGCTGCAGTCTACGGTTTATCCTCGTGTATCGGCGCGGTGATGACCGTCATCACTTTTGCGAGCCCGCTCAAATCCAGCGAGCGGCGTCCGTTCGGCGTCGTAATGAGGACGATATTGAACTGATCGTTGCCCGCTTCCACGAACGATCGGCGGTAGCGCAATAAGAGGGAGATGATCGTTGAATCGATCGTCTGCGCCTGTGAGCAATCGATCACCACGCGTTCCGCCGTGTGCGGATCCGGAAGCAGCGCAGTAATTGTATCGCGTTGATAAATATCCAAATCGCCGTTCAGGTTTATACGGACGGTATCATCGGCCATGGGTGTTTTGTGCCCACGTTCGACCTACAATAAACTGGAGGGTGCCCCTCTTTTGAGGCCCAGGGCGAGGATGCCGGCGGCCAGGCAGCAGAGCGCAAAGGCAATCATGACTTGCGTGAACGCATGGCTGTAAGCAGCGTGCAAAAGCAACACGGAATGCGGATCCGCACGTTGATTAAAGGCGCCCGTGACAAACGCGCTGCGCGGCGCGGTTCCCGCAAACGACCGGGCGGCCAGCGAAGCGATGAGAATGCTGCCCCCCGCGACGGCGAATAACCCGGCCGCGCGCGAGACGGCGTTGTTGATTCCTGAAGCCGCCCCCACAAACTGCGCCTGCACGCTGTTCATCACCGCAGTCGTCAGCGGCGCAACGAACATCGCCATGCCGGCGCCGGCGACGACGAAGCCCGGAAAGAGACCGCGCCAGTACGATGCGTGCGGATCGCTGATGCCGATGATTGCAAAGCCTGCGCCTGCCACAATCGCGCCTGCCACCATCGGCAGCCGGTGACCGATGCGTTCGCCCAGTTTGCCGCTCGCGCTTGAAAAACTCGCCATGATCGCAATCACCGGAAGCATCGCCGCACCGACCGCAGCGGGCGCGTACCCGCGCACGTTGATGAGATCGAAGGGCACGAAAAAGAACACCCCGCCCAGCGCCGCGTAGAGCAGCAGCGTGTAGGCATTGCCGATCGCAAATTCGCGGGAGTGAAACAACTGCATTGGGACCATCGGCTGCGGTGAGCGGTATTCGATAGCCACGAATGCAGCGAGCAGCAGGACGCCCGACGCAATTGCGGCCAGCGCGAAGGCGCCGGCGCCGAGCACAGGAATGCGCGCCAAGCCCCACGTGAGCGCACCAAGGGCCGCAGTTGCCGATGCAGCGCCGGCAAAGTCCAGGTGCCGCGCGCGCGGGCCGCGGCTCTCGTCGACGCCGAACCACAAGAGCGCAAGCGCAACGGCCGCGAGCGGGACATTGATCAGAAAAATCGCGCGCCAGGAAAACGTTTGTGCCAGCCAGCCGCCCAGAATCGGCCCGAGCGCCGCCGCGAGGGCGGACGTCGCAGACCACGTGCCGATCGCCCCGCCGCGCGCCGATTGCGCGTACGCGGCGGAGATCAGCGCCAAACTCTCGGGAACCATTAGCGCGCCGCCTATGCCTTGCAGGCATCGCGCAGTAACCAGAATGGGCGGCGTGCCGGCGAGCGCGCAGACGATCGAGGCAACGGTAAAGATCAGCAGTCCGATCATCAGCAGGCGCCGGCGCCCGTACCGGTCGCCAAGCGCTCCGCCCATCAGCAACAGCGATGAGAGGAACAGCGTGTAACCCAGCACCACCCACTGCAGCGAGGTTGCATCTGCATGAAGCTCGCGCTGCAGGATCGGCAGCACGACGTTCGTTGCGCTGCCGTCGATCAGGCCCATACCCGAACAGAGAATTGCCGCATACAGCGCGTAACACGCGGGGCGCGCGCTCATGCGCCCTGCGCCGACGCGCGTCCGCGCGCGGCAGCCGCGGCCACTGCAAGCAGTGCAGCCACGGCCGCACCGTTCGAAACCAGCGTGATACGATCGTTGAGCTGCATCGAGCCCATCGATAGTCCGCCGAACAGACCGCCGATGGCCGCGCCCATGACGCCGCCTGCGATCACTGCACCGAGCGTGAAAAGCGCAACGAACGTCCACGCGATGCGCTTCGGAAACGACTTCAGGTAGATAGCGATGAGGGGCGGCACGAGCAGATCGCCATAGATGAACGCCGTATTGGCGCCTAGCGGAATGCCTGCGTTTGCAAGAAAGCGCGCGACCGGGACATTGCCCATGGAACAGACGAACGTGAGCACCGCGATGAGCAGCCCCACGACGAGCAGCAACAAGAATCCCAGGTAAGGAACAGCGGCGACGCTCTGCAAAGCATGGCTCAGCCACTGCTGCGGAATGAGCGCAGCTCGCAAAACCCGCCAGCACATAGCCGACTAGGCAGTCCGTTGCGCAGCATGGCCGCATCACCGATAGCCGTGTCGGCAATCGCGCTCCACGTTGCCGCCACGCCAAGCGACTTCCAGCCGGTTATGCGGCTTGTTTGCTCCTGCGCGAACTCGCGTTGATGTTTTGCGCCGCAGCAATAGTACGCGCGGCCATCCCGCTGCACCGCAAAGTCCGGCTCGCCTTCCATCCCGCAGAGCGGGCATTCGGTGATGATGGAGCGCGTATCCGTATTGTTTTCGAGATACTCGCGCTGCATGCGCTCGAGCGTTGCATTGCGGAACAGAACCGTGAAGCCCGCCGACACGACCGCAATAATGATGACTCCGCCGAAAAACTCGGCGAACGCGAACTTCCAGCCAAGCAGCGACCAGAACAAGATGAGGATCGCAAGGTTCATGTTCGTCGAGGAGATCAAGAACGAAAACGCCGACCGAACGTCGGCGCCGCGCTGATAAAACCCGCGCGCGGCCGCCGAGGCGCCGTACGAACACGACGACGAGATGATACCGAAAAGCGCGCCGAACGTTATACCGCGCAGATTCGGGCCCAGGTAACGCTGCATGTCGGCCGGGGTCAAAACCACTTGAACGACGGCCGATATCAGAAAGCCGAAGATCAGCCCGAACAAGCTGTCCCAGAAGAACCGCACGGCTTGAACGATGCCGGAAGCCAGCGCGTCGACGACCATCATAAGCGGCCTACGCGAAGTCCATGGACCGGTTGCCGCCGCTTACCACGGCACAAACGCGCTCACCGGGCTGCGGGACGTACCGCTTTGAGAGCAACGCCGCGAAGGCGGCTGCGCCACCCGGCTCCGCCGCAACGTTGATGCCGCTCCAGAGCGCGGCTTGCGCCGCGCGCAGATCGTCGTCGGAGACTAATACGACCTTTTCAACAAACCGCTGCGCAACGGGAAACATCAACTCTCCGACGCGTTTAGGGGCGAGCGAATCGCTCGCAAGACTTCCGGCGGGTGCGTCCACCGGGTGACCCGCTTCCAATGCGCGCGCAAGCGTCGGGGCGCCTTCCGGTTCTACGGCGATCACGCGAACCTGGCCGCCGAACCACGCGGCGATGCCGCCGATCAGGCCGCCGCCGCCGACGGCGACGAGCACCGTATCGATCTGCGGATCCTGTTCGTGAATTTCCATCGCCACGGTGCCTTGGCCCAGAAGCGTGTACGGTTGATCGAACGCATGCACCGCCAGCGCGCCCGACGTGCCGACCCATTCTTCGCTTGCGGCCAGCGCGTCGGCGTATCGGTCGCCGCCGACGACGAGCTGCGCGCCGTAGCTGCGTATGCGCTCGATCTTCATCGGCGAGGAGACGCTGGGTACGAAGATCTTTGCCGGGATGCCCAGTTTCATCGCCGCGTACGCAACGGCGGCACCGTGATTGCCCCCGGATGCAGCGACGACGCCCGCTGCCGGAAGCTCGTGCGAGAGCAGATTCGCAAACGCGCCGCGCGTTTTGAACGAACCGGCGTGCTGCATGAGCTCCGAGTTTGAACGACACAGGACCGTCGTCCAGCCCAAAGTCCGCCAAGCCGGCCTGCATCAACGGCGTGCGCCGAACGTACGGCGCAATCACTTTGGCCACTTCGGCGATATCAGTACGATTCATGGAGCGATCATCTGCGTGAAGGCGTCGAATACCCGCTGGACGGCGGGGCGGCGGTATGCCCACTGCTCGCCTGGATCCGGCGGGACCACGCTCATGGTCGCATTGGCCTCGAAAAGCACAACGCGCCCCGATGCATCAACGCCGAAATCGATGCCGCCGTAATCGAGCCCAAGGATGCGGGCAATCGCGCTCAGCGCTGGACGCGCGCCGGCAGGAAGAACGTCCCACGGACTGCGGATGAAACGCTCGTCTTCGGCGCGATGGCTGGGATCGGACATCGCGGCGCTAAAATAGTGCACCTTCCAGTCGGGGGAAACCGCCGCGTGAAGAGCGAGCAGGTCGCCGTTGACAATCATCATCCGGTACTTTCGCGTAAATCCGTCCCTGCTGCGCGTATCGAGATATTCGATGGCCAAGAGCGGGTCGCCGGGCAGCAGTTGCATGGCAGCGTCTAATAATGCAGGTGTGTCGATCTTAGCGAAGTGACGCCCCGTGTGGTGACCGGGCGTTCGCAGTAACAGCGGAAACGGCAATCCGCGAACGTGCGTTTGCCCGCGTGCAAGCTCTTCGCGCGCGACCGGAACGGTGCGCGGCGCAACGACCTGGGGCAAAGCACGAAAGCGGTCCGCATTTGCCTGCCGTGTGGTTTGAAGCACGAGCGCGGGATCGTTGATCACTTTGACTTCGGAGCGCGCGGCCAAAGCGAGAGCAGCATTCAATGCCGGCCCGCAGCGTTCCGCATCGCCGATGGCATTGATCAGCACGTCGTGCGGCGGCAGCGGCGCATCGGCGGTTGCATACTCTGCGGCAAGACGGACGACGTCGTAACGTTGCGGGTTCAGCAGCCACTCGGTATTGAAGTTGCCCCCCGCGGCCGATACCAGCACGAGCGCCCGCACGGGCTTGCCGCCTCCGCGATACGGGATGTGCGTAAACGGATTCGCCGAGAAGCCGCGGTCGCGATGGCGTTGCGCGGCGTCATCTTCGCCTAGACGATCGAGAACATAACTGAGCCCCTGATGCGCGTGCGCAAATGCCGGATCGGCCCACAGCGCGCCCTCGTATGCTTCCCGTGCTTCGAGGAGCTCGGCCGCGTCTAGGAGTGCGTTGCCCAAATTCACCAAGACCAGCGGATCGCTTGGCGCGCAGCGGGCCGCTTGCCGGTACGCCGTAAGGGCGGCGCTTCGGCGGCCCGTTCGAAACGCCAGGTTACCTAGATGCGTGAGCGCTCGCACGTGATGCGCATCTTCGCGCAGACATTCCAAATACGCCGCCTGGGCTTGCGCGTCTTCGCCGGCGCGGTCGTGCGCAAGCGCGCGTTCGAACGAGGCATCGGCGCGATTAATCGAGTTTCTCCAATTCAGTGACCAGTTTTTCCCACTCATCCGTCGCGCGCGCAGCGGCCTGGGTGAGCGTGCGCATCTCGGTGTGAGGCTCCTGCACGCGCACGTGGTCCGAGTATACGCCCGGGTCGGCAAACAACGCCTCGATAGCGGCTCGGCGCGAATCGATCTTCTCGATCTCGCGTTCAAACCGCGCAACCTGCGTTTGGATCTGCGAGCGCTGTTTTAGGGGAGTGAGTTTGGAGGACTTGGGACGGCGTTCGCGTTCTTCCCGCGCATCGCCAAGCGCGGCCCGCTCTCTTTCGCGCTGCGCGATCTCGTACGCTTCGTAACCTCCGTCCAGAACGCCCCACGTGCCCTCTTCGATCCAGAGCACGCGATCGCAGAGGCGGTCCAGCAGATACCGGTCGTGCGAGACCACAACCAGCAACCCCTCATATTCCGCCAGCACCGATTCAAGCGCATCGCGGCTGGCAATATCCAAGTCGTTCGTGGGCTCGTCCAGCAATAAGATGTCCGCGCTGCGCGCCATGAGCGCGGCGAGCATGATGCGCCGGCGCTCGCCTCCGGAAAATGCACCTACGAGTTTGTCGGCGTCGTCGCCGCTGATACGCATGCGGCCCAGCAGCGAGCGAGCTTGTTCGGGTGTAATTCCCGTTCCGGCCAGCACCGCATCCACCGCGGTTTGCGCGGCATCGAGCTGCTCGTGCGTGTTTTGACCGAAGTAGGCGCAGCGCGCGGCGGGGTTGTAGCGCACGCTGCCGCTATCTGGTTGGAGTTCCCCGACAAAATGCGCAGCAACGTGGACTTTCCCGCACCGTTGGGACCGACGATGCCAAGACGGCTGCCTTGCTGCACGTCGATAGAAAGATCGGCGAACAACGCGTGCGCGTACGCTTTGCTCAGGGCCTTCGCCTCAAATGCGAAGCCGTTGCCCGGGCGGCGCGATGATTCCAGGCGCACGCCGATGCGCGCGGGTGGAGGCGCCGGCGCGGGCGCCTCGAGCGCCTCTTCCATGCGCGCGAGTTGCTTCTCGCGGCTGCGCACTTGGCTGTAATCCGACGAGGTGTGCGTAGCACGAAGGCCGGCGATGGTCGTGCGGCGCTTCTCGCGTTCGGCGACGAACTGTTCGTAGGCGCGACGCTCTTCTTCCAAGCGTGCCTGCTTGTGCGCAACGTACGACGTATAGGCGCGAGGTGCCGGCGCGTACGTATGCAAGCGGCCGCCCTCGATTTCCCAAATCTGCGTTGCGACACGATCCAGAAAATAGCGATCGTGCGACACAATTAGGTAACTGCGCGTGTCGGCGCCGATGAATGCCTCCAGCCAGCGCACGGTTGCGATATCCAGATGATTCGTCGGCTCGTCCAGAATAAGGTATTGCGGATCGTCAATAAGCACGTGCGCCAGCGCCGCCTTCGCGCGCTGACCGCCCGAGAACTCGCGCAAGGGCCGATCGTACATCTGCTGCGTAAACCCGAACGCGGACAACATCGTGCGCAGCATTTTGTTGCGCAAACCGAACTCTTCGTCGCTGGCCCTCGATAAGGCAGCGTCCATCAGTTCGCGCAGCGTGGCGCCGGTGCGATCGGCCACGGTCTGCGAGAGATACCCCAGCCGCGCGTCGCGCGCCCGGACGACGCTTCCGCCGTGCGTAGCGTCAACGCCCGCAAGCAAGCGCAATAAGGTGGATTTCCCGGCGCCGTTGGGCCCGACCAAGCCGATGCGCTCGCCTTCGTTTACGACGCCGCTCAGTCCGGCGAAGACCTCGCGGGCGCCGTAGTGAGCATCCAGCGAGGTAAAACGGAGCAATTCCAAAGCACAGCGCCCATACCGGGAAACGACGCGGCGTTCCTTTTGGTCCGCAAGGCCAGCAGCCACCCGCACGACCCTTGTTCACACCTAGGATTAGGCGTATGCTGGCCGGGTGGATACGGCGCTCGTTGAATTTGTGGGCGAATTTGACATCTCTCACGCCGAACGCACGAGAGATGCACTGTTCGCCGCAGCTCAGGCGCCGACCGTGCTGGTCGATCTCTCCAAGGCCACGTATTTGGACTCGACATTTCTTAGTTCGCTGCTTGCATTTCGGACTGAGCGCTTGAAACACCATCGCACTCCGGACGTCATTTTGGGAGCGACGCCTTCGGCGATGCGGCTGTTCGAACTAACGGGGTTGGACACGCTGTTCACGTTTGCGCCCGCGCTAACACCGGACGCGAATACCTCAACGCGCATGGTAGTGATCGGCGGCAATATCCCCATGCCCGGAACCAGCGCCGAGTTCGCGCGGGTTCTCGATTCGCTTCTCCCCGCCGCGGCCGCCGTGGAGTCGTGCGGGTACGGCAACGGCGTTTACAGTTGGATGTGCGAGAACCGCCAATGGCAAGCCCACTGCACGTCCGAGAACGAGATCGTTCTCCTGCGCATGCACCTGGGGAACGGGGCGCAGGGTACGTGGTCGGTGGAGAGCGTTTTGCAGATGAATCCCGCCGAGACTTCACCCTGGGAAACCGCGGAGCAGATGGTGCGCTATCTATCGCCTTCGCGCAGCGAGGAGACCGGCGAGCATCAACGCTACGGCAGCGATCGCGAACGTCTCGATGGTTTCGCTCCAACTGAATTGACTCCGGGGATCGGCAGCCAGTAGCGGTATCCACACAACGAACCCAAACATTGCGAGCATTAGCGCCAGTAGACCAGCAGCGAGAACTGCCCGGGCGTTTGTAAGCAGCGCCACCGCAGCCAGTGCAAACGCAATCGTTGTCGCCACCGCCCAAAATGCCGGACTCGGCGGAATCCACTTCGGGACAAGACTAGACGTGTTGCCCAAATAAAACGCCTGCTCGAGCGAAAACGACGCGGTGCACAGGCCAAACAGCACGCGAGAAAGCGGTGCGTACCGGGGATAAATAATGACTGCGCCGGTGACAAGGGCAAGTTGCTCGAACAAATTTCCCCAGCGATCGCAGATCCGCGGTGCGGCAAGGATTCCCGGCATGCATCGCAGCGCGAAGAAAAGATACACCAATCCAACCAGGACCGCGCCGGCCTTGGCGCTGGGGCGGAACTGCAGCGCCAGGCCGCCGGCGATCTGCAGGACCGCGGCAGCATAGAGAAGCGGCGCGGCGTTGTGCCACAGGAGCACGATGAGGCCAAAGCCGCACGTGGCCGCCCCAAAGACGTGACGGCCCAGGTCCGAACGCGACAATGCTACGCTCATCTGCCCTCCCAAGGGATACACTACGCAACATCCCGTAAGGCAATCGTGTGACGGAAACCTTGCTCGAAGAAGCATTGCTGGCCGAACAAGAGCAACACTGGCTGGAGAGTTTCAACCTCTGCTTGCGGGCACTTGCCGCGTCGCCCGAAGATCCGGGCACGCTCAATCTTCTGGGGCGGCTCTGCGCGGCGGCAGGCGATCCGGCCCGCGCCATCGGCTTGCAGCGGTTCGTGTTGCGCGCAGTTCCCGGCCACGAGCGGGCCCAGCGCGATCTCACCGCAGCGATGCAGGCGGTGCGCTCACGCGAAGATGCTATTGCCACATACGAAGCGGCGCTAGTTATTGAACCGGGCATTGGCTACCACTTCGCGCTCCCGGGCGCACAGGATGCGTTCGCGGGGATGGCGGACGTCGAAGCTTTGCTGCGCGAGGCGCTCGAATTGGACCCTTCACTTGCTGTGGCGCACGCCGCGTTGGGGAACGTCCTGGTGCGCCGCGATCAACTCGCTCAGTCGTTCGCCGCGTACGAAACGGCGGTATTGCTGGACTGGGATTTCGCCGGCGCGCACCTGCGGCTTGCGGCGCTTGCGGATTTAGCGCGTGACGACCGAAAGGCGCAGCGTCATTTGGATGAAGCGCTCAAGCGACAGCAGTTGTATCGGGCCGCCGATGAGAGCGCACCGCGCAGCGTCCTAATGTTGAGGGCTCCGGGCAAGGCCATTCACAACACCCCGCTGGATTTCACGGTCAATCCCTCGCGCATTGCGCTGCATACGCTTTATCTTACGATAGCGAACCGCCGGCGCTTCCGCCGTTTGAGGTGATCTTCAATGCTATCGACGAGGCGGATGCATCGCAGCCGTGGGCGCAGCAGGCGTCCGCATTCATTGCTGCACGCAGCACGCGTGCCGTAAATCATCCGCGGCATCTGCCCAAACTGCAACGAAACGCGCTGCGCCGGACGCTGCGCGGCATTGCGGGATGCGCGGCTCCGATGTGCATTCGCGCGGAGCGTGCCGGTGTACGCCGGCTACTCGATGATCCCGGCGAGGCAGGACTTCAGTACCCGTTGCTCATCCGTCCGGTAGACACGCACCGCGGCGATGGGCTGGAACGCCTGGCCCGCGCTGCAGACGGACCCGCATATCTCGAACGCCACGACGGCGCGCAGTTTTTCATCACGCAGTTCGTACCGTACGCCGGACCGGACGGCTTCTACCGGAAGTACCGCGTCATCGTAGTCGATGGCCGGCCATACGCCTACCACTTGGCGATCTCGCAAGATTGGCTCGTGCATTACGTGAGCAGCCCCATGAGCGAACACGCATGGATGCGCGACGAGGAAGAGCGCTTTTTGCGCGAGCCGCAAAGCATCTTTGCAGCATGGGACGACGTGTTCGGCGCTATGGCAGCAGCCGTCGGGCTGGAGTACTTCGGCGTGGACTGCGCGAGCGACGGCGCCGGCGGCGTGCTGGTCTTTGAGGCCGGGCCGAATATGTTCGTCCATTGCCACGACCGGCCGTTCGAAACGTTTGCGTACAAGTACCGGCATGTGCCGCGCATCTTCGACGCGGTCGAGCGCCTGCTGCAATAAAAAAAGAGGCCGCATGACACGGCCTCTTTTCGGTTCAAACGAGGATTAGCAGCGAAGATACCCGTTGTCGTTACGGATATCGGTGCCGCGCGATGCGCACATATTTACGTTGATCGACGAGGTAATGCGTTGACCGTTCGGGTTCGTGCAGGCGGCAGTAAGCGTGGCGCCCTGCACCGTCGCGTTGATGCAGCTCGATTGATACGAGCCGCCCGGCAAATACCGATAGCCCGGCGTGCCGTAGCCCGGCGGGTAGTAGCCGCCGTTACCGTTGTTGTAGTTACCGTTGCGGTTGCCGTAGCGGTGTCCGCGGCGGCCGTAATAGTTATAGCTGTAGCCGTTACCGCAGGCCAGATAGCCGTTCTGGTTGGCAACGCCCGAACCGCTGCATTGGCTCAGGTCGAGCGTGGAATAAATGCGCTGGCCCTGCGGACCCGTGCACGTTGCGGAAAGAATATTGCCGCGCACTCTGACGTTGGCGCAACTTTGTTGGTAGGAACCTTGCGGAATAGCGTACGTGCGGCCATATCCCATTTGGGCGTTTGCAGTGGCCGAAGTGGCGACGAGCGTCCCCACGAGCGCGATTCCGGTAAGAATTTTGTACATAAAATTACCTCCGAAAGATTTTCGAATCTGACGGATCTTTACCCCGGTAACGCTCTCTCCAAGCGCAATTGCGCTTAGGTTGCCGGGCAGAAAGAGCCGGGGCTAGGGCGATTCGCCGAAGAGTGCGTCCACATTGCGTTCGCCGCGATGCAAAAACGGCACGCCGTTAAACCAAGCGGGTCTGCGGCCACCTTTGAGCCAGTAGTCGAACCATTCGTCTAAATGCACGGTCCAATACTTTTGATTCTCGCGGCTCACGATTCCGTGCTGCTCACCGTCGAAGGAAAACATGTACGCCACCCTACCAAGGCGCCGCATGGCCGTGATGAATTCGATGCCCTGGAACTGCGGCACGGCAGTATCGCCGTCGTTATGAACGCTCAGATATGGAGTCGTAATGTTTCTTATACCGAACAATCCGGAGTTTTCAATGTACAGATCCGGGCGATCCCAAGGTGTTGCGCCGATTCGCGATTGCCCGTGTTCGTACTGACCTTCACGCACGACGCCGCTCTCCAAGCGAATGCCGCCGTACGCACTGATCATATCGTCAACCGCCGCGCCGGCCTCGGCTGCGCGAAAACGGTGCGTTTGCGTCAGCAGATAATTGATCTGATATGCAGCCCAGGAATGGCCTGCAATGCCCACGCGTTTCGGGTCGACGTAACCCGTCCTGAGTGCCGCATCCACGGCAGGCAACAGGCAGTTCACGGCGCTCTTCCCCGGATGACCGATGCGATAGCGCACATCGGGGAGCAGCACCACGTAGCCGTTAGAAACGTAGCGCGTGAGATTGGGACTCGTTCCGGGCGCGGGCGCGTAATAGGAGTGGTACATCGTGGACCAGGTTTCGTAAAAATAAACGAGCATCGGTGCACGGCGCCTTCGCTGCAAACCATCGGGCACGAGCATGACGGCCCGTAGCGGCGTTCCGTCGGCGCCCCGATAGTGAATGAGACGCTCGCTGCCCCAACGGTACGAGGACTGCTGCGGATGCAGGTCCGTGACTTGCTTGAGATTACGGAACGCAGTATCTGACGTCCATAATTCGCGCCTGCGGAACGTTTCACGCATAAATGCGTAGACGGGCGCGTTCTTGGCCTTGATAGGGGCCAAACCTAAATCGTGCAAGCCACCCGAGAACGGTCCGCGCGTTCCGTTCACCAGCTCGTCGGCGCGGAAAAGCGTCTGCGGTACGCCACCTCCCGGACGCACTTGAGCATAGCCGCTCGCGAGCGACTGCTCGTCGATGAGCGAGAGTAACACCGGTCTTCCCGGATCGAACGCGTCGGCGTCGGGATCCGGCTGCACGGGGCTGTATACCGTATGCGTTCGGCGGCCTTCGCCATTCGTGATGTCGATAGCATTACCGGTGCGCGGATCGGCCAGCCACACATCGTAGCGGTCGTAAAGAAACACGCCGCGATCGCCGTGCAGCCAGCCGCCCTGGCCATAGGGCTGGGCGGGTTCGGGATGGTCGTCGTCCTCAAGCGAGAAGCGCGTATTAGCGCGCGCGCCAAGCACGGTACGCCGTCCATTGCGCGTTGCGTAGGCGACCCAATGCTGCAGCGGCTGGTCCCAAACCAGCGCGTACCCGCCGCCCGGCGAGAGCGACGGCTGGGAAGCGTGCGCGGTCAAAAACCGCTTCTTGCCGGTTTGCAGATCGATCGCATAGATATCGGCATAATCCTCGCCAATCCACGACGTGGCGCGGCGATACGCGCGATCGTCAAGGCCAAGCGCATAGGCGGGATTCTCGTTATGCAGCACCGTGCGCATGGCAGACGACGCGAGCCGGACTGCGCGATGCGCGCCAAGGTTGAATACCGCAAGGTCGGTGTGCTTACGATCTATTTCGGCGTCATGACGCTGCTGCGATTGCAGAACGCTGTCATTCCATGCCCAAATGTCCACTTTAAACGGATGCGGCGAGGTCAGCGGCATCGGCGTAGGAACGGGGGCAGTGCCGAAAAAGATACGGCGGCCGTTTCGGGAAAACGAAACGCTGCCGTTGGCTCCCGCGGGTTCGGCTGCTACACGCGCAACGAACGGCTTGGACTGCAAGCCTGCAACGTACAAGGCGTCACGCGGAACGTCGTTGCCGAATGTGGCCTTGTCGCTGATGAATGCAAGCGACGACCCATCGCGAGCGATGGCCAAGTCGCGGTAGCGCCCGGCGCCCGTGAGGACATCGTACGTTTGCCCGGCCGCGGTTTCGTAGACGTGCACGCCGTCGCCGGCACCATTTTCGGTCTGCGTCGCATAAGCAATGAAGGAGCCATTGGCCGATTCGACCGCTTCCGCCACGTTCGGAATGTCGATATGCGTGCCGCCGTTCAAATCGCGGATGGTAAACGTCGAGGCCGGTGCTTTGCTTTTGTCGGCACGCTTGGGTTTGGGCGAAGCCGAGGGTTTGACTGCGGGCACGGGAGAGGGCGAGGGACTTGGCTCGGCAAGATAACCGATTACCCCGCCGTGCTCGCTGGGGTAGACGTAGCTCTTCACATCGTCAACGATTTGTGGCGGCGAAGCCGATTGCCGATCCAAAATGCCGAATCCGCTCTTGGGCTGCTCCGCCGCGGACTTTCCGGCATTCTTTGCCTCGTCGATAAGTTTTCGCGCGGCTAAGTGCGTAAAGAGCACGAATCGTCCCTCCCCCGCGAAGACCGGCGAACTGCCACGCAGTTGCCGGCGTTCTTGCCCACCCCGCAACGAGCGCACGATCAGCGTGGGGTCGGCGTCCTCGGGAGTGAGTACATAGGCCAGCGCCGTGCCGTCGGGCGCGAAAACCGCTGATCGGGCCTCGCTCCATCCATCGTACGCCTTGTAATTCAGGGGCGCGGCCGCGCACAGCGCAGCACAGAGCAACGCCGAAGAGATCCGCTGATAAGAACGCATGGCGCCGTGTTTGTACACGCGCTCTTTGAATCCTCAGGCGGCGTCTGAAAATAGGCCTTAGGACCGTAGGCACCTACAGCAAAGCAGGCGAACGCCCAGTTATGAAGCGTCTACTTTCATGCTTTACCAGCTTGGCATTTTTGGCAGCTTGCGGCGGTGGGGGCGGCGGGGGCATCCCCGGAACCTCTTCGGGCGCGGGTGCTCAAAACCGGAACGTGGCGATTACGATGACCGTGCCCAAGGCCGGCGCGAGCGCGGCGCGGCGGGCCGAGAGCATCTCGCCTTCCACGCAGTCCGTTGGGATCAAAGTAGACGGAGGCACCGAGCAGTTCTTTAACGCCACGCCCGCCTCGGCCGGCTGCACGGCCGGTGAGGGCGGCACGACCTGTACCTTCAACGTCACTGCCCCGGTAGGCAGCGATACGTTTATCGTTACGGCGTACAGCAGAACGGGCGGGGCCGGCGCGGTTCTGGACACGGCGACCCTAACCGCCACCGTCACGGCCAACCAAACCACGCCCGTGGCCATTACCCTTGGACCGGTCGTAAGCATTACGGCCGACAGCGGGCCAGGATCGCTTCGTCAAGCGGTCGCCGACGCAAATCCGGGCGATACGGTGACGGTGGCTCTGCCCGCACCCGCGACGATTACCCTTACCGGCGGCATCATCGCCATCTTAAAAAACCTCACGTTGAGCGGACCGTCGTCGGGAACGATTACGATCAATGCCGGCCGCAACTCGCAGATCTTCTCCATCGCCTCGAATGCAACCGTAACGCTGTCGAACCTTACGCTTACCGCGGCCGCGTCGGGCGGCGGCAGCAACGGCGGCGCGATCGACGACGCCGGCACGCTCACACTGAATTCAATGCAAATCACCAACAGCAGCGCCGGAACGTCAAACCTCGGATACCGGGGCGGGCCCGGCAGCACCGCGCGCACGGCGCCCCCGGATCCCAACTCGCGCCCGAAAGGCCGGCGCAAACCACTGCCGGTCGCACCGGGCGATGCAAACGGCGGTGCAGTCGCCGTGGAAGAAGGCGCATCGCTCACCGTTTCCAACAGCACGTTCAGCAGCGATACCGGTTACGAGGGCGGCGCCATTTGGACCTCGTCGGGCGGCGGCACGCTCACGGTGACCGGCTCAACGTTTACCGGTAACGCGACCACTTCGACGAACAGCGGCAGTTACGGTTACGGCGGCGCAATCTACAACGCCATTACCACGACGCTCACGAACGACACGTTCACGAATAACGACGGCAGCGCGGTCGCGGCCTATGCGCCGGCAACGACCGTTTCGGGCGGAACATTCAGCAACAATAAGGCGGGTGGATACAGTGGTTACGGCTATGGCGGCGCATTGTATCTTGAAGGGCCGGCAACGATCGCGAACGTTACCTTCAGCGGAAACTCCGCCGGCGATCCGACGACCGAGTATGCATACGGCTACGGCGGCGCGCTTTACTCGGATTACGATGTCACCATCACCGGCAGCACATTCACCGCTAACACTGCCGGAACGGCGGGTTACGGCTATGGCTATGGCGGGGCCATCTATTCCGACGATGGCGATCTCACCGTAACGGGCACGACGTTCACATCAAATATTGCGGGCGCTACCTCGAGCGCTACCCCGGCCGCATCGGCTTCACCCCCGCCGGCACCCGAGTACGGGTACGGGGGCGCTATCTCGGATGAAACCGGAAACACCGCGACAATAACCGGTGACACGTTTACCGGCAACACCGCGGGCGGGACCGAATACGGGTACGGCGGCGCGGTCGATATCGACGCATACCTAACTCTTACGAATGATACGTTCTCGCAGAACGAAGCCTTCGGAACCGGTTCCGACGGTTACGCCTACGGCGGCGCCGTCAATTTCAACGGGAACAACGGGTCGTTGGCCAATTCCACCTACACGAACAACGTTGCGGCCGGCAACAATACGCCCAATAGCAACGGCTACGCCTACGCAGGCGCACTCTACGTTGATGCGGGCGGGACGGCGGACCTGTCCGGCGATACCTTCACCGGGAATAGCGCAACCGGAGCCGAGGATGCGTACGGAGGAGCCGTCGACACCGAGACGCCCATCACCATGACCGGCGGCAACTTTGCCAATAACACCTCAGCCGTGGGAACGGGCGCGTGCTCCTATGCCGAAGGCGGCGGCGCGGTCTTCGATGGCGACGCGACCTTAAGCGGCGTGACCGTCACCGGCAATCACAGCGCTGCAACCGGAACATCCACCGGCTGCTCTTCGACCCTTGCGCGCACGCCAAGCCGGCATCATGCCCGCAAATCGCCCAACTTGCGCCGCTACCAAGGCAACGATTATCCCGAGCCGGCGTATGGCGGCGGCATCGAATCCGATGACGGCGTGTTCTCCTTTTCGAACGGCACCCTCACCAATAACGTGGCGGCAACCGACGGCGGCGGCCTATATCTCGATAGCAGCAGCGCAGCATCGATTACCGCATCAACGATCTCCGGCAATAGTGTTACCGGATCGCCGGGATACAGCGACGGCGGCGGCGGCGTATTTACGAACACGGCGGGCACGACAATCACCACGACCACGATTACCGGCAACACCGTCGCGGGAAGTACCGACGGTAACGACGGCGGCGGAGGCATCTACGCCCGAGGCGCGCTTACGATGAGCAACGATACGGCGACGGCAAACAGCGCGCAGTTCGGCGGCGACATCTTCTCAGAGTCCAACGTTTCACTTGCGGGCGTGACCTTGATGAGCGGCACAGCGACCGCAAGCAATGGCGCGGGCGGCGACTACTACGGCGACCCTTCCACGAGTAATTCTTTGACCGTCTTTGCTACGATCGTCGCCGGAGGAACCGCCTCCACGCAAAACAACCTGGGCGGCACGATTGCAATGACGGACCAGGGTTACAACCTCTTTAACACCGGCAACGGATCCATCAACGGCAGCAGCGACTTCGATATCACCGGCGCGACAGTGGACCCGCTGCTTCTACCGCTGGCAAATAACGGCGGTGCAACGCAAACCATGGCCGATCAGGCAACAAGTCCCGGCAAAGACTTCATTCCCTACGCGCAATGCCAAAGTATGAGTTTGACCGAGGATCAGCGCAACTACGGGCGCAGTGACGCCGGTGACCTCAAGTGCGACATCGGCGCCTTTGAATTCGGCGCGACGGGTCCCTAACGCCCGCCGCGCGCTACAGGAAGAGGGCCTGGGCCGCCTAACGCTCGGCTCATGAGCACAGCGGGCCCGCGGCCCGGACGCAACGTACGCGCATATGCTTACACCCTTGTCACGACTGCGGTCGTGCTGCTCTTCACGCTTGCCGAGTGGGGCACCGAAAAACTGCTCGCCGATCGTTCGCGGGCGGCCAGCACCGCAATAGAGATCGCAATTGTCCTGATCGCTGCACTGGTGTTCCGGCCCATCCATCAGCGCGTGGAGCAAGCCGTTGAGGCGGCGTTCTACAAACGCAAGCGTCAGGGTCTGGCTAGTTTAGAAAAATTCCGGCGCGAGCTTAGCTCGTTCAGCGATATGCCGCAGCTGCTACGTCGCGTCATCGAAGCAGTCGAGCATCACTTGGATGCCGACGCGTGCGCGGTTTATCTTCGGCGTGAGACGTTCCGCGCCGAAGCATCTTCATTCGAAGTTGCGGCCGGCGATGTGGCGTTGGATGATCCGCTCGCCGTGCGGCTGCGCTCCAGCGGTGCACCGGCCAGACCGCCGTTGCTCAAATCTTCGGCGCGCGGGACGCATGCGTTTCCGATGACCGCCGCGGGTGACTTGATCGGCTTTCTTTCGGTACACGCGAAGAGCGGGCAGTACGACGCCGAGGAACTGCACATGTTGGGCGGGCTTGCGGGTGACTTGGCCGCAGCACTGGTATCGCTGGACCCGCTGCTGCGGGCGCAGAACCGCAAAATCGCAAGCAACATTCGAGCAGATCTGCCGGCGGTCATCGGACGCGAACGGGAACTGGGTGAGATCGCGCAAGCGCTCGAACAATCGCGGTTGGTCACAGTGACCGGTGCCGGCGGCGTAGGAAAGACGGTGCTCGCAATGCAATGCGCGGCGCAGGCGATCGACGCGTACGAGCACGGCGTCTGGTTCGTGGATCTTGCGCCCATCACCGACGGTGCGTTGGTGCCGGCCGCGCTACTTGCCGCGCTGGACGCCGGCAGCGCGGCGGACGGCCGTGAGGTCGCGCGCCTGCTGGACCATTTGCGCCCGCGCGATGCGTTGGTTGTAATCGACAACTGCGAGCAGGTCGTTGCCCCTGTCGCCACCGTCGTTGCGGAGATTCTTGCCGCGTGCCCGCGCGTGCGCATTCTCGCAACCAGCCGCGAACTGCTGCATTTGGAAGGCGAAACCGTCTACCGCCTAGGGTCGCTGGATCGCGCGGCCGCGATCGAGCTCTTCACGCAACGCGCCGCGGCCGCGTCGCCGCGCTTCATTGCAACGCAAAGCGCGGATGCGGTGAAAAGCATTTGCGAGCGCCTGGACGATATTCCGCTGGCTATTGAGCTGGCTGCGGCGCGGGTTCGCGCGCTAAGCGTCGAGGAGATCCTGGAGCATCTGCACGAGCGCTTCCGCCTGCTCACGGGCGGCAGCCGTGCGGCGTTGCCGCGACAGCAGACGCTGGCGGCACTGATCGAATGGAGCTATGGTTTACTTTCGGATGAGGAACAGTCGCTGTTTCGGCGCCTAGCCGTTTTCCGCGGGACGTTTACGTTGGCCGCCGCATCGGCCGTGTGCGCAAACGGCGGTGATTGCGATGAGTATCACGTGCTGGACGTGCTGACCTCGCTCGCGGATAAATCACTGCTGAATGTTGCGTTAGCGCGCACGACGCGCTACCGTTTACTGGAAACGATTCGTGAATTTGCGGCGCAAAAAGCCGCGGAATGCACGGAAACGGTGCACGCGGCAAACCAGCACGCCCAATACTTTGCCGGTACCGGCGCGACTGCGTATGAGGAGTTTGACTCGCATTTGCCCGAGGGCTGGCTCGAGCGGCTCTCACCCGATATCGATAACTTCCGCTCGGCGCTAGATTGGTTGCTGGACGGCGGTGGCGACCGTCGTGCGGGCGCGCAACTCGCAGCCGATTGCGGGCCGATCTTTTTGCGGATGGACTTGCTTGCCGAGGGTTTGCGCTGGTGCGAGGCCGCGCGCGGCATTGCGGATCTGCCCCCGGCGACCGCGGGCCGGATCGAATACGTCGCCTCGATGATGCACAACAACCTAGGAGAAAACCAACCGGCGCTTGCGGCGGCAGAACGCGCCGTGACCTTTTACCGGCGCTCTGCCGACGAGCGCGGTCTGATTCGCGCGCTTTCGCAAGTTGCGCAACTCTATGCTCGCGAGCACCGCTATGGCGAAGCGTTCGCGCCCGCCGAAGATGCAATGCAAAGGGCACGCTTGCTGCGGGAACCGCGGGTTCTTATCGCGGTACTTCGTCGATGCGCATTTTCGCTTCCACCGGCACAACTGGAGCGGGCCAGGACGCTTTTCGCTGAGGCATTGGACGCTGCACGCGCAGCTCACGAACCCGAGGAGGAGTGCATGGTGCTTGAGTGGTGGGCTAATCGCGAGGCCGGCGCCGGCGATTTCGAACGTGCAATGGCACTGGCATCCCAGGGGCTGAAGTGCGCAGGCGGCAACGCACAGATGTCGCTCGAGATTCAGCTGGCGTGTTGGGCCCTGGCGCTTGGGCGTATGGATGAGGCAGCGCCGCATGCGGGCCGGGCACTGGCCCTAGCGTTGCAGACGCATATCCCGCTCGCACGCGCGACCGCCATTGCATATTACGCTCCTTTGGAGGCGACCCGCGATGCGCGGCGAGCGGCCCTACTGTTCGGCTACGCGACGAACAGGCTGGAGCAGATTGAATGGAAGATGCAAGACGACGACCAGCTCGCGCTAAAGTATGCCGCTCAAGCGATCGAACATCGCCTTGGCCATGGAGAGTACGGCGATCTTCTCAAACACGGCGCTGCGTGGAGCGAGGATCAAGCGCTCGAAGCTCTGGCGACCTCTGCTAGCATTGCGGCGGATAACTCATCCGGCGCCGGGCGCTCGTAACCGTATCCACGCACTGCTGATTTAGCGCGAACGTTCCCGTTTGGCCGGTGCAGTTGGTTACCGCCGTGTAAGAGCCGGTAATCGTAGCGCTGCTGCTGCCATTATTGCTGTACGTGCCCGTCGTTTTGAAGGTGCACGTTGCGCCGCCCGGATAATCGATGACCATTGCGCCGCTCAGCGCGTTTGCCGAATTGATCGTCAATGAGAGTTGCGCCGTCACAGTTGCGCCCGTCTCGACGTCGGTGAGGGCACCGCCGGCGGTCGAACCATGCTGCGCAAGCGTCCCCGTTGCCGTGCCGGCCCCGCCGACGGAATCGGTCATGGTCCCCGTGTAATCACCGGAGATGTTCGAAGGGGCGGAGGGTGTTATGAGCGGTGAATTCGACGATTCGCAGCCCGTCAAGACGACGCAGATGCTCAGTGCGAGCGTTGCAGCATATTTAGCAGACACCATAAAGCGGGGTTATACCCCGGCCGCGACCGCCCCTGCGACGCTGGAAAGGCGCGGAGGAGCGGCGTAAGTACGGCCATGGCATTTGAAATTCGCGGCATGGCCCCGCTGCTCTTCGATATGCCGGCTTCGCTAGCGTTTTATTGCGGTGCCGCGGGTTTTGACTGGGCCTTGCTGCACCGTAGCGGAACGGAGTTGATGCGACCCCGACGGTTATCTGGTGCGCTTCCAGTGGCGTGCCCAAAGCTCAGCCGATCCATTCGGACAGCGTCATAACGTCCGCCTGACGCGGGAACACTTTCTCAAGCAGGACCCGATGTACTTCATCGTCGCCGTCGGCGCAGCAATCCGAAAGAACCGTTATGCGGTAATCGCGATCTGCGGCTTCACGTACCGTTGAGAGCACAACACCGCTGGTGGCAATCCCGCACAGAACCAACGAGTCGATCTGCTGCGCGCGCAGAATAACTTCCAAATCGCTCCCGGTAAACGCACAGACACGGCGCTTGACGACCGTAACCTCATCGCCGGCCGGCGCAACGTCGGGATGCACTTCTCCCGCGGATGGGTCCGCGAATGCGCCGCTGCTTGCAACGGCGGCAAAACCCTTATTCCGTTGACTCACTTCCGGATATCCGGGGCGAAAGGCAACGACAACATAGATTACCGGAATTTTGCTGCTGCGCGCGTGAGCTATAGCCTTTGCAACGCGCGGCAGAAGTTCTGCAGCCGATGGAAACCGTGCGACAATTCCCCGCTGCACGTCCATAACCAGCAGGGCGCTCTTGGTGTCCATTCGTTACCTCGTATAAAAAAGTGCGGCATGAGGCACTGCGGGGCCGTTCCAGCCGTCGGGCCACTTGCGGTTGAAATTAATGCTTTGCTTCTCGAGTTTGAGCGCTCCCGTTCGCGGGTCGACCGTTGCGAACGAGATGCGGTTGAGGATCGAGCCGAAACCGGTGATAGAGATGCGGTTACCGCCCGGTTCGCGCGCAATCCAATGAGGATAGGCATCGCCATCGAGCAGCAAACGCGAAACTTCCACCGGATGCGAGGCGTCGCGTACGTCCAGTGAAACGATGCAGTGACCGCTCATCGCCGGCTCGAGCCAATAGTTTCCAATCACGACCGGCACGCTGCTGCATGTGCGATATCCCAAATCGTAGACGAACTGCGCGCTCGGGTTGCTCCCGGCCAGCCCGTTCAAGCGGTACAGGCCGCAGTGCCCCGTTTTGACCAGTACGGTCTTGCCGTCCACAAGCACGCGCGCTTCGTCTGGATCTTGATTCGCCACGCCTTTGGAGCGCGGTGATTTGGGCAGGAGCACGGTCTTGAGCAACTTCAGATCGGAGAGGCGCCATACTTGCACGACGTGACTTGAGGTTGTTGAAGGCATCATATCCGCGCTCGTGGTTACAACGCGATCGATTTTCTCCAAAACTTGAAGGCTGTATGGACGAATGAACGGCTCGATGCCGGGATCGGCGGCTGCGCTTGCTCGCAGTAGGCGGCCGTTGCCGTCGAGTTCCACCAGCGCACCGGCCGCCGTGTCATCCGCGCCCGTTTGCTGATAGGTGGCCAGCGTGTTGCCATTGGAAAGGTACGCAAAACTATGCGGATGCGTATAGACGCCCGCATTCGCAAACGAGGCGGCTACGCGCGGCCTGCGCGGGTCGGTCAGGTCGAAAATATACGAGTGCGCCGCCATAAAGTCGTTTGCGAATAGCATGCGGTTGGGAGGAATCTCGTAGTTTGCGTGATGCGCCATCTGCGAGGCGGTGGGTACGGGCAGCATTGCCACAAGATGCCCGAAGTTCGGCGGATCCCCGATATCGAAAACCGCAAGAAAATCGTGGCCTTTCATATCGCCGGGGTACCCTTGCGTTTCCATCCCCCACGATACCAGATACCGGTGAGATGTCGCCGCTGGGGCGGACGAGGCCGCGAACACTAATGCCAGCGCGAGTATAGTAAAGCGCATCGCAAGGTCTTGCGCGCCGTAACCTTAAACGCCTTTACTCCCTTCTTCGCGCCGTTGCCGCAAGATCATGAAGCCCATTCCCACGATCGCTGCCAAAAAACCGGCGGCCGCGCCGACCCCGATCGACCAGCGCGGGCCAAGCGTGTCGGCAACCCAGCCCACCAGCGGCGCCCCTATCGGCGTGCCTCCAAGCGCAATTGCCAGCAGTATGGCCATCACACGGCCGCGCATTGCGGGCTGCGTTGAGAGTTGCACCAAACCGTTTGCGGACGTCGTAAAGGTCTGCGAGGCAGCACCGACCACGATCAGCGCAACACCGAAAAGCCAGTACCCCGGCATCAACGCCGCTATCGAGAGTCCCGCGCCGAACAACGCCGCGCCGGCAATCAGAAACGCGAGGCGGGGCTTTGCGCGCCGTGCGGCGAGCAACGCGCCGATCACCGAGCCGATAGCCATCATGGACGTCAGCAGGCCGTATTGCCCGGCCCCGGCGTGAAACGTTCGCACGGCCATCGTCGAAATAAAGATTGGAAAATTCAAGCCGAACGTTCCGACGAGAAACAGCATGAGGAAGATTGTTTTCAGATCGGGACGTTTGCCCACGTAGCGAAAACCATCGATCAATCCCGCGCGTGTCGGGGCGGTGCGCGGTTTGAGGTGCAGCTCGTTTTGGCGAAGCAGCGACAACGCGAATACAACCGCCACGAACGATGCGGCATTGACCAGGAACACCCAGCCGGATTCCACCGCCGCGATTAGCAGGCCGGCGATGGCGGGCCCGATGAGACGCGCCGCATTGAACGAGGTTGAGTTGAGTGCAACGGCGTTCGAAAGATCGGACTCGACGACGACGTCCGACACGAACGTCTGGCGCGCAGGTGCATCAAACGCGGTAACGCAGCCGAGCGCAAGCGCAAAAAGATAGACGTGCCAAAGCTGCACGAGCCCGGCAAGCGTGAGCAGGCCAAGCCCCAACGCGAGCACGCCCGAGGATACACTGCGTTCCGATAAGCAGTTTGCGGCGGTCGAGGTGGTCGGCGGCAAACCCCGTGAGCGGCAGCAATGCCACCTGCGGGCCGTACTGCAGTGCCATAACGATACCCACCGCGGTTGCATTGTTGTGCGTGAGCTGCGTGAGGACCAGCCAATCCTGCGCCGTGCGCTGCATCCATGTTCCGACGTTGGAAACCAGCGCGCCGCCCGCCCACATGCGGTAATTGAAGTTGCGAAGCGAACGGAAGGTCTTGCTCACTAGGGCCTCTTCGCCGCGTGTTCTGTGCCGGCCGGGTCCAGCAATACGCCAGACCGGCAACGAGCGCAGCAGGCAACCCGGTGAACGAGGCAGTCCCCGCATTGGTCTGGCCGTAGCAAGCGAGCCGTGAAGGCCCGGAGTACTGCATTTTGCCTCTAGGGCGTCTTGCAGTGCCACCCGAACGCCCCTCTCACATTTGCTGTACTACCTAAGTGGAGGAACCCTCAATGCGAAGATCTTCGCGTGCGATAGCATCGCTCGTGGTGCTATCGTTATCGCTCAGCGCCTGCGGCGGTCACTCGACGCCGTTCTCGTCTCTTCCGAATACGCTTCAGTCAAGCGACTCGCGGCAATCGCTGCAAGCCACGTCCGCGAGTACGCCGCTAATTTCCATTCCGAAGACGTGGGGCAAACTCGCTTACACGGACGTGGGACGGCGTCCCTCCAATGCACCGGTGAACGTCGCTATCACGCTGCGGTACAATCATCAGTCCGAGCTCGAGCAATTCATCGCCGCGCAAAGCGCGCCGGGGGGAGCGCATCAGCTGGCTCACACCCCAACAGTTTAACGACTACTACGCGCCAACCCCTCAACAGGAGCAGGCAGTCGTTTCCGCGCTGCAGCAGGCGGGGTTTACCGTCACGCAGCGCTATTCGAATCGAACCATCGTCGATGCCAGCGCACCGAGCGCAACGGTTGAGCGGTTTTTCTCGACCGAAATGCACAACGTTGCGCAGAGCACGTATGGCACGCGGTACGCGAACCTCAAACCGGCAATGGTGCCGGCGTCCATCTCGCAGTACGTCCTCACGGCATCCTTAAGCAATGTGGTCATTGCGCGGCCCAGAATCGCCGACGGAAGCCTGACGCTTAAGCAAGTGCACGTTACGACGAGCAAGCGCGCGCACAAGGGCAATCCAAATCAGGCCCCTGCCTCCATTCGCATCGCGGCCACCGGCTGCTCGGGGCAACTGCTGCTCAACCCGGGCTTCGAATCGGGTGAAGTGAGTTGGAGCGACCCCAACGGCGACATCTACGATTACAGCCCGTACGCCTATCAGGGCAACTACTTCGCCTGGATCGACGGCTACAGTTCGCCGGTGACGGACCCGGGCGTTTCGCAAACCGTTTCGATTCCCGCCGGCTGCACCGCTACGTTGACCTACTATCTGTTCGTGGGTAGTAACGAACCCGCTTCGCCGACCGACTATTTCTACGTAACGGCGAACGGCACGCAAGTGCAGACGTTCAACAACACGACGAACACCGGTGGCGGCTACGTCAAAGAGAGCGTGAATCTCTCCTCGTATGCAGGAAAGAGCGTCGCGGTCAAGTTCTACGCCGTTCAACATGGCTACAACACCACGAACTTCTTCGTCGACTCCACCGCACTCACGCTGAGCGGCGGCACACCGACGCCGACCCCCGCCCCAACCGCGACGCCGACCGCGTCGCCCACGCACTCTCCGACGCCGGCTCCGACCGCGACGCCGACGTCATCTCCCACGCATTCGCCGACGCCGGCTCCAACCGCAACGCCGACCAGCCCGCCGGGCGGGTGCAACGGCGCTGCAGCCGATAACGGCCCCTTGAGCAACTCGAGCGGCACCCTTGCAACTGGCGTTGCAAAGCCGTTCGACTTCCCCGTGCAACACGGATGCAACGGCGCGGGCTATACGGCCGCCGTCGTCATTGACGATCCGGTAAATACCGGCTACGTCAGCACCTATCTGTCGGCCTCGGGCGTAACGCAAACCGGAACGATCACGAATGAAGCCGTCGATGGCGGCGGCAGCGGCGATGACCCGGAAACCGATCTCGACGTACAGACGATTTCCGGACTTGCGCCGGGTGCAAACATCATCGTGTACGATATCGGTTCACTGGCCGATCAGAACATCGAAGACGCGTACAATAAGGTGCTCACCGACGGAAAAACTTCGGCGGTGAACTCCTCATTCGGCGGATGCGAGTCCAGCGACACGTCGTTCGAAAGCGCCACTAACTCAATCGCGCAGCAAGGTGCGTCGGAAGGTGTGGAGTTCTCCGCATCGTCCGGTGACACCGGATCGGATGAATGCGGCACTTCCAAGGGCGTGAGCGCGCCTGCGGGCGATCCGTACTTCACCTCAATCGGCGGCGTGAACTTCGCCTATAACGACTCCGGTACGCTCACCAGCGTGACCGCGGGTGATGCCTCGTGCAGCGGCGGCATCAGCAACACGTGCTATGGCGGCGGCGGCGTTTCGACGGTCGTTGCGCTTCCGACCTGGCAGAGCGGAATCGCCGGTATGATTACCTCCGGCCGCAACCAGCCCGACATCTCGCTGCCGTTCGACTACGTCGCCGTCTACACGGGCGGAGCGTGGGCCGAATATCTGGGAACGTCGTGGTCCTCGCCGGCTTCGGTGGCACTCTTCCTGGAAGCCGACCAACTGCACGGGTCCAAGCTCGGGTGGTTGAATCAAACGCTGTATAGTCTGTTCTCACAGACGGGCTACAACGACTACTACACGCCATGTACGTCGGGTAATAATATTGCCTATACGTGCAATGCCAGCCAGTACAATCAGGCTGCCGGTATCGGCACTCCGAAGGGCTGGGCTTTAGCGAACGCATTGTAAGCGCGTTTAGTCTATAGCAAACGAAAGGGTAGCGCTGCGGCGCTACCCTTTCTTACTTCTTGCTGCACGATGAACCCCGGGTAACTCGAAGGCCCAGGAAATGCTCCTTGCAAAAAGTAGTTGTCTTGCTAAACTGGGTGCGGAGGAGTCCAAGCAGTGCCATCGTTAAACAAGCAATTCAAAGCAAGAACTGCAAAAATCACCGGCCGACGGCGGCTGGACGTATGTCGTGATGGCAGATTCGGCGGAATTCTTCGGAACGCGTGGTTTGGTCAAGGTGGCGGGAACTGTTGACGGGGAGCCTTTCCGCAGTTCGTTCATGGCGCTGGGAGACGGCCGGCACAAACTGCCCGTCAAGTCCGAGCTGCGCCGCAAAATCGGAAAAGAAGCCGGCGATACCATTACCGTACGTCTTGAAAAACGGCTCTAGGAAAGGAATTCAGCAATGCAACCCGTTGTGACGCAGCAAAGACCGCGCTGGAGGTTATGGACCGCCCGCTTCGTTGAGTCCTGGTCGTCCTCTTCATGCTGTTCGACGTCTTTGGGAAATACGCAAAGCCCGGGCCGGTCGTGAGCGCATTTGCACGTCAAGGTATGCCCATCGGTTTGGCTCCGCTTATCGGGACGCTGCTTCTCGTGCTTACGCTTCTGTACGTGATTCCGCGAACGTCGGTGCTAGGCGCAGTACTGCTCACCGGATACTTCGGCGGCGCGTGCGCGGCGAATATGCGGGCCGGTTTCTCGCTCTTCGAAACGCTGTTTCCAGTGTTCTTCGGCATACTGATGTGGGTGCCGGTCTATCTGCTCGAGCCGCGGGTGCGCGCATTGCTGCCGATGCGGCACGAAACGTAACCGCAAAGGTTGGGGGATCGAGTCTTGGTGGAGCTGTCGGGGTGCTGCCCCCCGAGTCCGAAAAGCCGGACCAACGATTTCTCCAGGCGCAGCTTCGAATTTAACCTACTCGAACGCACGCCCCGAAGCCGGGCTTATCGTTCGCAGCAGATTCTTGATCTCGTACGCGCACCGAATCACTTGCGAGTACCAGCCCGAGTTGATGACCGGAGTGCGTGATGGTACGGGCACCTCTCGCGTCCGGTGGCTAGCTTAGATTAAGCAGCCAGTGCGTATTCGTTGTTCGCGTGTAAACGCTTGCGATCGTTTTAGGAGAGCTGCAACTCCGCCTGCTTACGTTAATCGCGGACCTTCTCGTCGAACCTATTTCAGCCCCGCGCCAAGCATAGAGTATGACACAGGGGATCGATGGTTTGGTTGCCGGTCCCCGGGCGGGCGCGTTGGACCGGGGCGATGGGCGGGTACACGAAGAGTGGCCCACGATTCCGGAGGAAGCAATTATGCGTACGGTCACCGGTTTGACCCTCGCGCTGGCCCTTGGCGCCCCCGCATGCGCCTTTGCCGCAACGCCTGCGGCCGACTTGCAGAACATGGTAGCCGCGTACAGCGGCGTGCAGTCGGTGCGGGTGGTGGAAAAATTTGAGACGGGCTCAACGGCAACCGTCGATGTTTTGCCGGGTGGTCAATACCGCATTGCGCAAGCGGGGGGCGAAGACCCCGCGCTCATCCTACATATTGCAACGCAGCCTATCGACGGCGCGCGTTGGAGCGGCACCTACGCCATCAAAGCGCTTGGGCACAAGACGATCGAGGGCGTAAGCGCCAACGGCTACCAGATTAATTCGCCCACAAACGACTACATCGAAACCGTGTGGGTGAACTCGGGCCCTAACTTACCGATAAGCGCGCACGTTGTAACGCAAGGCCATCAGATCGACATCACCTACGGCGATTACAACAACACCTCGCTCGTGGCTACGCCCTAGCGGGGCGTTCGTCCTTGAACGTATGTGAAACGATAAACCCGACCACCATCATCACGATAGCACCCACAAGCGCCGGGCCGAAGCCGTCAACGCGGAATCCCGGCGCTAGCCATGCTGCGAGCATGAACATGAGCGCATTGACTACGATGATGAATAGCCCCAACGTGAGCAAGGTGAGCGGCAGCGTGAGCAAGAGCACCAGGGGCCGAACTATGGCATTGACGATGCCGAAAATCAGAGCCGCAACCAGCGCCGAGGTCACGCCTGCAACATGAATGCCCGGAACGAATTTCGGCAGCAAATAAAAAACGATGGCCGTTATTAAAAGGCGGATAATGAAACCCATTTTATTCTCCTAAAGCGGCTTTGAGCGCGGAGGCCAAAGCCGGAGTCATACCTTTGACGGCCGCAATTTCGTCCACGCCGGCGCGTTTTATCGCCGCAAGCGAACCGAAGGCGGTTAGCAGGCGCTTCTTGCGCACCGGGCCGACCCCTGCCAAAGCATCAAGGGCGGAGTGCGTCATGGCCTTGCCGCGGCGCTGCCGGTGGTAGTTTATCGCAAAGCGGTGCGCTTCATCGCGTATCCGCATAACCAAGTGCAACGCTGCGGAATTCGGCGGCAGCACGATAGGTTCGGATAGCCCGGGAAGATAAAGCCACTCGTGCTCCTTGGCCAGACCCGCAACGGGAATGCCCGTCATGTCCAGTTCTTCCATCACCTCGACAACCGCGCCCAACTGGCCTTTGCCGCCGTCGATTAGCAGCAGATCGGGCTTCTTGTTGAACTTCTCGCTCTTTGCAAGTTCTTGCTGCTCCGGCGTAACTTCGTTGTCGGTGCGCGCCCGCAAGTACCGCAACCGCCGGCGCAGCGTTTCTTGCATCATCGCAAAATCGTTGGGGCCTTTGTCGTACTGGATCTTGAATTTGCGGTATTCGCTCTTCTTCGCGCGGCCTTCCACGAACACGACCATCGAACTGACCGGGTTGGTCCCTTGAATGTTCGAAATGTCGTAGCACTCGATCCGGTGCGGTGGTCCGGGCAACTCAAGCGCATCGGCGAGTTCCGTAAGCGAACGCGCCTGCGCCGTTTCTTGAACTTCCTGATGCGCCAGGAATGCCTTCAAGTTCTGCTGAGCATTCTGTTCGACCAGACGCATGTAATCGGCCCGTGGCCCGCGCTGCGGAACCAGCACGCGCACGCGGACGCCCTTGGTCTCGGTCAGCCAACTTTCGATGACGCTGTTGTCGCCCGGGAGTGCTTGCACGAGCACTTCCTTTGGGATCGCGCTTGCACTTCCGCGCGAGCGCCGGTCGCCCGTAAAAACGGGCGCCTGATTATCGCGGGCTGCGCGAAGGGCGGCAAGGGGCGAACTTCCGCGCGCTTCGGGAGCACTCGCGGTGCGCGCAACGTAGAATTGCTTGAGAAATTCGCTGAAGAGCACGGCATCGATTTGATCGTGCACGCCGTCCAGAATGAAGTGCTCCTGCCCGATGAGCTTGCCGCCGCGCACCAGAAAGACTTGCATACATGCCTGGCCCTGTCCGCGCGCAACGGCAACCAGGTCCATATCCAGGCGCGAGCGCCAGACGACCTTCTGCTGTTCGGTTACTCGTCGCACGGCGACGATCCGGTCGCGGATGCGCGCAGCCGTTTCAAAATTAAAGTCGCCCGCGGCATGAATCATTTCGCCTTGCAGGCGGGAGAGCAGCGAGTCTTGCTTGCCTTCCAGAAATAAAACGACTTCCTCGATCATCCGATCGTAGTCGTCTTCGCTTTGGTAACCCACGCACGGCGCAAGGCAACGCTTGATATGGTATTGCAGGCACGGCCGGCGGCGGCGGCCGTCGATGGGCTCGGTACACGTGCGCAGCGGAAAAGCCAGCCGCACCAAGTCGATCAGTTCGCGCAGCCCGTGGGAATTGGTGTACGGCCCGAAATAGCGCGCACCGTCGTCTTTAACTACGCGCGTAAATACGACGCGCGGAAACGCCTCATTGGTAACCTTCAGATAAGGATACCGCTTGTCGTCCCGCAGCCGGACGTTGTACGGCGGCTGATAGCGCTTGATGAGATTCGCTTCAAGAATCAGCGCTTCGACCTCGTTCGAAACCACGATGGTCCGCACGTCACAGACGCGTTCCACCATAGCCTGCGTGCGCACGTGGTGTGCGGCGGACTCTTGGAAATAGGATCGGACCCTGCTGCGCAGCGAGACGGCCTTGCCGATATACAGCACGTCATCGCGCTTGTCGAGCATCATGTAGACGCCCGGACTGTCGGGGATATGGGCTAGCGTTTCACGCAGGGGCATCAGCGTACAGTTTACCCTTGCGCGGGCTGCTTCCGTTTCCTCAGCACGACAAAGACGGCAATCGCAAGCACTAGCAGAGCGGCCGCAACGAGCGCAATCTCACTGAATTTGCCCGTGAATACCTCCGAGTGCACGCCCAACGCATAACCGGCGTAAATGAAGGCCCCGCAGAACATGCTCGACCCCAGGAACGTCCAGAGATAGAACGGCGCAAGCGACATCTCGGCAATGCCCGCCGCAATGCCGACGACCCCGCGAATGACCGGGACGAAGCGGCACAGAAAAATCGCTATGGTGCCGTAGCGGTTAAAAAACGCATGAACGCGGTCCAGCTCTGCGTGATGAAAACGGATGTAGCGTCCGAAGCGGTCAATGAAAGGCCGGCCTCCGAAGCGCCCGATGGCGTATCCGATGCTTTGCCCGGCCAACTCGGCAATCACCGCAACGGCCATTGCAATCCAAACGCTCGATAGATACCCTCTGGCAGCAAGAGCACCGGCTGCAGGCAAAATGATCTCGCTGCCGATCGGCGCACCGATGTTGGCCAGCGTCATCGCAACGAATAGCCCGGCATAGCCCAGGTGGTGCAGCAAATCCAGAAAGAACTGCGTTAAGGCGTGCATTTGGACTTACGAAGAATCTGCGCGGCCGAGCTGCCGCCTTCGGTGAGAATCGCTTCGAGCAGATCGTACGGCTCGATAGCGGCCTCTCCGGTACGTTCGGCCGCTATGGCGACCACGTTGCGGACGCGCGGGGTGACTAAAATGCCCTCCCATAGGCGGTCATCGCCCGTGCCCAGCGCACGCCGAAGCTCCGAGTGAACCTCTCCGGCATCGATCTTCTGCTGCGCGAACCAAGCCGCGATCGCTTCGTCTTGCTCGTCGAGCAAGGCGACCATCAGATGCTCGACACCGATGTAGTAGTGGTTGTGATTTCGGCACTCTTGTTCGGCCGCGCGCAGCACGCGTCCCGAGGCCGGACTGAATTTAGAAAACAATGTGCTTTCTTTAAATGGTCGGGGCGACTGGATTCGAACCAGCGACCTCTTCGTCCCGAACGAAGCGCTCTACCAAGCTGAGCCACGCCCCGGTTTCCCGGTCAAAATGACTTCCTGGTGTTCGGGTGGTCGGCTCCCCCTCCTGCCGGACGGGAGACGCTCACAGGCGGTCAGAAGAGCACTCAACGGTATGCGCTATCTCATCGTCGGCTGCGGCCGTGTAGGCTCGACGCTGGCAAAACTCCTGGACGCCGACAACCACGAAGTCATCGTCGTCGACGAAAACCCTTCCGCATTCAAACGGCTGGGGCAAAAGTTCAAAGGCCACGTCGTGGTGGGCACGGGCATCGACTACGACCTGCTCAAGCGAGCCGGGGCGCAGACGGCCCAAGGATTTATTGCGGTTACCAACGGCGACAACCGCAACGTTATGGCCGCGCTCATCGCTCAGCGCATGTTTCACATCAAGAAAATCGTCGCGCGTATTTACGACCCGATGCGCGGCATGATGTACCGTGAACTGGGCATCGACACCGTCTGTCCCACCACCGTCGGCGCAAAGCTGATCCGCGATATGCTCATGGAAGCGCCCTGGGACACGCTCCAGTCATTCGACTTCGGCAAGGTGACCTCACTGACGGCGGTCGTTCAAGCGGCCGACGCCGGCAAGCGCGTGAGCGAACTCGAGCGGCCCGGACGCATTCGCATCGCTGCCGTGCGAACCGGAAAAACTGTGCGCGTCGCTGCGGACGATACGGTTCTCGCTGAAGGGGACGAGATCAATGCCATCGTCTCGCCCGACGGCATCTCGGAATTCACGACCATCTTCAGCGTCGAACGGCCGCCGGCGAGCGCGGCGGGAAGCGTGCGATAGCCATGTTCATCGTTATCGTCGGCGGCGGAAAAGTCGGTTCGTACCTCGCGCGTGCGCTGCTCAAGCAGGGGCAAGAAGTTGTGGTCGTAGAGAAGCAAGAGCGCAAAGCGGCCGTGCTGGAACAGGTTCTCGATCAGAAGGTTGCCGTTGTGGGCGACGGCTGCGACCCGATGGTTCTGGAGCAAGCGGGCATCGGGCGCGCCGACGTCGTGGTTGCAGACACGGGCGATGACGAAGACAATCTGGTCGTGTGTCTGATCGCGAAGAAAAATTCAAAAGCGCGGTGCATCGCCCGCGTCAATAATCCGGCAAATAAGATGGTTTTTGAGTCTCTCGATACCGAAGCACCCATCGTCGTAATCTCGACGACCGAAATCATCCTGGACGCGCTCAGTTCGAAGATTACCGTCTAAACGTCGATCGTCCCCGCATCGTAGCGCGCACCGAGCGCGCGCTCAAGGTTCGTGATTTCGAAGACGCGCTGCACGATGCTCCCGGGCGTAATCAAGACCGAGAAACCGCTTTGCGCGCAATTGCGAGCACGCAAGAGTGCAGTCAAACCGAGCGAACCGATAGATTGGCAGTTGCGCAGGTCAACGATGACCGGCCGGCCGTTTTCCAGGCACGACGCCAGCGCATCCGAGAGGTCGGTATGGCTTAACGGATCGATATTGCCTACTACCGAGAGCAGATCGCGCGACTCATTGCCGTCGTGAACGAAGGCAGCAGTACCCGATTTCGGCCGGCGCGGAATGCGCGTGATTTCCATGCGTTAAGTATCGCAAGTACCACGTAGGCGTACAAGTTGTGATCTAACGTGCTGCGAACAAGCGCGCCGCGGCCAGCAGGCCGGGCTGAATCTTTTCCAGCGGCTCGCTACGCAACAGCAGCGCAGGCACCGCATCGTTCAGATGCGGGTTGCAGCCCTGGAACCACGCCCTGACCACGGACTGATCGGCCCCTTGCTCGGCTACCATGGTCGCAACCTGGAGTGCGAACCGCAGAACGTGCGGGCGCTGAGGCTCGCGGTCGGTCATCCACTGCTGAACGGCGCGGGTCTCGCTAACGCCGCCGACCATCGCGACCGTGGTGGCGCCTAAGAATCCACGACTCCCGCACGACGGCATGGATGGACAACGACATCGCGTTCTGATGCGCCTGGACGTCCGTCAGCGGACCGTGCGACTGCCCCGTGCTCATGCCACCCAATATACCACCCTAAATCCCGGGTTGAAAGCCACCAAAAATCCGGACCCTTACGTCCGCCCGCTTGCCTATGGCTTTAGTGGGTGTGGGTGAAATTACCGACTTGGACGCCGCTTGCGCGGATGGCCGCGATGGCCTCGCGCATGCCAATCGGCGACCGCGGGCGCCCGACCACGCCGAAATACCACTCCGGGTCGATATTGAGGGTGCGCGTCTGAATCATATGCACGGGCGTTCGCGAGAGCACGCCCTCCATGGCGCGGACCTCATCTTCATCATCGGTGACCCCGGGATGGGTCAACAGATTGAGCGAGACGCGCAGCCCCGCACGGCCGGCCGCCGCAATCGATTCCAGGACGTCGTCCAGCGTATAGCCCGCGGGGCGGTAATATGCGGCGTAGACCTCCGGCCGGAACGAGTTCAGACTGATTCGGACCGCCTGGAGTCCCGCGTCGATGCAACGCTGCAGGGCCGAAGGCATGCTCCCGTTCGTGTTCAGATTGATCGTGCCGTTATTACGTGCGGAACGGATGCGTTCGATCGCCCCGGCGATCGTGATGGAACGTAGCAAGGGCTCTCCCTCGCAGCCTTGGCCGAACGAGACGATGCCATCGGGTACGCGCTCCAAATGATGGATGGCTACGCGAGCGAGCTCGTCCGGGGTCGTCTCGAACGAGATGCGGGTTTGCGGCGCGGGTAATCCGGCGTCCGGCTCCTGTTCCGAGATGCAGCCCACGCAGCGCGCATTGCATGTGGGCGAAACGGGAAGCGCCGCCTCGCCGCGCTCCAAAAAAACATTTTGCGCCGTGAAACAGCCGTAATCGCGCGAACAGAGCGCGACTTGGGCAAGCACGCGGTTGAGCCGGTCGGTTTGTAAGCGCGCCGCAACGATGGCTTCCAGCTCGCCCTCGCCGAACGCGCGCGGCTGCCAGTCCTCGCTCTCGTCGGTGCGCATCGCGGCAACGTGCAATTCGTCATCGACAACGCACGCAAACGTGTAGCCGAACAGCGGCAGCGCCGGGGCACCGGAGTCACGCTCGTACGCCGGCAGCAACAAACGCGTATAGCCGGCCGGAAGCATCGCCGAAAGCGCGAAGCGCCGCTTGGCAAAACCGGACGTCAGCCGCGGGCGGCGGCCCGGCAGCAGCGTGGGGACCGTTCCGGGCGGTGCCGGAATGAGCTCTTCGCGGCGTGCTCTGCGAATGACGCCGCCGTCGGCAAGTGGTTCGCGCGTTTCATCGAAATAGATGCGCCCGGCAGCATCGCAGTAGGCAAGGCCGATCATAGCGCGCGCGAAAAGACGTGTTCGGTTTTTTGCAGTACGTACCCGGCGCGCCGGTAAAATTCGTGCGCGCGCTCGCGCGTGCTGTTCGAGAGCACGCGCACCGCGGTGCAGCCGCGTTTGCGCGCCCATTCCTCGGCAGCGACCAAGAGACTGCGTGCCGAATCCTTGACTGCGGTATTCGTCTTCAACGACCAGGCCCTCAATATCGGCGCGCCCGGACGAGAGCAGCGCGTACCGCACGGCCACTCCAATCCAGCCGACGACCCCCACGCTGGGCAGCACCGCGACAAGCAGCGCACTTCCAGCCCGAGGCAAATTCAAAATCTGCTGCACGTGGTGCAGTGGAACTTCGTACCCCAGTTGCACGCAGAGTTGAGCGATGCGCGGTGCATCACTCGCAAGGGCCTCACGAATCGATGCTTGCATCGAACACCCGTGCTGCCGGGCCCGTCAGAAAAGCGTTGTTCCCCGCTTCCCATTCCACGCTGAGCATACCGCCCGGCACTTGCACGCCCACCGGAGAGTCAACGATTCCGCGCCGTCTAGCCTGCCACCGCGCACGCTACCGCGCCGGTACCGCAGGCGTGCGTGATTCCCACGCCGCGCTCGTGATGCTGCACCTTGATGAGCGACCGGTCCACGACCTGCGCCACGTGCACGTTGACGTCCGGCATCTGCTGCCCAAGGTGCAGAATATCAACGTCGTCGAGCGACGACACGAAAAGCACAACGTGCGGATTGCCGACCCAGACGAAATCCGCGTTCGCAAACGGCAACTCACGCCGCTCGAATGCCGGTTTTCCGACATCCAGCCGGACCGAAAAGAGGTCGCCCTTCTCCATCACGCGCGCTTCGATGATGCCGGCTATGGTTTCCACGCGAAAAACATCGCCTTCACCGTTTTCGCTCAGATAGCGGACGGCGCAGCGCATACCGTTGCCACACATCTCCGCCTCACTGCCGTCCGCATTGATGATGCGCATGCGCGCGTCGGCAGCGATCGAGGATTCGATAATCAGCAAACCGTCGGCACCCATACCGGCGCGGCGGTCGCAGAGCGCGCGTGCCAAAGCGGCAGCATCGATGTCTTGCGATGCTGCGCGCCGGTCTAAGATGATGAAGTCGTTGAGCGTGCCGTGCATCTTCGTCACGGCGAGCGCCGGCATTATCCGGACGTTACCTCGGCGCGAGGCGGTTCGGCCGCGGGCGCTTCGGTAGCCGCGAACGGCCCTTGAGGCGAAATTGTGGAAACTGCATGTTTGTAAATCAAATGCGTTTTGCGTTCGTATTCGATGAGAATCGTGAACTGATCGAATCCCTTGACCAGGCCGCGCAATTGGAAGCCGTTCACAAGATAAACTGTGACGGGCACGCCTTGCCGCTTTATATCGGCGAGGTAAGTATCTTGCAGGGTTCCCGGCATGCCCACCCGCTTCAAACCCACTCCAGGTTTTCCCTTGCCGCCTGCTCCACGGCGGCAGCGGGCATGAAATGCGTTCCGGGCTCGCCGCGGAACCACGACTGCTGCCGCTTTGCGTACCGGCGCGTGGCCCGAATAAGCAACGACCGAAGTTCGCCGCGCGTGCATGTGCCGCTCAAATATGCAAGCGCTTGCGGATAACCTACGGCACTAGCGGCAACGGCCGCCGCGCCGATGCGCTCCGCCTCCTCCAGCAAGCCGCCCTCGAGCATTGCATCGGTTCGCCGCTCAATCCGTTCCTGCAATTCGCGTTCGTCGAGCGTTAGGAAGACTTTGAACCACGAGATCCCGTGCACGCTTAGCGTGGGAAGGTCACCGGTTCGCTGCACCGCCTGCGCTGGCGCGAGTGCAACCTCCAACGCGCGCAGAACGCGATAGGTATCGTTGGGTGCGAGCATTTCAGCCCGCCGCGCATCGTGCGTGCGCAGCCATTCGTGAAGAAATGCGGCGTCGTGCAGGCGCGCTTCGCGCGCAAGCCGCGCGCGTACTTGCTCGTCGTACTCGGCAGCCAGGCCGACACCGCCCGTGAGCGCGCGGATGTAAAAGCCCGTTCCGCCCGTTACGATGGCCCGTTTTCCGCGCGCATGAATGTGCGCGATAACCTGCGTTGCATCCGCGGCGAACCGCGCCGCCGAATAGCGCTCGTGCGGCTCGAGGAAATCAATTAAATGATGCACGGCGCAGGAACGCTGTTCCGCGGTTGGCGCGGCCGTCCCGATGGGCATGCCGCGATAAATCTGACGAGAGTCCGCGCTGACGATCTCGGCATCGAACCGCCGCGCAAGATCGATAGCCAGATCCGTCTTGCCGCTCGCGGTCGGACCGGCCAGAATCAGGACTGCGGAAGGCACCGCACCGGAAAATTCACCGACCGCGCGATAAAGCACATTTCGTGCGCGCGCTCGTGAAGCGCGACCAGTTCGCCGCGCCGTTCGGGTTGGTCTATCGTTACTTCGGGCTGCAGGACGACTTGCGCGAACTCGCCCGAACCATCGGCATTCATCCGCATGGTGCCGTGCGCTTCATCGCGGTAGGCCTGCACGGCAATTCCCGCTTGCGCGCACAAGTGCAGGAACCACAGCATGTGACATGCCGAGAGCGCAGCAATCAGAAGCTCTTCCGGATTTTACCGTTCGGCATTGCCGCGAAAGAGGGGCGTCGCAGAGCAGGGGATGATCGCGGCCTTCCCCTCGCCGCCGATCTCGTGCTCGCGGCCGTACGAGCGGTAGCCGCTCGTGCCGGTGCCGCGGTTACCGGTCCACACCGTGACGGCACTGTAGACGTGTTCGTCCGAAGCCACGTTAGATGCGCTTAAAGAGTTTTTGAATGCTCTGGCTGTCCATGCGTACGATAGTTGGACGTCCGTGCGGGCAATGCATTGGATTCTCGCAGCGCTGGAGCCGTTCCACCAGCGAGCCCATCTCCAACGGGTCGAGCCGTTCACCCGCGCGCGTCACCGAATGGCATGCAAGGGAGGCCCAAATGCGCTCGCGCACGTCGCGCTGCTTTGGATCCTCGGTCAAGTCGTCCAGGAAGCCGCTCATATCGAAGGCGCGCGCCCCGTATCCGGCGGGCGTGGCGATGATACGATATGCGCGCTCGCCGAAGCTCTGAATATCCATGCCGCCTTCACGAAGCACGTCGAGCGTGCGATCGAGTGCGGAACTTTGCCCGGCGGTCGCTCGAATGTGAGCGGGACCAACAGCGGCTCGCTCGGCGCGCCGGCATTGCCCGCCGCCGCGAGAATCTGCTCGTACGCGATGCGCTCGTGGACTGCGTGCTGATCGACGAGCACCAGCGCGCGCCCGTCGGTGGCAACGATGAACGTGTTATCCAGTTGGGCAACGACGCGCAGGCCCGAGCGGCCCGATCCCGGTTCACCCTCGAACAGCATCTGCGGTTCCGGTTCGAAGGCGCCGAAGGACGCGGGCGCCTGCGAAACAGCCAATGCACCGCGAAAACGCGAAGTGGCATGATCGCGCAGCGTCGCCGAAATCGCGCGCTTAACCGCGTCGAACACCTGGTGAGAGAACCTGAGCCGGACGTCGCTCTTGGTGGGGTGCACGTTCGGGTCGACGTGCTCGGGCGGCAACGTGAGAAAGAGCACGCCGAAGGGCTGCCGCCCAATCATTGCAAATGTCGAATAGCCCGCCGTCCACGCACCGGCTAGAAGCGCACTGCGCAGCAGCCGGCCGTTCACGAAAAGCAGCTGCATGCGCCGGTCGGAGCGGTCGCTGCCGGGCGTGCTGATGAAACCGCTAGCTCGCCTTGCAAACCGCGCGCGGCTTGCGCATCGAGCGGCATCAGCGCGGCCGCGGCCTCTCTTCCGAACACCATCGCCAGACGCGCGCGAACGTCGTTCGAAGCGGGCATGATCCATGTTTCTTTGCCGCCGTGGAAGAGCGCAAACGTGATGCCCGGATAGGCGAGCGCGAACGTTGAAAGCCAGCCCGAGATGCGGTTGAATTCCGCCGAGGGGGAACGCAAATACTCGCGCCGCACGGGCACGTTCGTAAAAAGCTCGCGCACGCGTACGGTTGTGCCGACGGGAGATGCCGCGGCTTGCGGCTCAGCCGCGCGTTCGGCGTGTGCGGCGATGCGGGCGCCGACCTCCGCAGAGGGCTGGCGCGAGAGCAGTTCGAGTTGCGCAACCGCGGCGATGCTCGCTAAGCCCTCCCCGCGAAATCCGAGCGTGTCGACCGATTCGAGATCGTGCGCTTGCGCAAGTTTACTCGTTGCGTGACGGCGCACGGCAAGCGGCAGATCATCCGGCGAGATACCTGAGCCGTCGTCAATCACCTCGATGAGCGAGAGTCCGCCTTCTTCAACCGCAACGGTGATCCGCGTTGCGCCGGCGTCAACGGCGTTCTCAACCAGTTCTTTGACGACCGAAAGCGGACGCTCGACCACCTCACCGGCTGCAATCTGCCCGATGGTCTGCGGATCCAGAACGTGAATCAAGAGTCCGCGGAAAGGAACGAGAGCTGCGCGGCGGGCGCGACTTTGGCTAGGCGCCGCTTGAGTGGGACTTGTTCTTCCAAATCGGCTTTTCCGCCGAGCGCATCCGCCACTTCTTGCGCGCGATCGACGACCGCATCCGGCAGGCCGGCCATGCGCGCGACCTCAATGCCGAACGAGCGCGAGGAGCTTCCCGGCAACACGCGGTGTGAAAAGACGGGTGCGCCGTCGGCGTTCGTGTTCTCAACCGCGGTAATATGATAATTGGCGACGAACTTCCAGTGATCGGCAAGCGAGACGAGTTCGTGGAAGTGGGTGGCGAAAAGCACCATCGGCGCGTGATCGTCCAAGCCCAGCAGAAATTCGCAGATGGCTTGCGCAATCGCCAAGCCGTCGATCGTTCCCGTGCCGCGGCCTACCTCGTCGATCAGCAGCAAACTGCGCCGCGTGCAGCGCCGCAGGATGTTGGCCGCCTCGGCCATCTCCAAATAAAACGTCGATTGCCCCGAGGCCAGGTCGTCGCCCGCGCCGATGCGCGTAAAGATGCGATCGACCACGCCTAGCGACGCGCTCTTGGCAGGAACGTAGGAGCCGATCTGCGCCATGATCGTGAGCAGTGCGGCCTGCCGCAAGTACGTGGACTTGCCGCCCATATTCGGGCCCGTGAGCAGAATGAAGCGGTGGTCTTGCGTGCGCAAGCGCAGATCGTTAGGGACGAAGTTGGTTCGCAGAACGGCTTCCATGACCGGATGGCGCCCGTCTGCTATCTCGAAGCAGGTCTCTTCCACGAAGGTGGGGCGCACGTATCCGCGTTCCGCCGAGCATTGCGCGAGCGAGCACAGAACGTCGGCCTGGGCAAGGGCCTCGGCCGTCGCGAGCAGATCGTCGATGCGGCCGCCGATGCGCTCCACCAATTCCGCGAACAACCGCTCTTCCAAACGCTGCTGCCGCGACTGGGCGCTTGAGATTGCGATCTCCAGTTCTTTAAGCTCGGGTGTCACGAAGCGCTCGCCGCTCGTAAGCGTCTGCTTACGAACGTAGTCGGGCGGAACCTGGGCGGTGAAGTTCTTCGAAATTTCGATGGCGTATCCGAAGGCGCTCGCGTACTTGATCTTCAGCGATTTGATGCCGGTGCGTTCGCGCTCGCGCTCCTCGAGTTCGGAGAGATTGCTGCGCGCGCCGGTGCGCAATTCCACGCACTGGGCGAGCCCGGCATCGGATTCCGGGCGGATGACGCCGCCGTCCGTCAACTGCGCGGGCGGCTCGTCTACGATGCTGCGCTGCAAGTCGGCCAGCATCTCCTCAAAGTCCGGAAGAGATTCCAACGGTATCGCCGCGCTCTTCGGGCAAACTGCACGCAGCGGCCGCAAGATTTCCAGGGTACGCCGAAGCGAGGCCATGTCTCGCGGAAGCGCTCGGCGGAAGCGAACCTTTTGCGTGATGCGTTCCAAGTCAAAGCAGCCGCGCAGCAACTCCTGCATGGACTCACGCCGCACGTGCTCGTCGATGAGAGCCTGCAGTCCGTCTTGGCGCTTGAGGATGGCATCGCGGTCGATCAGCGGCGCAAGAATCCAGCGCGCCAGCATGCGCGACCCCATCGAGGTGGCACACTTATCAAGCGTCGCGAGCAGCGTCGCCTTGGGGTTTGCTCCAAGGGCCTTTGTAAGTTCGAGGTTTTTGCGCGTGTTCGGATCGAGCGAGAGGAACGTGCGGTTTCGATAAAATTGCGGCGGATTGAGCGGCGCAACGATCGCCTCATCCTGCGCTTGGCGCAGCGTGGTACGTTTCAGGAAGCCGACAAGCGCGTCGAGCGCGCGGTGAATCGCCAGCGACTCGTCAAGCGAGAAGCCTTCCAGGGGAGCGCGGTTGCGCTCGCCGACCGCAGCAAGCGCAGGTGCGGTAACCCGCGCGCCGATCGCCTCCAGCGAGGTTGAAAGCGCGAACCGCAGCTCGGAGGGCATATCGGCAACGACTTCAGCGGGAGCAATGCGACCGAGCTCGGCCAGCAAATCGTCGTAAGCGGACTCCCCGGTGAGGGCCGTCGCAGCGCACAGGCCCGTCGAAACGTCCGCATACGCGATAGCGAACGTTTCCTCCACCGCGGTAATGGCGGCGAGATAGTTGTTCTGCTTGCCGTCCAGCAGCTGATCTTCGATCAATGTGCCGGGCGTTACGATACGCACGACGTCGCGGCGGACCAATTTGTTCGGCTGCGGCACTTCCAACTGCTCGGCGAGCGCAACGATGAACCGCTGCTGCACCAAACGCGCAAGGTACTGCGAGAGCGCGTGATGCGGAACGCCGGCCATTGCAACCTTGCGTCCGCTGCCCGCTTCTTTGGACGTCAGCGCAATCGAAAGCGAACGCGCGATCGTCTCCGCATCTTCGCCGTAGGCCTCATAAAAATCGCCGACGCGCGATAGCAAGATGGCCTCGGGATGACGGGATTTCATGCCGAAGTATTGCTCGAGCATCGGTGAGTACTGCTGTTGCACGCTCACTGCTGCCGTTGCGATTCGGCGCGGCTCCTGTGGATAACTTGTGTGCCGTTCGCTAGACGGTCAACAAATCGATCGCCGTGCGAGGGACGGGGGCACCGGGTTCGGCGAAGCGGGACGCGCGCGAAACGATCGTGCCTTTGCAGCCCCGACTGAAGCTCTGGTGCAGTTCCACGTCCAGCCACGGTTCGCGCGCGTAGAGTGCGCGTTCGAAATCGGGCGGCATCGGCGCAATGACCGTGACGTTGTCGGTGGTTTTAGCGGCCAGTTTCTGCGGATCTTTTCTCGAAGGTCCCTGGATGAGCGCGCGCACCGTGCCGCCGGTCTTCCGCTCGTGGTAGCGGCGTGACGCCGCATTTTGCGCCTCGGCGAGCCGCGCGAAACGCTCGCTTGCCGTTTGCGGGGCGACCTGTTCCCAGCGCGCGGCCGGCGTCCCACGCCGGGGCGAATAAATGAACATATATGCATTCGCAAAGAGGCCGCTCGAGACATAGTCGAGCGTCGCTTGGAAATCCTCGTCGCTCTCCCCGGGGAAGCCGACGATAATATCGGTCGTTATCGCCCACTGCGGCAGGTACCGCCGGGTCAGCGCGACTTTCTCTTCGAATTGCTCCATCGTGTATTTGCGGTTCATACGGCGCAGCATGGAATCGCTGCCCGACTGCAGCGGCAAGTGCATGCGCGGATTGAGCTGCGGAACCTGCGCCATCTGCGCAACGATCTTTTCGCTGAAGTCCTTGGGATGAGGCGAGATGAACGTGAGCCGCTCCAGTCCCGGTAACGAAGCTTACCCGCTCGCATAGGTCGCCGAAATCGCTTCCGTCCGCCGCGTCTTTATACGCGTTCACGGTTTGGCCGACGAGCATGATCTCGCGCGCCCCTAGCGCGAGCCGCTGCTGCGCCTCGATCAGAATTTCGCCGGCCGGGCGGTGATCGAAGCGTCCGCGAACGTGCGGAACGATGCAGAACGTACAATAGTAAGAGCAGCCCCGTTGCACGGTGACATAGCCGCGCAAGTGCGAATACCCGTCGGTGATGCACTCGGGCCCAGCGCCGGCCGTTTCCAGCAGTGCCCGCTCTTCGGTCAGATCCGTATCTTCGAATCCTGCGCGCCAGCCCGCGATCGCGTCGGCCATCTTTGCAAGCTCCGAGGTGCCGAACACCGCGTCCACCTGCGGCACGATGCGCTGCATGCGGTCGCGGTCCTGTTCGGCAAGGCAGCCCATCACCACGAGCTTGAGGCCAGGATCGGCCGCTTTGAGCAGTTTGAGGTGGTGCATCCTGCTATATGCGCGGCGTTCGGCGTTATCGCGAACCGTGCACGTATTGAGCACGACCACGTTGGCCTCTTCGGGTTTGCCCGCAATGAAGTACCCCGCGCCCGCCGCCCGCTCGGCGATGAACTGCGAATCGGCTTCATTCATTTGACACCCGAAGGTTTCGATATAGATGCTTGCCACGATTATCTCGTTTTGCTGCCCGTTATGGTTTGAATCAGATCGAGCGGCAAATAGAGCCGCCCGTTGACCATGCCTGCCGGCGCATCGTAGACCACCGGCTTGCCGTCAACAACGAACTTGGCATCGCCCAGGCGCCCGGTTACCGTATGAGTGCCCCACTTTACGGTTAAACGTTCGCCCGTTATCTTTGCAGCTGAGGCCGGAATGTACTCTTGCAGCGGCGCTACAACCGCCGAGCGCGTCTCCTGCGCGGGAGCGCGATAGAGCACGTGCGTTGTCTGATCGGGATAAACAGTAACGTCGCGCTCGAACTTGCCTTGCGCCTCGCGTACCGAAATGTGATGGAGTCCGGCCGGCACGTCGTAGTGCGCCTCGAGCCCACGCCAGGCCTGATGGTCAAACGAGACCTTGGCGGCAGCGTCAAGCCCGTGCAGCTCGAGCGCTCCGCGCGCGAGCGGCGGATTCATCGGGGTGAGTTGGATGGTCGCCGACGCAGTGCTTCCGGCCGCGACATCTTCGTCCATCTCGGCAACGCGCCAGCCGGACTTCGTGATCGTCACCGCGTGCTTGCCTACTCGCAAACCGTCGATCAACACCGGCGTTCTTCCAATATAACTGCCGTCAATCCACACGTCCGCCCCGCTCGGCAGCGAGGTGATGTAGATTCCGCCGAACGGCATGAGCGCGGCCAGAAGTGCCGCTAAAAAGAGCATGCCGCGGGAATACCCCGCACCTTGCCTAAACTCCCACGCCGTGCAACCAGCAACCGTCGCCGTCGTCGGGCGCCCCAACGTCGGGAAGAGTGCCCTTTTCAACCGGCTCATCGGTCAGCGCCTGGCCATTGTGGAGGACACGCCCGGCGTGACCCGCGACCGGCTCTACGGGTTGTGCGAGTGGAGCGGGCGCACGTTCAGCTTGGTGGACACCGCCGGCATCGATCCCGAGCAGGACAAAGAGGGCGACCATATCGCCACCTCTACGCGCCGCCAAGCCGAGGTCGCGGCAAGCGAAGCAGATGCCATCGTTTTCGTGGTTGACGCCAAAGCCGGGCGCAATCCGCTTGATGAAGACGTTGCGCAGATTCTGCGCAAGACGCGCCGCCCCGTGATCCTGGTTGCGAACAAAGCCGAATCGCCCAGCGCGGCATCATCGGTGCTCGGAGAGTTTGCATCCCTGGGCTTCGGCGAACCGGTATCCGTCTCGGCAATCCACGGCGAGGGGACGGGCGACTTGCTGGATCGCGTCGTCGCGATGCTGCCCAAAGACGCACCGCCCGCAACGCTGCAGGGTGAGCTCTCGCTCGCTCTGGTGGGACGCCCGAACGTCGGTAAGAGCTCGCTGCTCAACTCGTTGCTCGGCGAAGAGCGCGCGGTGGTTTCCGATGTTCCCGGCACTACGCGCGATGCTATCGACACGATATTCCATCATAACGAACATACGATCCGGCTAATCGATACGGCGGGCGTGCGCAAGAAACCGCAGCAGCACGGCGCAATCGAATATTATTCGGCGTTGCGCTCGCTCTCGGCAATCGCGCGCTGCGATATCGCCGTCTTGCTGTTCGATTGCATGGTCGGTATGCAAAACCAGGAACGGCGCCTGGCCGGCATGATTTTGGAAGAACGCAAAGGCCTGATCATCGTGGGCAACAAGTGGGATCTCGCGCGCGAGCAAGGCGAGTATAGCCAATCCGAATTGATCGAGGTCATTTACGAACAGGTGCCGTTCGCGCGCTTCGCGCCGGTGACGTTTCTTTCGGCGAAAACCAAGCGCCGGTTGAGCAGTCTGATGCCGCTGGTTATGAAGGTCTCGGCGAACTTGGATCGCCACGTGCCGACGGCGCAACTGAACAACGTTATCCGCGATGCGCATATGGCGCATCCCGCGGCCGCTCCGGGCGGCAGACCGTTCCGGATTTACTTCTGCTCGCAGCCCGCCGCGCATCCGCCGCTGTTTGTGTTTCACTGCAACGACCCGGATCTGGTGCAGGGCTCCTACAAACGCTTTTTGGAGAACGTGATCCGCCAGAGCTTCGACTTCGAAGGCGTGCCGCTCACGCTCGAATTCCGCGAACGCTCGCGCCCCGGTGACGACGATACGTGATCTCGATCCCATTCGACGTTCACCGGCACGGAACGTATTTTATCGTAGCGCATATCTCTTACGGTTTCGTTTTCTTTCTGGTCATTCTGTCGTTTCTGATTGGCTCCATTCCATTCGGGTTGATAGTCAGCCGGTTGTTTTACAACAAGGACATTCGCAAATCCGGAAGCGGTAACATCGGCGCGATGAACGCCCTTCGCACGCTCGGCACGGCCGGCGCGATCGCAGTGCTGATCCTGGACGCGGTCAAGGGTTTTGGCATGCCGTTCCTCGCAATGAGGGGTAGCATCAATCTCGCCCTGCTGCTCGCCGCTGCCGCGATCATCGGCCACTGTTTTTCACCTTGGCTGCGGCTCAAAGGCGGGAAAGGCGTGGCGACTTCGCTGGGCGCGCTCTTCGCGCTCTGCTGGCCGGCGGGTATCGTCGCGGTTTTGGTTTGGATTGTGGGTGCGCTTACAACCACGTACTCTTCCGTCGGCTCCATCCTCGCCCATCTGAGCATTCCGCTGGCGCTGTGGTACTTTACGCGCGACCCGTGGGCGACGGCATATGGGGCGTTAGCGGCGCTGCTCATCCTGTACACGCACCGCGAAAACCTCGCCCGGCTGCGCGCCGGAAAAGAGCAGGGGATATCGTTCTTACGGCGTGGGCAGCGGTAGCGGCGCAGCCACCGTCGCATGCGCCTCAATCGCTTGTTTCGCGATCGCCTGCATAGCGGAAACGTGCGCGCGCGTGAGATCGTCCAGCCGGTTGGAACGAAGGGCGGTAGCCGTCCAGTCTGCTAAGCGCTGCAACGCTAAGCGCGCAAGGGCCTGAGCATCGCTGGGAGTTCCCCGCGCGGGCGAGGTCCACATCGCTCCCAAGCGCCGCGCGAAGCGGATCTGAAGATTGCGCCGCACCACTCCGTCCCTTGCCTCGCCTCCGCTGCGTAATTCACCGTAGATTCCGTTCGATGCCCACGCAAAGAGATCGGAGATATCCATCGTGACATTCCCCGGATATTTCGTTTGAAGATCGTCGATGCGCTGGAGCGTGAGCGGCGAGAATACCTCATTCAGCGCTTGTTCCTGAGCCAATGCCGCAAACTCCACAACCGCAACGTCATGACGGGGGCCGGGATTGTAGAACCAGGTGGCATTGGAGGTGAGGGAACTCATCTCCGAATACGTCAAACGCGTGAGCACGCGCGGGCTGAACTTCCAGGCCGCGTCGGAGAACAGCCATCGATCCAGCATTTGCCATGCGGCACGTTCGGTCGCGCGCGGAACCGCTTGCAGCGGCGCGCTCGCGCGCGGGTCGCCGGCTGCGCTGCGCGAAAGGTATTCGCCACCGATCGTATCGGCCGGACGCGTTGCGCACGTCTGGTACGAAAAAAGCGGATACAAAAATGCGATACGCGCTTCGTCGTAGGATCGCCCGCGCATCGGGAAGCGGTCGGCAACGGCATTCATAACGTTGTGCCACATTGAAAGCTGCACGCCGCACCATTTGAGCGGATCGTTCGTCAGGTCGAACATTTCGACGCGGGGATCCACGGAGTGGCCGGTAGCGAAACCCTGGGCGTCCTCATCCGAGGCAAAACGATGCATCGGGTTTGCCCAATCCGATGCCCAGCGGCGTAACGTCGGGATTTCTTGCTCGGGCGTGCGGGCACCGGGGATATATCCGTATCCGTACCGGATCGCATAGTAGTCGTACGGGCCGAGCACCATCTGCTCGTAGTCGCCGTTCCTCGTGCCTTTCGGCCACAAGTTCGCCACGGGGTTGTACTCCATGACGGACGAGGCAATCCCGTAGCGGGACGTAAACGCCTTGCTTTGCAACTGCGTTGCCGTGTAGGCCATCGAACCGATGAAATTATGCTGCAACCCCATGTCGTGGCCCGATTCGTGGAGCACTGTGGCACGCTCTTGCGATTGGTTGTCTCCATTTTCCGCCGCCAGCGTGTCCGGTAAGCCGCGAACCGGCGCAATAAGAAAGCGGTAGACAAAACCGCTCGCGGCACCGCCGGTCGCATCCACGTTCACTCCGACATTGAGTTCCTCGCCGTTGCGCGGGTCGGTAATGAGCAGGGCCTCCGCACCGTACGCCGGCTGCGTCGTGGATATCCAGCGCACCATGTTGTGACGAATATCTTCCGGATCCCAGTTTGGATCGTCCGGCTGATCCTGCACCTGGATCGCGTTAAGAATCCCAACGCGCCGGTATGCACCGTTCCACGTCAAGAGCGCGTCGCGAACCGTTCTGCGATATTCCTGCGGAATGGTGTTGCTCATGTAATACACGATTGGGTGCGTTGCATTGGAAGGACGCCCCGGCGATTGGGGCGCGAAGTTCCACCGCGTGACGTACTGGAGACCGCGCGTTTCGAGATTATCGGTCGTAAAATCCAGGAACCCTTGCTCGAAGAAGCCCACGCGCGGATCGGCGATGCGCGGCATGTAGCCGTCCGCCGGCGCAGCGATGATATTGTACGCCATGTCGACTTCAAGACTGCGGGGATCGGGCGCGTTGTCGATCAGATTGGGCTTGTCGCTCTGCCACGTTTGAGAGACATGCAGGACGTCGTTGTCCACAAAGGCCCTCTCCCGCGCGAAAAACGTGCGCTGCGCATCCAAGCGGTACCCATGCATCGGATTATCGATGACCTGATCGAAAACGGAGGAAAAGTTTGCGACATCTCCCAGAAAGGCATCCGCTGAAAACACGACCGTTGAATCGTCCTGCGCTACCACCGGAGTGAGGGCGATGACCGAAGCCGGAAAGGATTGCGTCGTGGAAATTTGCTGCGGAGATTTTGGCAGCACACGCGCGTAGGTGTTGGGCCAGCGCAACACGATTTGGTCGTCGACCCGCTCGAAGCGCATGATACGGGCTGGTGCCACGTACGGCTCGCCGGGTGCGGGCCCGAATCCGCCAAGGCCCGTTGCGGGGACGGAGGTTTCGATGAAATCGCGGCCGAGCTGCGCCTTAGCCAAAGCGAAGTAGACCTTACCGGCCTTGGTGACTATCGGAATGAGTCCCGGCTGCACGGTGGCATCTTTAACAAAATCAGCGTAGGGCGGCGGCGATGAAGCCGCGCTCGCCGGCGGGGGCGCAGCGGCGGAAAGCAATAGCATGAAGGCGACAAACATCATAATCCCTCCAGCGAGCGACTTCTAAAAGGCGCTAAAGCCCCCTGCCGCGTATCCTGGGCTGTCATGATTTCTTCCAACGATCTTCGCAACGGGGTGACCATCCAAGAGAACGGCCAACTCTGGACCGTCATCGAGTTTTTGCACGTCAAACCCGGCAAGGGTTCGGCATTCGTGCGCACCCGCTTGAAGAACGTGAAAACCGGCGCCACGGTTGAGAAAACGTTCCGCGCCGGCGAAAAACTCGAACGCGCAAGCGTCGAGAACCGGCAGATGCAGATGCTCTACAACGACGCCGACGGCTACCACTTCATGGATCAGGAGACGTTCGAGAACTTCACGCTGCAAAAAGACATCATCGGAGACCCGGCCGACTTCTTGAAAGACGGCATGGTCGTGGATATGCAGTTCCACGACGGCAATCCCATCGGAGCCGATTTGCCCGCGCACGTTGAACTGAAGATCGAAGAAACCGATCCCGGTTTTAAAGGCGATACGGCGACCGGAACGACCAAGCCGGCAAAACTTGAAACCGGCGCTACCGTCAACGTTCCGCTGTTCGTAAATCCGGGCGACGTCATCCGCATCGACACGCGCGACCGCCGCTATATCGGCCGCGTCGGCACCTAACCCCCTGAGCGCAACGCTCGTCTGGCTTTTCCTCACGGGGCTTGGCGCGAGCATTTTCGGTTCGATGGTCGGGCTTGGGGGCGGTTTCATTGCCGTCCCTATTTTATTGCTGTTCTTCGGTTTGCCGCCCGCGCAGGCTTCGGGAACCTCGCTCGCATTGGTCGTTGCAAACAGCGGCGCCGGTGCGCTGACCTACTACTTGCAAGGACGTGTGCAGGTGCGCGTGGGCCTGCTCATCGCACTGGGCGGTATTCCGGGAAGCGTAGCGGGTGCGATCGCGGCACGCCGGATCTCGGCGGAGTTGTTCGACTGGGTGCTCGCAGCGCTGCTCGTCGCGGTCTCGGCGGATATGGCGTTCAATCGCAGCAAGCGTCTAGCAAACCGCCAGACTCCGGGTGCAGCTCCTGCTGGAATGCGCGCGGAACGCTGCATCGCATTGGGCCTGATCGTCGGGTGCGTGTCGAGTCTGTTCGGCATCGGCGGCGGGGTTGCGGTCGTGCCTGCGCTGCTCTACTTCTCGACCTTGCCGGCACACGCAATCAGTGCAACCTCGCATTTCGCAATCTTCCTGACCTCGCCCGTCGGGTTGGCGACGCACTGGTGGCAGGACGACATCCGTTGGGGTTTCGTCCTTCCGCTCGCATTAGGGGGACTAATCGGAGGCCCGATCGGCGCGCGCCTCTCACTTCGCCTGCCCCAGGCGCGGCTGATGCTGTTCGTCGCGTCGGCGCTGACCGTCGCCGCCCTTGCCTTGGTGCTGCGTCATTTCACACACGCTTGACATCCAGGCCAGGAATACGACCGCCCTGCCCGTCAATTAGGAACAAGAATGTATTCCGTGGGGGCCTTCCAACGAGGGGCCGGTTCTGTCAGCGAACTCGAACGGCTCTTTGAGATCACTCGAGACGTGTTGGGCGCACCGTCTTTGGACGCGGCGCTCACATCGCTGGCCCGCGGCGTTCAGGACCTCTTCGGCTGGCGGTACGTTACGATGGTTGCTGCCGAAGAGCCTAACGGCGAACTGCGCCGCCGCGTCCTGCTGGGTTACCCGGACGCGGTAGTCGAACAGCGTTTATACGAGCGCATCGATCGCGAAGCCTTCGATGAGATGCTCTCCCAAGCCGTGCGCTTTTTCGAAGACTGCTACTTCTTTCCGGCTGAAAAAGAAGCGCATTGGGAGCGGTCGATCTACACCGGCGAGCTGCCCAACGCGCCGTCACGCAAGTATCCCAGTCAATGGCATGAGCGCGACGCGCTTGTGCTGACCTTACACGATCGCGATGGCGTGATGATCGGCTACATGTCGCCTGATGCGCCGGTGAGCGGTGAAATTCCAAGCGCCCAAGCACTGCGCGCCATGCAAGTGTTCGTAAACCTCATGGGCATGGCGCTCGCGAACGCCCGCTCGCAAAGCCGTTTGCAATACGAAGCGACGCACGATTCACTCACCGGTTTGCCGAACCGCACGGTCTTCTCGCTCGAACTCGCGCGCGCGTTGGAAGCCGTTCAGCGCGGCGACGCATCGCACCGCGCGGTCTTCTATTTGGATCTGGACGAGTTCAAATCGATCAACGATACGCTCGGTCACCTAGCGGGCGACGATTTGCTAAAGGAAGCCGCAGCGCGCCTACGTTCCACCGTAGACGAGCGGTATATCGTGGCGCGCATGGCGGGCGATGAATTCGCGGTGCTGCTTGCCGATGCATCGCCCGAAAACATAACCGCGACACTGGACGCACTGCACGAGACGCTACGGCGTCCGTACGCCATCGCAGGCCGCGAGATCGTCATGACCGCCAGCATCGGCGTTGCACCGATCGATCGCACGTACACCTCAATTGCCGAAGTGCTGCGGGACGCAGACACGGCAATGTATGAAGCAAAACGCGAAGGCCGTGACGGCAGCTCGCATTTTGCACCCAGCATGCACGAAGATGCGCTGCGCAGGCTTTCTTTGCGCATGGACTTGCGCTCGGCCATCGAGCAGCAGCAGTTCGTCGTGCTCTACCAGCCGATCGTTACGCTTGCCGAAGGACGCATCTGCGGCGTCGAAGCGCTGCTGCGCTGGAATCATCCCGAACAAGGCTACCTCTCGCCGACATCGTTCTTACCGCTCGCCGAAGAGATGGGGCTGATGGTGCCCGTAGGACGGTTCGTGCTGGAAACCGCGTGCCGCCAGCTCAAGGCCTGGTCGAACTATTCTAACGGACGCACCTTCCAAATGAACGTAAACCTGGCCGTGCAGGAAGTTCTGCAACCCGACCTTGCGCAGTTCTTGGTCGATCTGGTTCGCGAATACGATATCCGCCCCGGACAGCTCACGCTGGAAATCACCGAGACGTCGATCCTGCAGAGTGAGACGCGGGCAGCGATCGTGCTCTCCGATCTTCGCAATGCCGGCGTTGCGCTCTGTATCGACGATTTCGGTATGGGATATTCATCGCTGCGTTACATCCGTTCGCTGCCGATCGATGCATTCAAGATCGACCAGACCTTTATCGCCGACCTCTCGGACGGCAAGAGCGAACAGATCGTCGAGATGCTCGTGCGACTTGGCGAATTGTGCAACCTTCGCGTAACCGCCGAAGGCATCGAAACCATCGCTCAAGCGCAGCGTCTCCAGGCGCTCGGGTGCGTGTACGGCCAAGGTATGTACTACAACGCGCCGCTTCCGGGCGAACTGGTTAGCGAGCTTCTTTCACCATCCGGACGACCGGCAGCGCCGTCGCCTCATCCATTGGCAAACTAATCTCTTCCCGGGCGACGTAACCGCGGGCTGAAAAGAGCTTCACGCCGGTTAACGTCGCGCCCGCTTCGAAGCGCGAGAATCCGTGCTCGCGGGCCGCGTTCTCGCAGGCGTCGAGTAACATCGTCCCGATGCCGCGGCGCGCAAACTGAGGGTGAATGAAAAATGCGCGAATCTTTGCGGCATCCGTTTGCGGATCCAGCAGCTCCCGCAGGACGGTCTTTCCAATTGTCGCCGCCGTACAGTGCGCGGCGCTTGCCCCAACCGCCGCAGCCCACCAGCGTGGCTGTTCCAATGCCGCCCGACTCAACAACGTAATACGTACCGTCCTCGACCAGCGCGGTATCAACGCCGTACACATTCTTGACCGCACTTTCAATTTGCTCGTCCGTGTAATCGCCCAGTTGCAACGAGCGGGCCGACAAGGCGATGAGCGCCTGCGCCTGTGGAATGTCGGCGTGCGTCGCAAGGCGCACGCGAAACGAGGCGGACTCCAGCGATGCCGCGACGATCGCGGCGGCAGTATACGCGCCTCGCGGTCCGTTCCGGAGCAGGAACGGTAAGTCGAACCATGCGCGTGGCGTGAAGACAACGCGCAAACCGCTAAGCCATGCCGGCGAGATCTCGCGCACGGGTGTATCCAGGACGACGCGCACGCAGGCAAGGCGATCTGCTTGAATCGCGCCGCTTTCCATATCAACGCCCGCAAAGCCGCGCTGCGCCAGCTGCGCGCGCTCTTTGCCGTGCACGAACGACCGGCTCGTAAGGAGCGGCGCGTCGATTGGCGTATGCCCGAGCGTTCGCGCGGCGGACAACAAACATTCGACGCCTTCCTCATCGCACTGCACGCTGGACCCGTCGGTGCGCACGACGCGGCGCGGTATCAGCACAGCGCCGGTCGGAACGTCCGCGCGCAGTCCGCCGGCCAACCCGCAGCTGATGGCCAATCCGTTAATGCGCGTGCTGCTTGTGCGCAGAGCGATGCCTGCGCGCAGGACGGGAACGTGCGCCGGCAGTGCTTTGCGCGCCTGGGCATACTCCAGCCCGGTTGCCGTGACAAGGGTTACGAGAGGTAGTTGTTGTCCCGGTACCATTGCACCGACCGTTCGAGCGCTTGACGCACGGAGCCCGCTTGGAACCCGAGCTCGCGCTGCGCTTTGGATGAATCCACGAACATGCGTTCCACCGACATCCGTACGCCCTCCAGCGGCACAAACGGCGTCGCGCCGGGCTGAACCCGGCACCGCGCTTCGTCCGCATACGCCATGGCGAGCGCGAGCGCGTGCGGTGCGCGAAAGCGCGGCAACGGTTTACCCGTTGCCTCGGAGAGCATCTCCCACACGTCGTCCAGCGAAAGGTTCTCGCCGCCCAAAATGTAGCGCTCACCCGGGCGTCCGCAGCCGAGCGCCGCAACATGTGCGCGGGCGACGTCTTCGACCGGCACTACGTTCAAGCCGCCGCGCGGCGGTTTCGAAAACATTTTTCCGAGCGCAAAATCCAGAATCATGCGGCCCGTCGGCGTCGGCTTCCAATCGCCCGGCCCCACGGGCGCTGTCGGCAGTAGCGCGATCGCCGGTACGCGACCGGCAAAGGCAGCGCGTTCCTGATCGAGCTTCGAGTGGTGGTACCCGTGGGTGCCCTCATCGTCCGCCCAGTCGCGCTCGTCGCGTAAACGCCCATCGCGCATCGGTCCCAGCGTTGCGGAGCTGGAGGTCAAAACGAAGCGTTCGACACCCGCAACCCGCGCCGCTTCGGCAAGCGACGCGGTGCCGGTGACGTTAACACGATGCATGCGCGCGCGATCCGCGGGCGCAAACGAGTAGAGCGCGGCGCAATGCACGACGTAGCGGCAGCCGTACAACGCGCGCGCGAAGGCGCCGGTGTTTTCTAGCGTGCCAAGCTCGGTCCGATACCCGGAATCGTAGTCCTTCGCTACCTCACGATGATGATGTACTTGCCCATCACGTGTAAGCGCTACGACTTCGTAGCCGTTGGCCAAGAGTTCGCGCAGGACGTGGCTGCCGACGAAGCCGCCGGCGCCGGTTAGGAAAACGCGGCCGGGCAGCGCTTCAATGTGCGAGCGCTGCGCGGATGCTCTCCTTGATGGAGCCGGTCGTCTTGGTCACGGCCGTCGGCTCGTAGCCGCAATGCGCCATGCAATTGTTGCATTTCTCGTGCTTACCGCGGCCGTATTTCTCCCAATCCGTTTCTTCGATCAACTCTTTGTACGTCTTGGCGTACGCCTCGTCCGACATCAAGTAGCACGGACGCTGCCAGCCCAGAATCGAGTACGACGGGATTCCCCAAGGCGTGCACTCCATGTCAAGTTTGCCTTCCAAGAAATCCAAGAATACCGGGCTGTGATTCAAACGCCAGCGCTTGCGGTTTCCGTCCGAAAATGCTTCACGGAAGATCGCGCGCGTCTTCTCCACGCCCAAGAAGTGCTCTTGGTCGGGAGCTTTCTCGTACGCATAGCCGGGCGAGATCTGCATCGAATCGACCTTTAGGTCGTCGTTAAGATAGTTCAGCACGTTCTTGACCGATGTGGCGTCATCGGGATCGAAGAACGTCGTGTTGGTGGAAACGCGGAAACCCTTGGCCTGCGCGACCTTAATTGCCGAAACGGCTTTGTCGAACGTGCCCTCGCGGCACACGACCTGATCGTGGCGTTCTTTGAGGCCGTCCAAATGGATCATCCACGTGAAGAGCGCGTGCGGTTTGAAGAGATCGATCTTCTTCTCGAGCAGCAGCGCGTTCGTGCATATGATGACGACCTTCTTGCGCTTGATCAGTTCGTCTACCAAGCGCGGCAGATCTTCGTACACCAGCGGCTCGCCGCCGGCAATCGAGATGACGGGCGCCCCGCACTCCTCAACGGCAGCAACGCAGTCTTCAACCGAGAGGCGCTTGCGCAGGACGTCCATCGGATACTGAATCTTTCCGCATCCCGCGCAGGCAAGGTTGCATTGATAGAGCGGTTCGAGCTCCATCACCAGCGGATATTTTTTTTCGCCTTTAAGTTTCTTGCCGAAAATGTACTTTGCGATCTCAACTTTTTGCGCAAGGGGGGTGCTCATGAAACGGTGACCTGCTCTCTGAGGGTGGAAGGGCTAGCAACCTGCACGTGTTCCCGGTAGCGCGCGTCCATTGCGAGCGCCATGAGGGGAAACAGGTGCCGGTACATATGGTAGTTCAAGTAAAAATCGCGAGGGAATCCGGTGCCTGTAAAGTAGGGTTCATCCCACGTACCATCAGTACGCTGACGTTCGCGCAAAAAGGCCAAGCCCCGCTGTGCGGCCGGGTGCGTTCCCATTCCGGCCCATTGCAGGGTCATCACGGCCCAAGCCGTTTGCGAGGGCGTGCTGGTGCCGACGCCGGCAAATGATTCGTCCACGTACGAATGGCAGGTCTCGCCCCATCCTCCATCCGGGTTTTGGCGCCCAATCATCCATTGCACGGCGCGGGCAATCATGTCGTTGCCGGTCTTGAGCTGTGCAAGCGCGCTCACCACGCACCACGTTCCGTAGATGTAATTCACGCCCCAGCGGCCGAACCACGCGCCCGAGGGCTTTTGCGTCTTTCGCAAATAGGCAAGTCCGCTCGCAACATTCGGATCGCTCCGGTCTGCGCCGAGCATGGCCATCATCTCAAGCACGTGCGCTGTGACATCTTCGGTGGGCGGATCGATCATTGCGCCGAAATCCGAGAACGGCATGCGGTACAAAACTTCGCTGTAGTTGTCCCGATCGAACGCCGCCCATGCGCCGTTGGAGGACCGCATCGCCAGCGTCCACTTCACCGCCCGGTCGATCGAAGCGCGCACTTCCGGCCCCTCCCCGCCCTCCAGCAGCGAACAAACGATCACCGCGGTGTCGTCGATGTCGGGATAGATATCGTTGTCGAATTCAAAGGCCCACCCGCCGTTGGGCACGGGATCTTTGCAGCGAACCTGCCAGTCGCCCCACTGATCCGGCGAAATCTGCTCTTTAAGCAGCCAATCCACGGCTTTTTTCATCGCCGGATGATCGGCGCGCAAACCGGCTTGAAACAACGCGCGTACGGCCCAGGCAGTGTCCCAAACCGGAGACATACACGCTTGGAAACGCCAACCGCAATCATCGGAAAAGCCGAATCGCTCCATACCCTTCAACCCGTTCTGCATGACCGGATGATCGAGCGCGTAGCCCTCCAGGTTGAGCGCAATCAGTGAGTAGACCCATGGCGGTTGGATGCCGCCCCAGCTGCCGTCCGGTTCTTGACGCGCAACAACCCACTGCGTCATCTTGGCGCAAGCGCGCCCGCGCCCCGGCTTGTACGGCGAGCGTTCGTACAGTTTTAGCGCCTTGTCGACCCACCACAACCAGCCCGTGCCGGGGACGGCGTGCATGTTCTGATGCGTTCCCGGATTGATGATCTCTGCAACGTCGACGCCCAAGGCACGTACCGGACGGTGCGCTATCACAATGCACAGCGGCCCAACAGTCCCGCGTGCCCAGCACGCGAAGTCGTACAAGTTGAACGGCATCCATGAGGGAAAGTGAACGATCTCCGGGGGCATCGTCGGAATGCCGTCCCACGGATAGATGCCGAACAGTGCCATCCAGATCTTCGTAAAGACCCGCGCGTGCGCAAGACCACCCAGCGTGCGGACGATCTGCAATGCGCGCTGCATGGGATCGCTCTGCGGATCCTCGCCGAGCACCCTGAGCGCAACGTAGGCCTCGATCGTCGTGCTCAGGTCGGCCGGCCCATCGTAATAGAGCGCCCACGAACCGTCCGCGCGCTGATGGTGCAAGATGTGCGTGCGCGCGCCCGCGGCAATCGAACCGGACGGCACGCCTAAGAAGCGCAGCAGCAAAATGTGCTCCGCAGTCATTGTGACGTTGGTTTCCAGTTCGTCCGTCCACCAGCCGTCGGGGTGCTGCATTTGCAGCAACCATTCCACGGCTTTGCTTAGGGCATCAACAGGCACTCATGGTCTCCTGAGCGTTAACAAGTCCCGATTTTAGCAAAACAGAAGCCGCCGTGATACGGCTTAAACCGGCGCACTGGGTTAAACGGCGCATCCGCACTGCGCGCTGCGCGCCCCCCGGCAAAGCCGTCGGGGTCCCCCGGCCTTCGGCCGACTTGCTGCAGGGAGTCTTGGGCAGCAGCGTAGCCATTAAACCCGCGCGTCGGCGCTGCGCACTGCGCGCTCCCCGGCGGCAGAGACATAGTAGGGGTCGGCCGGGCTTCGGACCACGTGCTGCAGTAACGTTTGGGCAGCAGCGAAACCGCTTAGAACCGCCGATTCCATCGTGTCGGGCCAGCCGGTGGCGGTCCAGGCACCGGCAATGGTGAGGTTTGGCAGCGGGGTGAGCGGGCCGGGACGTCGAGCGCCGGGGCGGGCGAGGAACGTCCCTTCGGGATTGCGCGTCGCGGCGCTGCTGACCAGCCGCGCACCGGCGAGCGGCAGCGCGGCGCGAATCTCGTCCCAAGCCAGCTCGGCCATCTGGGCGTTCGGCCGCGCGACGAGCTCGTCGGCAGCGCTTATGCTGCAGCACAGGTAACCGGGCGCCTTTTGAAAGACCCATTGCACGGGCGAGTCCAAAATCGCCGCGAAATCGAAATCCAGCGGCGCACCCTCGTACCACAAATGCACGTCCATGATTGCAAACGGCTCGTATGCATCCAGCGGCGGCAGCCCGGCGGCGATGGCGTCCGGCAGCAGACGCGCAAGGGCCTTGGGCGAGACGGCGAGCACTGCTGCATCGAACGTGAACTCTTCATTTGCCGTGTGCAGGCTGATTGCGTCGCCGGTTTCCATGGAAAAGACGGCGTTCGAACGGTGCACCCGGTCCAGCGGCTGCGCCGCTTTTTCCATAATTTGCGCAAGCGGAACCGTCGAATAACCGAAACGTGCCGCGCCCGGATCGTGTAGAAATGCCGTGGACAGAACGAACGCCGCGTCCGCTGCGTTGATACGGTCCAGCGGCGCATTCAGGGCCGGAACCATGAATGGTTCCCAAAACGCCCGGATAGTCTGGGCACTTTGTCCGCGCTCCCGCAGCCACTGCGCGAAGCTCATATCTTCCCGAGCACTTCGCGGATTGCGCTTGAGCGAGATCAGCGCGCGTCCAATCTGCACCTTTGCGCCGATGCTCAAATGCTTGTAGCGCGCGAATGAAAGCAACAGGTGAAAGGGCGCCGGTACGCTCGCGGCCCGAAGACGGCTTCGCCTTCCGTCTTTTGAATAGACGACGACGTCGAAGCGGTCTTGCAGGTGCAATGCCGAGCCCAGTCCGCACGATTCGACAAATGCCACGAACCGCTCGCAGCACGCAAGGTAGACGTGCTGGCCGTTGTCCACCACGTGCCCATCTACTTCGAAGGACGTCGCGCGCCCGCCCAGCAGACGGCTGCGCTCGAAGAGTTCCACGTGCAGTCCGGCGCGCTTGAGCTGCGTTGCGGCGGCAAGTCCGGCCAGCCCGGCGCCGACTACCGCTACTGTTGGGGACGCAGCCACGATCCGACCATCACGCGCAACTTTTCGCCCTTACTCAGGCTCGCGCGGCGGCGCAGCGGCAGATATGGATCGCGTTCGATCTTGCGCAAAATGCCTTCATAGATGCCTGCCATAGTTTGGACGCACGCCGCGGGCCGGCGTGGAATATAGCGCAGCACTTGATAGCCTTCGGCAAAGAGTGCTCGAGCGCGGACGGTTTGAAATTGAACGAATGCCTCCCACCCGCTTCCCGGTTCGCCTGCCATCAGCGCATCGTTACTGATGCTGAAGCGGCGCAGTTCGTTTTGCGGCAAATAAATTCGCCCCATCTGCGCATCCTCGCGTACATCGCGCAGAATGTTCGTGAGTCTGCAGCGCCAGGCCCAAAGCATCGGCCCGATCCAATGCGGCAGGGTCGTTGAATCCGAAAATGCGCACGCACATCCGCCCCACGACCGAGGCCACCAACCGGCAGTACGAACGCAGGTCATCCCAGTCCGAATAACGGACGGCGGTCAGGTCGCGCTCCACGCCATCCACGAGTGCCTGCAATTCTGCGCGCGGTATCGCGTAGCGCTCGATCGCATGCGCAAGGACGTGCATCACGTAATCGTCGGGATCGTTGTTTCCGGCGATGCGCGCGCGCTGCGCTGCAAGGCGCGCCGGAATCAGTTCGGGCGCCGGAGCTCCGTCAACGTCGTCGTCAACTTGTCGCGCGAAATCGTAGAGCGCGTATATGGCCATCCGCTGTTCGTGCGGAAGCGAAACAAAGCCCCAATAAAAGTTCTTGGCCTCGCGCCGGGCCATGTCCGCGCAAAAGCGTTCGGCCTCAGCATCAACGGTTTGCAACATTGACCAAAGCTCGCAATGCGAGTTGCATCTTTTTGGCCTTCGATACCGAGGGACGCTCTCCATCCGTCCGGTAGCCGATCCGCTCGATTTCTTCGCAAATAGCAAGTCCTCCCAAGCGATAGAGGGAGAGTTGCAGGCGCAGGGCGGCCGGAGCCATCCGTTCGAGCTCCTCGCCCGAGCCCAGCAGCGATCGCGCGCGTTCGACCAGTGCGCGCACCGCGCCGGCCGTCCCCCCTGCTGGGCATCCTCTTCGAGAATGTACGAGCGGCCTATCGCCTTATCGCGGCTTACATCCTGCGCATGGTTGGCAAGCTGCAGTCCGATGCAGACGTCGTCGGAAAGCTGCTCCGCGCGCTCGCTTGCAAGATTAAAAAACCGCAGCACGACGCGCCCCACCGGCGCAGCGGAGAGCATGCAGTACGCGCGCAGCTGCGGCCACGTGCGATACGCGAAAACCGTTTGGTCCTGTTCGTTTGCCGCAATCAGATCGACGAACGGCGCCTTCTCTAAACCGAACAGGTCCACCGTGGGACGCAGCGCGATAAGCACCGGGTGCACCGGCGGCACGCCGTTGAAAAACGCTTCCGTTTGCTCGCGCCACGAAGCAAGCCGGCTGAGCGCTGCATGCGTTGATCCGCTTTCATCGCCCAAATCATCGGTCGTGCGGCAGAAGGCATAGAAGCGCATCAGGTGCACGCGGATATGCGCCGGCACGATGCGCGAGGCTACGGCGAAATTCTCGTAATGACGCGTTGCGAGCAAACGGCAGTAGCTGTCGGCGCTATCTTGTTCGAACATCGTGAATTCGTTTGGTTTGTGAAAGGGAGGCAATGTCGGCCTCGCCCATGGCGAACATCCCTGCGCGCAGTACGGCAACCAATTCGAGCGCCAACTCGTGGGCCGCGTCTTCTCCTTGCGCTGCCGCACGCAGAAAGGGCCCGGCAATGCCGACCGCATCGGCGCCGAGCGCAATGGCTTTGAGGGCGTCGATGCCGTCACGGACTCCTCCGCTTGCAAGAAGCGTTGCTTGCGGATGCGCTGCGCGCGCTTCACGGATGCAGTCGGCGGTAGGAATGCCCCAACCGGCAAATGCGCGCGCGGCGCGTTCGCGCCAGGGCTCGCTCATGCGGTGCGCCTCGACCTGGCTCCACGACGTGCCGCCGGCGCCTGCAACGTCCACGGCCGCGACGCCGGCCTTGAGGAGCGAACCCGTCGTGCCTGCATCGATTCCCCAGCCCACCTCTTTGACGATGACCGGAGCATCGAGTCTCCTCGCACAACCGGGCAATCTTTTGAAGGAGGCCCGCGAACGCCGTGTCGCCTTCGGGCTGGAGCGCTTCTTGCAGGGGATTGAGGTGCAATGCAAGAGCATCGGCTTGTAAAAGACCGAGAAGGCGGCGGCATTCGCTTGAGCCGTACCCCTTATTGAGTTGCACCGCGCCCAGGTTGGCAAACAGCAGTACGTCCGGCGCGCAATCGCGCACCGCGAAGGTGGGTAACAAAGCGGGGTCTTCAATGAGCGCGCGGCCCGAACCCAGCCCGAGTGCAAAGCCGTGACGCTGCGCGACACGCGCGAGCGTACGATTGATCTCGCCGGCCTGCGGTGTTCCGCCAGTCATGCACGAGATCAAATACGGCGCCGCAAGCTTGTGATCCAGCAGCGTCGTTGTGACATTTACCTGCGCAAGATCGATCTCCGGTAAGGCGCAATTAACCGTGCGGTACCACTCGAAGCCCGGCGTAACGCCCCTTGCGGCAACGTCGGCCTCAAGGTTTATGCGAACGTGATCCGCTTTGCGTGAGGCCGTGCCGCCGGGCGAATCACCGTGTTCGCGTTGCGACGTAATAGGCCACCTCTTCGAAATCCTCGAGCGACTCGCGCGCAATGCCGGCGCGCATCATGACCTCCACGGACTTGGATGCGTACCGCTCGGCGGCGCGGCGCGTAAGGGCATCGCAACCGACATCGTCGAGCAGCGCTCGCAATTTGGGCTGCGGCTCGGTCTGCGCGGCACGAAACAATTCGCGCAGTCTGCGGCGCTGCAAGGTGGACATTACGCGCATGCCTGCGACAACGGGGAACGTCATCTTGTAGCGGTTCGCATCGTTGATGCTGGATTTGCCGGTCTGCTCGGGATCGCCGTACATGCCAAGCCAGTCATCGCGAATTTGAAATGCCGTGCCCAGCAACCGGCCGGCACGCCGGAAATGCTGCGCGCATTCGTCAGGCGCACCTGCCATGAGCGCACCGGACTCCAATGCCGCGCCCAGCAGCGCGCCGGTTTTCGCGGCCACCATTCGCAAGTAATCGCGAAGCACCGCATCGACGCGCCCTTCGAGCTCCATGTCCAGACACTGCCCCTCGATGACCGTTAGTCCGGCCTGTCCCACGGCCTCCATGGCGCGCAACGCACGGCCCGGCTCGCCCACGCTCCGGGCCAGCGAGAGAAAAGCCAGCGTCTGCATCGCATCGCCTGCATTAATCGCCTGTGGAATGCCCCACAACGACCAGACGGTTTCGCGCCCGTGACGCCGGCGGTCGCCGTCCTGGATGTCGTCGTGAACCAGCGTGAAATTGTGAAACCATTCAACGGCTGCCGCCGCGGGCAGGGCGCCCTGGACGGTCCCGCCGCAAGCCCCGGCAGCCCACAGGCAGAGCGCCGGACGCACGAGTTTTCCCGTCTTGATTGCGAGCGGGCGTCCGGCCTCGTCGGACCAGCCCATATGGTAGGATACGAGTTTGCCCGAGAGCCATCCATGCGAAAGCGAGCCGGAGCGCATAAAATCGGCGATGAGCGCGCGGTGCCGGGAAAGCAGCAGCGGTTCGACATTTGAAGAACCGGCCCGGGGCAGTTCGGTCCGCGCGTGGCGGCCGGCAGTGAAGTCGATTGAAAAGTTCCTCGGCGGACAGCGGCTTATCTTAAACAGGCATTCCGGCTGGCCTGCCGACATTACCGGAATAGAAATGCGCGGACTCATTGTAACCGCCGATGATTTCGGCTTGGCCATCCCCGTCAACGATGCGATCGAGCGCGGGCACCGGGAAGGGATGCTTTCCACCACGAGTTTAATGATGGCGGCGCCCGCGACCGGTGATGCCGTTGAGCGCGCGCGGCGCACGCCGGCTTTGCGCGTGGGCCTGCACGTCGTGCTCGTCAATGGACGTCCGTTGCTTGCGCCCGAGCGCGTTCCGGATTTAGTCGACCGCTACGGGGCTTTCGAGAGCGACCTGCTGCGTGCCGGCGTCCGCTATTTTTTCAAGCCCCGCATTCGCGCGCAGTTAGCCGCGGAGATCCGCGCGCAATTCGAAGCATTTGCGCAAACCGGCTTGCCGCTGGATCATGTGAACGCACAGAATCACCTTCACGTACACCCCACGGTGCTCTCACTGATCGTTTCCATTGGGCGCGAATTCGGCCTGCGCGCGGTGCGCATTCCCCGCGAGCCGTTTGGGCCGTCGTGGCGGGCGATGCGCACGCGGCCGCTGGCGCGTTTGCGCAACGACGTGCTTTTGGCGCCCTGGATGACGCTGATGCGCTCAAAATTGCGCGCCGCCGGAATCGTAAGCAACGATTTCGTTTTCGGAATGAATGACACCGGGCACATGACGCCCGAGCGCGTGCGCGCGTTTCTGCACGTCCTGCCGCAGGGCATCTCCGAACTCTACGCGATCCGGCGACGCACACGTGGCCGCAGGCCTTTCCGCCGGATTACGATTTCGCCGGCGAATTTGCGGCGCTGATCGATCCGCAGGTGCTCGAGGCGCTGCGTTCGTCAACAATCCGCCCCACGACGTTTACGGAACTCGCAGACGCGTGATCGGCTGGATTCTGCTGGTGGTTGCCGCGGCGAGCATCGGCTATACGCTTTTCGCCATCGTGCGCGTGCGCGGGTTCGCTGATCGCAGCGCTGCCCTTTCGGTTGGCGCGCCGCCGGTGACGATCCTCAAGCCGCTGCACGGCGACGAACCGCTGTTGTACGAGAATCTGCGATCGCTTTGCTTGCAGGAGTATCCGCAGTTTCAAATCGTGTTTTGCGCGGCCGACGCAAACGATCCGGCGCTCGCCCACGCGCGGCGGCTGCAGAGCGAGTTCCCCTCGCTCGACATTGCGATAGGCTCAGGCCGCCCGGGCAGCGCGCCCAATCCAAAGATCGCCAATCTGCAAGGGGCCATCGCGCTGGCGCGCCACGACATACTTGCAATTGCCGACAGCGACATCCGCGTCCCGCCGGGTCACCTGCACGCCCTTGCCGGCTGCTTTGAACAGCCCGGCACGAGCGCGGCGACGTTCTTGTATGGCGGCATGCCCTCCAACGGCAGCGTGGCGGCGCAGCTGGGCGCGATGTTCTTGACCGAGCAGTTTGCCCCGTCGGTGCTCGTCGCGGCCGCACTGGAACCCTTGAGATATTGCTTGGGCGGCACCATGGCCGTCCGCCGCGCCACCCTGGAAGAGATCGGCGGCCTCGACGCGCTCGGAGCATATCTGGCCGACGACTACATGCTCGGCCGCCTCGTCGCGCAGCACGGCGGCGCCGTGGTGCTGGCACCGCAAGCAGTAAGCACGATGGTGCACGAGCGCTCGCTCCCGGCGCTTTGGGCGCACGAGGTACGCTGGGCGCGCACGGTTCGAGCGGTCCGCCCCTGGGGCTTTGCCGGCTCGCTTCTGACGTTGCCCCTGCTCTGGGCATTGGTTGCGCTCTTCTTCATCCCGCCGCAGGCCGGAGTGCTGCTTTACGGCGCTGCGCTGGCGGCTCGTTTCGGCCTGCATCTGCAAGCCGAAAAAACTTTGGGCCCAAGCGTTCCCGCATCGGCCTTCCTCGTACCGTTCCGGGATGGCCTAACCATTGGGGCCTGGTGTGCCGCGTTCTTGGGACGCCGAATCGGGTGGCGCGGCGCGGTTTACGCTGTAGCCGCAGACGGGCGCATGCTTGGGGGACCCGGGTCTATGTAACGTTTGCGTATTGCGTTAGGGCTTAGGACCTAACCCGAATGCACATTGTGCATCGGAACGCCGATAGATTACGTTGAATGGACCAGAGTGAAGGAAAACAGATGAACGACCGTACCCTTGTCGCGCTCGACGCCGATGACTCCTATTTCAACGACTGGATGATCGACCTGTTCAGCCTTGAGCGCGCCGCGTCGGATCGCTGGAACGAAAAAATGTGGGTCGGCGTAAAGTCCACCTACGCCACCATTCTGATCCGCGAAAACTAACAACTCACATCGCGTTTTCTTAGGGGGAGGGCCGCGCTTTACGCCGCGGCCTTTTTTTTCTTTCCTACTTAGGACGCGTCATCTCCGCGGGGACGACGAACTTGTCGAAATCTTCGGCACTGACGTAGCCCAATGAGACGGCCGCGTCTTTGAGCGTGAGCTTTTCGTGGTGCGCGTGCTTGGCGATCTCGGCGGCTTTGTCGTAGCCGATCTTCGGTGAGAGCGCAGTCACCGTCATGAGCGACTCGCCAAGGTACTTGGCAATGACTTCTTCGTTCGCTTGCAATCCCTGTACGGCGTGCTCGCGGAACATGACGCAGGTATCGCGCAGCAAGCGGCACGAGTGCAGGAAGTTGTAAATCATCACCGGGTTGAAAACATTCAGCTCGAAGTTGCCCTGCGAGGCGCCGAACGCGATCGCCGTATCGTTGCCGTAGACTTGCGCGACCACCATCGTCATGGCTTCCGACTGCGTGGGATTTACCTTACCGGGCATGATGGACGACCCCGGCTCGTTCTCGGGCAGAATCAGTTCGCCGATGCCGGCTCGCGGACCGGAAGCCAACCAGCGGATGTCGTTGGCGATCTTCATCAGCGCCGCACCCAGCGTCTTGAGCGCGCCCGATGCAAAGACGAAATCGTCGTGCGAGGCAAGCGCCGCGAACTTATTGGGATGCGAGCGGAAGGGCAGCTTCGTGAGTCGGCGATTTTGGCAGCCGTGCGCTCGGCGAATTCGGGATGCGCGTTAAGGCCCGTGCCGACGGCGGTGCCGCCGATGGCCAGATCGTAGAGCGGTTCCAGGGCGAGGTTGATCGCATTCATCGCGCGGTCCAACTGCGTAACATAGCCGGAGAACTCTTGTCCCAAGGTGAGCGGCGTTGCATCTTGCAAATGCGTACGTCCGACTTTGACGATGCTGTTCCACTGGCCGGCCTTGGCGTCGAGCGCGTCGCGCAGCGCTTTAACTGCCGGCAGCATTTCGACCACCGCCTGCGCTGCGGCCATATGCATTGCCGTGGGGAATGTGTCGTTCGAGGACTGCGACATGTTCACGTGATCGTTGGGATGGATGGGCTTCTTGCTGCCCATCTGCCCGCCGGCCATCTCGATGGCGCGGTTGGAGATCACTTCGTTCACGTTCATGTTCGTTTGCGTGCCCGAGCCCGTCTGCCAAACGCGCAGCGGAAAGTGTGCGTCGAGTTTTCCCGCCGCCGCTTCGTCGGCCGCGGCGACAATGAGTTTGGTCTTCTCCTCATCCAGCTTGCCAAGGTCGCGGTTCACGAGCGCGCAGGCCTTCTTTAGCAGCGCCATCGCGACGATCACTTGCTTTGGCATCGTGTCGCGCGGCCATTCGCCATCGCCGATTTCGAAGTGGATGAGCGAGCGCGCGGATTGCGCGCCATAATATTTGTCTGCGGGAACGGAGATGGTTCCCATCGAGTCGGACTCGGTGCGGGCGGAGGTCCCGTTGGCGGCGGATGTCGTTGTCATAGCCCCGCTATCTTCGCTTGCCGAGGGCCATTTCTGCCTCGATAAAGGTCGGAGGCGACCGGAAATACCCTAGGGTGCAGGAAGGTCACATCTTATGCGAGCGCGACGATGCCGTACTTCGCACTTCAACCGCCGGAACGACCGGCACCGTCAGCGGCATGGTTCGGGATGAGACTTCCGGACGGCCCCCTGCCGGCGTGGTCATTGTCGCCCAGAACCGATCGGGCGGCGCGCGGGCAACAACGCTTACGGCTGGACCCGGGCCGCACCGTCATCTACGCCGGCGCGAAGGGTTACGTTTCGCCGTTTCGCATCGTTCGCTCTAGGCGCAGATCACCAACGCATCGTCGACCTTGTTGCAGCAGAAAATTCGCCGCTTTTCACAGGGATTTTGGAAATGCTCTGCCCCGGCTTCCGGAATTACCGCTAACGTCTATGATATATCCCAGGCCGGTTTAGCCGCGCTTAAATGCTGCGCGGCCCAGGGTGAAGCCCAGTTCGCGAGTTTCCAGAATCTCCACGACCTTGAGCGGAAAGCGCGGGTCGTAGCCGCGGCTGCTGCAGCGCCCGCAGCTCATCGCGGCGGCGGGTAATCGGCGGCGCAGCAGTTCGAGCGAGCAGCGCTCGCAGCGTAAAATGTAGCGCTTGACGCTTTCGTTGAACGGCTTGACGTTGCCCAGGTCGTGATAGATGGATGCCATGCCGCAGTCGCGCATCTTTTTGCGAAACGCGCTCCCGTGACCGGTATCGCCGTTCTTATCGAAGAGCCAAGCGTGGATCATTTCGTGCAGCAGCGTTTCGCGCAATGCTTCGGGGTTTTGCTTGAAATGCTTAGGCGAGAGTTCTATCAGCAAGGGCCGTTCGCTGTAGGTGATGCGGCCGGCCGAGTTTGAAAAGCGGGCGTTGTAGCGGATCCGGCAAACCGGAACCTCGCCGTTGAAATGAAAGTTGTTCAGTTCGGCAAAAAGCAGTTGGAGGTCGGTTTCCGAGGGCAGCACGAAGAGTTTATTCGGCGTACGTCCAAACGACTCTTGGTGATTACGCAACCGCAGCGCGGCCTTCCGCCGCGGGTTTACCTTCCCATCGTGCTGGTTTTCGCCGCCGTTTTTTTAACGATCGTCTCGCTTTTGGTCAAGAAGAGCTTGGATACGGGCGGCTCGGTCTTCGGAACCGGGACGGGCGCCGGCGCCAGGCAGGCTGCGGTTGCGGCCGCGCCGCCCGCCGTCAACGTGGAAGGTGGCGGACCGCCGGTCGCCGTGCGCGCGCAGTTGCAAGAGTTGCAAACCCGGGTGCAACGCAATCCCAAGGACGACGTGGCGCTCACACAGCTGGGCGACATGTATCTGGCGGCTGGCAAAGACGCCCGGGCGATTCCGTTTTACAAACGCGCGCTCGCAGCCAATCCGAACAACGTCGCCGCAAAAGAGGGTCTTAGCCAAGCGCAAAGCGCGCTTTCGGGCGGTCAGTAGTGCGTCTTTACCTTTCGTGCGATATGGAGGGCACGGCCGGAGTCTGCAGTTGGATGCAGTGCGATCCCTCGAATGCGCACGAGTATCCGGTGTACCGCAACTACATGATGCGCGAGGTGCGCGCCGCAATCGAGGGGGCGCGCAGCGCGGGTGTGACCGAGGTGCTGGTCAACGACTCGCACTGGGACATGCGCAACGTGCTCTGGGACGAGTTGCCGGACGACGTGCGCGTGCTCACCGGTGCGCGTAAGCCCGATTCGATGACGCAAGGGTTGGGAGAGGATTTTGGCGGCGCGTTTTTCACGGGCTACCACGCGGGCGCCGGCGTTGCAGACGGGGTGCTGGCGCACACTTACACGAACGATTCGATCTATAGCGTGCGGATGAACGGGATTGCCTGCAGCGAGGCGCTGCTCAATGCGGCGATGGCCGGCTATCGCGGCATTCCGGTGCTGCTCGTAACGGGCGATTCCGTCGTGGTTGCGCACGTGCAAGAGCACTTGCCCTGGGTCACGGGCGTAGCGGTTAAAGACGGCATCGGTTTTTACTCTGCCACCTCGGTGACGCCCGCCGCCGCGCAAGCGCTTATTCGCGAGGGCGCTGCGCGAGCGATTGCAGGTGCCGCGCACGCAAAGCCGTTCACGTTCGAACCGCCGGTGACGATGGAACTCGACCTCGCGCGAACCGAGCAAGCCGATTTTGTCGAACTTATGCCGGGCTTCACGCGTACCGGCGGGCGCACCGTGCGGTTCACGCACGAGCAGTACCCCGTAGTTTTCCGCGCTTTTTTGGCGGCGTTCCGGCTGGCTTCGGCGGCGTCGGTCCCGGCATGAACATCTATATTTCGTGCGACATGGAAGGCACGGCCGGCGTGAGCAGCTGGCAGCAGGTTGACGCGCGCAGCTACAACGCGGAGTATTTCATCTATCAGCGGTACATGACCGCCGAAGTGTGTGCCGCAATCGCCGGCGCGCGCTCGGCCGGCGCGCAGGATGTGCTCGTGAACGACTCGCACGGCCCCATGCGCAATCTGCTGCTCGACGAGTTGCCGCACGACGTGCGCGTCCTTTTCGGGAATCGCAAGCCGCTCTCGATGGTCCAAGGCATGGAGCCGGCCTACGGCGGCGCGTTTTTTACCGGCTACCACGGTGCCATCGGAGATGCAAACGCAACGCTTGCCCACACGTACACGCCGTCGGTCATCTACGACGTACGCGTTAACGGCGTGACGTGCAGCGAGGCCACCTTGAACGCCGCGCTGGCCGGTTTTTACGGCGTCCCGGTACTCCTGGTGACCGGCGATCGCGCCACGGTCCAAAGCGCAAAGCAGCAAATGCCGTGGATCACCGGGGTCGTCGTGAAGGAAAGCGTCGGCTATTACTGCGTGGACTCGGTCTCACCGCGAACGGCCCAAGACTTGATTCGCGAGGGGGCGTCCATCGCAGTCAAAAACGCAGCGAGCGCCGAGCTCTTCGCGTTCAAGCCGCCGGTCGTTCTGGATTTAGAGCTTGCCCACGTGGAACAGGCCGACTGGATCGCGCTCATCCCGCAGTTCGAGCGAACGGGGCCGCGCAGCGTGCGCTTCACGCACGATGACTATCCCACCGTGTTCAGGGCGTTCGTCGCCGCCTTCCGCATGGGCGGCGTTGCAACCGCGCCTGCCTAGAAAAACGCTGGCTGAGTAAAGCGCACCTGCGCGTCTTCGCAATACAATCCGAAGGTGCCGCTCAGGTACGGGCTCTGGTTGTCTGTAAAGGTCGTCAACCGCACGCCTCCCGCGTATGCCGTGACCGTGTTGGCCCGCTGCACGATGCGCACCGTCACATTCGAACCAACCGGGAAGGCGGGCGCACTGCCCGTCGCGAGGAATCGCTGGTCATCGGGAAAGGCCGGATCTTCTTTGCCCAGCTCCCAACCGTTGGGCTTGAGCGCCAAATAGTAGAAGTGCTCGTTATCGCTGAAATGCCACAGCACCCATCCGGTTTCCCACGGATTGGGATTCGATCCGGTGCGCAGCTGCCGTACGGTGCGTTCGGTAAGGCGCTCGTCGAAATCGCCCGAGCGTGCCGAAGAGATTGCAAGCGCCGCATGCGTTTGCGCCGAGCCCGAGGCGATGGCGGGTTGAAGTTCGAGCGCACTTCCGAAGGTGCTGTCGCTCACGACGCGCACGCTCCCGTAGCCGTCGAACGCGACGTGCCAAGCGGGCCAAGCAAAGGCCGCGGCGAGAAGAAAAGCGCCTACCATCACCTTTGGTAACGGCGCGCGGGTCAAAATAGTTTAGACTTGCGCTTGCCCGCTTACGGCTTCGACGATACTCTGCCCCGGAAAAATGTGCGCGGTTTTCGCCCAGCGCATCTCTTGTCCGGCCAGCGACTTGGCGAACATCCACAGTGCGCGTATCGTCGCCAAACCGTTGATAAGTCCGGCGATCGGCGGACGCAACAAGGAGCAAAGGCCTGCCACCGGCCCGTAAGCCCACGCGATCAGCAAGGCCGTTTGGAAAAGCTGTGCCAAGGTCAGGAGCAGCACCGTGTCCAGCAGCATCCAGACCACAGCGTTGTCGCCGATAACCGGGACGAATGTCAACGGCGCGAAGGCGTGCCACAGATACATCAAACCGATCAGCCCCAGGTTGATGAAGCCGGCGAAGACGAGCAGATTGGCCAAAACCGTGCGGCGGTCGCGCATGAGGGCGTAACGGGTTGCGCACGTTCCCTGCCAACCCATCACCTGCCACGACTGCAGACAAATACCGGCAATCCAGCGCGATTTTTGACGCACCGCCGCCTTGATTGTATCGGGGAAGTACGCCCTGGTCGCTACGTACGTTTCCACCGCGCCCGCTCGCAGGGACGTGGTTCCCAGCCGCTGCTGCACGAAGATCGTGCTTCGCTTGAGAACATGCAAGCGCAGTCCAGACTGATAATCTTCCGTGAGCGCTTTTTCGGCGAAGACTTCCTCTGCGGCCTCAAGGGCTTCCAGTCCGGCGCGGCTGAAGGCAGTCCCGACGCCGGCCGAGGGAACGAACGCGCCGATCCCTTCGCGCACGACCATATCCTTGAGATGATGCTCGCAAAATTCGTCCGCATACGTCCAGGCCACGAATTTCCACCACGGACGTTCCAGCGGCAGCACCGGGATCTGCACCATGTCCTTTCGCGGAAGCAGCCAGTTATAGATTCCGAACGAAAGCGGATGAATCACGTCTTCCACATCGTGCAGCACGACGATCGTAAAGGGATTACCACAGCCTTCCATTTGTTTCATGTACCGGTAAACGCAGTTCAAGTTTTGCGCTTTGGTCGTCGGACCGGGCCGATCGTTGACCACGGCATGGACGCGCGGATGTTTCCGCTCCAGTTCGCGCACTTTGAAAAGCGTCGGATCGTCGTTCGGGTAGCAACCGACAAAAATTTCGTAATTCGTGTACTGAATGATGCTCAGGGCCGTCTCGACCATGCGATCCACAACGATGCTCTCGTGCCAGCATGGCACGAACAGTGCAATACGTTGTTCTGGTTTTGCGCCCAAACGTTCGACCGTCAACGCCGACGCACGATGCTTACGCCGCAGCCGCTTGTAAAGCGCGCCGAGCCAATACGAAGCATCCAGCAGGGCGGCCTCGAGCCGGAAGGCCAGAAAACCAGTCGCTAGCGCCACGCTCGCGGCGGAAAGCCAATGCGAGACCTGGTACGAAAATGCTACGGCGTTCACGGTCCTCCGGTTGCGAACCAAACCACTGCGCGAACACCTCCATACGTTCTTGATGCGGGCAGCGCAGTGGCGGACGGCAAGTAGCCGCCGCGAACGTACTCGTACCGCACGATCGTTCCGGGCGCGGGAGCATATTGGACCCCGGCCACGACCTCGGCAAAGTTGTTGTAATATTGACGCTGCGTGTCTATCCCCGCATTGAAACCCGCGACTGCGCGAAGCCCGGAAACAAGGTGAAAATCATGCAGTGCCGAGCTGTAAGCGATGACGTTGCCGGCAAAACGCGAGGAATATACGGCAGTTGCACCAATCGACGTATGCGCGTGCGTGCGCCCAGCACCGAATTCGCCCCAGTAGGACAGCGCGCTGCGCACTTCTGCAACGCTGCGCTGGCCGCGTAAACCGATACTCGGCCCTGCTTGTATCCGCCACTCAAGACCCGGTGCGAGCTTTGTGCGAAGGCCGGCGGACGCAAAGATCTCGTCGGTGTTGTAGATCGGCGAGGTGCGCGGCGCCCCCGAACGCGTATCGGACGTCAGATCGACGGCCAGAAATGGGCGAAGGAGGGACTGGGTGAGATCTTTGCGATATTGGAGCCCGTAAAACGTATCGCCGTACCGCGTGTCGGGTTCGACATAAGCCAAGAGCAATGCGCGCTGGGCGGCCGGGGCTGGGCCGATTGCAGTCAGTTGCGAACGGGCTGCCGCGGCAACCGCCGCATTCTCTGAAACCGCTAGACGAATCAAGATGGCGCGCGCGTCCTGCGCACGTCCGGCATTGCAGAGCGCATACGCATAGTCGAGCGAATAGGCTGCGTCCTCGGGGTGGCGCTGCAGGTACGGGCGGCCTTCCTGGACTGCAATGGTGTACTGTTTGCTTGCCACGTCGCGGTAAAACTGCTCTTTTGAGGCCGCATCGGTTAGGACGCCCGCGAGCACAATCGCGGAAACGAGCGCTATCATTCGTAGTCCCCTTCGAGGCGGTATCCAAGTGAGCGCACGGATTCGACGTACCGCCGTAAGTCGTCAAATCGCGTGTATTGGGCATCGAAATCTCCCCACGCAATGCACGGACCGCAAGCGCGAAGCACACGCGCAGCGGCGAGCTGCCGGTCGACATCCGCATACTCGCCAAGGTCCCCCCGCAGCCACGGCAGCCACGCATTACCGCGCGGCGCGCCTCCGGAAACCACGCGCCCGTGCTTGGCCGCAAGCGCGAGCACCGCTGCAAGCTCGGGCCCGCCCTGCGCGGCGGAGTCGTCTGTTGCAACAACGTATGCCGTCTGCGTACCTTGCAGATACCGGATTGCGCGAAAAAGCACTTAATTGCGGGCGTCCGGGCGGTAACGCCGGTGATCGCAACCGCCGCATGCGGCGTGTCCTCCGCATATCGTTCAAAGGCCAAGCGGTTTAGGATGTCCGCAAGGATCGCCGCCATCGCGGGCGCATCGGATGAGCGATCGTTTACTCGTAAAGGACCGTTGAGAAAAACGGCGTTGCCGTCGCTGATTGCATACGGCACGAGCGTAGAGCCCGCGGTAATCCACGCGAGTACTCGCGCCGGTTTGCGCACGCTGAGCATCTCAAACCGGTGAAGGTCCGTGCGCAGCGCGATCGTGCGGTACTTCAACAAAGCCGGACCGCTTAGCGTCTTCATTCCCAGCGCGCGGACGTCGCCGAATGCGATACCGGCGTTCCGCAACTGCGCCAGGTGGTACTGCGCCGCAACGATCCGTTTCGAGAACCGCAGCGCGGCGATCGCTGAGGGCGTCAGGCGGCGGTGCCCAGAGCCGAGGAGCAGCGTGACGTCTGCTCCGGCTGAAACCCGCTCCTGGAGCCCGATTTTCACTTCAGGGGTGAAGCGGCGCAGCAACGCCGCGGCGGAGGCGTTGCCCGCGGCATCCTGCGGGTCGTCCATCAGGATGGCGGCGACCGGCGGCAGTTCCATGTCGGTTGAGCGTGCCGCAGCCGCGCAGAAAAGCGCGAGCGTGACCAATGTAAGCCCCAGTACGCCGCAGGCGTTCGCAAAAACGCGGATCACGTGCTGTACCGCCGCATCGTGAGCAATCCGATCCCCGCCAGAACGCTTGCGCCGAAAGCCGTGAATAAGGTGGACATCGATGAACGGATGGCATCGTGGAAATGCCGTTGTGCGCGCGGCACGGGGGGACTGGATATCCCAGGGCGTTCCGGGTCACCAACATGTATTCTCCGGGCGCTTCAACGAACGCACGGTCGGGAAGCTGGGAGATGCCAGCCATAGCGCGCTCGCTCTCATCGTACGTTACGACGAGCAAAGGCCGGCGCGTTTCGGCGATACCCAACACGGCGAAGCCCGAACCATCGGTCGTCGTTCCGAAGACGCTCTGGCCGCGCATGGGTATGCCGCCGGCAGTACGCGGCCCGGCAACGATGACGCTGTAATCCCCCGCGGGCAGTCGCGCATTCAGATTGCGGACTTCGATGGCGCCGATCTCGGGATCGATCGACCCCAATTTATCTAAGATTGCAAAGGCCGCACCCAGGCGGCGCGTCGAGTCCAGAGCGACGGTTAGCGATCCATTTGCGGAGGTAAAAAAGTCACCGATGCTTTGAACGATCGCATCTTTGGCGCTCCAGGAAAATGCCGAACCGCTCAAGAGCGCGACGCTTGTTTTTTGACCGCACGCCACGCCCGTTACCGCCACATGCAGCAGGTTGGTCCCGCCCACCAAGTCGCTTCTTACCGGCACGTCGAATGTTTCGAGGCCGGCCTCCCCGGCGAGACCAAGATCGTTGACGGCAATGCCGTTGAGGGCAACAAGTAAACCGGCGCGTTCGCCCGGCGGAAATGCTGCGTGATTGATCTGCAGTCGGATACGCAGGTCGCGCGGCAAGCCGCCGACTCTGCAACCGTAAACGGCACGTCGAACGACGCGCGGCCCGCCGGTTGGGCGAGCGTTCCGATTCCCAGATCGTCAAAAGAACGCTGCGTGGGTAGCGGCACATCCGCGCTCCGCGGCAACACTTGCGAGGCGGAAAATAAGTCGCTTGCCCGTTCGCTCAGGCGATCCAGTCCGTGCGCGTCCGCGTACACGACGTCACGCCGTATGCGCAGGTCATTGCGGAAAGCGCCCACCACGATCGTAGGGCCGTTACGCGCCGGCTGCCGTGCGAGGCGGAAATGCCAATGCCGCCAACGCCCCTGCTGATGCAGAAAGTACGCGCTGCGCAAAACTGCAGCCAGTTGATCGAACGTGGGAGCGCGCGGCACGACAAAGGTGAGCACACCGCGGTAGTCGTGCATGACGTCGAAGGGCGAGCGGGGGCCGCGCCGCGGTTGTGTTCGAACGCCGATCCACGAATGGGCCGCGACTAAGACGCCGCGAACTGCTGCGCTTGCGCACTGCTGCGAGCTCTTGCAATGCGAGTCCGATTCCAGGCCCGGGGCGCCGCCGGCGCGCGGTAAGGGAACGTCCAAAACGCGCGAACGCGGGAGCCGGCTCGCCGCAACGCTCTTCACAATCCGGCCGTTTACCGTGATCACGATTCGCGCGGCACTGCGCGCGGATCCCGATAAGCGAAGGGCAAAGTGCGCTCTGGCGCCGGCGAACTGGGCATAGACCGGGATGTAGAACCCGAGCGGCGTCCCGCTCTCGAGCGTTGCGTCCGATGCGTATCCCATAGCGGCCACCGGAATTCGTATCGTGTCCGCCGGCGAGGCCAGCGGCGCGAAACATACAGCGGCTAGCGCCAATGCGGCGCACAGACCGGTCCGCGTTTTGCGCGTGAGAAACAGCATGGTTCTGTTTTCGCAAAGGACGGTCGCTCTGTAACGAGACCCTGGCGCAGCCTGCTTGTAGGTCCTTCGACCCGAGCAGTCTGGAACTAAGGCCCATGGCAGGCAAGCGATGCCGTGATAAATCAGATAACACATGAAGCGAGTCGCCTGCGTGCTGATCGTGATGGCATTGATGTCCTGCACCGGAGCAAAGGACATACCCTCGGCTGCGCGTTCGTCTTTTGCGCCGGTAACCGCCCCGGATGGCGTCACCCCGGCCCTGCTTTCCGGGTACGCGCAATTTCAGCAGGGGTCCGAGCATCAGCGCATCGCTTTACAGCAGGCGGGTGCTCCGCACGTCTTCGCGGCGACGCAATCGGGCGGCCTGACTCACGTCCTGCCAATCGCGCGCCGGCCGGAGGAATCGTCGTCGGCGCTCGTGCTGTACGACACGGGCGGCCAATGGGGATTCCTGGGCGAGCTTTTACGCGATAGCCGCAGCGAATCTGGCCGGACATTTCGGAACGGTTGATGCGGAGCCGATCTCCGCGTATCAGCAAGGGCAGCCGCGCAGTACACGGGTGCCATCTACATCGGATCCACCTACGATGAGCCGAACGCGGATCCTATTCCGCCGGCTTTTTACACGGACGTTGCATCGCGCGTGAAACCGGTACTTTGGCTCAACGACAATATCTGGAACTTCGCCTCGTCGATTGGCCGGACAACATTCGAAAACGAATATGGCTGGGGATCCGCTCGGCTCGTATTTCGACCCCGGCGGAACGGCGCCACCCGTCACGACGGTTCAGTATAAGGGACGCACATTTACGCGAACCGTGCCGGCCGCGCGCGATGCCGGAACGCTGCATCCGGTTATTACCTCATCGGCGCTGGCCTCGGTCCCGGCAACCGCAACAGACAGTTCGGGAAACTCATTTCCCTGGGCCGTGCGCTCGGCAAATCTGACCTATGTGAGCGAAGTTCCATTCGATTACATGAACGAAACGGACCGCGTTATCGCGCTCACGGATCTGCTCTTCGACGTGCTCTCGAATGCGCCGAATGCGACCGTGCGTCACCGCGCGCTGCTGCGCTTGGACGACATTAGCGCCCAAAGCGACCCCGCCGTGCTGCAGACTATCGCCACGTACTTAGCGCAAGCCAAGGTTCCGTACACCTTTAGCGTCGTTCCGCTTTATGAAGATCCGTTGGGGCGCTACCACAGCGGAACTGCGACGAGCGAGGCGCTCTCGCAGGCGCCGGCCATCGTGAGCGTCATTCGCTACATGGCGGCGAACGGAGGGACGCTGATAAGCGCGGGGTACACGCATCAGTACGGCAACGCGGTAAACCCGTACACCGGGGCAAGCCCCGACGACGCCGAGTTCTTCCGCGCGCACGTGACCTCAAACAATGCTGTTTCTTGGGATGGCCCGGTTCCCGGCGACTCACCGGCTTGGGCGCAGGGCCGCATTCCAAGCTCCGACGGCGCATTCACCGCGGCAGGGATAGCCCCGCCGCAGTACTGGACGACGCCGAATTATTTTGCCACCGACCTGGACTACGAAGCCGTTGTTGCGCGTTACAGCGCGCGAATCGAACGTTCGGTCTATTACAACGGCCTGCTCGCCAAGACGGCGATAAATTACGGCTCGTATATCGGACAGTTTTTTCCCTACGCCGTCACGGATGCGTACGGCGGCGCCGTGCTTCCCGAGAACCTGGGCGATTTCGGGGCGGCCCATACGCAAGCGTATATTTTAAACGCGGCCCAATTGAATCTGGCCGTCCGCAACGGTGTTGCCGGTTTTGCCTACGATGCCGCTTACGGCCCGTCCCCGCTGCAGAGCATCGTCACGCAGATGCAGGGCATGGGCTACCAATTCGTTTCCCCGAACGCGCTCTACTGACCGAAAGGACATCTCCGTGCGACGAACCTTGCTCAACAACTCTCTAACTGCCGGAACGGCACTGCTTTTCTTGGCATCGTGCAGCTCCGGCTTTCATACGAATCCGCCTGCACAGACCGCACAGTCAGCCGGGCGGCCTGCAGTGCAATCGCTCGACAGACGCGGTGGTAAGCACGGGCATTTCCACCCGGAATCCGGCGTCAACGCGCAATCGCTTCGCGGCTACGCGCAAGCACAACTCGACGGTGAAAATCAGCGCAAGGATAAGGCACGCCGCGGCGGCCATCACGGATGGGGAAACGGAAACGGAAACGGACACGGTAACGGTAACGGTAACGGAAATAGTGGCGGCGGCGCGGGGATGGGCGGCGGAAAAGCGCTCGTGCTCTATGATACAGCCGGACAGTGGGGCTTTCTAGGCGAACTCTACGCGATGGCAAGCGCAAATCTGTGCGGCCACTTCGGCGGCGCCGACACCGAACCCGTAACCGCGTATAAGAGCGGCCAAATCGCAAACTATTCGGCGGTGATCTACGCGGGTTCCACGTATTACGACTTTACCGCGGATCCGATCCCGGCGGCGTTTTACAACGACGCGCTTGCCTCGAACGTGCCGGTCATTTGGATGAACGACAATATCTGGAACTTCGCTCTTGCCGTCGGGCCCGCTGCGTTCGAAGCAAAATACGGTTGGGATCCGACGACGTCCTACTTCGCGCCAGGCGGATCTGTCGGGAACGTCACGCAGGTCTCGTATAAGAGCGAAAACTTGACCCGAACCATTCCCGCAGGCGCCGACGGCGGGATTCTTCACCCCAATATTTTGGGCGGCACTTATCCGGCCGTAACGACCCTTGCAACCGCGACCGACGCGAGCACCGGCACCGCCTTTCCGTGGGCCATCCGCTCGGGAAATCTGACGTACATTGGTGAGGTCCCCTTCGCCTACGTTAACGAGTCGGACCGCGTGATCGCGTACGAGGATCTGCTGTTCGACGCGCTGTTGCCGGCGGCGCCCACGCGCCACCGCGCCCTCGTTCGGCTTGAAGATCTCAGCGCCGCCGACGATCCGGCGCAAGTGCAAACAGTTGCAACGTATCTGTGGCAAAACCATATCCCGTACGGCTTCAATATTATCCCGTGGTATGAGGATCCGCTGGGCTATTACAATAGCGGAGTTGCGGTCTCGACGCCGATGACGCAGGCCCCGGCCTTCGTCACCCTTATTAAATGGCTCACGGCGCACGGCGGAACACCGATAGACGAAGGTCTCACGCATCAATATTCAAACGTCGACAATCCGTACACGGGCGTGAGCGGCGATGACGCCGAGTTTTACCTGGCGCACATCGATGCAAACAATAACGTGGTATGGGACTCACCCGTGCCGGAAGACAGCACGTCGTGGGCACAAGGCCGCGTAACGCAGGCGCTCGGCATGTTCTCCGCAATGAATCTTGCAAAGCCGGCGCTCTGGGTCACGCCGCATTACTACGCAAGCGAATTAGACTATGCGGTTTTCACAGCGAATTACCACGCGCGCTACGACCGGCCCATCTACTTCCAAGGACAACTCACCGGCTCCGTAACGAGTCACACGAATTACATCGGCGAGTTCTACCCGTACGTCGTGAAGGACATTTACGGCGGCGAAGTCATACCTGAAAACCTGGGCGATTACGAACCGGTCGCGCTCAACAACCACCCGATCCGGCTGCCTGCAGACATCGTCAACGAAGCGCAGCTCAATCTTGCGGTGCGCGACGGATTCGCCAGCTTCTTCTACGACCCCAGCTACGGCTTGGCGCCCTTGCAGCAAACGGTGCAGGGCATTCAAGGTCTGGGCTACACGTTCGTGGATCCGGGTTCGCTATAAGCGAACAACATCGGCTTGAGCGAGGGCGACCGCAATGTCGGCGACCTCGCTCTCGCCGATCGATAGGCGGCTCATCGCCTGTTCGTAGGCCTCGATCGCTTCTTCGCTGCGGCTGCTTGCGGCCCGCTCCTCGCGCAGGCGCTTGATCTCTTCGGTTACGCGGTGCGCGAGTTCCGGCGTGACCTCAATCCCGGCCGCAGACTAATCTCTCGCCCTGTTTGCGCAGCGTCTCCTCGACCAACGCGACGCCGGAGTGCTTGCCGAAGATCCACTCCATCTGCCCGCCGACGAGCTGTGCGGGAACGGCTTCGTACATGCGCCGGTCGATCAGCATGGCGTGCGTGTGAATGCCGGATTCGTGCGCGAAGACCTTGCTGCCGACGATGGGCTCGTGCTGCTGCATGGGCACACCGCTCATGCGTTCCATAAAGCGCGCGAGTTCGCGCAGCTTGCCGTACTTGAATCCGGGCAGTTCGACGCCGTACAGCACGTTGAGCGCCGTAACGAACTCGTGGAGCTTCACGTTGCCGGCACGCTCACCGTAGCCGTTCGCCGTCACCGAAACGACCTTGAATCCGCACGAGACCGCTGTGATGGCGTTGATCGTCCCAAGGCCGTAGTCGTTATGGAAGTGGCAGACCATCGGTAGACCGGGCGGCATTTGATCCACAATGCGGCTGCAGTACCAGCGCGCCGCTTCGGGCGTTAAGCAGCCCACGGTATCCGGCCACGCGGGCCGGTTGCCGCCCGCAGCCAGCGACTCTTTGAAATAGCGGATAAAGTACTCCACATCGCCCCGGCTGCCGTCTTCGGCACCGAACTCGACGCTGGTCACGCCGCGCGAACGGGCGTAGCGGATGGCATCGCACTGGAGCTTGATATTCGCATCGCGATAAAACTCCAGCGGCAAATCGAGCCATTCGCTCTCATTGCGTCCGTGAAGTTTCAAAAGCGTCTTGCCGATCTTGTACTTCAGATGCAAATCGCTGCCGCTGGTGAAAATGAAGAACGTCACCTCAGAGGGTGATACGCCGATCTCCTCGAGGGTCTGCACGGTGACATCGATGTCTTTGGGGTTGCTGCGGCACATGACGACGATCTCGACCGCGGCCAGCTCGCCGCGGCGTTTGCCTTCCATTACCAATTGCAGGGTTTTCCGATCGCCCGCAGATGCAGCCGGAAAGCCGACGCTCATGACGTGCACGCCGACATCGGCTAACCGCTTGGCAATCTCGTACTTCTGCGCAGGCGTAAAGCAGACACCGGGCATCTGCTCGCCGTCGCGAAGCGTTTCGTCGTATATGCGGATCTGAGCGGGGTCCGGGAAGCGCAGGTTGCCCGTGAATTCACGCGGGTCGCGGATCAGCTGCTCGATGGGCTCGCGAAATTCCATGCCTTACTTTAGCACACTGGGCTCACGCGGGACGAGTCCGGCGTCGGCCGCCGCGCTCGATTGCGCCCGGCCGCTGTAGACGCGAAGTTCCGAGATATCGCGCGGAAAGAGCAGTTCCAGCGTCCAGTCGAATGCGACGCGCAGTCTGCGATCCAATCCGGGCAGACGCGAGAGATAATACGAGCGCCACAAGAACCACGCCGCAAATCCCGTCAAGACGCGGTTGCCCGGCAGCTGTGCGACGGCCTTACGCGCACCCAGCGAGGCCATCATACCGAGCGACGTATAGCGAAACGCCCGCGTCGCTCCGCCGCGCATCGATGCAATGATGTTGTCGGCCAGCAGCGGCCCTTGACGGATTGCGTGCTGCGCCGTCGGCGGATAAAATCCACCTGCTCCGGCCGGGACGGCAGCGCAATCCCCCGCTGCCCACGCGCCGATGTGCCCGGGCACGCTCATATCGGCCAGCACCGCTATCGTGCCGCCCTTACCGCTTGCAACGGATTGCAAGCCATCGAGCGTTCGCGCGCGTACGCCTGCGCTCCACACGATCGTGCGGGTGGCAATGCGCGTGCCGCTTTGCAGTTCCAAACCCTCATCATCGGCCGACCGAACGCCATCGCCGGTAATCACCCGCACGCCGCTGCGCGCAAGATGGTCGTGCGAATAGGTGCCCATCCGCGCCGGTAGCCCCGCGAGCAGCACGGGGCCGCCTTCCACGAGCACGATGCGCACGTCTTGCTTGCGCACGTGAGGATAGAAGCGGCCGACGCTGCGAAAAAGCTCCACCATCTCGCCCGCCGTTTCAACCCCGGTGAATCCGCCGCCGACGATCGCAATCGTAAGCAGCGCAGCGCGCTCGGCATCGTTTGAGGTATCTGCAAGTTCGAGAAGCCACATCAAGCGGTTGCGCAGAATGCCCGCATCCTCCAATGTCTTGAGCGCAAAGACCCGCTCGGCGATGCCCGGGAGCCCGAACGTGGAGGTCGCCGCGCCGACGGTAATCACTAGTTGATCGTACTGTGCGGTTTCGGTGAGGCCGGTGAGCGTATGCGTATACCGCACGCTGCGCGCCTGCAGATCGACGGCTTCGGCTTGCGCGAGAATGAACTTGGTGCGGCGCAGCTGCGCGCGGATCGGCGTGACGATATGCCGCACGTCCAGGGCCCCGGAACTGACTTCGGGCAGCATCGGCGTAAAGAGCGAGAAATTCTCGCGGCTGATCAGCACGATCTCGGCTTCGCCGGGCCGCAGGCGGTTCTCCAACCGCTGCGCGGTGGCAATTGCCGCAAAGCCGCCGCCCAGGATAACAATACGCTTACTCACGTTTTGGGGGCTTCGGGCCGGGGCGCGCGAAGTACTACCGGGCATGCCGAACACCGGGTGGGCCGAGCGCCCCGATCACAAACAGTACGACGTTGTCGAAGGCGACTACCAGCCGCCTCAGACGCCCGCACAGCAGACCGCCACGCGCGCGAAAGGCTTGGGCGCAATCCTCATTGCGATCGGCGCGTTCTTTGCCAAATTCAAAGTGTTGCTCGTTCTGCTGCTGCAGTTTAAGTTCATCGCCATCGGCCTAAAACTGTTTTGGTTCGCGGGCTCATTCTTGGCTTCGGTTTGGTTTTACGCCCTTTTCTGGGGCTGGAAGTTTGCGCTGGTCTTCGTGCTCCTTATCGGCATTCACGAATTCGGCCATTGGTTCACCATGAAGTTTTACGGCGTGCCCGCGAGCCTGCCGTTTTTCATCCCGGGCATGGGCGCGCTGGTGAACATGCGCGGCACGCCGCCCTCGGCGTATCACGAGTCGCTCATTGCGTTTGCCGGACCGGCAACCGGCGCGTTCGCGTCGGCCTTATGCGCGTACATCGGTTTTTCCACTCACGAGCCATTTTGGCTGGCCGCTGCATATATGGGCTTCTTCCTCAATCTGTTTAACTTGGCGCCCGTCATGCCGCTTGACGGTGGACGCGTGGTCGGCTCGATCTCACCGCGCATTTGGATCGCGGGCCTGGTCGTCTTCGTCGCGGCGATGATCGTCTTCCATCTCTGGAATCCGCTGATCATCATTCTGATTCTGCTCAGTCTGCGCCAAGTTGTCGCAGCATGGAAAGGCCAGCTGGATCCGCGATACTACGGGATTACGCTCGCCCAGCGGTTGACCGTGACGGCCATGTATTTCGGCCTTGCGGCCGTGCTTTTTGGCGGCATGCTGTACACGCGCGTTCCCGTTCCGGGGCACGCTTAAAAGGCGATGAGTCCGGCAAACCCGCCGCCGGATTTTTCGATGCTGCGCGCGGCCGAGATTTTGGCGAACATCCACAAAGCGCAACGCGGCAAGGCCGTCGCCGTACGGCTCCTCCAGACGCCGGCCGTTCTCGCGAGCCCGCGGATCCGCTTTGAAGTAGGAAAAACAACGCGGCACGCCGTCGAACGCGAATTGGGGATCGCGTTCAGCTATCCCGCGCGCGGCTGGCACACCTATGCGGTGAAGGAATCGGGAAGGCGGTGTTTCTTAAGTGCTTTTTACAAAGCGGGCACGCTCATCGCCGTTGAACTCTACGTTCCCTCTGCGCCGTACGCGCCGGCGCTCGCGCCGGCGGACTTGGGTGGATTCATTCTGGAGCCTGAAGGCGTAAGCATCGGCATGGACCATTCAAACGCGTTCGAGGGAACCTTTGAGGGCGGGGCGGTGTACGTCATCGCTCGCGCCGTTGCCGTGGATCGCATCGCGGTCTACGCGCGCGAGAGCACGCCATCACCGTAGACTCCCGCGGGCTTTGGATCGCGGCGAGTTGCGCGGCCTTCGCGATCTTCTTTGCACGCCCGCACGCAACACCCGGCCCGCCGATGCGCGATTTCGAGGCCTACTACGCGGCAGGCCAGGCGGCCAACGCAGGGATCGATCCGTACAGCGCGGGTATCTGGCGCTTTGAGCGGCCCCTGGACGGGGGAAGGGAGGCGCTTGCGCTGCTGCCGTTCGTCAGTCCGCCCGCCACGCTGCCGCTGTGGCGTGCGCTGGCGCTGCTGCCGTTCGGCCTTGCCAATGCATTGTGGCGTACCGCGCTGGCCGCGTGCATCGCCGTCTTGATTTGTTGCGCCCTGGCACTTTGCCGCCAAGCCCAATCGCCGCGGCCGTTCTTGGCAGCGCTTTGCATCGCACTGGGCTTCGGTCCGCTCACGGGTGCGCTAGCGCTCGGGCAGACTGCGCTGCCTGCGTACGCCGCGGCGGTGCTCTCGCTCGTCGCCGCCCCGGCTGCGCTCTTTGCGTGGCTGCAGCCGAATATTGCGCTCGCACTTTTCTCGCGCCTGGGGCGTAATCGCACGCTCTGGACGCTGCTGGGCGCCTCAGTTCTGGGGCTTACGTTGGGCGCTTCTTACCTGCAAACGCTAGCGGCACACGCGTTGGCCGAGCGCTTTTCGGCGATCCAACTTACGCCCGAAGCGATCGCCTTCGGTTTTGGCGCAAGCAGCAGCATCGCTAGCGCACTTGCCGTTGCCATCGCGCTGATCTCCTTCGCTGCGTGGATCTTCTGCATGGCGCGCATGCGCGAGCCGCTCGAGCGCTTTTGCGCGTCCTGTGCGCTCTTACCGCTCGGAATGCCGTTCTTCCACGAGCACGATCTGGTCGTGACGTTTCTGCCGGCGCTGTATCTCGCGCTGCGGTGCGCGCCACGGCTGTGGCCACTTGCGATGTGCGGCGGTTTGCTCTGCGCGATCGATTGGCTAGGGTTGGCGCAGCGCCCCGACGGTGCGGCGCAAACGGCGCTGCTGGCGGCGGCATTCCTTGCGGGAGCTTTCGCGCTGCGCGACTTGCCCGTCCGCGCGCTTGCCATTCCCGCTTCGATCGCAGCCCTCGCGCTTGCTCTTGCAATTGCCGGCGCATACGCCCACCCACTGCCCGTCTGGCCCGACGCCATGGGCTCACCGGGCAATCTCTCCGGCGCAAGCGCCGCGACTGCATGGCACGCCGAACAAGCCGCTACCGGCCTTTTCGTTCGCGTCTGGGCGTGGAGCGCGCTGCGAGTGCTCTCGCTCCTGGGGTGCGTCCTTTTAACCCTTGCGTTGCTGTTGCAATCGCGCTCAGATGTCGACGTTCATCATGTCGTCGAACGCGGTGATGCTGTTGGGGCGGAAGTTCTGTAGGTCGCGGTTGAAGTAAAAAATGTCTTCGCGGCCGTTTTCAACGATCGTCGGGACATCTTTGTTGAGTTCTTCAAAAACGATCGCATCGTCGGCATTGCGCTGCGCTTGGTCGTAATGCGAGTACAAGTCGTGCATCGCTTTATCGGCTCGCCGGTTGCACCAGTGAAGATCGTTTTGGCCGTTCGGCGGAAATTGGTCGCAGGCATAAAGATTTGAAAGATCGCCCGTCGCGCCCAGGCCCCAGGCGAAAAAGGCTACGTCCCAATTGCCGCGTTGAAGTATACCGTGATCCTGATACGAATCAAAGAGCAACGCAGAGTTGTAATGCTTCACCACAATATCGACGCCGATCTGCTGCCACCAGTCGCGAAGCAGTTCGATGATTTGATCGCCCGTCGAATTGCCCGAATTCGTCACAAATTCAAGTGAGAGTCTCGTGCCATTCTTCGCGCGAGTGCCGTTCTTGCCGCGCACCCAGCCCGCCTGGTCCAGCAGTTGATTGGCCTTCGCTATATCAAATGGCGTTTGTTTGATGGCGCGATCGTAGTACGGCGCCGTGTTCGGAGCCGGCTGTTCTTGCAAGATGCCCACGTGGTGGCCGACGGTGGCGATCAACGTTGCGCGGTCGGTTGCGTAGCGCAACGCTTGCCGCACGGCGGCCTCTTTTAGGCCCGGACGCGACGTATTGAAGTCAATATGGTTAAAGAGGTAGCCCGGGTGGCGGATAAACGCAAAATCGTTGAGGCCTTGCAGCCGCGAGATGAAGATGCTTCCCGGAACCGGATACCAGAGATCCAGTTGATGGGCTTGCAGCTCCGTAAGCGTCGTATTGAGGTCGGTGATGATCTCGTAGTCGACTTCTTTAAGCTTCGGCGTGCCGCGGAAATATAGCGGGTTTGCGACCATCACCACCCGCTGCGCGCGGTCCCACTTCTTATACTTGAACGGTCCAATGCCGACCGGCAGCGAGTTGTACGGGGCGGTATTGATGTTCGGCAGCGAACCCAGAATGTGTTTGGGAAGCAGGCACGGGTTCGCACCCGCCGTGGAAAAGAACGTTTCGACGAACGGCGAGTACGGTTTGTTCAAATGCAGGACGACGGTATATTTGTCAGGCTCGTCGATCGAGGCAATGCGGTCCCAGCCCGAGCGGCTCGTTATATTGTTGGCCGGATTCAGAACGGCGTGAAAACTGAAGACCACGTCGTCGGCATCGAACGGTGCCCCGTCGGACCACCTAACGCCCTTGCGGATGTGATAGGTAATGGTCAGCCCGTCCTTGCTCACGCCACCGTTGGCTTGCGTGGGGACCTGCGTTGCCAGTTCGGGCGTGGCGTTGTTACTATGGTCCCATTTGATGAGCCAGGCCATCGTCATGGAGGACATATAGAGCAGCACGCCTTGCGTGTTGAGCACGGGGTTGAGCGTCGCGATGTCTTCTGCGCTGGTAAAACGCAGCACGTGCGGGTGCGTCCACGCATTTGCCCGCGCCGCCGGCGGCGCGTTCTCGGCCGATTCATTGAGCGGGCCGCCCGAACCGCCCGAACCGCCGGTGCTGCGCGAGCACGAGGCGGCAAGGACGCAAAGAACGAGCGCGAGCAAACGAAACGTCACGTGCTTGTTCATTTACATGTCTACGTTCATAAAGTTGTCGAACGGTGAGAGCGCGCCGGGGCTGAAGTTCTTCAAGTCGTTGTTGAACACCCAAAGCGCCTCCGTGCCCATAAGGACTATGGTCGGAACGTCCGTATTCAGTTGTTCCATTACTACCGCATCGTCAGCGTTCCGTTGCGACTGGTCGTAGTGCGTATAAAGCGAGAGCATGGCGTTCTGAGCCGCCTGATTGCACCAGTGCAGAATGTTCTGGCCGTTAGGCGGGATCTCGGCGCAGGAATAGATCGGCGAGAGATCGCCTATGGCGTCTTGACCCCAGGCAAAATACGCGACGTCGAACTTCCCGCGGTAGAGAATGCCGCCGTCCTGATACTGCGCAAAGAGCAGATTGTTCTGGTAGTGGCTTACGGTGATCGCAATTCCCGCCTCTTTCCATGTCGAGCGCAGCAATTCGATCATCTGATCGTTCACGACCGTACCACTCGCCGTTGCGAAGTTGAGATCCAACCTGACGCCGTTCTTCGCCCGCACTCCGTCCGGCCCGGGTTTCCAGCCGGCTGAGTCCAGCAGCGATTTGGCCTTGGCGATATCGAACGGCGTTTGTTTGATATTCGGATCCCAGTACGCGCTCACGCGCGGCGCGGGCTCGTCCTGCAAAATGCCGATTCCGTGATAGAGCTTGGTCAGAATCGTCGGCCTATCGGTGGCGTAACGCAGGGCTTCACGCACAACCGGGTCCTTGAGTTTGGGCGAGGTCAAATTGAAGTCCATGTGCCGGAAATAATAGTCGGGCTGGCCCCACGTGGTGAAAGCGGTCATCGCCCGGAACTGGTCGGCCATATTCGGAGGCGCCTGATAGTACAGGTCCAGCGACTTCGCCTGCATCTCCGTGAGCACGGTATTTGCATTGGTGATGATCTCGTAATCGATCTCTTTGAGTTTGGGTGTGCCGCGGAAGTAATACGGATTGGGCACGAGCACGACGCGCGATCCGCGCGACCATTCTTTGACCATGAACGGCGCTATGCCGACCGGCTTGGAATTGTAGGGCGCATTGTTGATGTTAGCCATGCTGCCCAAAATGTGTTTGGGAAGCAGGCACGGATTTGCGCCGGACGTCGAAAAAAACGTTTCCAGAAACGGCGAGTACGGTTTGCTCAAGTGGAGAACGACCGTATACTTGTCGGGCTCGTCGGTTTTCACGATGCGGTCCCAGCCCGTTCTGCTGGTAACATTATTGGCCGGATTCAAAACCGCTTGAATGCTAAAAACCACGTCGTCGCCGTCAAACGGCGCGCCGTCGGACCACTTCACACCTTTGCGCAGATGGTAGGTGATCGTCTTTCCGTCTTTACTCACACCGCCGTTGTGCATGTCGGGAATCGCCGTGATCAACTCGGGGACGGGATTGCCGCTCTGATCCCAACGCACCAAATAGCCCATCGTTAGGGGCCCGAGGATCAGCGAAACCGGCGTGTCGGTAGTCAGGACGGGATTGAGATTCGCAACGTCTTCGTTCGCCGTCAAACGCAGCACGTGCGGCTGCGTCCAGGAGTTCGCTTCGGTGCTCGCGGTGTTCACCGGAGGATTGGACGGCATGCCGCCAGCATTCGGCTGCGCTTGGCCGCCCGCGACGGGGTTCGAGGCCGCCGTGCTGGTCGTAGTCGTCGTCTGCTTCGTGCAGCCCGAAAAGATCAGGGCGGCCGCGATAGCCGCAGCCGGCACCGCGCTCAAAAGTTGCTTACTCATTGGGCGCCAGTTTTACTTTGTGGGAGGAGGGTCCTATGGACGGCGCCCTTTACGGCGCGGTCAGACCTGTCGGATTGATCGACTCTCGCCCAACGAGTAAATGTAGGTTTGCTCCGCTTGGCGCAGCGTATAAACCGCGTTGAGCAGCGTTGCTTGTGCCTGCGTGTAATTCGTTTGCGCCTGAATGAGGGTCACTAAGTTGGTCACGCCCGCACGGTATTGCGCCTGCGCTCCGGCAAGGCTCTGCTGCGCGCTGGTGAGCTCGGCCTGTGCCTGCGCCACCTGGGCTTGATTCGAGGCCAGGCCCACAAGAGTCTGCTGGACGCTCAGCTCCACGCCCAGGCGCGTTTGCGCAGCGTTCGCATTTGCCAGGTCCAGCTGCGCGAGCGCCTGACGGACATCGGCCTGCGTAAGACCTTGATCGAAGATGGGGATGCTGACGGAAGCCCCGATCGAACTGCTGCCGACATATCGCGATCCGTTGGGTAGTGTCGAGCTTGTGCCGAGCGATGCCGTACCGCTGACGGAAGGATAATACCCGGCGCGCTGCGCGCGCACATTGTATTGCGCGGCGGTGATAGCATCTTGGCTCGAGAGATAATCGGGACGCAATGCCAGCGCGCGCGCAACGGCCTGGTTATACGGCAGAACGGTGACAAGCAGCGCGGAGGGGTTGGACGTGCCCACATTTTGCGGCTGCACGAGCGTGGTCGGGTCGAGCCCGAGCTGGTTGGCAAACGCCCCGAGCGCGGATGCCTGCGTTCCCTGGTCGCGCGTGAGCTGCACCTGGCTTGCACCGTCGGAACGTGCGCGGTCACGAGGTCGAGCCGCGGCGAGGTTCCGGCGCGGACTTGCGCGCGGGTGAGATTTTCGTTGGTTTGCGCCTGGCGCAGCACTTCGCGATCGACGCCGACGGTGGCCGTTGCCTGTAGCGCGTTGTAATATGCCTGCGCCACATTATAGGCAAGCGTCTCAAGCGATCGCTGATACGTCTGCCCGCCCGCTACGGCATTAGCTTGGGCTTGGCGAATCTGCGCTATGGTCCGGCCGCCGTCAAAGATCAGCTGGCGGAGATCGACGCTCAATCCGCGGCTCTGAAAGTCGTTGCCCGAGCTCGCGCTCGTATTTCCGCTGCCGGTGCCCGTGCCGTTCGATCCCGAGATCGAGGAGCGGCCCCCGTTAGATTGCGTAATGGTGCCGGTACCGCTAATGTTGGGCAGCAGGCCGCTGCGGGCGATGTCCACCGGTATCTGCGTGAGCTGATAATTAGCGCGCGCAGCCGCTAAAACCGGAGAACGGGCCGCGGCGATGTCGATGGCTTGCTGCAAGGTCACAGTCTGCGGCACGCCCGGTTGCGGGCTGGGTACGGGCATCGGGACCGTGGTTTGCGGCACGGGCGAGGGCGATGGCGAGGGCGAGGGACTCGCTAGAGCAGCAACGAGCGTTATGACTTGCACTATCACGCTATTGACCGCGCTTGCCGCCGACAACCGCCACCGCGCTGCCGTTTTGTAGCGCGTCCGGGCGCGTAGTAATGACGAGCGTCCCGGCGGCAATGCGCGGGCTGTGAACCTCGCTGAGCGTATCTGTTTGCACGCCCAGTTGCACCGGCACCTGTTCGGCCTTGTTGCCGCCGGTGACGATAAACACATTTGCGCCCTGATCCGTTTGGGCGACGGCGGCGCGCGGGACTACGACGGCATTGCGATGATCTTCTTTTTGGATCGTGACCGTCACAAGCATACCGCCCCGCAGCGCATCATCGGGATTGGGTTGACGAACGCGCGCTTGATATGAAAGTGTTCCTTGCGTGGGAACGGAGTTCACGGTGTCCACCCGCCCGTGGAACGTGCGCCCGCCCAGTTCCGAGGTCGTGAAACTCACCGCCGTACCTGCATGGACGTAGGCGAGATCTTCATCGGGCACGTTAACGTTCAACCACACAGCGTCAATTTGCGAGACACGCAGTGCCGCGGTGCCCGGACTGGCCATCGCACCGGGATCCAGCAAACGCTGCGTCACGACGCCGTCGAACGGCGCATAGAGTGCGGTCTGGCCGATTTCGGTGCGCAGCGTGTTCGCTTGCGCCTGCATCGCCGTAACGGCTTCCTGCGCGGCCTGGGCCTGCGAACTTTGCACGCCGGTCGTGCCGCGGTTGGAAAGGGCGGTTTGGTATGCCGTCTGCGCGGCGACGTATGCTGCGCGCGCTTGCTCGAGTTGCGATTGCGAAACGTAGCCTTGCTTGAAGAGTTGATTGTCCTGATCGTAGGTGAGCTTCGCATTTGCCAACGCCGCTTGAGCCGACTGCACCGCCTGAGAGGTGTTCGCCTGCGTAATCGGGACGTTGAGTGCCGAGGACTGCGCGGTGGCGGCGTTCTGCGCTACCTGCGCTTCGATCTGCGCGAGCCTGCGCGCGCAGCGTCGAATCGTCGATTTTGGCAAGCATTTGCCCCGCGCGCACACGATCGCCTTGATTGACATACACTGCGGTGACGGGTCCGGACTGCTGAAACGAAAGCGTTGCGTCTTGAAGCGGCGCAATTTGTCCATCTAAGGAAAGGTAGGTCGCAATGTCCCGCCGCTGCGCTTGGGCCACGTCCACATCCAGTGCGGCCGGGCCACGCTGTTGTTTCTGCCCGCCGCAGCCGGCGAGCAGCACGACAGCGAGCATGGCGATGACGGGGGTCCGGTAAACGATCATTCGATTCCTCACGAAATTCCAAAAAAGACGCCGAAGGTCATCTCCCTATACACCCCTGCGGCGAATTTTGATTCAGTACTACCGCAATATCCTTAAATCCGCCGGGGAAGCGAGGGTTGCCGCGTTGTATTGTGCAGGGCCATGCGCGAAAAAGCGGAGATTGGACGCACCTTCAGCCGGCAAACACGCGTCGAAGAGTGGATGACCGCTGAAAAGGCCGGAAACAAAGGCGTCGACGTCCTCTCTACCCCCATGCTGGTCCAGTTGATAGAGGACGCCGCTATGGCGTGCGCGGCTCCCACCTCTCGCCCGGCGAGATATCCCTGGGTACCCACATCGACCTTGAACACCACAAGCCGGTGCCGGTGGGTTTCATCGTTCGCACCGAGGTTGAGGTGGTTCTTGTCGATGGCCCGCGGCTCAGTTTTGCCGTCCAGGTCTTCGATGAGCAGGAGGCCGTGGCCGAGGGAACCCACGAGCGCTACGTCATGGAGCGCGAAAAGTTCGTCGCGAAGCTTGAAGAGAAGCTGGCTTAACGCTACCTTTATAGTCGAGCGGGGCCACGGCCCCGGGGTATCTTTGAAGGGGGGGCAAGCAGTCTCCCCGAAGGATTAACCCCGCTTGCTTTAGGGTAACTGCGACATGATGCTTGGTTTCGTCGCAGGGCTTACATAATAGGCTCCCTGGCGCGAGCCAAGGTTTTCATTCTAGCTGAGGAGGATAACTTGAAACGACTGAGCACCGGAGTCCTCAGTGCCGTCCTGATGGTCGGCATGGGACTTAGCGCGGTGGCAGCCCCGTCTACGGCGTCGCATGGCAACATTGGACCCAACGCGATCGCCCAGGCAACGGCTGCACCGTCACCGGCAGCGACTGCGATGACCTCGCCCGCGGCAACGGCTATGCCGTCACCCGCGGCGACCATGGCACCTGCCCCGGCGGCGCCCCCAATGGCGAACTTCGGTTCCCCGCCGTCCGGACAAATACCGATCCTCTTCAACGATCGTCACGTTTATTCCAAACCGGACAAGTTGAAGCAAGGCCGCGTCCTTGCGGCATTGGTCCGTGGCGGAACGATTCTCATCCCCCTGCGCTCGATGTTCGAGCAAATGGGGGCAACGGTGAGTACGACCCGGGTTCGCGGACGGTTGACGTCACGAAGCCGGGCGCAGACGTGAAGGTCACCGTCGGCAAGGCCGAAGTGGTCATCAACGGCGAGACCCGTCCGCTGGACGTGCCGCCGGAGATGTACCAGGGCCACGTTGTCGTTCCGGTTCGCGTCATCTCCGAAGGAATGGGCGCATACGTTCAGTGGGTTCCCGACCGCCGCTTAGTGGTGGTTCGCTACAACCCGCCGACGCCGCCGCCTGCGCCGACGCCGATGCCCGTTGTAACCGCACCGCCGACGCCGGTTCCGACCCCGGTTCCGACGCCGAACGTCACGGCATTCGTTGCCGGCGACTATCTCATCTCGCCGAAAGTCTACAACGAGTTCAGCCCGGGCAATACCAGCAATGGTACGAACGGCGGATTCTCGTACCGCATTCACGGCGCGTGGGAGTTCGATCTGTTTAGCCTGCCCTGGATGATTGCGGGCGACTATCGTCAGTACAACTACCCCCACACGCAAGGCACGGCAACGACGCCTGCCAACGCGAACCAGGTCTGCGATGGTCTGGGCGGACATGCCTCATCGGGCGACCCGGGTTGCGTCACCGCCATCGGCGGCCAATTCTCGACGTTCGTTCCGGCATTCACCGCGCGTGACTACGACGGCGATGCACGCCTGGGCCTCAAAGTTCTCGATCCGAAGATCTACATCGGCGTCGGGTACCTGTGGCGCTCGGGTAACTACGGATATCCGAAGCTCAACAACTTCGGCGCGGGCATTGAGAAACTGCCGAGCCTGAACAACAACGGCTTCACCTGGTACGGAAGCTTCTGGTACTACCCGAACATCAAGGGAACGGGAACCGGATGCCTTGCAGTCGGCTGCGTGCCTCCGGGCGCGAACTACACGCTGGCGTACAACGAAATGAAGTACGACATCGGCGCGGCGTTCACGTTCGGTCCGCAAACGCCGTTGTACCTGGAACTCGGATTCCTGGGCGACCGCGGCTATGGCAAGACCAATGCTCCGGTCGACTACAACCACGCTGGACCGTACGTCGGTCTGGGCCTGAAGTTCTAATCGCTTAGAACGCAAAGAGAAAGGGCCTCGCGAAAGCGGGGCCCTTTTTTGTTGCTCTTGCGCTCGTCGCAGACTCGCGGTACGGGTTCGCGACGGGAAGGTGGACTCGTCCGGAAATTTCTGACTTTTTCGGGCCGGCCAGGATGGCCGTTTCAAAACTTTGTTTTCCCGAAAAAGCAGTTAAGTAGAAAACCGCCAGGATGGCGGTTTTCGAACGCTTTCCGGACGAATCCACCTTCCCGTCGCGAACCCGTACCGCGAGTCTGCTCCTTAAGAGTCAGGGCATGCAATGAGTGAGCATCCGGGATCGTTCTTCTCGGTGCTGAGGATCGAGGGCCTGATTGACGCCGGCGAGATGCGCTTCATCAGTCAGGCCGAGAACGTGATCCAACTATAGACTGCTGGAGTCTGCCGGCAATTCCGCCGATGTTCTTTCGAGTAAAATTCGATCGAGACTTTTGGTGCGTTCCGGACGTTTCGTGGTTTCGTTCATGAAATAAACTAGAGCAGCATTTTGACACTATGGCGTACGCGTTGGTAACGGCGTTGGCGTACCAGGCGTTGGTGTGCCCGGAATAGGCGCGGCGGGCAGTGGCGTCGCCGTCGGTGGCGGCGTCATGCCCTTGGGCGTTGCAGTCGGCGTCGGTGTTGGTGTCGGTTCCGGCGTCGGTGAAGGCGTCGGAGTCAGGCACGGAACCGGGAGAATCTCAACCTTCGGCGCTCCTGGTGCAGGCGTCGGCGTCGGTGAGGGACTCGGCGTCGGCGTCGGGCTTGGCGTGGGCGTCGGCTCGCCGCGGCGGGTTACGGTTTCCGGCGTCGGCAGCGCAAGAACCGCGCAGGGCACCGGTGTTGCGAAGTAGTGTTCGGTGAATCCGACCGCAAGCGCGGAGCGCAGCGTCTTGCCGAAAAATGATGACGGGAAACGCTGCACCACGATGTGCGCGTACGTCCAGGCCTTGTCTTGATATTGCTGCGTCCAGATCTTGCGGAACATTTGGAACGCTAGGAAATACGAGCGCGCGAGCTGCGGATCGCGCGGGTAGTGATGGGACCAGTCGTTGAGGGCTTCGTCGGCAAACCTCACGCCGGTGATAATGCGCGAGTCCGTCGTGTACGCTCCCGCGCGGATCGCGTTGTCGCGAAACGTGTTATTGATGCCCAAATAGCTCATCTTCATCCGGCCGAAATAGGCGTCGCCGGGCGCGGCATCGTGAAGCGTTTGCTGCACGTGCTGCTCCCACTTGGAGAGTTTGGGCGTGGGTTTCGGCGCCGGCGCATGGACTTTGGGGGCTTCCGGCTTGGCGCCTGCGGAGACGGAGACCGCAAGGATGAGCGCCGCTGCGGCAATGGAGGCGAATGCACGTTTCATACTTGGAAAACGTGCATTCACGCTCCGGGAGTTCGGTTACTTCACAACCGAGCCGATTTGCGCGCGGGCCGTTGCCGCGTAAGCCGTGGCGGGATACCTATCGACAAGCCATCGCAGCGTCATGCTCGCGCGGCGCTGGCCTTCTTCCGTATGAATGGATGCGTAAAGTCTGCGAGAGCAGAAACACGCTCTTGGGCAGCCAGGAGTCTTGCGGATACTTGTGTTCCCAGTCACGGATGGCGTCTTCGACCATCGTGGCCGCGCCTAATATGTCGCCGCCCCGGTCGGGCGCGAATTGGACTTTGGCGGTGAGATCCTTGAGTTGGTTGCGCACGCCCAAAATGCTCATTTTGAGCCGGCCGAAGTATTCGTCGGCGGGGGCAACGCGGGAGTGGTGGCTTTGGGCTAGGGCCGGAACGGCGCAAGGCCCCACGGTAAGGACTGCGAGAAGTGCAACGAATGCAAGTCCGCGCATGCGCATGGTGACGCCTTTCTTTCTCCCCTACAATTCAGCATCGACTAGCCCGCTTTTGCAATTGAGATGCTTGCTTAGCCCTGCAGGCAACGGGGCGCGGGAATGAACGTCCGGGTCGCCGCCGTGCAACTCGCGGCGCACGACCGGGCGGACTTTGCCGCGGTTTGGCCGCGCATCGAAGACGCGCTTCGAACGGCGCTCGACGAGGGGGCACGGCTGGTGGTTTTGCCCGAAGGGACCTTGCCGGGCTACGTGCTGGGTCCGCAGGCGTTCGAGCCCGCCCAGATCGGCCGCGCCATGGAACGGTGCCAAGAACTGGCCCGCGACGCCGGCGCTGTCCTCGTGGTGGGGGCGGCGCGCCTAGAGGGCGAGCGGGTCCGCAACAGCGCACTGGTAATTGACGCCGACGGATCCATTGCGGGGGGTGCCGACAAACATTTTCTCTGGCACTTCGATCGGAAGTGGTTTGCACCGGGCACGCGGATCGCTCCCGTTACCACGCGGCTGGGGAGCATCGGCGCCCTAGTGTGCGCCGATGGGCGCATACCGCTGATCGCGCGTGCATTGGTGGACCGGGGCGCTCAGATCTTGGCAATGCCGACCGCATGGGTAACGAGCGGACGCGATCCGGCGGTACTTGAAAACGCGCAGGCCGATCTGCTTGCGTGCGTCCGCGCCCGCGAAAACGGCGTGCCTTTCGTGGCGGCAAACAAATGCGGCGTCGAATTAGGTTGCGTCGCGTACTGCGGAAAGAGCCAGATCGTCACCGCCGACGGATCGATTGCCATCTGCGCATCGCAAGAGCGTCAGGAGATCGTGAGCGCAACGCTCGAACTGCAGCCGCCCAAACCGGCGCGCGCAGACCCGCCGGCGCCCGCCGACGCAGTGCGATCCGCACCCGAATCGCTGCGGCGAATCGCGATCACGGCGCTGGACCAAGAGCGCGCCGGCGCCACGCGCGTGGGACTCATCGACGCGGACGAGCTTCTTTTCGGCGGCCTCGCCGGCCTTCGACGACGACGTTGTGCTCGATCCCGCCGGGCTTGCCTACGCGCGCTTGGACGGAACGATCCTTGCCGTGTGGCGCACGGAGATCGATCCCGGGTGGCAGGTCACGTTCGCTCGCGCACGCGCGCTTGAGCTGCGCATGTATGTTGTGGTCATCGACCCGCGGCGGGGCCGCGCGTTCGCCGTCGATCCGGACGGGTCCATACTCTGCGGAACGTTCGGCACATACGAGATCGCGGGTTTCACGTTCGATCCGGCACGAGCGCAAAACACCGTTGTCGCGCCGCATACGGACGTCTTAGCGGGTCTCAAACGCGCCGCACAACATGCGCGTTAACCGTCTGGTCGCGCTCGCGCTCACGCTCGTCTGCGCAGGCGGCGTGCCGCATACCGTGCCTGCCCTCACCGGCTCGTTCCAACTGACGATTGGCAGCGGCCCATACGTCTCGGGAAGCCGCGTGCTCATCACGACGCAGGGCGCTGCCGGCAGAATCGCCTTCTCGCTCGACGGCCCGGGTGAGATTCGCGGCTCGACGTTTGTTGCGCCCTCCGTCACGGCGCCTTTGCGCACCGGGATTATTGCCGCCTCAACCGGCGCGATCGCCTATACTCAAGTTTCAATCGTTCCGGCGCCCGCGCCCGGCCGGCCGCTTATCGCGGTAGCGTCGTACGATCGCGGCATCGCCTTGCACGATCCCAAAACGTTCGCGCTTCTGGGGTATGCCGGCATCGGCGGCCCCCCGGGCGACGTCGCGTTTACGCAAAGCGGGGATCTACTCGCTCCCGATACCGACGGCAACACGCTGGCCCGTTTTACGCGATCGCCGTGGACCGCGCACTGGATTGCCGGCGTTGCGAGCGGCAACGAAGTTGCGGTTGACGAGCGCACGGGGGATGCTTTCGTGAGCGATCGCGATATCAATGGCGATGGAGCCCTCACGCGGATCTCGGCGGACGGGCGCGTTGACCGCGTCGTCACCGGCCTTACTGCCGAAGGATTGGCCGTAGACGAGCAGCGCGATCTGGTTTATGCGGGCAACGTTAACGATGCAACCGTCGCCGAGGTCGACGCCCGCACGCTCGCCGTGCGCCGCAAACTGCACAGTCCTCTGCGAACGTTCGGCATCGCTTTGGACGGACGCATTCAACGGCTCTTCGTGGTTGCCAACATCAGCTCGGAGATGCGCAGCGGCAAGGGCTACGTTTCCGCAATCGATCTGAACAGCGGTGCGGGAACCGCCGGCTTAAAAAGCGCCGGCATGCAGTTCCCGCTTGGCGTTGCGCTCGATCAAGCGCGCGCGCGGCTTTATGTAACCGACGAGTCGGCGGATCTGGTTTACGTGCTGAACGAACGAACGCTCACGGCGATGCGCGCGCCGCTACGCACGTGCCGCACCCCGTGGCGGCCGCGAATCGTTCATGACCGGCTTTACGTGCCGTGCGCGCGGGCGAACGCCGTGGATGTCTTCGACGCGCGCACGCTGCGCCGCGTCCGGGGAGTTCCCTTTTCCACCGGCGGCTTTCCATTGAGCGTAGCCGTGTGGCCGTAGCGGCTCTTTTGGCAGCGCTTGTGCTGCCGCTCGCGCCCGTTCCCGCGCCGCCGTTTCCGCCGATCGCAACCGATGCCGCAACGTTCGCGGATGTCGCTCCCGGCGTGCAGTACGGCGACTACGAACTCCACACCGCGGACGGACCGCTCAGCGTTCACGTGCTTGCAATCGATTTGCACGAGCCGACGGTTCGCATCGGCACCGCGCTCGCAAACGATCGCCTCGTTTCCGCCGGCGAAACCCTCTCGTCGATGGCAGCGCGCACCGGCGCAGTCGCGGGAATTAACGGGGATTACTTCGACATCAATCAAACGAATCAGCCGCTCAATCTTCTCGTGCAGAACGGAAAGTTCATTCGCTCCCCGATGGCACGCCCCGCGCTCGCGTTCGATTCCCGCAGGAACGCCTTCATCTCCGAATTCACTATCGACGAGTTTGCGCAAACCGCGCAAGGAACGATACGTCTCAAATCGATTAACGATTGGCCGCCGCGAGACGAAGGCGTCATCTTAGTAACGCCCGACTATGGAGCGATGCGCGCGGCGCCGGGCGTGACCGTCGTGCGGCTCACGCCGCAAAGCACATCCGGTCCGCTCGGAACCTACACGGCCGGCCCCGCCCTGGATGCAACCAATCCCCTTGCGCCGGACTATTACTTGGCGTTCGGTCCGCGCGCCGATCACACGAATTTGCCCCAAACCGGAGAAACGCTGAGCATCAGCGCGCAAGCCGATCCGCCGATTGCGGCCGTCACGAGCGCAATCGGCGGCGGTCCGTTGCTGGTCAAAGACGGCGCGTGGTTTGCGGATCCGCACGGACCGTCCAGCGGCGAGTTCGCAACGCACATGCCGGCAAGCGGTGCTGCGATAACCGCGGACGGAACACTGCTGCTTTTTGAGATCGACGGACGGCAGCCCGCGCGCTCGATCGGCGTGCTTCAGCCGCAGTTCGCTTCTCTAATGATCGCCTTCGGCGCTCGCACGGGGATGCAATTCGACGGCGGCGGCAGCTCGACGCTGGTGGCCCGCGTGCCCCCGGATCGCGAAGCGCGCGTGCGTAACGTTCCTTCGGACGGCAGCGAGCGGCATATCGCCGACGCGCTTCTGGTGTACAGCGACGCTTCAATGGGGCCGCCCGCGCGTCTGATCGCGCAGCCGCAAACCATTCGCGCCCTGCCGGGTGCGCGCGTGCTGCTTCGCACGGCGGCTGTAGATGCCGGCGATCATACGATTTCCACGGCGCAGCGGTTGATCGACGTAGGAGATCGGCCCGGCTCCTCGACGATCCGCATCGTGCAAGGCGCACTGCAATTGAACGTTCCGCTGGAGATCGCGGGGGCTCCGGCAAGCGCGCGGATTCTGCCCGATCATCCGCTTGCGCAATCCGGGGCGCTCCTTAACCTGAGCGTTGCTGCGTACGATGCGCGTGGGTTTGAGCTCGCGTTGCCTGCAACACTACCGTGGAGTACGGATTCCGGGAGCATAACGCAGCACGGCATTCTTACAGCGGGCGCTTCCGATGCGCACGTGAGCGTCCGCGTCGGTTCGCTCACTGTACGGCAAACCGTGACGGTCGGCGAGCACCGCGTAGCGGTTCCCTTTGCCGCTTCGGCAGCCTTTGCAACGGCGCCGCGAGACCAGGCCGGCGGGCTGGATAACGGACCGTGCGCGGGGTGTCTGAATTTACGCTACGATTTCAGCGGCGCCGAACGCGCGGCGTATGCAAATACCGCCATCGCGCTGCAGCAGCGGGCCGTGGGCCTTTCAATGGATGTGCTGGGCGACGGCAACGCCGAAACGCTTCGCGTCGCGGTGACGAACGCTATCAACGAGCGCTTCATGTATACCATCGCCCAGGTGACCTGGCACGGATGGAAACGCGTCCGTGTCAACTTCCCGGCCGACCTGCCGCAGCCGCTCACGTTGCGCTCCATTTACGCCGTGAGCCGCATCGGCATCTCGCCGGCGGTGCGCACCGCGGGTTCGGTTGGGCTTCGCGCTATCACCGAAATCCTGGCAGGCAGCGCCCAAAGCGCTCCCAAATAGCGCCTTTCATGCAGCTTGAACCGCTCGGCGCGCGTGCCCTGGATACTGCCGTAAAACGCGGCGCAGCGTACGCAGATATCCGCTTCGAAACGAACCGCAGCGAGCGCATCGAGGCGCGCAACGGCGTGGTCGCCACACTCTCGGATTCGATCAGCCGCGGCTACGGTATCCGCGCGCTCGTAAACGGCGCCTGGGGCTTTGCCGCAGGTTCCGATCTCTCGCCCGCCGGCATCGACATCGTCGCAGACTCGGGCCGTGGACATTGCCAGAGCCGGAGCAGCGATTGCGCGTCAACGGATCGGCGAGCCGCCCTCCAAGGCATACGTGGACCGGTTTGCAACGCCGATGCAGCGCGACCCGCATGACGTTCCGCTGAACGAGCGCGTGACGCTGCTGCTGGAAGCCGAGAAACTGCTGCATTGCTCGCCCAAGATCGGCGTCGGCCGCGCATGGATGGACATCTGGACGATCGATAAGCATTTCTTGAGCAGCATCGGATCCGATATCGTTCAGCAGATCCGTCAAACGGGCAGCGGCATCGAGGCAATGGCCGTAGGGGAGCGCGAGGTTCAGACACGCACGTTTCCGGGCGACATCGGCCTGTACAAGTCCGGCGGCTGGGAAGTGATCGAACAGGCACGGCTCAAACAGAACGCGGAGCGCATCGCACTGGAAGCACTCGCGCTCTTGGACGCGCCGCAGTGTCCCAGCGGCACGTTCGACGTCGTTTTAGGCGGCTCGCAAGTCTCGCTCCAGATTCACGAGTCCTGCGGCCACCCCGCCGAGCTCGATCGCGTGATGGGTTGGGAGGCGAACTTCTCCGGCGTCAGTTTCCTTGAAATCGCGCAGCTGGGCAAACTTCAATATGGTTCGGACCTGGTGAACATCGTGATCGATAACACGCTCCCCGAGGGTCTGGCAACCGTCGCCTACGACGACGAGGGCACGAAAAGCGTCGTCTGCGATATCATTCGCGGCGGCATGCTCGTCGGATACGAAATGAGCAACGACACCGCCCGCACGATCGGACGCGAGAGCAATGCCTGCGTGCGCGCCCAGAGCTGGCAATTCGTGCCCATGATTCGCATGTGTAATTTGAACCTGCTCCCCGGTACTACGCCGTTTGAGAATCTTTTCGACGACGTCAAGGACGGTATCTACATGGAGAGCAACCGGTCGTGGTCGATCGACGATCACCGCCTGAACTTCCAGTTCGGCTGCGAGATCGCATGGGAGATCAAGAACGGTAAGCGCGGAAAAATGCTTAAGAACCCAACGTACGCCGGCGTGACGCCCGTCTTTTGGAACGCGTGCGATGCCATCGGGGATCGAGACTCTTGGAACGCCTGGGGAACCCCCAACTGCGGAAAGGGCGAACCCATGCAGACCGGCAGGACGGCGCAGTGCGCAGCGCCCGCCCGCTTCCGCGGCATCGACGTCGGAGTAGGATATCGTGGATAGCGCCGCGCGCGAGCAGCTGGCGCAGCGCATCCTTGAGATGTCGCAGGCCGATCAAACCGAAGTCGTCGTGTACAGCGGGCGCAACGCATTGACCCGCTTTACGCACAACTATGTGAATCAGAACGTCGCCGAGAGCGACGTGGCGATCAACGTCCGCGCCGTAGTCGGCGGGCGCACGGGCGTGGCTGCAAGCAACGTGCTGGACGAAGCAGGCTTGGAGCACACGCTTGCGCGCGCGCTTGAAATGGCGAACCTTGCGCCCGAGGATCCGCTCCAGCCCAAATTGCCGGCGGGCGGCACGATCCACCCGCCCGAGGGCGCATACGTTGCATCGACCGCACAGGCTTCACCCGACGTGCGTTCGCAAATGTGCGCGCGCATCTTCGAATCGGCCGAGACCAACGGATTGTGGTGCGCGGGTTTTGCAACGACCTCGGAGAGCGGAATTACCGTATTGAATTCCAACGGCGCCCGCGCTTCATTCGACGGTACCGATGCAGCCATCAACGTGAAAATGAACGGCGCGGACTCGAGCGGCTTTGCCGAGGGCTACGACAGCGATGTTGCGGGCCTGGACGCAGCGATTATCGGGGCGCAGGCTGCGGCCAAAGCGCGCGATTCGGCGCACCCGCAAAGCGTGCCGCCCGGCGAATGGACGGTGATCTTGGAGCCCGCGGCATTCGGCGAACTCTTCAGCTACATCAGCGATCATTTTTCAGCCCAGGCATACGACGAAGGATCGTCGTTTTTCAGCGAGGGGTTGGACCGCAGGTACCTCGGCGAGAACGTCACCATCACCGATGATTTTGCGCACCCGCTCGCGCCAGGCATGCCGTTCGATTTCGAAGGGCAGCCGACACAGCATTTAGGTTTGGTTGAGAACGGCGTTGCAAAAACGGTTGCGACCGACAGTTACTGGGCACAGAAACTTTCGCGCCCCAACACCGGGCACGCCTTGCCCGCGCCCAACGCCTACGGTCCTCAAGCAACGCATCTGGTCGTCTCACCCGGCAGCAAACCGGTCGCACAACTTATAGCCGAAACCAAACGCGGTTTGCTCATCACGCGCTTTTGGTACATCCGCACCGTCGACCAGAAAAAGGCAATCGTCACAGGGATGACGCGCGACGGGACATTTTTGGTGGAAGACGGCCGGGTGCGCGGCGGCGTTCGAAACATGCGGTTTAATCAGAGTATTCTTGAAGCGCTCAACCGGTGCGAATTCTCAAACTCACTGCACCGGACCGGAAGCTGATTCCTATTCCGTCGTCGTGCCGGCGGCAAAGATCGAAGGGTTTACGTTCTCGAGCGGGACCGACTCTCTAGCCGCTCCGACTACGAAGATCGCAAGACCCGCAAGCGCTGCCGGCAGATACGGAATCGCGGTCACGCTCAGCGCCGGGTAGCTTTGGACCTGCGCTCGCAGCAGCATCCCGCCGACCGGTTTTTCACTGCCCGAGGCGACTAAAGCCAGTCCGCCGCGCATGTCGCGCCCCTTGGAATCGGAGACCGCAAACAACACCGCGGAGCTACCGGCGGGAATCTGTGCGTTGTGCAGCTGCGCCGCTTGGGCAGCGGTGAAGAGCAGCGCCTTCACGCTTCGCGAGAGTGCCGGAACTGCAAATTCATCGTATTGCACTTGCATGCCCGCGATGCTGGTGCTCTGCTGCATCAACAGAACGGGCGAAAGAAACGAGGCATTCGAAGGCTGCGTTATCGTCAAGTGCCCGCCATGCGGATCGGCCGCGTCAACGTGCACGACACTGCGCGGCTGCGCGCGGACGATCGAATCCACCGTATAGCGCACCTGCGGGACGGCACTTGCTTCGAGTGGAAAAACAAATGTTCCGAAGTCTTTGCTCTGGACGCTCGTGCCGGGTGCGCCCGCAATGCTTTGCGTGTCGGGTCCCATCAGTCCGCATGCGACGCCGGCGAGCACGACCAGGGCCGCACCCGCAGCGGCAAGCCGCGCGCCCGAAGACCTTGCGCGAACTCCACGCAGCGCGGCCAATAGGAACGCCGCATCCAGCACGTTGTACCACCCGGCATGATACTCGGGCCGGCCGGGCACGAGCACTTGCGCGAACGTCATGGCGATCGCGGCGCCAAGCAGCGTCCAGAAGATCAAGACGGGCCGTGCAGCAGCGGCGCGAGTGCCTGCGCCATTTGCGGATAGGAAAGCGGGCCGTCGAACGCATCGACAACGGTTCCCGTCCGATCGACGATTGCCGTCGTCGGCAAACCTAGCGCCGCGTAAATGCGTCCGTACTGCTGATCGCGATCGAGCAAAATGGGATACTCAATTCCCAGCGATCGCGCAAAACTCGCTGCCTGCCGGCGCGATTCGCCTTGGTCCACGCCGAGCACGACAACGCCTCGTCCGCGATACGTGCCGTACAAACGCTGTAAATCGGGCATCTCCGCGCGACACGGCGGACACCATGAAGCCCACAAATTCAGCACGACGATCTTTCCGCGATACTCCCGCACGCCGCCGGTGCCGCCGTTGGCGCCGGGAACGGTGAAACTCGCCGCCGGTTTTCCGATGAGCGCCTGCGGCCCGGAACCGCCCGCGCCCGCTCCGCGGAAATACGCCGCCAGGACCAATGCCAGAACCGCCATACCGGCAATCCAATAAAGATATTTACCGAACGCGCTCACCAATCGCCCATTCGGTCCTCATCCACCTCGCCCTCGAAGGCTACCGTTCCGGGCGGCATCACCGCTGCGATGACGCGGATTCCCTCGAACCGCATCTCGCGCAGGTGCGCATCGCCGGAGTGCGCGTAAATCTCACTGAAGCGATCGAGCACGTCGGGGCTGCACATGACGGCGGTGGGCCGCACGTGATACATCTGCTGAAAACTCCGGTAGGCGCGTTCGAAGTCGCCCGGCCCAAAATGCCGGCCCAACCGAATTTCGCGACGCACGTGTTCCAGGTAAGCCCCTCCATTCAGACGAAACCGCCGAGCCGTGCCGGCACGCATTTTAGACGGCCGCGCGCTCGCAAGCGAGCTGCGCGCCGAAATCCTCTCTGCCAGTACTGCGCTTCGCGAGAAGGGAGTTCATCCCCGGCTGCTCATTACACTGGTCGGCGAGGATGAATCCTCGCTGGCCTACATTCGCAATCTGGTGAAGACGGGCGAACGCTCGGGTATCGGCGTGGATGTGGACGAATTGCCGGCCGATGCGCCGGCGGCGCTTGTGCGCGAGCATCTGGAACGATCGGGAGACGATCCGTCGGTGCATGGCGTCATGCTGCAGCAGCCGCTTCCGGCGCACCTTTCTATCCGGACCATCGCCGATTCGATCCCGGTGAACAAAGACGTGGACGGAACGCATCCCACCAATCAAGGACACTTGGCCTTCGGCAGCGCACAATTCGTGCCCGCGACGCCGGCTGCAGTCATGCTTCTGCTTGAGCGCAGCCCGCACTGGCCGCTCGCGGGGCGAACGGCCGTCATGGTTGGGCGTTCGGTGGTCGTCGGAGCTCCGGTAGCGATGCTCATGATGGCGCAAGATGCAACCGTAACCGTCTTACACAAAGAGTCGCGCGCGCTGCAGCCGTTCGTAAGCATGGCCGACGTTCTGGTCGTCGCAACCGGCGTCCCGGGCCTCATCAAAGGATCAGATATCGCACCGGGCGCGACAGTGATCGATGTGGGGACAACGGTGAGCGAGGGAACGCTCAAAGGCGACGTTGACTACGCGAGCGTCGCGGCGGTAGCGGGAGCCATAACGCCCGTCCCCGGCGGCGTTGGGCCCGTGACGAACGTGGCGCTGCTTCGCAACGTGATTAAAGCCGCGCACGAGGCTAGTTCGCGCTAAAGTACTTTCCGAAGTAGCGTTCCTGCTCACCGCGCTGTGCGTCATCCGCGCCGCCGGCGGCGCGGCGTTCCAACTCTTTCGCGCGCTTCTCAAGCAGCTTGTGCAACTGTGGCAGCAAGCGTTCTAGAAAGTCGAGCTCGAGTTGCAAACGCTCTTTGGTGCCGGGCAACTCTAAGAGCCGCTGTTTAATCGAATCCGACACCTGCAGGGCATCCCCGATGACGAACGACGTGGTCTGCGCATCGACCGGAAGATCGACCGCGGCATCCTGCCCGCTAAACTCCACGATCAGTTTGAGATACTCCAAAAACTTCTCGCGCACGTCATCCTGAAGGGCTGCCGTTTCGGAATCCTCGCCTTCGTTTTCATCCAGCAGATCGGCTTCCACGAGCAGATACGGCTCCCGGCTGACGATCTCCAAGATGCGGAACCTGCGGCGTCCCATGGTGGAAACGTAAAACCGTCCGAACGGCAGTTTCGTAACTTCGCGAATCTCGGCAATGGAACCGATCTCGTGCGGCTGCACCGCCGGGTCGCCGGCTTCTTCGCCCTCGCGAATCAGCACGACGCCGAAGCCCTCGCCGGTTTCCAAACACTCACCGATCAACTGTTTGTAGCGGGGCTCGAAAACATGCAGATTGAGCACTGCGCCCGGAAAAAGCACGGCGTTGAGCGGAAACAACCGCAGGCGCGTGGACATTGGACGCCCTGCATTCCGCCGGGAGGGGAAGCGCGCCTGCCGTGCCAAGGGCCTCCCCATGGACGTAGGCGTAGTAAACCCACTCTTGCTCGAGCTCGAACAATTCGGGCGCAAGGAAGACGTGTCGGCCGTGCCGCGGCCCGTGGGCCGGCTGCTCTGGACGCTGGTCCATTGCATGCAAGCCAGCCGCATCTTGGAAATCGGCACGGCTTACGGATATGCCACGCTGTGGATGGCGCTCGCGCAGCCCCAAATGGGCCGCATCTGGACTTTCGATCCGGACATGGAGCGCACGGACGTTGCGCGTTCGTATTTTCAGCGGGCAGGCGAGGACGATTTCATCGAGATCGTCAATCAGCCTGCGCTCGAGGTACTGCCGATCTTTCCGCAGCGGAATATGGACATCGTATTCGTGGATGCGCCCCGCTCGGATTACGAAGAGTACCTGAACCACTGCCTGCCGCTCCTTAACCTCTCCGGGCTGCTGATCTTCAACAATTTGCTCAAGAGCGGCAACGACGAGTTCAACGAGCTCTTTTTGAATCACAGTCAGCTCGCTGCAACGATTCTTCCGCTCGGCGGCGGGGTAGGTTTGGGCGCGCGCAAACAGTGAGCGATCGCAGCGAACCGGACGCCGGCGACTTCAAAGATGCCATGCGCCGGTTTCCAACCGGCGTGACGGTGGTTACGAGCATACGCGACGGCGAACCGCGCGGCGTCACCGTCAACGCCTTTACGAGCGTCTCGGCCGATCCGCCGATGGTGCTCATCTGCATCAACCGCGAAGCGCGCAGTTATCTCTATATTTCCACCTCGAAGATCTTCTGCGTGAACGTGCTCGCGGGCGATCAGCGGGCGCTCGCCGAGCGCTTCTCGGGAAAGCTTCGCGAACGCCAATTCGAAGGCGTTTCTTTTACCGTGGAGCAAAGCGGCGCGGCGGTGTTAGCGGGCTGCGTGGCGCATTTCGACTGCGAGGTCGTGCAAGAACACCAAGCCGGTTCCCACAGTATCTTCATCGGGCGCGTGCTCTCGTGCACTTCGCGCGCCGGATCGCCGCTCGGCTACTATGGCGGTGGCTTTCACGATTTCGGCATCCGCATTGATTAGCATACAGACGTTTGCCGTAGGAATGCTCGGCTGCAACTGCACGATCGTCTCGGACGACTCCACGCGCGAGGCAATCGTCGTTGACGGCGGAGACGGCGTTGACGAAGTGCTGCGGCGCTTAGAATTGCAGGGGCTGCGGGCGCGTTTCTTGGTGCATACGCACGCTCATCTCGACCATATCTGGGATTTGGCCGGCTTGCGCGAGCGCACCGGCGCGCAGGGCATGCTGCACCCGGCAGATCTTCCGCTGTACCGCAACATGTCTTGGCAGGCATCGCTGGTGCCGATGTACGGCGCGCCGCCGCGCCTGGCCGATATCGATGCGGAACTCGCCGACGGCGACGAGATACAGCTTGGAAGCGCGACCGTAACGGTCTTGCACACGCCCGGCCACACGCCCGGAAGCGTCTGTTTTGCGGTGGGCGAGGGGTCCGGGACCACGGTCATTTTATCGGGCGATACGCTGTTTGCCGGCTCGATAGGCCGCTGGGACTTGGGCGGCACGTCGATGGAAGAAATCGTCGCGAGCATCAATGCTAAACTCTTGGACTTCCCCGGCCCGACGGCGGTCATTCCCGGCCACGGGCCCTTTACGACCATCGAACAGGAGCGTAGCGCCAACCCCTACCTCCAATAGGCAAATGCGCGGGCGGCCTACGTTAGCTGTATAATCTAAAAGGTGAGCGATGCCGCGGAGCTGTTGGCAACCGCGCGAGCCGCCTACGACGCGAACGACTGGAGCGCCCAAGAACGGCTCGCCCGTAAGATCATCCAAATTGCGCAAGCGTCGCAAGACACGCGCACGCAGGCACGCGGCTTTCACCACCTTGGCATTGCCCTTTATCATCGCGACGCCGCCGACGATGCGCGCGCCGCTTACCAACGCGCGCTGGCGTTGTTCGTCGAGCTCGGCGACGAACGCAGTGCGGCAGTAATCCGTATGAGTCTGGGCAGCGTTGCGCTCGATCTGCTAGCGGACGCAACTGAAGCGCGCAAATTTTACGACCTCGCCTTACCGGTGCTTCGAACCGCGGGCGACGACGAACGGCTCGGACAGTGCTTGGGCAACCTTGCCGAGATCGCGCGCTTGGAAGGCGACTACGACCTTGCCGTTTCGTGTGCGTTGGATGCCGTCCCGCTTCTGAGCCGTTCCGGAGACACCGATCGTGTCGGCTGGCAGTACGTGACGATTGCACATTGCCGCACGCTGCAGCGGCAGTATAGCCAAGCATTTGCGGCGCTGGCCTCGGCCTATGAGTCGATCGCCAAAAACGGCAATGCGCGCTGGCTGGCGACCTACTTCGATGCTTGGATCATGCTGGCGGTCCATCTGCGCAAATGGGAGACCGCCGCTGAGCTGACGGGTTTCTTGGAACGCTACCGCCACGAACAGAACGTTCCGCGTCTGCCCGGCGTAAGCGCTTGGTACAAAGTAAGCGTGGAACAAATCGAGCGCCGCCTTAAAGACGGCCGCTCATTCGAATTACGAATGAGCGGAGCCGATTTGAGTCCCGCGCAAGCGCAAGCGCTCGCTGCGGCGATTGCGAACCCGGGCGCTTAGCGCAGTTTGATCAGCAGTTTGCCGTCGTCGCTTTGCGCTTGCGGAGCGGGCGTAGGAAGCGTTTCCGCGACCGGTTGTGCGTTTTGGCGCTGCGGGGCGGGCATCGATGCGTAGTCGGGGACTTTACCCGCGGCCACCTTTTGCTCGTAGTCGGCAATGGCCGTTTGCAGCGCTTCAATAGCGCGTTGCGGATAATCTTTCTTCTTCTCCGGATACCCGTCGAGCGCGTTCTCAATGTCGTCCGTGCTGATGGCGCGCGCCTGGTCGAGCGTCTTGCCGCGAGCCAGATCCACCATGATACTGCAGGTCGCGGTTCCGAATCCGCAGCCCGTAGTGAAGTAAGAAATATCTTCGATGACCGCGCCGGGCCCGATCTTCAAGAAGAAATTGTACATGTCGCCGCACGAATCGCTGAAGTACTCACCGCTGGCGGTGGGGTTCTCCATAGTGCGAAAGCCGGTGCGCTTTTCGACGAGGTCTTGAAATTTTGGAAAATTCATGCTGTCTTTACCTCAAATCGGCAAACGGCGCCGCCGGTTGCAAGGGATTCGGTTTGTACGTGTTCGCCGCCGATTGTCTCATCGAGCACATGGTGGATTACCGAACAGACCTCGGGATGGTCTTTGGCCACTTCAGAGTACGGGCAGTTATGCTCGCGTAGTTCGAAACCGCCTTCAATCAAGCTGTAGTCGGCGACCACGCCGCCTTCGCGCAACACCTCGGTGAGTTGGGCAACGCGCGCTTCGGGCTGCGCTGCGGTGACTCGCTCTTTCGCCTTAGCAACCGTGCGCCGCGAAATGCCGTCGAAAACTTTAACGACGCCCTCTTCACCGAACTGCGACTTGACTTCGCGCAAGACTGCGCCGAGCATCTTATCGTAGTGCTGCGGGAAGATCTTTCTCCGCTTCAGTGGTAAGCGAGAATTCGTACGTCGGCTTGGTCCGCCCCCGGCGGACCGAGCGCTCCAGCACCAACCCATCGCGCTCCAAGACTACCAGCTGCTGGCGGATAGCATTTGGCGAGAGGCCGAACAGTTGCGCCAAATCGACCGCCGAGGCGGTTCTGCGGCGGCGCAGTTCCTCTACAATGCGACCCCGTGTCGATTGAAAAAAACGGTCGGCTTGCATGATTTACCTGGATGCTAGCACGAATCCGGAAGATAGTCCAGGTTTTCCTTGACTTTCTCTAGTAAGGTCCGCTAGGATTTAGAACGGCGCGGCACCGGGCCGGAGCCGCGCGTCAACAAGGAGCACCACGTGTCCCAGAAGGGCCTTATCATCCGCGACCTGCGCGCCGGCGTTGCGGGCAATCACATTCTCAAAGGCATCAACTTGAACGTTGAGCCGGGGCGCGTTCACGCGCTCATGGGCCCGAACGGAAGCGGAAAGTCGACGCTGGCCTTCTCACTAAGCGGCCATCCCAATTATCAGGTCGAGTCGGGCACCGCAACGTTGGACGGTGAGGATCTGCTCGCGCTGCCTGCGGATAAGCGCGCCAAAGCCGGCCTCTTCCTCTCCTTTCAATATCCGGCGGCAATCCCGGGCGTGAAGGTTGCGAACTTTTTGCACGCCGCGCGCCAGGCCGTGCGCCCCGATAATCTCGCACCCGCCAAATTCCGCGCGTTGCTGATGGAAAAACTCGAAGTGCTCGACATGGATCCCGGATTCATGAGCCGCTACTTGAACGACGGCTTCTCGGGCGGTGAAAAAAACGCTTGGAGATGTTGCAGCTTCGCAGTGCTGGCGCCCAAGTACGCCGTGTTGGATGAAACCGATTCGGGTTTGGACGTAGACGCGCTTCGTGCCGTCGGCGAATCGGTCAACGCGCTGCGCCAGAGCGATGAAGGCAAGGAAACCGGTTTTCTCATCATCACGCACTACCCGCGCATTCTGCAGCACATCGAAGCCGACGTCGTGCACGTCATGATGGATGGGCGCATCGTCAAAGAAGGCGGCCCTGATCTGGCAAACCGCATCGAACGAGAAGGTTACGACGTGATTCGCGAGGAGACGCAGCAGATTGCCTAGCGCGCTTGCTCCCTTCGCGTTTGCCCCGCTCGATCCGCAGCGCAAGGCGCAGTTACTCGAACGTTATGCGACGCTTGCGTCCGGTCGCGAGAAGCCGGGCCGGTTCTGGCGTGTCGATCTGGAAAGCGCGGCGAGCGAACGCCCGGAGCCCGCGCCTTACGCCGCGCCCGTAATCGAAGCGCCGCCCATACGCGGCGGCTTTGCCGTGGACATTTTAAGCGGAGCGCGCGATCACGCCGGCCTTTTCGCCGGCGCATTCGGGGGCGCCGTCGCGCACGACGACGCCAAGTTCGCCGCGCTGGCGGCGGCGCTGTGCAATACGGGCGCGTTCGTGTACGTGCCCCCGGGCGTGAGCGTGGATGAGCCGGTGCAGATAACGTACCGCGCATCTCAAGGCGCGTTGTTTCCTTATACGCTGGTTCTGCTCGGCGAGGGCGCGCGCTGCACGGTTATCGAGCGGCTCGAAGGCGCGGACGGCGCGTTCGTCTGCGGAATCGACGAAGTGCTGGCTGCTCAGAGTTCGAGCGCCATCTTAATCTGCGAGCAAACATTGCCCGAAGACGCACGGATGTTCTTTACCCGCGTGGCGAGGCCGTCCGCCAACGCCAACGTTCAATTCGGCGTGGCGCACCTTGGTTCGCATCTTGTACTCGACGCGGTGGATATAAGGATCGAAGCGCCGGGGGTCGAGGCGACGATCGACGGGCTGTTCTTTCCGCGCGGCAATCAGCACGTCGATTTAATCACAAACGTTTCCCACAATGCGGGTTCCTCGCAGTCGCACACGACCATCAAGTCGGCCGCAACCGGCAACGGCCAAGCGCGGTATTTGGGCAACATCCGAATCGCCGCGCATGCCCAGAAAACGCAAGCGGCGCTGCGCGATGACGCACTGCTTCTCTCCGAGCACGCGCACATCGATTCCGTGCCGGCATTGGAGATTGCGGCCAACGACGTCAAGGCATTCCACGGAGCGACCATCGGAGCCCTGGACGAGGAGCAGGTCTTTTACATGACCAGCCGCGGCCTCACGCGCGAACAATCCGAAAAAATGATCGCGCTGGGCTTCTTCGAGCCCGTGATCGAACACTTTCCCGGCAATGCGCTGCGCGAGCGCCTGCGCGCCGCCCTTGCGGCCAAGATTTCGTCATGATCGCGGCCGGTCCAAAGCTCGAACAGATCGTCGCCGACTTTCCGATACTGCACCGTCCCACCTCGCGCGGTAAACGCCTGGTCTATCTGGACTCGGCTGCGACCTCGCAAAAGCCGCAGTGCGTCATCGATGCGCTGGTGGAATACTACAGCGGCTACAACGCCAATATTCACCGCGGCGTATACGAAATTGCGGCCCGCGCCACCGAGGCGTTTGAAGCCGCGCGCGAAAAAGTCGCGCACTTTTTCAATGCGTCGCCGCAAGAGATCATCTTCACGCGGAACACCACCGAGGCCATCAATTTGGTTTCCTATTCGTGGGGATTATCCAATCTTCGCCCCGGCGACGCAATTTTGACCACGCAGCTCGAGCACCACTCGAACTTAGTGCCCTGGCAGACTGCTTGCCGAGAAAACCGGGGCGAAGCTGCGGTTCATTCCCGTGGACGATCGCGGTATGCACGTGTTGGACGGCTTGGACCCTTTGCTTGAGGGCTGCAAGCTGGTCGCGCTCTCGCATGTAAGCAACACGCTTGGCACCATCGCGCCGCTGGAGGTCATTATTCCTCGGGCGCACGCGGCCGGAGCGCTCGTGCTCGTGGATGGCGCGCAAGCCGCCCCGAACATGCCCGTTGACGTTCAAGCGCTGAATGCAGATTTTTATGCGGTCAGCGCACACAAAATGTGCGGTCCCACCGGCATCGGCGTGCTCTATGGAAAGCGAGCGCTGCTGGAAGCCATGCCCCCGTTTCTCACCGGCGGCGATATGATCGCCAAGGTCGAGTACACCACAACCACGTTCAACGAGCTGCCCTGGAAGTTCGAAGCAGGCACGAGCAACATTGCCGATGCCATCGCTTTCGGCGCCGCTATCAGTTATTTGGAAAAGATCGGCATGCAGTGGGTACGCGAGCACGAGCACGCGCTCATGCGGTACGCGTTCGAACGCTTGTCTGCGCTTGCGCCGCGCGGCCTGACGGTGTACGGACCCGCCGACCCGGATCTGGTCGGCGACGTCATCTCGTTCAACTTCGCCGATATCCATCCGCACGATCTGGCCTCGCTGCTGGATATCGAGGGCGTGTGCGTGCGCGCCGGCCACCACTGCACGATGCCGCTCATGGAAAAAATGGGCTGGCCCGCGACGACGCGCGCGTCATTCTATCTATACAACACGTTCGAAGACGTGGACGCCCTGCTCGCCGGCCTGGAAAAAGCCGCCACGGTGTTTAAACTGTGAATTTGCACTTGCCACAAGCGCGGCGCCCTCGGGGAGCGACCGTAGTAGCTGTTTCATTGAGGCGCCATGAGTTTTGGGAGCCCCGCGCTTTAGCTCCGGGAGCGCCCAGCCTAGGGCGGAGCGCTTTTTAAATGGACGACTTTTACCGCGATTTTATTTTAGATCACTACCGCAATCCGCATAACTTCGGGCATCTCGATCATTTCGATGCAAGCGCGGAAGATCTGAACCCGCTTTGCGGCGACCGCATCCGTGTCGAGCTTGCCCTTGACGCGCAGCAAAACGTTACCGATGTGCGCTTCTCCGGAAAGGGCTGCGCGATCAGTCAGGCCTCGATGTCCATGCTCACCGACGAGATCAAAGGCAAAAGTCTTTCAGAGATTGCCACCCTGCCGAAGGAAGCCGTGCTCGATAACGTGGGCATCGGTATAAGCCCGGCGCGCATGAAATGCGCGATGCTCGGGCTCAAAGTGCTCAAGAGCGCTGCGGTGGGTGAACTTGCCGCCTGGCCAGACGAGTCTACGGCTTAACCGCAGACTTCTCCAAGATCCGCGCTCCGCTCGAGCCCGGCGCCACAACGAATGTTTCGTAGTACGCGCCCTTGGCAGTCTGCATAGTGACGCCGACTTTATAGCCTGCCGTCCGTATTGCGCGTACTGGTCAGATTTGTCACTCGCGTTGCGGAATCGATGAACGACTCATCGGGCTCCCCGTTGCCTAGGTAGGATGCCGCACCTTGGGGGTCGCCGCGCTTTAGTGCATCGATGTACGATCGCACGGTGCTCGCACCGACATCTTCGGCCGCGGCCGCCGTTACCATCGGCCGCGGAACCATGGTGCGAACCGGCGCAGGCGCGGCAGTTGGCGTCCTAACCGGACGCGCAAGGGGTGCCTGCGGTTTGGGCGATGCGCTGGGCACCGGCGATGCGCTGGGCACCGGCGATGCGCTCGGTGCCGGCGTGGCGGTGGCTGCCGACGACGCGGCCGGGCTCGGTGAGGGCGTTGATGATGCAGGCTTGTGCGTCGTTTTCGGCGCGGGCGCTATACGTACCGCATGGGGTGTAGCGGTGGGAAGCGCAGCAGCCGGAGGACTCGGTGCGGGCGATGCAGTGACCGCGGCGATGGGCGTGGGTGCAGCTGCGATCTGGTCATTTTTGGGCGCCAGCAGATGCGCTAAGCCCTGACCCAAGAACCAGCCGCCGGCCACGACGACAATGGCCGCAATAATTGTCACGACCCACGGATCCGTGCCTTTGCCGCCGCGCGAACGCCGCGGGCCCTCGGTTGCTAACCGGCGCCGGGGACGTCCGGAATCATCGTTCACTGGTCGGCCAATCGCTGCGCGATGCCGTCGCGGACTGCGGGCGGCAACTCGGCAACGATGTGCGGATGTTCCTCTATGAGCACAATTGCGGCTTCCTTGAGCAGGCCGGGATTCGTCTTGGCATATTCCATTAACGTACGCACGGCGGATTCGTCACCGCTGCCGAGCGCGCGCAGATCCGCGCCGGCTCCTTCGGCGGCATCTTCCGAGGACTCACCACGCTGGCGGAAGGCATCGAAAATTGCCTCGACCAGGAGCGAGCGGGATGCGGGCTGCATGGTGCGCTCGCAATGTTCGAGCGCGGCCGTCAGCTCGCGCTCGTTCATCTTGCTCAGAAACTTTTCTGCTGCGTCTATCACGTCCGCCGAATCGTACTGTCCGAAAACCGACATTAGCAAAAACCTTACTCCTTCGCGGCAGGCGGCTCCTCGGAATCCAGCCAATTTTGGACGGGTGATACGCGTTCGAGTACCCCTCGACATTCACGCCGTGGCCGCAAATGCCTCGGGCGCGTTCGCGCTGGCAACGCCCCTGCGCGTGCGCGACGTCATCGCCCTTGCGGTTCGCGAAACCTTGGGCGCTCGAGCACCGCAGGACAAGTTTGCACGAAGCATGCGCACGACGCTGCTCGGACTCTCGGGCGGCCGTTTTTTTGTCGACATCGACGGCAGGCACTTTACCGACGCGGACGATGTCGTCGTTTGCCGCGAAACCGTGGCCATACGCTTCTTCTTGCCTTCGCGCCGGCTGCCGGTTCACCATTAACGAGGGGCCGCGTCCGCCGGTCATCGGCATCATCGCGGCGCAGTTACTCTACAAGCGGCGGTTGCTGTACTCCCTAACGTGCCTTGTTGCAATTCTGCTGCAAATCGGACTCGTCGTACTGCTCAACGGCGCGCGGTGGCTGGACTATATTCAACTCGTCGCGATCCCGGTTGTGAACGTTGTGTTCATCGTGAACGTAGGCGGCGACGCAAGCGCATCGCTGGCCGAACGCGGTTGCCGGCTGGAACGGATTCTGGAGCGCGCGTGGGCCATCATCCTGATAGACGCCGCGATCACGCTGGCAACGGTTGTGGCGGTCTCCTCGCTCGTTGCAAACGGCGCGCAGGATATCATCATGGGCGTGCTGGTCCTGTTCATGCTTGCCATGCTGGCCTACGCCGAGCCGTTTGCCGCGCTTGAAGACGAAACCAACGCCCTGACCTTGGTGCCCTTTGCCATCTTACGCAGCATGATGCTGGCGTGGGTCAACGTGCCGCGCATCTGCCTCATCTTCGTTCTGCAAATGCTGCAGACGGCCGGTGGATACGCACTGGTGTACTGGCTGCAAGCGGTGCGGGTGCCCGGCGCCGATTTTTGGGGGATTGCCTATAACACACTCACCACCGGCGTCCTTGCGGCCATCTTCACGGTGATGTATCTGGACACGCTCTCGCAGGAGCGCGAGCGAGCTTCGTAGCGCTACTGCACCATCGACTGCAGAACGGGCGGCAAACGGCCTTGACGGCCAAGCATCAATTGGGCGAAGAGCGCGTTAGGCCACGCAAAATCGGCGCGCGTGTACGACTGCGGCCAATTCGCATCGAACGACTCGTGCAGGCGGTGATCGCCGGTATCGCTGGCCGCGATGTAGCCCATTACCCGATCCACCTCGGCACCGTCGGTGGACGTGAGCACCTGCATCACGAGCGAGAGCGGCCAGACGTAGCCGTGCGGCGTGTGCGGACTGCCGATGCCCTGGGCAAACTTGCCGGAAAAGAAATACGGGTTGCGCGGCGAGAGGACGAACTGACGCGTCGCTTTATAAACAACGTCCTTCGTATCCACGTAGCCGTAATACGGAATCGAGAGCAGCGAGGGCACGTTGGCATCGTCCATGAGATTTGCATGCCCCAGGCCGTCAATTTCGTAGGCGTAGATGCGCCCGATACCCGGCAGATTGACCAAGCCGTCGCGCTCGATCGCTCGTTGAATCTGCACCGAGAGTCCCCAAGCGTTCTGCGCGCCCGCATTGTCGTGGTAAACGCTGCGCTCGACCTCGGTTAGATCGCGCAGCACGACGACGGCGAACATGTTGTCGGGGATATTGTATTGATACCGCGCAGCATCATCCGAGGGACGGAAAGCGGTCCAAACAAGCCCCGTGAAGGCGACCGGCGTGCCCTTCCCGCCGTTGGCCAGTTCGGGATGGCGGTAATGCGAGCGGGTTTGATGACGCTGCTCGGTGCGCAGTGTTTCCAGAACCCGGGCATAGGCGCGGCGGACGTCCATCGTAAAGACGCTGCGATCGCCGGTCGCCTTCCAGTAGAGATACGAGAACCATACCGGATAGAGCAGCGAGTCCATCTCGAACTTGCGCTCGGCGACATGGTAATCGTCGGTAAAGGCGTTGGCGTACGGATCGAGCGAAATGTAACGGGCCTGGCGCGCGATCGTCCCGCGAAGCATGGTGCGCACGTACGGGTCGCTGACGGCAAGGCCGATGTAAGGCGTCATGACCGCGCTGGAATCGCGAAGCCATTCCATGCCGATGTCGCCGGTGGTAACGAACGTCGTGCCGTCGGCCTCAATGACCGCGTGCCGGCTGTAAGCCTCATCGTACGCGCGCTGGTAGATTTTTTGCAACGCTACCGTTACGCGGGCCGGACTGACGGGCATCTCTGCCGTAGGTGCCGCCGCCGCCGCTAACGGGGAAACGCCGAATAGCAGCGTCAGCGCTCCCGCGACGATGATCCGTGTGAGCCTCATCGCTCGATCCAGCCCATGCTCGTCCGCTTCATCTGCATCCTTATGTAGCTTATCGGCAGTCTTGGAAACGAAGAAGATGCAAAAAGCGTACGAATGGACGTTTCGCCGAGCCCTATTTCCTGGGATAATAGAACCCAAAGACCCAACCGCATCTTAGAAAGAGAGCCGCGCCATCTACCGTAAGCACGCACGAGTCCCTGGGCTGGGCCTCAGCCTGCGGTATTGCTGCTCTCGCTGCCGGCGCTGGCCGATCAGCGCTATGCGGTCTCGGGGAACGACCGTTACCAGATCGGTCAATCCGACCTTCAGACGAGCATTTCATACTCGGGCACCCAGAATCTGGCCGTGCGCCAAGACGGCGTTCAAACGCACCTAGTCGCACGCGTGCAGTACACGCGCAGCGACGCCGCGGGCTCGGTTCCGGCTCAAGCCACATTCGAACAAATAATGAGCAGCTTCGGGCGAGCTGCAAGACAAGAGCGATCAGGACCCGGATTACTTGACCGTCCTGAACCAGCCGTTCGCGGTGATGTTGGACAATGCGACGATGAGCGAGCTCCTCCACTTGCGCGGCCACGTCCCGTTCACGTTCCCGGCACCGATGATCGGCGGCACGCTGCAAGGTCATTTAACCAGAGGCTCCATTTCGCGAGTCGACGCGCGTCCGGCGCTGGCGGTCGATTTCGACGCCACCGGACCGATGGTCGGCCCGCTGCCCGACCACTCGGGCATGTCGATTACCGGCTCGATGCGCATGAGCGGCACGGCATATTATGCGGTGCGCGGCCCCGCGCTCTTGCTGGCATTACATGAAACGTTAACCATTACCGGAAGGTTGCGCCAACCGGGCCACAGTCCCCCGTCACCATCGTCTACGAGCGCTCAATCAAAGCCTCAAGTGCTCCCGCTCCGGCTTCCGAGGCTTCTTCGCACTAACGGGTCCGGGCGGAACGCGGGGAGGGGAAATTCTTCGGGAAAGCGTTCGGAAATTCTCATCCTGAGAATTTCCTACTTTGCTGTTTTTTCGGGAGAACAAAGTTTTGAAACGGCCATCCTGGCCGGCCCGAAAAAATCAGAAATTTCCCGAAGAACTTCCCCTCCCCGCGTTCCGCCCTACGTCCTGCAACACAATCAGCCCAACCGTCTCCCCTGACGCTCGTTTTGATCTCGCCAATTTGATCACTCGCGCAAATGCGCAAACTAAACCCTGCGATTCCGGACGTTGCAATTTTACGAACGAGGAACGAAATTTCGATCGCGACGGCGCGCGAACCGTTGGCGCGTTTCTGCGCTTGCTCCGTGGGCGCCGGGGAGGGGCCGGGTTCATGCGGAAAATTTCTGCTTTTTCGGGCCGGCCAGGATGGCCGATTCAAAAATTGTTTTCCCGAAAAAGCAGTAACGTGAGAAAACCGCCCGGATGGCGGTTTTCTCACGTTTTTCCGGGTGAACCCGGCCCCTCCCCGGCGGCCACGGAGCAGCGGAGCTACACGGCCGCCAAAAGTTCCACGAGCATTGGATGAGCGAAAGGCCGTTCGGAGAGAGAGACGAGCGGGGTGAAGGCGAGGTGGTTTTGGTGGCAGTCGATGAGCATCTCGATGCCGCGTTTGACCGAGCCGCTCTCTTCGATGTATTTGTTGAGTTTTTTCAGGAAGTAGGTGTGCGGATCGGCAAGGATCTTTGCGTAGTAGGGATCGCCTGTTAACTCGGATGCGGCGAGGCCCTCTTTGGGGACGAGCCAAACGAACCAGGGATCTTCTGCATGACGGTAACCGATGAGCAGTAAAGGTATAGCACGCGAAGAGTCGAGCGCGGGGAGAAAACTGCACATCGTATACGCATCGAAGGAGACTTCCTTTGGTTCGATCGCAAGTTCCATATTCACCTTACCTCACATCACGAAAAAACCGCTCGTGCGCACAGCACCGAGCGGTTTTCAAAAGTCTGTTGAGGACCCCAAGACGCCTTCCATGACCGGGAGTTCGGTAAGCCGAAACCGGGCCCTGCGCCGTACCAGGGAAATTGAATGTAAAGACGCTATTTGAAACCCTCAGCCCGTGTGGCGGTGTTGGACGCTGTGATGAGCGTGCTCGCCGCACCACTCCTGTTCAGGGAGCAAACCGTGCCACCGTCGGTCCCGAAGAAGGCGACTAAAGACCCGTCCGGCCCCCTGCGGCCGAGCGCGATTCCGTCTGTCGAGCGCTTCGATGCTATCGTCAACGAATACCAACGCCGCCTGTACGGCTTTGCGTTGCGCATGACGGGCAACCGTGAGGACGCCGAGGAGATCGTGCAAGATGCCTTCGTGCGCGCCTATCGCGCGCTCGGGAAGATGGGCCTGGAGCAGCGCTCGGAGCTGCGCTTGCAGCCCTGGCTGTATACGATTGCGCTGAACGTGACCCGCAACCGGCTGCGCAGCAAGCGCCCGGCGAACGTGGCGCTGGATGCGATGGCCGATCCCGATGCGCTCATGCGCGCATCGACCCGCGAGGGGCCGCTGGGGCCCGAGAAAATCGTCGAACAGAACGCCGACATGGCGCTCGTGGAGCGTGCGCTGCTGCAGTTGCCGATGCATCTGCGCGCCGCCGCAACCTTGCGTTTCATCGAGGGCCGAAGTCACCCTGAAATTGCCGAAATCCTCAATCAGCCGATCGGCACCGTAAAGTCGCACGTGCATCGTGCCGTGCGCATCTTGCGCCGCATTCTGGGCCCACAGTCGGAAAGATCGTCGCCGCCGGAGGAGCAGCCATTCATGCGATGCCGTGAAGTCGAAGCGCTCTGGATCGAGATACGCGACGGCATGCCATCGCTGCGCGCCTCTGTCGACGAGCATCTTCGCGCGTGCCCGCCCTGCCAAGACCTTTACGAAGAGTACGAAGGCGTCGCCTACTGCCTCTCGTGCCTGACCCCGCCCGAGCCTTCGTGCGACTTGGCAAAAAAAGTGGTGCAGCACATCGCAGCGCTCAAGCATCCGCACCGCGTCGAACCGATCACGCTGACCTCGCTCTTGACCCCCGTAGGCCGCGTGTACGTCGGCTTCAAAAAAGACCGGATCGCGTTCATCGGGTTGGATCGTGGTGAAGACCTCGAAACGGTTCGCGACCGGATCGAACAGCGCTTGCGCCGCTCGGTGAATACGGGCGATGCGCCCGCTTGGCTCACGCAGCTCTTCGAGGGTTCTTCAAAACCTGGCGCGTTGACGAAGACGCAGGTCGACATCAGCGATCTGACGCCGTTCGAACAAACTGCGCTCAAAGCCGCGGCGCAGATTCCCCCGGGTGAGGTCCGCTCCTATGCTTGGGTCGCGCAAACGATCGGCCGGCCGCGCGCAGCGCGGGCCGTCGGGCAGGTGATGGCGCGCAATCCGCTTCCGCTCTTCTTCCCATGCCACCGCGTCGTCGACTCAAGCGGCGCACTGCATAATTACGGCTACGGCATCGAGATGAAAGCCCGCCTGTTAAAGATGGAGGGCTACGAGAAGGGCGCAAGGGGCACCGGGAATTGAATAGGCGGGCACGAAGAGAGGCAGCACGTTAGTCCGCGGCCACCCTCAGAGAGAGAAAAACGAGGGCAAACAGCGGGCGAAGGAGGTGGTCGTCGTTAGTACAGACAGTAATAGTTTATCGATGATCGGAGGTGCCGGGCTTTAGCCCGGCACCTTCGTTCTTTAGGCGCTCCGCCTGGCCGCGCGGCCCCATCGCAAGCGATGGGGCCCCCATTGACCGCATGGCGCGCGGATGTTCGTTTAAAGCGATACTCCCCGAGGGCGCCGCGCCGGTGTGGGCTATCCGGAGGTTTCCGCAAGCAGGCGCGTAACTTTTGAGAAGGTGGCAAAACACGTCCTTATTACCGGGTTCGAGCCGTTCGGCGGCGAGAAAGTCAACCCGAGCGAACTGGTAGCTCGAAGCGTGGAAGGGCGGCTCATTGCCGGCCGTCCGCTGGCGGTTCGCGTGTTTCCCGTTGAAACGCGCAACATTGCCGAGCGGCTGCAGCGCGCAGTTGATGAATTCGCGCCCGACCTTGTGCTCTGTATGGGCCAGGCGTCCGGACGCACGGCTATGGCTGTGGAACGCGTGGCCGTCAACGTCTTGGATTTTACGCAACCCGACAACGTGGGCGTGATGCGCCGCAACGACGTCATCCTGCGCGGCGGTCCCGACGCGCGTTTCTCGCCGCTGCCGTTGGCCGAGATTATCGCCGCCTGGACGCAGGCCGGCATTCCCGGCTACGTCTCCAATTCGGCCGGCACCTACATCTGCAATCAGGCCTTGTACGAACTGCTCGGCATCGCAGAGATGAACGTTCCCCCGCTGGTGGCCGGTTTCGTGCACCTTCCGTACCTGCCCGCACAGGCATCGGCATTGAGCGCGGAAACGACGCCGTCCATGGCGCTTGATTTGATGAAGCGCGGCCTTGAAATTTTAATCGAAACCGTCGTGCCTTGGATGGAGAACCGTGCGCCCGAGCGCGGCCAGACGCGCGCGGCAAAGGGACCGCAAGTGTGGATCCGCGCGGAGTAAAGGAAGTAGAACGCTGAGCGATCCCCGACTGCCTGCCATCCCCGACGTGCACGGCCACGCAAAAGGCGAACACAAACCTTTTGCGGAGGAGCGGCCTATTGCCTATTCGCCGCGCATGCTGTTCTTGTGGTTCTATCACGCATGCAGACGCGGCTCGCCGCGTTTCATGATGGTCAGCGATCACATCAACTACCTGACGTTCGAAGATCCCGGAGCGGTGCACACCGTCCGGCGCGCGCTTAAACTTGCCGAAGCCGGCGATCTGTACGGCGCGGCGGAGACGGCCGGCGTCGATGTTACGCACGCGGCCGTCGTCTCGCAAGGGCTGCGGCGCGGAATGCGTTTCGCGATCGGCGCGGAACTCGACAACGATCCGCGCGCCAGACCCGACGCCCAGAACATCGTGGATGCCATGCGTCCCGACGGCATGATTCGCTCCGTCCATTTCTTAACGATCGACCATCCCGAGAAGGGCGCCGATTATCAGTGGGCATTCGATAATCCGGAGTTCAAAGATTTGCACGACGTCGTGGGAACCGACCGCGTGTGGGAACTCTACATGGCCAAGCTGATCGACGACATCGAGAAGCTGCCGGGCCAGATCGTTGCGCATTTCTACGTCCCGGCGACCTTCGGTCATTGGCCCGAGCAGACCAAACTCGAACGCCACGAAGACCGCCTGCTGGAAGCGTGCGCGGCGCGCGGCATGGCCATTGAGATTAACACGAGATTCTTGTATCGCGATCATCCGCCCGAAGACAAAGAGCACTACCGCGCCGCGATCCTGCGCCTCATGAAAAAGGCAAAAGCAAAGGACGTCGGCATCGCCATCGCATCCGACGCGCATAGTCCGAAAGATCAAGGCGCCGGTTTTGCCGAGATCCTGCGCATGCTCGACGAGGCGAAGATCAACGAGATCGTCTTCCCGGTTGCCGGGCGTCTCGCGCGCGTTGCGCTGCGCGCAACCAAAGAGCATCTGCAAAAAGTGAAGTCGCAGGAGCCGCAGCCGCAGCCCGGCAGCAGCATCAGCGGGTTTAGCCGCGCCGAGCTTGGATTGCCCGAACGCGACGAGGCACAGGAACGCGAAGTCGCTAGTTCGGCAAAAGCCGCACGCGATGCAACCCGGCGGCGCGCCGCGAGCGCCGCGCGGGTCGTCAAACCAAAGCCCGTTAAGGTACCCAGGGTTCCAAAACCAAAGGCCGAGCCCAAATCCAAACCCGAGCCCAAAGTTAAAGTCAAAGCCGACGCTAAAGTCAAAGCCGAAGCTAAAGTCAAGGTGCCGCTCAAAGCAAAAGCCGCGCCCAAGAGCCTTGCAGTTAAAGCAAAACCCGTCCCCAAACCGGCTGCAAAGCCGGCGGCTAAATCGGTTGCCAAACCCGCGCCCAAGACAAACTGCCAAAAGCGCGCCGAAGGTTGCGGCCAAAGCCGTGAAACCCGCCGCGAAGCCGGCGCTCAAAGCGGCTGCAAAACCCGCCCTCAAGCCGGCGCCCAAAAAAGCCGCACCCGCGAAGAAAGCGGCCCCGCCGGCGAAAAAAGCGGCGCCCATAAAGAAAACCGCGCCGGTGAAAAAATCGGCGCCCGTTTCCAAAAAAGCACCCGTAAAAAAAGCGCCCGCAAAACGGACGGTAACGAAGAAAACTACTTCAAAACGCCGGTAAGGAGTCTCTGGTATGGCGCCTGATGTATCTCGCGTACGCAACATTGGCATTGTCGGCTCGCACCACGCCGGAAAGACCACGCTGGTCGAAGCCATCCTCGCGCATTGCGGTGCCATCGCACGCAAGGGCACCGTCACGGACGGCACGACCACTACCGACCACGAGCCCGAATGCATCAATCACGCGCAGTCCACGACGGTCGGATTCGCGCACTGCCCTTCAACCGGATCGGGTCAAGCGGAGGTCGATCTCACACTGGTCGACTGCCCCGGATTCGTGGACTTTTTCGAAGAGACCAAGCTCGCGCTCGCGGGCTGCGATGCGGCGGTGGTCGTAATCGAAGCCGACCCCTCTCGCGTTCCGCAAACCACGATGCTGCTGGAGTACCTGGAATCGCGCAAGATGCCGCATCTTTTTCTGGTGAACAAGATGGATCGCGCGGGCGCCGATTTCAACGCGACGCTCGACGCGCTTCAAAGCTCGTACGGGCGGCACGTCGTTGCGGAGCAATGGCCGATCGGGAGCGGCGAGAATTTCAAAGGTTTCGTGGACTTGGCAACCCGTCAGGCATTTCATTACGACGGCAGCAAGGTCATGCCGGTGGACGTTCCCGACGATCTGCTCGAACAGGTGGAGGTCTCGCGCGGAAATCTGCTGGAGGCCATCGCCGATTTCGACGATCACCTCATGGAAGAGTTACTCGAGGGCGTGGAGCCGCCGCAAGACGAAGTGCAGAAAGATCTGTGCGAGGAGTGTTCGCACGATCAAATCATTCCCGTGTTGGTTTCAGCCGGTTTGCTCGGCTACGGCGTCGTTCCGCTCGTCCAAGCAATGGAAAAATGGTTCCCCTCTCCGGAAGATTGCGCACAAGTCGACGCCGAGGGCCGCAAGATAGAAGCGAAGGCCGATGGGCCGGTCGTGGCGCATGTCATTAAGACGATCATCCATCCGCAATCCGGGAAACTCTCGGTCGTGCGCGTGCTGACCGGAACGCTCAAGTCCGACGCAACCCTCACGAACATCGCAAAGAACGGCGAGAAGGTTCGTTCCGGCGGCCTATACCGCTTGCAAGGAAAGAAGCAGGAAGCGTTGCAGCAAGCGGGTCCCGGAAGTATCGTTGCCATTGCGCGCATGGAATCGTCGCAACGGGCGATGTGCTCACGGAGAACGGCCACAAAATCCTTTTGCCGCGCATACCGGCGGGTGAACCTGTTTTCGGCGTTGCGATCAAGCCCAAAGAACGCATGGACGAGGCGAAGATCTCGCAGATGCTCTCGCGCATTGTGGACGAAGACCCGGCCCTTCGCTTGGAGCGCGCCGCGATCACCAACGAGCTGCTGCTCCTTGGCAGCGGCGAGCAGCACGTCGGTATCGCCGTGGAACGTCTAACCCGCAAATTCAAAGTCGAGGTCATGACCTCGCCGCCGATGATCCGTACCAAGAAACGATCACGTCGGGAACGGAAGTGCACTCGCGGTACAAGCACCAAACCGGCGGTCACGGCCAATTCGGCGACGTGTGGCTGCGCTTTGCGCCGCGCGATCGCGGCAACGGCGTGACGTTCGAAGAAAAAATCGTCGGCGGCGTCGTGCCGCGTCAGTTTATACCGGCCGTTGAAAAGGGCGTTCGCGAAACACTCGCCCACGGTCCACTGGGCGGCTACCCCGTCACGGACATCCACGTCACATTGTTCGACGGCGCCTATCACGATGTGGACTCGAGCGAACAATCGTTCAAGACGGCCGCCGGTATGGGGGTTCGGGACGCCCTGCCCAAGTGCAATCCGGTCGTTCTTGAACCCATCGTCCGGGTCGCCGTCACCGTGCCCTCGCACTATACCTCGAGCGTCATTCAACAGCTGACCGGGTAAGCGCGGGCAGATATTAGGCATGAATCCGGCGGAAAAGGCCGGACACGATGTGGTAGAGGCCGACGTTCCGCAGGTGGAACTCGCGCGTTATATCACCGAACTGCGAACGGCAACGCATGGCCTTGGCACCTATTCGTGGCGGCACGAACGGTTCGACGCCGTGCCGGGCAAGTGGACCGGTCCGAAGGCCGCCGCCGGAGGTTAGCGAAAAGCGAGAAGCGCTCAATCTCTCACTCTCGAAGATGTGGAGGTCACCGTTGTTTAGACCGCTCGTTGCGCTCGCCGTTTTTGGGGGGCTGCTCGCCGGCTGCACCCAACAAAACAGCACTACTGTTTCCGGTACGGCAACGGGCGGCTCGGGAACGCTCCGCATCGCCATTCAGCAAGATGTCAAGAATCTCAACCCGCTGTTGAACTCCAATACGACGGACGGATTCATTGCCCGCCTGATGTTCGAACCGCTGGTCTCGGCAGACAACAAAGGCGGCACGGTACCGATGCTCGCTACCGCGGTTCCCTCGCTGGAAAACAAAGGCATCAGCAAAGACGGGCTCACCGTCACCTATCACCTGCGGCATGACGTAAAGTGGACCGACGGCGTTGCAGTTACCAGCAAAGACGTGAAGTGGTCCTATGAAGCCATTATGAATTCGCGCAATAATGTGATTTCGCGCCACGGTTACGATTATGTTACCTCGCTGCAGACACCCGACGACTACACCGTCGTGGTCCATCTCAGAGAGAAATTCTCACCCTTCGTCAACTCGTTCTTCGCGGACAGCGACCAGCCGTACTCGGTTGCACCGGCGCACGCGATGGCAAAGTATTCCGATATTAACCAGATACCGTTCAACGCCAATCCGAACGTAAGCGATGGGCCGTTCAAGTTCGTGCGCTGGGTACACGGCGACCACATCGAACTAGCGGCCAACGACGATTTCTTTCTGGGCAAGCCGGGCCTGCGGCAGATCGTATTTGCGCATCGTTCCCAACGAACAAACGACGGTTAACATGCTGCGCACCCACGACATCGACTTCATGTTCCAGGCTTCGATCTCGAATTATCCATCCGTCAAAAACATTCCGGGCATCAAACTGGCCTTCGTGGACGTGAACGGGTACGAAGACGTGCAGCTCAACGTGCAGCGGCCCTATCTGCAAGACGTCCGCGTGCGGCAAGCAATCGCGTACGCAATCGACAAGCAGCGTCTGGTTCAAACGCTTACCTACGGTACTCAGCCAATCGCAACCGAGGACATGCCGCAGTTCATGTGGTCCTACAACCCGAACGTGACGCCGACGTATCCGCACAACGTCCAAATGGCGCGCCAACTGCTTGCGCAAGCCGGTTGGACGCCCGGAGCGGGCGGCATCATGACCAAGGGCGGTGAACCCCTGACGCTGGTTATGGTCAGCAACAACAGTAACGTCACGCGGCGCAAAAACACCGTCGAGGTGCAGGCGATGCTTCGCCAAGCCGGGATCGACGTGCAGATCAAGTACTACGACGGCGACGTGTTGTTTGCGCCCGTCGGGGAAGGCGGCATCCTGCAGGGCGGCAAGTTCGACCTCGCGCTGGCAGGATGGTACGCAGGCATCGATCCCGATGACTCCTCCCAGTTCACCTGCGCCAACGTTGCGCCGGCAGGTTACAATTATTCTCGCTACTGCAGCGCCGAAATGGACGCAGCGCAAAAAACTGCGCTTGAAAACTACGACATCCCGACGCGCAAAAAGGCCTATTTCGAGATCCAGGATTTGATGGCGCGCGATGTGCCGGAGATCTTCTTCTACGACCTGCGCACCATGGAGCCCATCAGCGAGAACTTCAAAGGGTTCGCACCGAATCCAGTCATCGAGTCGTGGAACGCCTGGCAATGGAGTATTTAGGATCTCCGTCCGATCCGATCGGGCGCGTCCAAGATCTCACCTGGCTGCGCAAGGTGATCGTAGAGCGAGCACTCACGCGCGGCGATTACGTGCTCTCGGGCGGTGCGCGCAGCGACTATTACATCGACAAGTTCCGCCTTTTTTCCGATCCGCACGTCCTGCGGCGCATCGCACGTCTGTTCGTGCCGATCATCTCGGAGGTTAGCCCCGATCTGATCGCGGGCACGGAGCTGGGCGGCGTTATCATTGCCACCGCGGTTTCGCAGCTCAGCGGTATCTCGATGATCGCTGTGCGCAAACAGCCCAAGGGATTCGGCGCATTTCCCGGCGAGTACGTCGAGGGTGCGTACGATCCCGGCCAGCGCGTCTTGCTGGTGGAAGATGTGGTGACCACCGGACGCGAGCTGCTCGCTGCCAAATCGCGCTTAGAAGAACTTAACCTGCGTGTAACGGCCTGCGCGGTCGTAAGCCGGGGTCTGGCCCCGGTCCGCTCGCTTATCCAATTCTCGCTCCCCAGAGGAGCTGCCCAGACCGAGAATTAGCCGCTTGCCCGTCCCCCCGTAGGACTCTCGTACCCCGTCCGCTTCCCCGTCCCGCGCTAGGCCGCCCCGGCATGCCTTGCCATACTTGCTTGTGGGGAGGCTTTAACATGCAAATCGATATCAGCCGTGGCGTTACCGCGGTCGCGTTACGACCTACGCTGGTCGCCACGGTCATCGAGGACGGGGCCGTGTTGCTGGACTTGGAAACCAAATATTTTTTCTCGCTCAATGCCAGCGGGTGGGCGATCGTCCAGCTGTTCGAAACCGGCAGTTGCTCGCTGGAACGAATTTCCGCGCAGTGCGCCGAATGGGGCTGCAAGGATCCTAGTCAGGTGCGCGATTTTATGGCGCAGCTTCTAGATGAGGATCTCGTCGAGACCGCGCAGAGCGACGACGGCGCGCCACCGCCCGCTTACGCAGGCGTTTGGCAAAAGCCCGAGATCGTACGGCAGGCGGAGCCGCTCCAGAGCGTCGTGACGAGCGCGTTCGATCCCAGCATTCCGCTAGCGGAGTAGATCCGTGCTCGCACAGGTTGAGAACGCTGCGGGGCGATGCGGTCCGCTCGATGTCCGCGTCGAGGCGCCCGACGGCGCCCTGGCCGCTGTTTCGCAGAGTTTCTTGGACCTGTACAGCGGCCGCTGGGACGAACCCACGCGCGCCGTTCGCATCGGCATGCGGCGCGAAACGCAAAACATCCGCGCCCACGGAGATTTCCTTGCCTGCGCGCATATGACGGTGGATCGTGCCGGCGCGCGATACATTGCCGATACGCAGTACGGCTTCCTCGCGCGCGGACTCATCGGCGAGCGCGCGGACGAGTGGACGATCTGCGTCCCCGAAGACACGCACTTTGACGAACCGCAGATCGGCGACATGGAGGACCTGTTCTCGTTGATTTGCACCGTCGGTTGGCGAGCCGAGGGTTACGTGCCAATACACGCCGGTGCGGTCGTCAAAGACGGCCTTTGCGCGATCCTTTGCGCGGCATCGGGCGGCGGCAAAAGCACACTGACCACGGCCTTGGTTTTGAACGGCTGGTCCACGCTGGGCGATGACAAACTGCTGCTGCGCATGGAAGGCGGCGCACCCGTCCTGCGTTCGTTGCTGGAAACGTTCAATCTCGATCCGCAGACCGGCCGCTGGTTTGACCTGGGCGATCTCGCCTCACTTCCGCGCTACTCCGCGTGGACGCCCAAACGGCGGGTCCGCTTGGACAGCGTGCGCCCGGGAGCGGCGGTTTTCAGCGCCCGCCCGACGCACGTCGTCAGTGTGAGCCGCAGCGCTGAATGCGGCACCATCCGAAGCTCGCCGTTGACGGCCGCCGAGCGTTCCTCCACAATGCTGCGGCAAATCGTGTTGCCGGCGGAGCGCGAAACCGCGCAATGGATTCTCTCGCAAACGGTTGTGGGGAGCATGCAACTCAAGGGCGTGCAAATCGAAGTCGGTCACGACGCCTATGCACAACCTTCGTGGCTTTCGCAGTTTGAGGCCGCTCTGCGGTGAAGGTCAGCATCGTCATTCCGGCATTCAACGCCGAAAAAACGCTTGGGCAGACGCTGAACGCGCTGCGCGCCCAGGCCGGAACTCCGGAGTTCGAACTAATCGTCGTCGATAACGGCTCGACCGATGGAACGGTGGCAGTAGCGGAGCAGTTCGGTGCAACGGTGTTGCACGAAGCCGTCCGCGGTCCGGCCGCTGCAAGGAACTGCGGCCTGAGCCATGCCGGCGGTGAGGTCGTAGCGCACCTGGATGCCGACACTGTTCCCAGCCGGCGTTGGCTGGGCGAGATTGTCAAGCCGTTCGCAGATCCCAACGTTATTCTAACTGCGGGCAACACGTTATGCTATCCCCCAAAAAGCGGAGCCGAGCGTTACGTGCAGGCAGTGGGATTGTACGATGCCGCGCTGGCCGCCGCGCGCGACCCCTTTCCGTTCGCGCCTTCGCTGAATCTAGCGGTGCGGACAAGCGCTGCCCGTGCAGTCGGGGGTTGGAACCGAGCCACTTATCACGGGCGAGGATGTGGATTTTTCGTACCGGTTGCTGCGCGCGTATGCGACGACGATCGTGTACTGCGCCGGCGCGGTGCTTTACCATCACGCGCGTGCGGACGGTCCCGCGCTGCGCCGCCAAGCGCGAAGCTATGGCGCCGGCGTCGCCGACTTGTACCGGATGTATCCGGGCGAGGTCTGCTGGGATTTTGCAAAAACGCTGCGCCTGCTTGGCGTTCTTGCCTCACGCTTTACGGCGCCCTTTGCCGGCATCGGAGCAGCGCTTGGACTCATCGATGAGCGGCGCGCCGAATTTCTGAAGTATCAGTCGCTCTGGACACGCAATTTTTGGTTCGGCTTCGGGATGCGCGCGCTTCAATCCAAGCGGAGCCCGCAATGAAAGTCTCCGTAGTTATCCCTGTTTACAATGGGGCGGACACACTGGGTGCCTGTTTGCAATCGCTGGCCTCCCAAACTATCGGCAGCGCACAGTACGAGGTCATCGTCGTGGACGACGGTTCGACCGATGCATCCGCTGCGATAGCGCGCAACGCCGGCGTGCGGGTAATCTCGCAGCGCAACGGCGGAGCGCCGGCCGCTCGAAACGCCGGAATCGCCGCCGCGAACGGCGAGTGGATCGCTTTTACGGATAGCGATTGCGTTTGCTCGCGCAACTGGCTCGCCTCGCTGGTAGCGGCCGCGGAGCGCGAAGCGGGCAGCATCGGCGCGGCGGGAAAGACCGTCGGGTTCCAATCAACCACTCCGGCGGCGCGGTTCGTCGACCTTATGGGGGGCTTGGACCCCATCCGCTCGCTGCAGCATCCGCGGTTTCCGTTTGCGCCGACGAGTAACGCTCTGTACCGGCGCGCATCGGTGCAAAGCGTGGGCGGCTTCGACACGCGCTTTGCAACCTACGATGCTTGCGACTTGCACACGCGCTTGCTCGCCAAGCACACCGGAACGTTTGCCTACGAGCCCCGCGCACTGGTCATGCATCGTCACCGCTCGACGTGGCGCGGCTACTGGCGCCAGCAATTTTTCTATGGTGTGGGGTACGCGCAGTTCGTCTTGGCGCACCGGCGCGAGCTGCAATGGAACCTTCTTCATCAAGTCCGCGCGGCCGGCGACGTCATCGCAAAAGCCGCTCAAGCCGCTCTTCCCGCAGACGGCGATGCGGCGCTCCTGCGGCGCGGATGGTTCTTGCGCGCCGCCGCGCAGCAAGCGGGCTTTATCTGCGCGTACTACAGCGCGCGCGAACGCAGGCGGTGGCCGGGATGAAGATGCTGCGCAGTTTCTTACGGCTCATCGGCCATCCGAGGAACCTTCCGCTTTTCTTTAGCATCGGCTGGTTCATTGCCTCGGCTCCGCGGCGCATGGCCCGCACGGACTTAACGCGGTTCGTCCAGGAGCGTGCGGCGCTCCGGAACCCCGCGATCAGACCGCATCACAATCGGCCACATGCGCGCTTTTTGGCTGCTGCGCTTTTTCGGGCGGCACAACACGTGCTATATACGTGCGATGACGCTGTACCGGTACTTGGATACCGAATCGGAGCGGCTGCGGCTGCATTTAGGCGTGGAGCGCCGCGACGATCCGGCTGAGCGCCTGCGCGGCCATGCGTGGGTTTCGCTGGACGGCACGATCTGGAGGGCCCCGAAGCAGCATTCGCGGGGCGCGTTAACGAGATTCACCTAGGGCGAACCGCGTAGATGCAAAGTTTTCTTGCGCTGACGCGCGTAATCGCAGGTTTTATCCAGGACGATCCGTCAGCGATACGCGCCGCCCTTCGATCGGCGCCCGCGGAAAAGATCTATGGACAAGCGGTCCGGCATAAGTGCGCCGCAGTGTTGTTTGAAACGTTCGTACAGCACCGTTTGCGCGAGCCCGAGTTCACCGCCTTGCGTGGGATGCTGCAAAAGTATGCCGCGACATTTTCATTGGATGCCGTCACGACGCGCTTGCAGATCGGCGGCGTCGTGCGCTCGCTCAATGCCGCAGGCATCGAGCATATTCTGCTCAAGAGCGCGGCGCGGCTGTATGCCGGCGAAAAACTCGCCGAGCGTTCGCAGATTTTCGATCTGGACGTCTTGGTGCAGCGCGAAGAAGCCGATCGGGCCGTGCGCGCTCTGAGCACCGAAGGTTACGTCTACGCGTCACCCGGACTGGCGCGCGGGTACCGCAGGTATCATCACCATCTTGCTCCGCTGGTCACTCCGCGTTTCCCTAAGCCGCTCGAATTGCACGTCGCACTCGGCCCGCCCGGCTATTTCTCGCTGGCGACGGGCTGGCCGGAGCTGGTTTGCTACCGCGAGCCGATTGACGCCCCCGGAGATCCGGCAATGCGGCTGAACGATCTGGGGGCCGCGCTGCACCTTTTGCTGCACGGCACGGGCATTTACCGGTTCGGTGACGCGGTGCAAGTTGCACTGATTCTCCGGCGCCGGCCCGATCTCGCCGCTACGCTCGCGCAGATCACGCAAGCGGAAACCATCCAACGCATACCGGTGCAGGCCGTTCTTTACGCCGCTTGTTCTCTTGTTGGCATCGAGTTACGAATTGACGATGGCGTGCGAGCGTACGCGCAGTGGGCGTTTGCGCGCGAAGAACTCGGTCGCCCGTTCCGCGGCCGCATGCAGCTCGCCGACGCGTGGTTTGCAAACGGCCGACGGCTTCGCGGGCCGGCTATGGCGCTTGCGCTCCCGCCGGTTCGCAGTAACGACGGAACCGCAATTACGCCGGCTAACCGGATGCGCGTGCTGAGCGGGCGCATTCTGGCGGGCATGGCGCTGGCCGCAACCGGGGCGATCGCGCGGCAATGAGCGGGCGCAGTTTCGGTGCCTCGGCCGGCATGAAAGCCGTTGAAACGTTCGGCGCGCGCCTTATTATCTCGGCACTCAGCATCGCTACGGGCATTCTGATCGCGCGTACACTGGGACCCGGCGGCAAAGGCATCGCTAGCGGCGTGCAAACGATGGTTGCGCTTCCGATTGCAATTACCGGCGGCGCGGGTGCCGCGCTAACCTACCTGATGACCAAAGAACGGCGGACGATCGGCCAGATCTTCCCGGCGTTAACCCTTACGTTTTTTCTGACCGCCGCGCTCTGTCTTGCGGGCTGCGCGGCATACGCGCTGCTTCGCGGCTGGTCGTTTGCCGCGCTGGCCTTGGCGCTCGCGATCCCGCCCTCAATCGTTCTTTCATGGCAGCAAAGTTACTATGTTGCCATCGAGCGCGTGCGCACGTTTAACGTGCAGTCGATTGCGCTAGCCTTCTTCACTCTGGCCGGAACGGCGGCGGTTACCGTCTTTCACGGCGGCGTGCAGGGCGTGCTGGGTATATGGCTGGCCGCGCTCTATGTATTCGCCGCGATTATCGTCATCGATATGATCCGTGACGGCGGACGCCTGCACCGGCGCGAACTGGGTCTGCACGTGCGGGATCTCTTGCGGACCGGCGGCCAATCGGGATTAAACGCTGGCTTAGGGCTGCTCAACTACCGCATCGACTCGTTGATTCTGATCGCGCTGCTCGGCCTGCCGATCTTCGGCATCTATTCGATTGCGGTAAGCATCGGCGAGATGCTCTTTATGATCGCGCGCCCGATCAATACTGCGATCGGCCGCGAACTGGGCGTGGCCGACAAAGCGCGCGCGGCGGAGATCACCGCACACGTCGTGCGGGTGGGCTTCGCTCTTTGCGTGACCTGCGCCATCCCGCTCGCCCTCTTTGCCCCGGCCTTGGTCCATCTCGTCTACGGCAGCCGCTTCGACGGCGCTGCCCTTCCGCTACGGCTGCTGCTGCCCGGAATCATTGCCTTCTGCAGTGCGGGAACGTTCGCTTCGTTCTTCATCTTCCAACTCGGGCGTCCGGTGTTCGTTACGGTCTTGAACCTCATTATGATCGGCGCGCAGACCATCGCGTGTTTCATTTTGGTTCCGCGGTTCGGCCTGGCGGGAGCGGCAATCGCGTCCAGCGTGACGTATGTCGTCGGCGCACTCACGAATACGTGGATCTTCTGCCGCGCGACGGGAGTCGGTGCCGCGCAGCGTCTGGGTTCCGCGCCGCAGCGATCTTCTGCGTCTGCTGCAGATTGGGCGCGAAATGCTGGGAAAGAAACGCGCCGGCGTCCGGCCCCCAACGGCCATCGCGGTTACCGGGGCTGCCGGCGGCGTTTGTTCGATGCTTCGCCCGCTCCTACGCGAGCGGTATTCTTTGCGCCTGACCGACCGGGCGCGCCTGCGGGACGTGCAACCCGGAGAATCATTCGCGCGCGCGGATCTGAAAAGCGTGAATCAATTGCGCCGCGCGTTCCGCGGAGCGCGCGCGGTCGTACACTTGGGGGCCGTCTCGAAGGAGTCGTCGTTCGATCGCATTCTGGATGCGAATGTCCGCGGAACGTACAACGTGCTGGAGGCAGCGCGCCTTGAAGGTGTTACGCGCATCATCCTAGCGAGCAGCGGGCACGTTACCGGTTTTTACCCGCGCGCTGTATCGATCGATGAGTCCGCGCCCGTGCGCCCCGATTCGCTTTACGGTGTCAGCAAAACGTGCGCTGAAGCGCTGGGCCGCTATTATGCCGACAAGTTTGGATTGCAAGTGATGTGCCTGCGCATCGGGCACGTTAGCGAAGAGCCCGAATACGAGATCGATCGATCGATTTGGATAAGCCCGCGGGATCTGGCTCAGTTGATTGAAATCTCCCTTGACCATGCGGGGCTAACCTTCGCGACCCTCTATGCGATATCCGAGAACGCAGCGCGTTTCTGGGAGATCGAACGTGCCCGGGCACTTGGCTACCGTCCCAAAGACGGCATCGAATCGGACACAACTATCCGCCGGAAAGGCGATGCCGAGCCGGTAGCCACAGCCTTGCAGGGCGAGTCCTTTGCCGCCAGGGGTTTTTCATCGTCGCTTGAGGCGCTTGACGGACTATCCCCCTAACGAGGCATAAACGTCCTCGGCGTGCCCGGCAACGCTCACCTTGGGCCAAACCTTGAGGATCTTTCCCTGCGGATCGATCAGAAACGTCGTGCGCCCGCTCACGCCGAACGCTTCATACAGTTTGGAATCCACATCGCTTAGCAGCGGAAATTGAATTCCGTATTTCTGCCTGAACTTCTGATGCGATTCGACGGAGTCTTTGCTCACGCCGACGATTTGAGCGTTCTTGCCCTCGAAGCGGGGTAAGGCGTCACCAAACTGGGACGCTTCGCTCGTTCAACCAGGCGTGTCGTCTTTGGGATAAAACCACAAGACGAGCGTCTTCCCGGCGTAGTCGCCGGTATTCACCGTTTTTCCGGTGTCGTCGAGAACCGTGATGCGCGGCATTTTTTCGCCTTCAGTCAGCACGAGTGCTCCTTTCAGAGGACCTAAATTGCGAGAGCGGCACGATATCCAGAAGCCGGTCTCCCGGCTTCATCTCATCAAAGTCGTGGATCGGGACGAGCTCTCCTTCCCGTCCGACGAACAGCGGTATCCCACCCTCCGCGCGCGGAATGTACATCTCCGACCTGCGCTCCCCGATATTGAACGTTTCGCCCGAAAATGCAACCCGGCCGCGGCTTGCCGGGAAGCGCGAGAGTCCGGCGATAACCGGTGCCGTCAGATCGCTGGTGGCAAACGACTTGGCGATCGAAAAGTTCCGGGCGATCGAGCGCGCGAACTCGACATCGCCGATGCGCAATACCACGGGAAGCTTCGGGTTGTACGCAAGCGCTCCCAGCGCGGCCTCCAGATTAGCGGTGTCGCTATCGGTGGCGGCCACAAGACTGTGCGCCCGGCCAAGGTTACAGAACGCCAGCGTGTCGTCATCGGTGGCGTCCGACGCCAGCAAATTCAACTTCCGGCTGCGCGCCAGCTCCAGGATCGAGGCATTGGGGCGCGGTTCGATGACGACCACCGGCACTTGCAGTTCCAGCAAAAATTCGATAACGCGCGTACCGACGTTGCCGGCCCCGCATACGACGATGTGATTGTCTTCGTGTATTTGGCGCAAGCCCCGGAGCGCCGTCTCTTGCGCGCGGTTCAGAACCGAGCTCATCGTTGCGATGAAGACGCCGCCGATTGCCACGCCCATGCCCATAACACCGATAGCGACGATAAACGCAAACCAACCCGCGTGCCGCGTATAGGGGGTGATGTCGCCGTAGCCGACCGTGAACATGGTAGCGGCAACGAAGTAGAGCGACTCCACGAACGTGATGTGCAAGTCGACCATGAAGTACAGCACCGCCACGAAATAGAGCAGCGTTCCGAAACCGAACGTATAGAGAAGCAGCGGCTCCAAGCGCGCTGCAGTGCGGATCGCTTCGCGAACCGAGGTCCGGCGGCGCGCGCGCGGCCCGCGCGGTTCGCTGCGCGCACCGCGCGCGGCGTGCAGCGATTTCACCGGTCCGCACGCTACCACAACGTCATCGCCGCGGATTTCCAGGTCCGAGGCCGGGCGCACGTTGGCATTCACCGAGGCAATCCGCACGGCGAGCCGTTCCTCCGCCGCTCCCACGGTGATGCCGGCCAAACCGAAGTCGCGCGCACGCCGCTCGCTAAAGCCTACGAGCGGCCCGTCGGCAAGCGGAAATTGCAAAGCATACAGCGTGTCCGGATCGACCGCTGCGGCGGCAAACGTTGCGGCCGCGTGCGTTGCGGGCGAGATTGCGGAACAGCCCTTGAGGTTCTGCTCGATCTTGCGTCCCAGCGCGCGGTTGAACTGCCGCAGCACGACGCGTATCTGCGGATTCAGATCGCGCGCCTTGAGCGCTACCTGCAGATTTAAGCGATCGTCGTCACTGACCGGCATGATGCACGCCGCTTCGCGAATGCCGGCGTCTTCCAAAGCCGCATAGTCGTTGGGGGATGCCGCGACGAACGCCGCACCCAGAGTACGCACGCGGTCCCCGAGATGCTCTCCGGTATGCCACATGAGCATGACTTGATGCCCCTGCGTCGCACACAGCTCCTCACAGACACGCAGCGCAAGGTCATTAGCGCCGACCACAATAATCAGAGGCAGCGAACGCATGCTCGATTCTTCGCCGGAGGGGGAAAAGCTCCGGCCCCACCCCTTGGCCGAGCTCTTGATAGCGCGCCTCCATCCAGGTGCGCGGGTGTTCGAACTGGGCGGCGGCCGCGGGCGGAATACGGTTGCACTACGCGCCGCCGGATTGGCCGTTACGTCAATTCCGGACGATGCGACGGATGCCGATGCCCAGAACTCCCAAGTGTACGATGGATTTCTAAGCACCCATGGTCTGCTGCACGGCGACCCCGCGCAGATCGCCACGCGTATCCGCCGCGCCGCCGGTGCCCTTGTGCCGGGAGCCGTCTTCTATGCAACGCTGGGCTCAAAGCGCGACGCACGCTTCGGGAAGGGACGGCGTCTTGGCGCGCAGACGTTTGCTCCGCAGGATGGCGATGAGCGCGGCGTGCCTCACACGTACTTCGATCGTGCCGGCGTGCACGAACTCCTCGATGCCGATTTTAACATCGAGGACCTCACCGAACCTGCAGTGGATGACCTCGCCGGCTCGTGGGCGCATTCGCAGCCGCTGCACGGCGCGGTGCATTGGTTCGTCCGCGCTACCCGGCGCTAATACAACCCCACCGATGCGTCGATGCAGCGCGCGTAGGCGTCTATTCCGCCCTCGATGTTATGCGCGTTCGTGAACCCTTGGGCCTGAAGAAACTTTACCGCATATTCGCTGCGTCCACCGTGATGGCACAGGACGGCCACCTCGCGCTGCGGGTCGAGCTCCGCCAGCCGCTGCGGAAGCTGCTGCATGGGAATGTGCAGCGCACCCGGGATGCTCGCCGCTTTGAGTTCGGAAGGTTCGCGCACGTCCAGGAGAACAAAATCTCTTCCGCTCGTACGCCAGCGTTCCAGTTCTTCCACGCTCATGTCGCTACTCCACCGCGATCAGGTTCTGCAGCGGGCTGGAAGCATTAGCATATAAACGCTTCTCCATCCGTCCGGAAAGATAGGCAAGCCGTCCGGCCTGCACGGCAAAGTTCATGGCTTGCGCCATCTGCACCGGATCGTTCGCCGTGGCAATGCCGGTGTTCATCAGCACGGCATCCACGCCGAGTTCCATGGCAACCGCGGCATCGCTCGCCGTCCCGACGCCCGCGTCCACGATCACGGGAATGCCCGAACGCTCTTTGATGATCCGGATCGAGTAGGGATTGCAGACACCAAGCCCGCTGCCGATGGGCGCGGCCAACGGCATGACGGCTGCACAGCCGATTTCTTCAAGTTGCTTGCAAGCGACCGGATCGTCGGCGATGTATGGCAAAACGGTAAAGCCGTCCGCCACGAGCTGCTGTGCGGCAACGAGCGTTTCCCGCGTGTCCGGATACAGCGTTTGCGGATCGCCGATGACTTCGAGTTTGATCAGATCCGTCTCAAGCAGTTCGCGCGCCAAGTTTGCCGTGAGCACGGCTTCTTTTGCGCTGTAGCATCCGGCCGTATTGGGGAGCACAAGATAACGCGAACGGTCGATGTAATCGAGCAGCGTCTTACCGCTCTCCTGATCCAAATTGATGCGCCGGATAGCAACGGTTACCATGTGCGCGCCGCTGGCCTTGTGCGCTTGCTGCATGATTTCGACCGAGGGGTACTTGCCCGTGCCCACGATGAGCCGGGAGTTCAACTCGTATGTTCCGATTCGTAGCGACACGTTATCCTCCGGCCACGGCTTTGATGATCTCGATGCGATCGCCCTCTGTCACGAGCTCGTTTTCGAATTCGGCGCGGCGCACGACCCGGCCGTTTTTTGCGACCGCAACGCCGCGCTCGGGCGCGGCCAGTTCGCGCAGCAGCCTAGCGATGGAAAGGCCGTCCGCTATCGTGCGTTCCTCGCCGTTCACGTAAACATTCACGACGCTACATGCCTGTGTAAACGGGACCCTCGCCGCCCTGCGGCGGAACCCACGTGATGATTTGATACGGGTCGGCGATATCGCACGTCTTGCAGTGCACGCAATTAGTGAAGTTGATGGTGAGCTGCCCCGATACCGCGCCGCCGTCGCCTTTTTCAAAGTGCGGTTCGTAGACTTTAGCCGGACAGAAATACTCGCACGGATTGCCGTATTCTACCGTGCAGCGGTCGCGGCAGATGTTCGTGTCGGCCACGTGCAGATGGCACGGCTGATCCTCTTCGTGCATCGTGCCGCTGTTGTAGACGTCGGTGAGTTTATCGAACGTCACAACGTTGTCGATAACCGCGCGCGCGGATTCCTTCGGCTTGTAGCCGCGCTTTTGCATGCGCTCGTAGCCGGGTATTCCGGCGAGCCGTTCGGAGACGCCGAAGCCGCGCCCGCCGCTAAACATACCGAGGCCCGTATTGAGCATGCCGTTAATTAGGCCGCCGTGGAAGCCCTGGTGAAAGTTCCGTGCGCTGCGCAGCTCTTTGTACGCCCAGGATGCCTCGAACTTCGTCTGCATCGCGCTTAGCCGTTCGCTGCTGACCTCGCCGGCTTGCAGGGCCTCGAACGCCGTCTCGGCTGCGAGCATGCCCGACTTCATCGCCAAATGAATGCCCTTGAGGCGCATGCCGTTCAAGAAGCCGCCGGAATCGCCAACGATCAGCAGACCGTCCCCATACAACCGCGGCATCGCATGCAGGCCGCCCTCCGGAATGGCTTTCGCTCCGTAGCGGATGAGCTTTGCGCCTTCCAGCAAAGCGCGCACCGCCGGTTGGGTTTTGAAGAGTTGAAAAATGTTGTGCGGATCGGTCGTGGGATCTTTGTAGTCCAGCCCCGTTACGAAACCGACATCCAGAATGTCGTTTGCCATGCCGTAGATGAAGCCGCCGCCGAACGTGTCGTTGGGAAGCGGAAATCCAAGCGTGTGAATGACGCTGCCCGCTTGCACGCTGCCGGGCGGACACTGCCACAACTCTTTAATACCCGCTGCGTATACTTGCGGTTCGCTGTCTTTGTCCAGATTCAATCGCGGCACGGCTTGTTTGGTAAGCGTTCCGCGCGGGCCCTCGCCCAGCACGACGATTTTCGCCATGATATCGGCGCCGGGCTCGTAATTGGGTTTGCGGTTGCCGTTCTTATCCACGCCCTTGTCGCCGGTACGCACGCCGATGACGCGATCGCCATCCCACAGAGGCTCCTGACCGGGGAACTCGCCGAACACTTGCGCGCCGGCGTCTTCGGCCTTTTGCCCGAGCCATTTCGCCATCTTCTGCAGCGAGGCGACGTACTTGCCGCCGTTGTTCATCATCGGCGGAACGATCGGCGCTTTGATGCGCGCCGTCTTCGTGAGCATCCAAAGTTGATCGCCGGTCACAGGCGACTCAACCGGCGCTTCGCTGCGCCAATCCGGCAGCAATTCGTCGAGCGCTTTGGGATCCATCACCGCGCCTGAGAGACCGTGGTTGCCGATCTCGCCCGCCTTTTCAATGACCAGCACTTCGAGTTCTTTGCCCGCTGCTTTCGAGAGCTGCATGAGCCGGATTGCCCCGGCCAAACTTGCCGGACCGGCGCCGACGAATAAAACATCTACTTCGAGCGAATCGCGTTCAGCCATGATGCTCCAGGTTCGAAAGGGCCGCGATGGCCGCCTTTACTGCAACCCTGTGAATCTCGATGCGCTGCTCCAAAGCAAGCGCGACGGGGGTTTCGAGCGTTAGCGCCCGGGCCGCGGCGCGGCGCGCGAGCGCAAGCGTAAACGACATGCCGCCCAAGGCCTGCGTTTCAAGATGCGGCTTTGGTCGCAGCACGGGCTCATTCTCCAGTGTGAAGCCGCCCGCGCGCACTGCAGTTGCAACCGCGCCGCCCGGTGCATCCGCGCCGTACGCGTAGCAGTAAAATCCGCCGGCCGTATCGTCTTCGTGCAGATCGATCGCGAGCACGAACTTACGATCCCGGTTGGAGGTGAGCACCGCACGCGCTTCGGGCGTACCTCCGCCGCGTCCGAAGGTGCGGTTGATATCCTGTGCTTGCGCGTTCTCGCGCGTGCCGGCCGCAAAGCCGCTGGGGTTCGTGCACGGCCACAAACGGTATGCAAAAGCCGGATCGAGTTCGGCGCCTTCCGCCATCGCGAGCAGCGCCCACGGACCCGCGGGCTCATCCCCGTGCACACCGGCCGCGATGATGATTGACGGAAGATGCGCCTGACCGATCTCGGCGCAGAGCAGCGTTCGCGGCACACCCTCGCACGCCACCTCGCGCACGCTGACGTCGCCGCGCGGCCGCAACGCTTTCCAGCGGGTTACGAGATCTTCATAGCTTTGCACGGCTTTCTAGTGCTCCGCGGGAACGGCTTCGCCCTCGGGGAGCCGGGGACGCACGTGTTCAATAAGGCGGCCATGCAGATTCAAATTGGAGTTATGGGCTCCGCGGGCGGCGCCATTAGTGACGAGCAGTTGGAACTTGCTCGCCGTATGGGCGCGCAGATCGCGCGCCTGGGCTGCACTATCGTCACCGGCGCGTGCCCGGGCCTGCCGCATGCGGCGGTGCTGGGCGCCCACGAACATCACGGAATCAGTTTAGGCGTCTCGCCCGCGCTCTCGCCGGAAGAACACGTCAACGTGTACGGGTCACCCTTGCAGCCCTACTCGACGATGGTCTTCACCGGTTCGGGGCTCATGGGGCGCGAAACGCATAACATCCACAGTTCCGATTTCGTCATCTTCGTGGGCGGCCGAAGCGGAACGCTGGGTGAATTCTGCATCGCCTACGACGAGGGCAAACTGATCGGCATTCTGCTGGATTCGGGCGGCATCTCGAACGATTTCGAAAACATTGCCGCGTTAGTTCATAAAGATACGGGCTCCGTCATCGTGAGCGACCGCAATCCGGAGAAGATCGTCGACCGGTGCCTGGAGTTGTACAGCAAGAGCAACATGCCCAGCGCTAAAGCGAACGACCGTGCCGTGGTTGCACCACCCATGCCACCGGCCCGTCCGCGCATCGTACAGCAGACCCGTGGCTGATTTAACCTTCGTCGGAGCCGCCGGTACCGTTACCGGCAGCAAACATCTGCTCACCAACAACGGCAAACACGTGTTTGTCGATTGCGGGCTTTTCCAAGGCACGAAAGATATCGTCGCGCTCAACAACATAGCGCTGCCGGTGCCGGCCGCGCAGATCGACGCGGTAATCGTCACGCACGGGCACATCGATCACGTCGGCTACCTGCCCAAATTGGTGCACGACGGTTTTCGGGGCACGATCTTCTCCACGCCCGCCACGCGCGCGCTGATGAACATCGTCCTGGAAGACGCGGTCGGCCTGCAGGCGCACCTGCAAGCCCGCGGCATGCATCACGAACACTACGCGCCGCCGCCGTTTTACAACGAGGCGGACGTGCAGCAGACGATTCAACTGACCAAACCCTTCCCGCTGAGCCGGCCGTTCGACGTCGCGGGGATGAAAGCGACGTATCAAAACGCCGCGCACATTATCGGCTCGGCGTTCGTTCAGTTGGACATCGGGGACCGGCGCGTTGTGTTTTCGGGCGATCTTGGGCGCTACAACCGCACGCTGCTCTACGATCCCACGCCGATGGGCAACGCCGATACGCTGATCTGCGAGTCTACCTATGGGGACCGCGTGCATCCGCCCGACGCCCTGGGCGGTTTGGAGAAGACGCTCCTGCAATGCATCGCCCGCGGCGGCGCCGTGGTCATTCCGGCGTTCGCGGTCGAACGCTCGCAGGAGCTGCTGCTTTCCATCGGCCAGTTGCAGCGCCGCAATCCGACGCTGGCGAAGATTCCGGTGTATTTGGACAGCCCGATGGCAGCTAAGGTGGACGATCTGTTCGCGAAGTTTCCGGACGCGCATAAACCCGTTCAGTTCGATACGAACGGAACGCCGTTCGGGTGTGAAAACCTCACGGTCGCCATCGAAACGGAGGCGTCGAAAGCGATCAACAGCGTGCAGGGACCGCACATCATCGTCTCGGCAAGCGGCATGGCTGCCGGCGGCCGCGTCCTGCATCACATCTATAACCACATCTCGGATCCGAAGGCGACCATCTTGTTCGTGGGCTACCAAGGAGCGGGTACCATGGGGTTCTTTCTCACGCACGGCGCAACCACGATTAAGATTTACGGCGACACGCTGCCCGTGCACGCGAGTGTCGGCAATATTACCGGTTATAGCGCGCACGCGGACCGCAACGAAATTCAGCAATGGTTCGACACGTGCACGAGCAAGCCGTCGTTCTACGCCGTGCACGGGGACCCGGAGGCGGCTCAAGCCTTAAGCGATCTCGTTCGCACGAAATACGGATGGACCGCACATGTCGCTGCGCGCGGAACGACGGTTACAATTTAGGGTCTAAACGCGCGGGCACGCGAGGGAGATTCTTCGGATAGAGCGAGGTGCCGTGGCGCGCGGCGTACCGTTGTTCCAGTGCGACCAGCGCTTCGAAGTTCTCGAAAACCTCGGGCCCGCGCGTACTCCTGGAGAGCGCTATGTAGCCTTCAGCTTTCGCCCACACGTCGCTGGGAAAGCGTGAAATAGCGCAGAAGGAGCTCGAGATCCAACACCCGCGCGCAAATCAGCGCGCCGCAACTCTCGTAGAAATTCAAAACGGCGCGGGCTTTGACCGCCGGGCCGGCTGTTGGGATCGTTTGGACCCCGGCCCGCGTTTGCTCGTCGTTGAGATCGACATCCAGGCCGGAGAGCACGTAGTTTAACGACTCGCGGATCGTCGAGCTGCGATATTCGGCAATCAACGGCAGTAATGCGGCCACCTGATTTCCCGAACGCATGTGACGCATCTGCCGCAGCGCGGCATATGCCGTAATGGCGACCACGAGCAGCGTCGCAAGCGAGGCCGCGCCGGAGAGCCATTCTGCGTTCAATCGTGGGTCCAGTCCAACATCGCCTTCCACTGCGGTTTGGGAAAGCGTTCCTTGGACTTAATCGTTTCCACGTACTTACGCTTGCCGCTGCGGTTGCCTTTGCCCATGAAACATCCGCCCACCAAGCGATCTTCCCAAAAATAAAGCGCGCGGTACCACTTCTTCTCGCTATCGACGCTGAAGATCGTCTCAATGTCGCTGCGGTATTCGGGCGAGAGGCCGAACTGCGTAATCGTCTGGCCCTTGAAGAGCAGACTTGAGTACTCGGGAACGTCGCCGTACAAGGCTTCGCCGCCCATCATATTCTGCGCGACTACCTTGCCGTGTGCGCCGGCATTGTTCCACGTGCCCATGCGGTAGCGCATCTCCAAGATCGGATCGTAAAAATCGGCGATGTCGCCGGCGGCATAGATGCCTCTGACGTTCGTTTCCAAGCGCGCATCGCACAGGATGCCGTTCTTGCTGATCTCGACTCCGGTACCCTCGAGCACCTCGGTGTTCATCGTCAAGCCCAGGCCGATGCCGAAGCACTGCGCTTCGATCTCGGTCCCGCTCTTCAGACGCAGCTTCTTCACCGCGCCGTTATCGCGAACGAATTCCTCGATCTCATCGCCGTAGTGCATGTGCACGCCGTCGGTCTTGGCTGCCTCGTCGATGAGGCCGCCCGCGACTTCATCGAGCATGCGGTGCAGCACGCGCGGTCCGCGCATCACCCAATGCGTTTCCACCTTGCGCGACACAAAGGCTTCCGCAAGTTCGTACGCGATAAACGAGCCGCCGATGGCAACGCCGGCCCTTGCCGTTTCAAGTTCGCGCGAGATGGCAAGCGTGTCTGTCATGTACTGAAAGTTGTAGACGTTGTGCCCGTCGGCGCCGCTCGCGGGATGCGGATTGGGGCGGCCGCCGGTCGCGATCAGCAGCGCATCGTACGGATAGGACTTTCCGCAGGCGGTCACGATTTTTTCCTCGGCCTGCACACGCTCTACGCGCGTCTCCAAATGCAGATCGATATTCTGCTTTTCGTGCCAGGCGAGGTCCCGCATGATCACTTTTTGCTCGGTCACTTGCTTGCGCAGGAGCGGCGGCAAAGCGATGCGGTTATACAGCGTGTACGCCTCGTCGGTGAAGAGCGTAATATTGCACGTAGGGTCGTGCTTGCGCAGTTGCTCGGCCGCGGTGGTGCCGGCAAAGCCGTTGCCGACGATGATATAACGCCGAGAG
>CAVPCC010000029.1:0-4855 GCA_963702335.1 Vulcanimicrobiota bacterium | reverse complement strand
GACTGGCGCTGAGCCGTGAAGTTGGGGCGCTTCTGCGAACCGACCCGCTCACGGGACTCTGCGAACCGGCGTGCATTTGAAGAACGCCTGGAACTGGAGCGCGCGCCGCAGCGCCCGCAGCCGCCGTTCGTTTGCACTGGCCATTTTAGAGGTCGACGACCTCCAAGCGTTCGCGCGCGCAAGAGGCGAACAGATGGCCGAACTCGGGCTGTGCTCGCTCGCCTCGGCTATCGGCAAGCACGTCCGGCATGTGGACACCGCGGCGCGCTTCGCAGAACATCAGTTTGCGATGCTGCTCGTGGATATCGAGCGGAATATGGCGCACGCGATCGTCGCGCGCTTGCTTGAGGCCGTACGGCACATGCGCTTTGGCGATTCGTTCCGCCTCACGGTCTGCGCCGGCGTCGCAGTGAGTTTTCCGATCGATACATTGCAGACAATCATCGAGCGGGCGGACGCTGCATTACATGAGGCCCGAGCGGACGGAGCGGATAACGCGCGTTTTACCTAGCGTGCACTCACTTCTCACGTTTTTCCCGGGCACATTAGGTCTTTTGGCACCCCGGGCTTCCCAAAATGCCGACCGTTTTACGCCATTCCGGGGAATAAGGGATGTGTGAAAGACGAATGGCGCAAAGCCGCCCGCTCACGCGAACGATCGCAATCGATCGCCCTGCTCACGGGAATGATGATGTTTTGGGCGCTCGTCATCACCCTCAATCACCTCGTCCACGTTTTTTCGTCGGTTTATGTAGCGAGCGCTCAATAGCGCTCGACCGTTCACCGTAACATCAGCCGCATCGCTTTGAAGTCGGACGTCAGCGCGTAGTTCTTAAAGAACTCGTGCGAGATCGTTTCCGCGGGCGCGAACGGAAAGATCCCGTGCCGTACCGGTCGCCATCCGTAAAATAAAGTCCGGGTACACGCTCTTGCGTTGCCGCGCCAAACGGTCGCTTGAAAAGGCGCCGCGCGCGCGGTCGCGTGTAATGCCGGTTGCACCTAAGGCGGCCCTGTCAGCTGCACCCCCATGCCACCGCCGCCGGAAGAACTGCCGCAAGCACCAGCGCAACGATCTTCATGCTCAGAGGACTCCCGACGGACCCATACCCTCCAGCCGCTTCTTGAGATCGGCTAAGAAACCGCTCGCGACGTAACCGTCTACAACACGGTGATCGAGCGAAAGACAGACGTTCATCATGCTGCGGATCGCGATCGAGTCGTCGGCAGTTACCACGGGCTTTTTCACCACGGTCTCCATCGTGACAATGCCGGCCTGTCCGCCGTTGATGATCGGCGCCGACGCGTACGACCCGTTCGCGCCGTTGTTGTTCACTGTGAAGGTTCCGTTCTGCAGATCGTCGGCGGAGAGTCTGCTGCGCCGCGCACGGTCGATCAAATCACCCGACGCAATCGCGATACCCTTTATCGAAAGCTTATCCGCATTCTTCACGACCGGAACCACAAGGTTCGTCGCTAGTCCTATCGCGATGCCGATGTTGACATCTTTGCTCACGCGGATTCCATCCGGCGTGAACTTCGAATTCATCAGCGGAAAGACGGAAAGTGATTCCACGACGGCCCGGATGAAGAACGGCATGAGCGTAAGTTTGTAACCCGTCTCGCGCTCGAAGCGCTCTTTTTCTTTCGCGCGCCACTTCCAAACATTGGTGACGTCGACTTCGACCATCGACCACGCATGCGGAGCGGTGTGCTTGCTCTCCACCATTCGCTCGGCAATTATGCGCCGCGCCGAGTTGAGCGGAATAAGCGTCCCCGGAACCGGCTCGCCGTACGTACTCGTCCCGTCCGGACGTGCGGTTGCCGGCGGTTTCGAGGGCGCAGACGTGGCGATGCTCTGCCCGACGGCAGCCGATGGCCCCATATTCGCAGCAGCCAGCACGTCTTCGGCGGTCACGCGCCCATTGGCGCCGCTTCCGCTAATCGATCGAATATCAACATGATGCTCGCGCGCAAGTTTGCGCACGGCGGGCGAAACGCCGCGCAGCGCGGCCTCTGCGCCATTCGATGCATGCTGCGTCCCACTGCCATTCGTATGCACAGGCGCGCCGGCGGCAGGCGTTACATGTTTGGTCGGCACTTGCGGAATGTTGAATCCCGGTACGGGCTCCTCATTAGCGCTCTCGGCCTGCTTATCGCGCGCCTGCTGTGAGGGATCGGAAGTTGCAGGCGCAGCGTCGGGCTGCGCGCCAACTTCATCGATCACGGCGATCGGCGTACCGGTGGGAACGGTCGTCCCTTCCTGCACCAGAATCTCGCGAATCTTGCCGGTGACGGGAGCGGGCACCTCGGAGTTTACCTTGTCGGTAGAAACCTCAACGAAGGCCTCATACTTCTCAACCGCGTCCCCCGCATTCTTGAGCCAGCGCTCTACGGTCCCCTCGGTGACCGTCTCGCCCAACTGCGGCATCGTTATTGTGGTTGCCATTATTGTTCGTTCCCCGTCCTAAAACCAAAGATCCTTATGCCGCCGGCGGGACTGCCTTGGGTCTTGCCGGCAAGTCTCTGATATTTTTCCGCAAAACAGGATGTTTTCTTCAAAACTTTGTTTTCGGAAAAATTCAGGAAGTAGAAAATCAACACGATGTTGTTTCGAGCGTCTTGCCGGCAAGACCCAAGGCAGTCCCACCGGCGGCATGCACGCCTAGAACCGAACCATTTCGCGCATAACGTCAGCCATCTCGGCGGGCGAAGACATGTACTCTTCCTCGAGCGGCTGCGCGTAGCCCATTGCCGGAACGTCGGGCGCCGCGTGGCGGCGGACCGGGGCGTCCAGATCGAAGAGTGCTTCCTCGGCGACCATGGCGCTGATCTCCGCGCCGACGCCGCCGAATTTGTTGTCTTCGTGAATGATGAGCAGTTTGCGCGTTTTTCTCACACTCTCCAGAATCGTCTGTTTATCCATGGGGCGGATCGAGCGCAGGTCGATGACTTCCACCGACATGCCTTCGGCTTCGAGTGCCGTTGCGGCTTCGAGCGCCCAGTGGACGTACAACCCGTACGAAACGACCGTCAGTTGCGAGCCGGCCTTCTTGACGTCGGCCTTGCCGATGGGAATCGTGTAGTGCCCGCTGGGGACCTCGCCCTTGATCAGCCGATAGGTTTTCTTATGCTCTAAGAACAGCACCGGGTCGGGATCGTCGATCGCGGCATTGAGCAGGCCTTTAACGTCGGCTGGGAACGAGGGCGCGACGATCTTCAAGCCCGGAACGTGGTAGAAGAGCGCTTCGATCGAAACCGAATGCGAAAGCGCGCCGCGCACGCCGCCTCCGTAGGGCGTGCGGATGACCATCGGACACGTGTACTCGCCGTTACTGCGATAGCGCGTTTTGGCTGCCTCGCCGACGATTTGGTTGAACGCGGGATAGATAAAATCCGCGAACTGAATCTCGGCAATCGGGCGTAGGCCTTCCATCGCCATGCCGACCGCGATGCCGATAATGGACGCTTCGGCGATGGGCGTGTCGATGACGCGCTGCGGGCCGAACTCTTTGATGAAGTCCTTGGTGATCAGAAAAACGTTGCCGCGGTTGCCGACGTCCTCGCCTAGAATGACGTTGCGCTCGTCGGCCTTCATCGCCTCGTACAGCGTTTCGCGGACCGCCTCAACGTTATTGAGGACCTGCGAAGTCGTCTGCGCTATTGCCACGGTTCCCATGCCCCTTCGTATAGGTGTTTGTAGAGATCGGACGCTTGCGGAAACGGCATCGCTTCGGCTTTGTCGGTCGCCTCGTTTGTTTCGCGCAGCACGTCTTTGCGCATCGCATCGATGTCGTCGGTGGTCATGACCCCGGCATCCAGCAAGACGCGCTCAAAGCGCGGCACCGGATCGCCTTTGCGGTGCTCGCTGACCTCATCCTTGGTGCGGTACGTCATGTCGTTGTCGTCGGTAGAATGCGCAAGGAACCGGTAGCAGACGCCCTCGATCAGCGACGGCCCGCCGCCGCTGCGCGCACGATCCATCGCGCGCTTGACCACGTCGTAGGTGACGATCGGATCGAAGCCGTCGAACTGTTCGCCCGGCATGCCGTATCCTTCGGCGCGTTTATAAATGTTGGGTTGGCCCATCTGTTGTCCAGCGGCGTGGAGATGGCCCATTGATTGTTCTCGACCAGCATGACCAGCGGCAGTTTGTGGACCGCCGCAAAGTTCATCGATTCGTGCCACTCGCCTTCGCTCGTCGTTCCGTCGCCGCAGGTGACCAGCACGGCACGCCCGGACTCGTCGCGGTACTTCATCGCATACGCGGCGCCGACGGCATGCGGAATGTGGGCGGCGAGAATCGAGCGAGAACGACATCAAGCCCGCGCGTTTGGATGAATAGTGATTGGGAAACTGACGGCCGCCGTTATGATCGTCGGCTCGCGCAAAGATGCTAGAGCATGATCTCGTAGGCGCTCAAGCCGATGCCGATTGCCAGACCCAGATCGCGATAATACGGCGCAAGGATTCTTTACCGCGCTCGAACGCCATCGCCGCGCCGGCCTGCAGCGCTTCGTGTTCTTCGCTCCCCGAGCGCGAACGGCACTTTGCCTTGGCGGTTTAACTGAAAGCCGCGGTTGTCAAGTGACGTTGCAGCAGCATGTTGCGAAAGATCGCCTTCAACTGCTCGTCCGACAGCCGTGCCGCTCAAATGTCTTTTGTATTGTCCTTTGCCATTGTTTATTTTGTTATCCTAGAGGGCATTGGTCCGCCATGGTTCCCACGCGCCCGCGTACACATTCGCGTACAGGTCCTGCGGCTGCGGGTACGGCATGGCTTCGGCTTTATCCGTGGCTTCGTTCGCCTCGGCGAGCACCGATGACTTCAACGCCGCGGCTCGTTCATCGCTCAGAAT
>CAVPCC010000028.1:0-3789 GCA_963702335.1 Vulcanimicrobiota bacterium | reverse complement strand
AGTGGATTACATCATTGTAGATACAGCCGGCCGCCTGCAGACGAAAGAGAACCTGATGGCGGAGCTGCAAAAAATGAGCCGCACCGCCAGGAAAGTGATTCCCGATGCGCCACACGAGTATTGCTGGTGCTCGACGCCACCACCGGGCAAAACGGCCTCGAGGAGCGCGCAAGTTCACCGAGACGTGCGCCGTTACGGGCATCGTGCTGACCAAACTCGACGGCACTGCGAAGGGCGGCATCGTGGTGGCCATCGCGCGCGAACTGAATCTGCCGATCCGCTACATCGGAATCGGCGAGAAAGTGGACGACCTGTTGCCGTTCGATCCCGAGAAATTCATCGAATCGCTGTTTGAAAAATGAACGCCGTATTCATGCGCGAAGCGCTCGACCTCGCGCGGCAAGGCCGGGCGCTGGCTAGTCCCAATCCGATGGTGGGGGCGGTTCTTGTGCACGATGGCGAAATCGCCGCGCGCGGCTTTCACACGTACGCCGGCCTGCAGCACGCCGAGATCATCGCGCTCGCGCAAGCCGGCGGCAAGGCGCGCGGCGCCACGCTCTACCTGAATCTCGAACCTTGTTCGCATCACGGACGCACGCCTCCTTGCGCCGACGCGCTCATCAAGGCCGGCATCGCGCGCGTAGTGGCGGCACTGCAAGACCCCAATCCGATGGTGGCGGGCGACGGCTTCCGCCGCCTGCGCGACGCGGGGATCGAAGTCGAAATCGCGCAGGAGTTCGCCGCCGAAGCGGCCAAGCTCAACGAGCCGTTCCTTCACTTCATGCGCACCGGGCGTCCGCTGATCACCTTGAAAACCGCGATCACGCTTGATGGCAAGATTTCCGCCCCCGACGATAATCGCGGCTGGATCACCAGCGAGCGCGCCCGCGCGCACGTGCAGGAATTGCGCCACGATCATGACGCCATCCTTACCGGCATCGGCACCGTGCTCTCCGACGACTGCGCGCTGACCGATCGCACCGGCCTCCCGCGCGGCCGGCCCCTGCTGCGGATCGTGATGGATTCCCAACTCCGCTTGCCGCTCGATTCGCAAATGGTGCGCTCGGCGGCTGGTGACCTGTTGGTGGTGACCACTTCGGCTGCGTCCTCCGATCGTCGCAAGGCGCTAGAGTCGCGCGGCGTGCAGGTGCTGGTTTGCGACGGACATGGAGGACGCGCCGACTTGCACGGTCTGATCGACTGGCTGGCGAAATACAAATATCTCTCGATGATGATCGAGGCCGGCAGCAAGCTCAACTGGACCGCGCTCGAATCGAATTGCGTGGACCGGATTTTCTTTTATTACGGTCCCAAGATACTCGGTGGCCTGGAAGCGCTGCCGTTGGCCGGCGGCATCGGCCGGCGCCGGCGCTCCGACGCGATCCGCATTCACGGCATCACGATTCATCAAATCCCGCCCGACGAATTCGCCGTGGAGGGGTATTTGGAAGGCCACTTGGAAGGCCATGCGGATGTTCACCGGGATTATTGAAGAGCTCGGCACCGTCGAATCGATCACCGGCGGCCGCCTCAAGATCGGCTGCGCCACCGTGCGGCAGGATCTCGTGGAAGGCGCGAGCATCGCCGTGAACGGCGTCTGCCTCACCGCCGTAAACCTCGAGCCCGGCTGTTTCTCTGCCGACCTAGCTCCCGAAACGCTGCGCCGCAGCAATTTGGGCGACCTGCGCGCAGGCTCGCGCGTGAACCTGGAGCGTCCCCTTTTAGCAACGGGAAGGCTGAACGGCCATATCGTGCAGGGACATGTGGACGGCACAGGCGAGTTCCTTGCGCTCGACGCGCTCGGCGCAGAAAACTGGTGGCTGCGTATTCGCGTGGCCGCTGCGTTAGATCCGTTCCTCGTCTACAAAGGTTCGATCGCGATTGACGGCATCAGCTTGACGATCGCCGCGCTGGAAGGCGACACGCTGGCGGTTACAATTCTTCCGCACACGTATCGCAACACCACGCTGGGCGGCTATAAACCTGGGGCGCGAGTCAACCTGGAATGCGATGTGATCGCCAAGCATGTGGAGAAGCTGTTGCGGAAGCTCGAAGTGCCCGGCTAACCGCACGAAACTCTTGACTCGGCCGATCGTTTCTTCTACTATGTAGAAACTGTGGCGAAGGGCGATTCTCTGGGCGAGTTCGAGCAAATAGTTTTGGTGGCTTTGCTGCGCCTCGATCCGAATGCTTATGGCATGGCCGTACGCCGAGAGATCGAAGAGCGCACCCGCAGAAACGTCTCCATCGGCGCGGTGTACGCAACGCTCGAACGTCTGGAAGCCAAGGGCTACGCGTCGTCGTCCGCCGGCGACCCTACACCGGAGCGCAGCAGCCGCGCCAAGCGCTTCTTTCGTATTGAGTCCGGCGGAGCGCGCGCATTAAGGGATTCGCAGGAAGCGATTCGAAAAATGATGTCCGGGCTGAAGCGAGGCTGGCGGACCGCATGAAAATGGCTACGTGGTTCTTCAGTTTGCTCCTGCCGCGGCGCGACAGAGAGGTGCTTCTCGGCGACCTGATCGAGGAACGTGCGCTGCTCGCTTCCTCTCTGCCGCCGCGCGACGCCGCCCGGTGGTATCGGAGTCAGGTGCTGCGCTCGATACCGCCGGTAATGTGGCCGCTAGTGTAGTGCGTCATAAATAGTAACGAGTATTAGAAATGGATCGTCTCTACAATCAGAGAGGCGATCAGGATGCGCGTTGCTCGACCAATCGTGCTGGACAAACAGGGACAGGGAGCGCTGGAGCAGTTAGTGCGTCGACGTTCGTTGCCGGCTCGCCTTGTGGAGCGGGCGCAGATTGTACTGCGGGCGGCAGCAGGCTTGCAGGATCGGCAAATCGCATTTGAACTGGGGATCACGCCGGAGAAGGCGGCCCGGTGGCGCAACCGTTATCTCGACGGCGGTATCAAGGCACTGGAGAAGGACAGCTCTCGGCCGGGCAGACCGCGCACCATCACCGGCGACCGCACCGCTGAGGTGATCCATAAGACCACACAGGAGAAACCGGACAACGCGACGCACTGGAGTACGCGTACAATGGCGGCCGCCACAGGTTTGAGTGAGGCCAGTATCAGACGTATCTGGCATGCCAATGGGCTCAAGCCGCATCTGGTAAAGACTTTCAAAGTCAGCAACGATGTGCGGTTTGCCGAGAAGCTCGAGACGATTGTGGGGCTTTACCTCAACCCGCCGGAACATGCCATTGTTTTGTGCGCTGACGAGAAGAGCCAGATTCAGGCGCTGGATCGCACGCAGCCTGGACTGCCGATCAAGAAAGGTCGGTGCGGAACGATGACCCATGACTACAAGAGAAATGGAACGGCCACCTTATTTGCCGCCATGAATACGCTCGATGGAACTGTAATCAGCATGTGCGACGACCAGCACCGCCATCAGGAGTGGCTCAAGTTCCTGCGCGTGATCGATCAGGTCACACCCCGGGACAAGCAACTCCACCTGATCGTGGATAACTATGCGACGCATAAACACCCGAAGGTGCGGCGATGGCTCGCCCGCCATCGCCGATTCCACATTCACTTCACACCGACCAGCAGTTCCTGGTTGAATATGGTGGAGCGCTTCTTCCGTGATCTTACCTGGAATCGCTTACGCCGCGGCATCTTTCACGACACCGATGAACTGATCATGGCCATCGGAGAATACATCCGCAAACACAACCTGAAACCAAAGCCCTTCGTCTGGACCGCCAAAGCTTCCGACATCCTCGAAAAAGTCACCCGCGCCCGGCGTACTCTGGATAATCGGCATTCTGCATGACGCACACCACT
>CAVPCC010000027.1:0-74542 GCA_963702335.1 Vulcanimicrobiota bacterium | reverse complement strand
ATCGATGGCGCTCATGACGTGAATGGTTCTCCCAGTTGCACGGTCAGCGCCGTGCCGTTGCGATCGAGATCGAAAGTGTGCGGCTTGCCGTCGTAGGCTCGCGCCTGCGTGGGATACGTCCCGAATTCCCACCAATAGTGCCCGTCGAGCTTATTCACGACGTCGCCGGTGCGCATTCCGCTGCCGCATAGGCGGGTCCGCCGGCGCGCACGTACGTGCGCATGTTACCGTCAACCGTCTTGAACATCGAATAGAAGTATGCGGGCGGATCGCCGCTTGCATATGCGAGTCCTTGGGTGAGCAGGTGCGTCCAACGCTCGGGATGCGTCCGGGACCAGTCGAGCAAACGCGCGGCGCCCTGTGCACCTAGCGCGCGCGCGTCTCGCCGGCCGGCGACGCCAATACGGCGTGGTCGTGCCATTCGCCCACGCTCCATCCGCCGCAATCTTGCAGTCGCACGCCGACGTCCAAATCCGTACCTTTGATCAGCGTAAATCTCGTTGAGGTTACGGTAACGTAGGCCGCGTAAACTTTTTTGCGCCAGGCTTGCGTCCGGATCGCTTTGCAGCGCAAACGCGTGCGCCGGCGGCACGGAGAGTTGGGCGACGACTTCCCCCTGCGCCGCGCGTGCGTCGGCGCTGCCATCGGTCCCTACCGCAATGCGCGAGGCCGCCGGGGCGCTCACAAACAGACCGGGCGCGGGTAATCCCGCGGCTTGCGCGGGTTCCAGCAACGAAGCAAACGCATGCGCTCCGAAAACTGCACGCCGGCGAGCACGATGACCAGAGCCGCAACGGTGGCAACCACGACCTGATACGGCAGCGTGCGTTTAGTTATTTCGGCAATCGGCACGCCGGTGAAGTTGGCAACCCACACGTTTGCGGTATTCGTGGGATCGCAGACGTTCTGAACTTGCACCACGGCCATGATGGCGGCGACCAGGACAAGCGGTGGAAAGACGTGCGCGGCAAGCAACACCGTGAAGACGGCAATGCCCACGCCGAACGGATTAAGCGGGCCGCGGTAGAGCACGAGCGGGCTGAGCAAACCGAAGATGACCACGAACACCGCGGGATTGCGCAGCGCTTGCGTGGCAACGAGCGGCTGCAGCGCCGCCATAAATTGCGGCGCTTTGGTTGCCGTGAGCAGCATGCCGATACCGATGAAGAGCACGATCGCCGGCGCGACGTCCTCAACGCCCCGGATGGCGGCCGCCATGAGCGTCTGCACCGCGTGCGCGGGCTTCGTCGTCAATGCGCCATAGAGCGCAGAAACAATAAACGCCAGAATCGGATCCAGTGCAGTCCAAAATATAACGCGATCGGGAGAATGGGGGTGATCAGCGCAAACCAGGCAACCTTCGGGCGTTCGTCGGGCGGCGCTTGCGCGGCCCAGGTTGCATAGGCACGCGTTGTGCGGAACGAAACGAACGCATACACCAGCAATGCCAGCGCATCGATCCCCGCCAGGATTAGCGCGTAGGAGTACATCTGCTGCTGGCTCACGCCGAAATACTGCGTGTAGAATTTCCAGTTTACGATGTTGAAAATGAATCCCAGCGCAAAAGCCATCAGAAACATCGTGGAAGCGATCTTGCGCGGGACACCGGTGGTCATCATGATGGGCAGAACGATAGATCCGACCATGATAACGGCGCCCAGCCCGGAGAGGGAGACGAACAGCAACGCTACGACCGCGCTCAGGATTAGCGCCACGACCGGCGGGTGCTCGCCGCCGAACTCCGCCGCAAAGTTCACGATGCTGCGCGCAATGCCGGTGTCCAAGGTTACGCGGCCGAGCATCGCTCCGAAGATGACTGCAACGTACACGCTTGCGAGCGATGCTGCGCCCGTGATCACAATCGTGCCGACGCCCGTCGCCGGCACGCCGGCCGCGAACGCCATGAGCACCGCCATGGACGGCACGGCAAGCAACGCCGGCATCACCCGCGCGTACATCAGCCCCGCGAAGAGCAGAAAAACGAGCAGGATCAGCAGGCCTGAAATCACGGGCTCAGGATTTGATCGAGCGGAGGCAGCACTTTGGTTGCGTTCCAGGTCAGATCGGCATTATTGACGCGATCCGCGCGCACGATGTTCACGGCAGCGGCTGAGTGGTAGCGTTCCAGGTTCGATTGCAGGTGACTAGGCCGATCTTCATACGCCCATGCGCGGGCGTACAGCGGCGCGAGTTCTTCGTAGGCATCGCGCATGTCCCAAAACCAGTACTTGCTCCAGGTGATGCCGCGTTCGGTCGGGCCGTAGTAAACGTTGCGAATCTCCTGCGCCGCCTGGTACTTGCTGCCGATTAGATCGTACTCGCGTGCGGCGAGCAGCATGACTGCTGCAGCGTTCGCGTGCAGCGGCGGGTGCGCAAGCAGCAGATGCTGCTCTGCCGATTCGGCCTTCAACCGCTGCGCCGGAACATCCACGCCTTTGAGATGCGCGGTGAATAGTGCATCGAACGGATCCGCCCACAGCAGGTAGTCGCTGGTGTAGCCGTACGAATCGGCCAACGCGCTCTGCACGCTTGCAAGAGCATCGATATCATCCCCATAGCGCGCGTCATCCGTACCGAAAAATGCTGCGGGAAAATCGCGCCGGTACCGCAGCGGATCGACACTGCCGCTCTCCCACGCATCGACGCCCGCGTACAACACCGGATACCACGTTGCCTCAAAAAGCGACTGGCCGTCATCGTGCCATACCGTTTGGAACAGGCCGAGCACGCGCGCCTGCTTCCCTTGGTCGATAAAGCGCCCTTCGTTTGCGAGCGCGGTGCGGATGTCGGGATAGATTTGATTCCAGTTCGAGTCACCCGGCGCGACCATTTGATCGAACCCGCCGCCCGCAATCAGATCGATGTAGGGTTTGAACGTCTTCACGTTGCCGTAGTGCCAGTTCACCACCACGGCGTCGCGCGGGATGAGCTGCATGATCTTCGGGTCGTTCTCGATACCGTCGTCCCAGAGCATGAGCCGCGCGCCCGAGGGCTTGACGATATCGTTCATCTGCCGGATATGCTCGGCGTAGAGCGCGGTTAGGCCGTGCGCGGCAGCGAGCGCTTTACTTTGCCCTTGTCCGAGCGACGTGGTCTCGTCGGAGCCGATGTGAAAAAACGCCGGATGCGGTATTTGGCGCAACTCCTGCCGGATCACGCGCGCGATATATGCAAGCGAGAGCGGCGATGCCGGGCTGAGTAGAAACGAATGCGGCTGCTCTGCGGCGCTCGCGTACTGCTCGTAACGCAGCGTGTTGTGCATATGCGCAAAGGTTTGCTGCTCCGGAATAAATGTTACGTGAAAGCGCGCTGCGTAGGTCCAGAGTTCGTGCAACTGCGCAGGCGTTATGCCGTCCAGCGGTGCCGGCAGGGGATCCTGAGGGGACTGAAAGACGTGTTCCATATACGGCGAGTAGCCGTTCATTTTGAATGCGGCGATCGTGCGGATGCGCTCTTTAAAGTAGTGCATCGTCGGCAGCGGACCGCGCGAGACATCGTCGGAGAGAATGCGCCAGCGCAATGCGGGCACATCGGCGATCCGCACGCACGGCAACTGCCACCTTCCGCCCGCGCGAACGGGTAATTGCGCAAGCGTCATCGCAGCGTAGAATGCGCCTGCGCTGTCGGGCGCCGCGATGGCGATCGACCCGTCCGCGCGCGTCTGCAACGTATAACTCTGCGCCGCGCCGGGCGCGCGCTCTACGCGAACGTCGGCTCCGGCCGCGCTGCGCACGAGCGCGGGAATGCCGAGCGCCCTCCAGCGCTCGTCGATCTCCGCAAGTGCGCCCTGATCGAACGAGGCCACCGCGCGCAGCGGACGCGAGATTGTGAACGAGCAAGGCAAAACCGAAACGCTTCGCGGCCGTGGAAGCAGATGCAGCGCGCTCGCAGCGGCCGCCGCCGCAAGGATCATTCGGCCGTCATCGCCGCGGCGCGGCGTTCGAAGCCCTGTTCGAGCTGTTCTAGGACGTTGTCGAGTCCGCCCGGCGCTTCGCCCTCCAGTTGGGCGGCTGCGCTGAGCAGGCCGACATCGGCGGCCAGCGTACCGTCCACGCGAGCCGGCGTGGCGTTTTCTTCAAAGCGTCCAAAGCTGCTTGATTCATGAACTCGCAGAGCAGCAGCACCCTATCGTACCGAGCGCGCTGATCGGGGCCGAGCGCGTCCAGATGCGCGCCCGGGAGCGCGGCCAGCCGCTCTCCGACGTATGCCCGGATCTGCTCGTCGGCCAGCCGGCGCTGCTCGTCGCCCGCGTAGCCCGCAAAGTCCGAAATCAGCGCTTTGATCTGCGATAAAGCATCCATAACGGCGACCTACGACGATGCCGGGCACAACTCCCGGCCCTTCCGGCCGAAAACTCCTAGGAATGCTCTTGACCCTTACGGCTATTCTGGCGGCGGCCGTGGCCTGCACGGCCGTCGTACTGCTGTTGCGGCACTACGTGAACGAGCGCGACGAACTCGCGCGGGTTCGCGAGCTTTTTCGCGCTACGTTCCCGAGCACGTGGTAAGCGAGATCTTGCAGCGCCGGCGCGATATGGGGCGGCTTTGGGCGCAGCGCCACTACGCAACGGTGCTTTGCTGCCGCATCCGCAACTTCGGCTTCTTCGCCGAAGAGCTGAGCGCCGACGATGCGCTGCAGCGGCTCAACGAGTTTTACGCCGTCGCAGGGCGTGCAGTCATGCGTCACGGCGGCGTTATCGAACGCTTGCAGGCGGACGGCATTACGGCCGTCTTCGGCGTGCTCACCAGCGATATTTTTCAAGAGGAGCGCGCACTGCGGGCAGCGCTGCGCATCATTCGCCTTGCAAACGCAATGGACAAACGCATGCAGTCGGAAGGTCTGCGGCCGTTCCGCGTCTCCATCGGCGTAAACTCCGGCAACGTCGTCGCCGGCGAGGTGGGTTTCGCACAGCGGCGCGAGTTCGCGATCGTCGGCAACCCCGCGCACGTTGCCGCGCAGTTGCAGCTCGCCGCCGAAGAGATCAATGCTTCCATTCTTTCATCCGCCGCAACGTATGATGTGACGGCCGACCTCTTCGTTGCCGTGCCGGCTACGCAACTGCCCTTGGCCGGACTGCGCCGGCTGCAGAAAGCGTATATCGTGCGGGGTCTGGCGCGCCGAAACGATGAAGAGTTGCTGCATCTTCCGCCGGAGATTTCGGCGCTCCAAACGATCATCGAACCGGGCGCCGCCCCCCCGGATTCTCCGCCTGCGCCGGCCTATGCCGAATTTTCGCGCTACGACGACACCGCGGCAATCGTGCCCGCGCCCCCGCCCTTGACCGGGGAGTACGAAGAACCGGCCCATTTCCGCGATCCTTAAAGCAGAATTGCCCGGGCGCGTCATCCGCGGCGGGTGCTCCGCCGTTAGGTAGGCGAATGACTCTTGTGTGCAGGACGGGGAACGGCTCATGGAACGGGTGCGCGCGCGCGATACTGCGGCATTCGAAACGCTTTACGATACCCACCACCGGTTGGTCTACGGGATTGCGTTTCGCATGCTTGCCCAAGCTGCGGCGGCGGAGGATGTCACGCAGAACGTTTTCCTCAAAGTGTGGAGCGCTCCCGAGTCTCTTCGTTTCCGGAAATCTGGCGGGCTGGCTGGTGCGCATGACGCGCAACCGCTGCTTGGACGTTCTACGTTCGAAGGCACACGGCCACGCAGAACTTCCCGGCGAGATGCCTTCCGACGGGCCGCTCGAGGACCTTGCGTTCGCGCAGTTGGACGCGCAGCGCGTGCGCGGTGCGCTTGCACTTTTGCCTGCCGAACAGCGCGACCCTATTGAGATGGGATTTTTTGAGGGCATCACCCATGAAGAGATCGCGCGCCGCACGGGCGTGCCGCTCGGAACGGTCAAGACGCGCATTCGAACGGGGCTGCGCCGCCTGCGCACGTCCCTGGACGGAATGGTAACGGCATGACGCACGACGAGATGCTCGACAACATCGCCGTCTATGCGCTTGGTGCGATGCCTGCCGGCGATCAAGCCGGGGTGCGCGAGCATCTGCGCACTTGCAAGGAATGCATGAACGAATACCGTGCGCTCGCGCCCGCCGTTGAAGCCCTAGCGGTCTCGGCCTCCGACGCGGTTCCGAGCCCGATGTTAAAAAAACGCATCATGCGCAAGATCCGGCCGAACGTGGGTGAGATGCGGGCGGTCCGTCCGATCGTCTGGCCCGCGTACGCTGTGGCGGCGGCTTGTTTAGTTATCGCACTTGCGATGGGCATCGTCGATACGTCTTTGCGATCGCAAGTGCGTCAAAGCGAAGCGCGCCTAGCACAGGTTGCCGAGCACAATTCGGCCGTCACGCGCGAACTTGCGCTGCAGCGCGACGAACTTGCCGATCTGGTCGCGCCGCAATCGGTCCATTATCCCGTGGTGTACGGCCAAGTTGTCAGGCACGGAAGCCGCTTGTATATTGCCATGGATACGCTGCCGCCGCCGCCCAAAGGCAAAGTCTACCAAGCCTGGACCCTGCATGAGGGTTCGAGCGTTATGGCGCCCTCGATCACCTTCGTCCCCGCGCCAAGCGGCATCGAAGTGCAACAGTTGCCGATAAATGCAAACGGCATCGCGGCCGTAGCGCTGAGCATCGAACCGGTCGGCGGCAGCAAACAGCCGACGAGCAAGCCCGTCTTCGTCGTCAGCTTTCCTAATGACCGAAGCGCTCCAGCCGCTCGCGCGCTCGCACGAGCGAGCGGCCCTCTCGTACCTTGCGCGCGCCCCGTTCGAGAACGTCTTTCTTTCATGGCTGATTGAAAACGACCGCGCGAGCGCCACGCGTTCGAGCTCTGTACGTCTACGCGTCGAATAGGGACGACGTCCGCGGCGTCGGGTTCTTCGGACGGCAGGTCGTCATCGCGGCCACGGATGATGCCGCAATCGGCGCTTTTGCCGAACACGCGCGCACGCACCGCCACGAGCGCATGATCGTCGGCGAACGATCGACCGTCGAACGTTACTGGGCCTGCGTACGCGACCGGCATGCCCCGCCACGTCTGGTCCGCAAGAGCCAGCCGCTGTTTGCAATCGATCGCGGACTCTTGCGCCGTGCGCAGGGCGATGTCACCGTCCGCCGCGCGCATTCGGCCGAATGGGAGACCGTGGCTCATAACTCCGCAAAGATGATCGAGCAGGAGTTGGACTACGATCCTCGCAGTTTCAGTGCCGGCTTCAATGCGAACGTGCGCCTGATGATCGACCGCGGCGTATGGTGGGTGGGCCAGAGCGACGGCAAGCTTTGCTTTTTCTGTAATGCAGGCCCGCGCAGCGCACAAACCCTTCAACTGCAAGGCATCTGGACTCCGCCCGATATGCGCGGGCGCGGCCTTGCGACGGTCGCGCTCGCGGGTATCTGCGAGCAACTGCTCGATGAGTGCCAACGCTCAGTCTCTACGTGAATTCGTTCAACGACAAAGCGGTTGCGCTCTACGAGCGCGTGGGATTCCGGCGCGCAGGCGAGTTCCAGACGCTTCTTTTTTAAGGCGCGAGCTGCTTTGCCAGCGCGATGAGAGACGCGCGGCTTTGCGATGCAGCCGTCGGCAACAGCACGTCGACGCTGATTCCGTATCCGTCCACCGAACGGCCGTCACCGTAAACGTCGGTGCGTGACTGCGCAAGACGGAACGGAACGCGCGTGTGCGGCAGCACGAAGTAGCCCGGCTGCGTAAAGCCCATAACGCCATACGTGCTCGTGCCGGCAATAACGCTGTCCGGCAGCCCGGCAACGACGGCCGTCATATATTCGCAGTCGCTGCCGCAAAGCGCGTCGACTAAAGCTATGATCCGTGGCTGCGACCCTTGCTCGGGCCGAATGCTAAACCGGTGATCGGTCAGGTGCGACTGGCTATGATGCACCTGCGGCACGACGTTGCAGTTCGAGGGCGGCGCCAGCAAGCCCAGCACGCTTTGCGCGTACCGTGTGACGCCTGCGCTGACCGGCGGTTTCAGACCTGCGCTGAGCTGCTGCTGCAAGCCGAAGGTTAAAGCGTTGTTGAAGCACGACTGCGTACCGTCTTGCTCGAGCTCGCCCGCGTTTTCGATCGCGCTTTCAGCCACCCAATTGTTGAGCACGTCGGAGGGCGCATTGCCGCCTTCGTTTCCGCGCAGGTCCAACACGACCACGCGTTCTTTGCTCAGGCCCGGGGCTTTTGCCAGCGCCGCGCGCAGCGCATCGTCATTGGCTTCGGTAAACGTGGGCATGCGCACGATGGCGATGCCCTCACCGGCCGGCTCGTACGATGGCGTGCCGGTAAGGGCCACCGGGTTTTCGCGGTCTACGACCTCCGCTTGACTGATGTGCGTAAGGCCAATACGCACGCTGCCGCACTCAATGGAGGCGGCGGTGCCCTCGCGCTTGGGATACTCACGTACCACGCGGCTGAAAAGGCCGAGCCGTCCCACTGTTTGACCGCGTGGGGCTGGACGCCCGCATCATGCGGCGAGAGTTTCACCAACCTGCCGCTGCTCATGTGCAACGCGGAGCACGTGCCGGCCGGACGCTTCGCGAGGATCGCGCTGGTCGAGCCGCTGATGAACGTTTGCAACGAGGCGACGCCCGAGTGGTTATCGAGCTGGAATTTCTCGAGCGTACCCCAGGGCGCAAACGCTTGCTCGAGCGTTAGCGCCGCATCCCCCCGGCGGGCGAGCGATGTGTCCCAGTCCGCAAACCACTTGGGCCAGTTCCATCCACGCTGCGCCGCGGTTTGGTAACCCGAGTAGGTTTTCTGCATCAGCAGGCGCAGCACCGGAAGGTCCGCGCGCAATGCCGATGCGCGGACGGGATACGCATGCGTCGCGCGGTATGTATCGTAAAAGTTCTTATACCACGACCACGGGACGACGAACGACCGGTTCGAGTACGGTGCGGCGTAGGGATCGGGCAGGACGACACCGCCCGCGGGCAGCTTCGCGCCCAGTGCAGTCCAGCGCGCATTCTCGGCATCGATCTCGCTTTGCGGAATGCGAACCGGTGCTGCTGCAAGCAGTAGGACCGCAGCGAGAACCGCAATGCCCGCGCGCCGCATCAAGCGCGCACCAGCGGTTTGTAGCGGATGCGGTGCGGCCGCGCCGCTTCTTCGCCCAGACGCGAGCGTTTGTTCTCTTCGTATTCGCGGTAGTTGCCCTCGAAGAGATAGACCGCCGAATCCCCCTCGAACGCCAGAATGTGCGTGGCAATGCGATCCAGGAACCAGCGGTCGTGGCTGACCACGAGCACGCAGCCGGCGAACTCTGCAAGCGCATCTTCAAGCGCGCGGAGTGTCTCTACGTCCAAATCGTTCGAGGGTTCGTCCAGCAGCAGCACGTTGGCGCCGCTGAGCAGGGTCTTTGCCAAATGCAACCGTCCGCGCTCGCCCCCCGAGAGATTGCCGACCGGTTTTTGTTGATCGGCTCCTTTGAAGTTAAACCGGCTTAAGTACGCGCGCGAATTCATCTCGAACTTGCCGACGGTGACGATGTCTAAGCCGCCCGTGACGTCGTCGAACACGCTCTTTTCGTCCTGCAGCGATTCGCGGCTCTGGTCGACGACGGCAAGTTTGACCGTGGGGCCGACTTTGATCTCGCCCGCATCCGGTTGCTCATTGCCCAGGATCATCCGGAAGAGCGTGGTTTTTCCGGCGCCGTTGGGGCCGATGATTCCCACGATCGCGCCTGCGGGAATTCGGAACGACACGTCGTCCATCAGCAGCCGCTCGCCGAATGCTTTGCGCACGTTCGAGAGTTCTATCACGTTATCACCCAAGCGATCGGCAACGGGAATGAAGATCTCTTGAGTTTCGTTGCGGCGCTGGTACTCGTAACTGGAGAGCTCTTCAAAGCGCGTCAAACGGCTCTTACTCTTGCTCTGCCGTCCGCGCGTATTGGAACGCACCCATTCCAGCCTCGCGCTTGATCGATTTTTGCCGCGCGCTCTCGGCTTGCTCCTCGGCCTGCAGGCGCGACTCTTTTTGCTCCAGCCACGAGGTGTAGTTGCCCTTCCAAGGGATGCCGCGCCCGCGGTCGAGTTCCAAAATCCATTCGGCGGCGTTATCTAAGAAGTAGCGGTCGTGCGTGACCGCAACCACGGTGCCCGGAAACCGCTGCAAGAACTGCTCGAGCCATTCCACGCTTTCGGCATCCAGATGATTGGTCGGCTCGTCGAGCAGCAGCATGTCGGGTTTGCTGAGCAGCAGGCGGCAAAGCGCAACGCGGCGGCGTTCACCGCCCGAAAGCGGACCGATTTGCGCGTCCCATGGGGGCAGGCGCAGCGCATCGGCGGCGATCTCAAGCTGGATGTCGGCGTTGTCCGCGTCTTGCGCGGAAAGGATCGCTTCCAGTTTGGCTTGCTCTTCGGCGAGTTTGTCGAAATCGGCATTTTCATCACCGTAGGCCGCATAGACTTCATCCAAGCGCTTGCGTGCCTGCATGATCGCGCCCAAGCCCTCTTCAACCGTTTCGCGAACGGTTTTGGCCGGGTCCAGCTTCGGCTCTTGCTCTAAATAGCCGATGGAGATGCCCGGCATGGCCTTGGCCTCGCCCTCGAACTCGGTGTCCGCGCCCGCCATGATGCGAAGCAACGTGGATTTGCCGGCGCCGTTCAGGCCCAGCACGCCGATTTTTGCACCGGGGAAAAAGCTCAGGGAGATATCTTTGAGAATATCGCGGCCGGGCGGAACGCGCTTGCCCACGCGGTACATTTGATAGACGAATTCGGACACGGCGAGCGTATTTCGCTTCGGGTTGTGTTCTGCCTACCAAGCACTTTATTGCTAGCCTCCGCCGGCCCGACAGAATTATGCACAGGACATAATGTCGCGCCGCGGCGCTCGTTGCTACACTAGGGAGGTGGCCGCTTGTCGCTGCTAAGCACGGCGCCGGTTTTTGCATATTCGAGGACTGACGGGAATGACGGACGTAGAGCGGGTCTGGAGGCGCATCAAAATTACGGCGCAGCGCGCGGCGGCAGAAAAACGCCGGCTTGGCCACGACGGCGCTTTGGATCTTGTGGTGCGAATCGTGTCCGAGGAGAGCGCCGAAAACCCGCCGCCCGAGGCCGTAGAGTATCTCACGAACGAACTGCTGGCCCTGGCTAAGCAGTTTGAGGGCGCGGGCACGGGCGCGCGCTCGGCCTAAAATCCGCGCAGGGAACGGCGCCGTTCGCTGCAGCCGGTTAGCCCGTGAGTACTCGGCCTTGCCGGCCACAGCGTCGCATCGATACCCTCCATTAACGTTGATCCGCCGGTCGCGATAAACCGCTCGCGCAGCGGCGTGCGTGACCGCCCGGTAGTGCCTATACACAGCCGTTCTCGCAATCGGTTCCCGTCAGCGCAAATCGAAGCGCTCTGCGGCGTGGTGTATTTCGCCACCACGGCAGATTCAAGAAAATACGCATCGCGCCGCTGCGCGCTTTTGAACCGGGCCGAGCGAGGAAACGGAGGCGAGGCCTTCGCAAAAACCCGGCAAGACGCCCAGGGCGAACGGCGAAGGTCAAGGCATGCTTGGAGCGCTTGCTCTCGCGGCCTGGGCCGCTGCAGCCCCCGATCCTTACGCGATCTATGCGCAGGCGCGCGCGCGTTGGCAGTCGCAGTCATATCCGGCGTTCCTAACCTATCGGGTCACCATTTCCGGAGCCGATGGCACCGGAACTGTCACGAACACCTACGGCTCATCCACCGACACGGCAACCAACGCCATCGCAGTTACGGCGACGAGCGTAGAAGAAAGCGCGCATCCTTATACGCCGCACGGCGTTACGTTGCAATCGAAAATCAGCATCAGCTACGCGGGCAAGCCCGTTCTGGGAAAGGCGCCCAGCGTGGATCCCACCGGCATCGTGCACGTTTCCCGGGTAATGCCAATTAGTAACCAACAGCAATACGATTTGCTCGGCGTGCCCGTCCTCTCGCCGACATATTCGTTCGGCCTTGCACCGGCCGGCGCGCCATCTAGGAGCGCCGCGCAAGCGGTGCGGTTACAAACCGTCCTTCCGACGATCGCTTCCGTAATAGCAGTGCGCCGCGATTATGTTATCCGCTACGAAGGCTTGGAGAGCATAGACGGCATCGCATGCTATCATCTTGCGCTCGCTGCACTGCGAGATCCGGCAACGTTCCGGCTGCGGGCGCTATGGATAGAAAAAGACTCCTATTACACGAGGCGGGCGCTTGTGCAAGGCAATTTCACGCAGGGTCCCGGGCCGCGCCTGCCTTGGCTCGTGCGATTTAACCGCAGCGGGCCTTTGATCTATATTGCCGATGAAACCGCGGTGGGCACTGTCAAGTATCTGGGGCACGTGTATGCAAACGTGACGGTGCGTTTTAGCGACGTGCTACCCTCGGCGAATCCGCCGAGTCCAACGTGGGCGCTCTCGATGTTTCGCACATCGGGCGACGTGCTGCGCGAGCCATGATCGCCGCGCAGCCGCCCGCTGTTGACGCCTACTCCATTTTTGCAAGGGCCCGCATGGTGTGGTCGATGCAGCGCTACCCCGGCATCGTTTCCTATACCGTCGAAGTTGATGCGATGCAGGACGGCATCCTAAAGCGCCGTCACTACCACGAATATTGGTCGACTCCGGGCAACCGCGTTTTCGTCAAGCCCCCGGTCAGCGACGAGCAACTCGCGGACCCCTACAAGCCCTCGCCGGGCGTGAATTTTATGGGTTGGAATATCGGCGGCCCCCGCGAGGGGAGCGGCGCCAAGGATTTTATCGGGGTGCCGGACTTGACACCCAATTACAGCTTCGGGATTAGCGATTACACGCCGCCCTCGCAGCTCACCCCGGCGCAGATAGTCGAGCAGATCCGCCGCGAGTACCACGATCCGTCTCCGCAAAAGATTGCCGAGCTCGAGCAGCGGTCGGGCCTAAAAACGATTGCGGTCGTTTCGAGCATAGCGCATGCGTATCGCATCACGCTTGCAGGCATCGAGCCGGAATCTGCCGGGCCTGCTTATCACCTGCGGCTGCAGCCGTTGTCGGATCCGCTCACGTACCGGCTGCGCGACATTTGGATCGACACCTCGAGCTTCGCGACGGAGCGCGCACGGATCGGCGCAAACTTCACCGACTCCGCCACCGAAGGCGTTCCGTGGATCGTGCGCTTCGCACAGATTAGCGGCGCAACGTACATCGCCAGCGAAACCGCAGAACAACCAATCGTGGGCTTTCACGGCTTGATGTATTCGCAGTACAGCGTTTTATTTTCGATCGGCCGTTCGAACACATTACCGCCATTTGCAGGACTGACGTCTCTTTCGGAACCGCTGCTGGAACCGTAAGCATTATCCGGGCTACGTGCCGCGGCGGAAATCGTTACCGGTCTGCCGCCCGGGCGTTCTGCCGCACTTCGTCACTCGAAGAATACGCATCCGGCGCGTACCCGACCGCATGCGCCCTCGTCGACCCCGATGTCCTGTTGGCCGGATCGTTTGGAAAATTTGAGCATGCGGGAGCGCGCATGACGCCTTCAAAAAACTTGACATTGCAACGCCCCGACTCCTTTGCCCGGTACATCGCGAAATCGGCGGATGCGATGAGATCGGCAGCGCGCCGCGCGTTCTGCGGGAAGAGGCCCACCCCCACGCTGGACGACACCGACAAGTGCCGTTCGTCGATTCGGAACGGCCGGGCAAACGCCGCAAGTATCCGGGCCGAGAGCTCGGAAACCACATTTGGTTCGGTTACGCCGGGCATGACGACGATGAATTCATCGCCGCCGGACCGGTAGATCGTCGCATCCGTTTTCAAACAGCTTTGAAGCCGGTGGGCAACGGCGCGAAGCAGAATGTCGCCACCCCGATGACCCAAGGTATCGTTAACGGTTTTGAATCTATCTACGTCGATAAAAAAAACCGCAACGGACTCGCCGTCTGCCGCAGCCTTCTTTAAAAGCGGAGGCAACTGTTCTTCAAGTGCCAACCGGTTGGGCAACCTGGTCATCGGTATCTCGCCTGGCCATCTCGGCGAAACGGTTAGCGGTCTGGCGAACTTCGGTCACGTCCAAACTCACGCCGACAGCCCCGATGACGATGCCGTCCTCGTCGCGAAGCGGCTCGATGTCGTTCTGCGTCCATCGCCCATTTTGATACGTTTCGTGCCGCACGGCTTCCCCGCTTAGCGCACGATGCAAAGCGCGAGTACACTGGCCTCTTTGCTCGGGATCGGTGAACAGCGAGGAGTACGCGCTCCCCAGGGCATCTGCTGCATTCCAACCGCGATTGGAAAGAGCCGCTCCGGAAATGGACGTAATGCTTGCGTTCAGGTCCACCGTCCACAGCACTGCCGGCAACTGCGCGAGCAAAAGCCGGACCCTCCGCTCGCTCTCGCGGGATAACAGTTCGATTTTTTTTCGTTCTGTTATATCGCGCAAGTAAACAAGCAATTCGTCGTGCGCCGGTTGAATGCGGATTTCAATCCACGAATTACTTGCCCGGAAATGCTGAATCCGATCGAGGGGCTGACCTGTGCGGCGCACCTCCCGCATCTCGGGCACAAGTTCCGACGCCAATGGGTCGAGAACGTCCTCTATGCGCGCTCCGATGAGCGGCACTCCAAATGCCTGGAGCATTTTCTCCGCGCGCTCGTTGATGTGCGTGAAGCGCCATTCAAGGTCGATAATGAAGAAGCCATCGGGGATGCTCTCCAGAATGCTGTAGCGCTTTTCGTCAAGCGCGCCGATTCGATGCGTACGCGACCTTATTGCGTGAAAACTTGCCGACGATGATACCGCCGCGCCAATTAAACAGCCTGCAACGAGGCAGGCAATATAGGGCCACATCGCGTGCACGCTATCGGTTACCCTGGCGGCGCATCTCTCTTCGCAGCTCGTGCAGTGTGGACATGCCTAACTCATCGAGCACGATACTTATTTGCTTCTGGATTGTGAAGCTGCTTCGGCTCAGTCGCAGGGACAATTCTTGAGGTCCCAGTCCTTGTCCGATGCCAATCGCAATTTGCCGCTGCAAAGGCGTCAATCCGGAAAGGGCGGGCTTTTCTACATGCGGCTCCGCGTCATGAAGTTGGCGGTAAATCGCGCTTTTCGGGAATCGTCCCGCGCTGGCGCGCGCCATCTCAAGCCATGCGGGCAGTTTTGTGATTTCGTATAGCGTGCTCGCGGCCAGCGCTGCCCTGTAATAGTGCTCGCTTTGCGAGAAAATTTCGAAAGCAGTCTCAAGCGAGCGAACGGCGAGATCCGTGTTACCGAGCACCTGCTGAACACACCCCGTCGCATATTTTTCGAATGCGACCGCGCGGCGGTCGTGCGAGGCCGCCAACGTCGGATCCATGCCGTCGTGACCGATCTGGATGAACATCGATACATACCGCTGCGCTTTGGCCATATCGATCGGAGCGAATAAGACCGCCAGCGTAACGAGCGCCATGCGTTCCTCGCCGACCGTTGCGGCCCACATGACGCCGCCCGCCAGGGCATGCGCTTGGTAAAGTTCTTCGGTCGCCCACGCTTCGTTGCCGTTCATCCTCGCAACGTAAGCCCGATCTACGTGAGCCATCACTTGCCAAGCCCTGTTGGGTGCGTATTCTTTGGAATCCTTAAACAGCCACTGCGCTCGAGCGGGCTCCCCGCGAAGATAGGCGTCCCACGCCAGTGCGCGCGCGCAGAGAAAACGGTATCCCTGAATATCCGCAGTCCATTCGATTGACTCGTACGCGGTCTCGCCGGCGCTAAGCAACTCGGCATCACCTATCTCAAAGGCCAGTCGCAACAAAGCGTGCAGCGAGATGGCGACTGAGGTGAGATTGCACAGATGCCCAGCGCGCTTGAAAAGCTTGAATGCGTCGGCGAGATCCCGCAACTGCGCGTGGTAGTCCTCAACGCCTGCATGCATCCAAGAGCGCCACGACAACGCGCTGAATTTCAACGCCGGATCGGGATCGCGCAGCGCTATAGCGAAATCCTCGCTGCCCGGATTGTATTCGCCGGTGATGCAATTCAAGCGCGCGCGGTGATACGCAAGTCGCGGCTCGCGCGAATCCGCGTTCCCGATTATGAACCGTTGCGCGCTGCTCAGCATTTCGCGCGCGCCGTCAAAGTTCCGGCTGTTTGTGTAGGCCCGTGCCGAGGCAAGTAGGTAGTCGAACCGCCCGTCATCGCTTGTAAACGCTTCCTGATGCGCCGCCAAGTCCTGCAATCCGGCTATAGGATCTTGGACCGTAAGCACCTCAGCATGCAATGCCAGAGCCTTCTCGCATAAGGGGTGAGGCCAATCTTCACACCCGTTCAGATGCTCCAGTGCCTCCCCTCGACGCGCACGCCGGTAAGCCTCCCACGCCGCTTCCAGCCGCGTCTCTACGTCTACATCGCGGACAGTGTTATCTGCCATACTAAATGCCTCCCTTCGTTCTTAAGGTGGCAGATTAGTCCGTGATGCTTCCGGCGTTATTATCTCCGGTGGTAATCGTTATTTGAGGGCCCGGCACGATCGCCGCGCCGTTACTTTGGCCGATTGCCTGGAACTGCTGTCCCGCCGCATTCGTGTAGTTGTTGTACACACTAAGCGTATAGGAGCCGGTGGAAAGCGCGCTCATTTCGAAAGCGCCATTGCTATCGGTTAACCGCGTGTTACCCACGTTACCGTTGGCATCCGTGGCGACGACCGTTGCATTTTGTACAGGTTGCCCGTCCGCGTTGACGACGGTACCGTTAATGCGCCCCGAATTTCCCGTAGGCGCCAGATACAAAACCGGATTCGTGACGAGCGATCCCGATTGCAGCGCAAGCGATTCGAAAGCGTTGAAATCGACCAGCACTGCTTGCGGCTGTCCGACCGGTACGGTGAACGGCTGGTTGCTGATGATGTCGACCGCGTCCGGCCCGTCGGTGAGCGTCGTCGTGCTCGCGCCGGCATTCGACGCACTCATGGTTGGCGTGTTCGTGAGGATTCCGAGCTGCTGGGTCGTACCGTCCGAAAAGACCGCCGAGCTGCTCGGCAGATCGACGACGAACGTCAAACTATTATACGTCTCTGTTGGAACCGAATTGCCCCCAGCGGACGCCGCGGAGACTGCCTTGATAGGCAAGAACATCGATAACCTGCGGCGATGGAAAAGAGGCAAGTGTTCCGGTCTTTCCGTTGGCACTGACGTCGATACGCCAAATGCCCAGATAAAGATGCGAGAGCGTCCTTCCGCCGAGTTGCGGCGGCGCGTCCTGCAGCAAGATATTTAAAAGCGAGTGCACCAGCGCAACGGGCCCGCCGCCGAGTGTATCGAGCGGGCGCGAATGAGAGCGGGGGCCAATATCGGGCTTGGGCACCGCCAGAGCGGAAGAGCCGAGCCCGCCCCCGTGCATCGAACACCCCGTCAAAATCCAAGAAACTGCTAAGAGTAGTGCCCCAAAACGCTTCATGCTCGTCCCCCCCAGGAATCGGCAACGACAAAGGTTCAAAAGCGGGCATGCGACCCGAGGCACGCTCGGTAGGTCTCCGATTCTACTCCTTTACTTCATCTTTGCGTAGACGTGCCGATGGGTACTAGGAATCAACCTCAAAACGAATCGCGTTAAGATTTTGTAAAGGCCCCGTTGGTACGCGCCGTGCGCATACGGGCCTACGAGTGAGCGTCGTCTGTGGGGGCAGTGGCGGGAAAGCGTAGGAATCGAACCTACCAGCCGAGTTGCCCCGGCCTCAGCGGTTTTGAAGACCGTGCGGGCCACCAGACCCGTACTCTCCCACGGACGGCAAATTTACTGAGCAGGCATGGCGACCCCTTGCCGCCACGGGCGCAGCGGCCCGAAAGTACGGCGTCGTCATGACGGTCTAGCTTCAGGTATGAAACTCGGCGCAAAGACAACGGCGATGGCGCCAAATCGCTTGATTTACCGAACCGGCAACCTAAGGCGTCATATGTTGCAACAAGCGCCGATCGTGAAGGGGAAACAGTTACAATGCGCTTAAAACGCAGTCTCCGATCGGCGCCGGAAAGCTCTAAGCGGCGTTACGGTACCGGCGACAAATGGCGCGGTAGATCGAGAGTGCGGTGTAAACGAACAGCGGCGGTACGGGCCGCGGCGCGTCTCCCTTGGTAACGGCATCGATATTGGCGTAGGCGTTTAATGCGGCTTCGAATTCATCGGGCGCCAGCGAGCAGCCGCTGCGTCTGTCGCGCAAGGCGGCGGTTCGCGCAAACCCCTTTATCCTCTCCAGCGACATCATGCATGTAATATACCCATCCGGAGCGCAAAAAATACCGCAAAGCGGCCCGCTCTCACGGTCTGTTCAGCTCACTCAGAAGGGCCAAGGCATCTGCGGCGCCCGCACCGGAAGCAGTGTTATCGAAGATGCACCAGACGTCGGGAAATGCTGCAAACGTTGCGGCAAGCGCAGCGATCGCCTCACCCGTGTACGCCGAATAATACATCCGCGGGGATCCGTGCAGTCGGAAATACGCCATACCGGCACTTCCCGAAGGCATGGCAGCTTTGGGCACGGGCGCGGGATCGGCGGCGACCCGCGAGATGCCGCTAAGGCCGAGCCACTGTTCGACCTGGGGCTCAAACCAGACTGGATGGCGCGGCTCGAATGCAATGCGCCCCGTATACATCGAACGCAGTTCGTTGAAGAACGCCTCTGCAATGGGCGCGTCGTACGCAAACTTGGGCGGCAGCTGGACCAGGACGACCTGACGCTTTTCACCCAACGCGGCCGTTTCGTCAAGGAATCGAGAGAGCGGATCGCCGCAATCCACGAGCTTGCGGACATGCGTAATCTCTTTGGGCATCTTCACCGAGAATGCAAACCGGTCGGGGACGCTTTGCGCCCACCGCTCGTACGTCGATTGCCGGTGTGAACGGTAAAACGTGGAGTTGATCTCGGCGCAGTCGAAGACGCAGGCGTACCGCTGAAGTGCGGAACCGGCGGGGCCGAAGCTCGAAGCAACGCTTTTCGGAACGCTCCAGCCCGCCGTTCCCACGCGGACGCTCATAACCCGAGCGGATAGGCTTCCTCGCCGTGCAGTTCGATATCGAGTCCGTGCTCTTCAACGGCGCGATCGACCTTCGTAAGCGTGACCTTGCTGATCAGCCACAGCATGCCGTACGTGAAGACAAACGCCCATGCGCTGCAAACAACCGCCGCAACGATTTGTTTGACTAGAAACGAAGCGTCGCCGAAAAACAGGCCGTCGGCACCCGCCGGATTCCAAAGTTTGCTGGCAAAGAAGCCGAGCAAAATGATGCCCGTCACCCCGCCCACGCCGTGCACTCCCCACACGTCGAGCGCGTCATCCCAGCCCAGGCGATTCTTCAATGCGACCGCGTAGTAACAAATGCCGCCGGCCAGAATGCCGAAGATGATCGCCGTAACCGGCGAGACGTAGCCCGCAGCGGGCGTGATGGTTGCCAGACCTGCAACCGCACCCGTGAGCAAGCCGACGAACTTAGGCTGTTTGCCGTACGCCCATTCGATGAAGAGCCACGTCACGGCCGCAAACGATGCCGCGATGTCCGTATTCAGAAACGCGGAGGCCGTAACGGAGTCTACGCGCAGCTCGGAACCGGCGTTGAAACCGTACCAGCCGAACCACAAGAGTCCGGTGCCCAGCGCGATAAGCGGAACGTTGTGCGGTTTGTTTTCCACGATGTAGCGCCGTCCGACGAAGAGCACGGATGCAAGCGCCGCAAAACCCGCCGATGCGTGAACCACGATACCGCCCGCAAAGTCGAGGACGCCCCATTTTGCAAGCGCGCCGTCCGGGCTCCAGATCATGTGCACGAACGGGAAGTAGACGAAGATCAGCCACCCGGTCAAGAAAAGGAAATAGGCCTTGAACGTCACCCGGTTGGCAAAGGCCCCGGTGATGAGCGCGGGCGTGATGATGGCGAACATCATTTGATAGGCGATGTGCACGACCAGCGGAATCCCGGCGTCGTTGCCGGTAAAAATCGTGTGCAGCGTGACGCCGTTCAGAAAGAAGTACGTGAGCGGATTGCCGACGATGCCGTGCCAATCGGGTCCAAAGCACATGGAGTAGCCGAACGCGACCCACAGAACCGTGGTCCATCCCAGCGACATGAAGCTTTGAATCATGATCGTGAGCACGTTCTTGCGGCCGACCAGCCCACCATAAAAAAACGCGAGTCCGGGCGTCATGAGCATGACCAGACTCGCGCAGATGAGCATAAAGGCGGTGTTGCCAACGTTAACCGTAGGAGCGTTCACAGCATGTCCTCCACAGCGATTTTTCGCTGCCTTAGCCGCGCGCGGGCGGATTTCCGCTTTTAGAACCGGCCCAGAATCTCGAGGCCTATGCGCGTTTGCGCTGAGGCAAACGTATTGGTGCGAACCTTGGAGTACTCGGTGCGAAACGTAAACTGCTTGGCGCGGTACGCGGGCGTGAAGGTCCACGTTTGGGCGGCGCTTCCCGACCCGTAACCGACGAGATCGGCATTTGCGCTGGCGTCGCCACGCAAACTGGCGTTAGCCATATGTTCGAAGCGGGCGGCTAGCGAGAGCGCCGTATTGAAGTCGTAATCGGCGATCATGACCTGCGCCGATGCGCGCTCGGCGGAACGAAAACCGGCGATCGTCGAGGCGGGCGAATCGATCAGCAGCACGTAAGGCGTGAGCTGCAGTTTGCCCATGTTTTGCGTGAGCATGAGGTTGTATTCGGTTTTGTTGGCGATCGCGCTTGTGAGGTTGCCCGGTGTATTAGGATCGGGCAGGACGAATGCGAACTGCAGGTTCGTGCTGCCGCTCGGGGCGTAGCCCGCGAGGCCCTCGAGGGCGCGGCGGCTGCCGGAGTAATAACCGTCGTTGTACTCCAGTTCGATTGTTAGAGCGCCTTTGGCGTACGCCGCGCGGATGCCGCGCGATATCACGGGTTCGGCGTTCCAGGCAAGACCGCGCTCAATGTTGACGTTTTGAAACGTAAAGCCGCTTTCTTGGCCCAATAATGTGGGTAGTTTACCGGCGGAGAGCGTGAAGGTAGCGGACGGAGCATATTGCGCGTAGGCGGCCGGGAGAAGACCGAAAAGCGAGGTGTTCGCGCCGCTTGCAAATGTGGAAAGTAGTGGTAGGCCTACGACTGGGAACGCGTATGCGCCGGCGGTTAGCGAGTAGCGAAATGTTCCGGTATTGCGCGCGGCTTGGAAGAGCAGGTTGCTCACGTCGGTGTGCGCGGGCGATTGGCTTGTGGCAAAAGCGTAGGCAGAGATGACCGTGGCATAGGTCATCGTTTGCGTGGGAGTTGCGGTTGGTGTTGGCGCGGCCGGGGGCGATGGCGCACTTTGGGCGAGTGCTGGGCATTCGCATAGCGTGAACAGCGAGGCTGCGAATAAGATTGCTTTGGTCACGCCGGGTGAATTAGCGCGCGCGCCCCTCGATGCCTCGGCCGATTCCCGGCGACGTCCGGTGTACGTGAATCGTAGTCCCTCGACGGGCTCAGGATGACAAAAAGGGAGGCTCAGAATGACAAGCGGTGCGATAGCAGCGTGGCGTTGCGGGCGGTGAAGCCGTAGATGGAGAGTTGGGGGTTTGTGCCCAGGCTCGTCGGGAAGATCGAGCCGTCGAAGACCGAGAGATTCGGAACGTAGCGGTGTGAACCGTAGCTATCAAGCAGCGCGCGGTTCGGATCCTCGCCCATGGCGAACCCGCCCATAACGTGCGCACTTACGACCCGCGTGCGCAGAATCTCCATCGGCAAGCGTTGAATGGCATCGTGAGCCTCGCCCAGGGAGCCGTACTGCACGGCGTCCTCGTGCAGCGGCAACACCGCACGCGCGCCGGCCGCGAACTGGATGTTAGCCATCGTTTCCAGCGCGCGGCGCGCGCCTTCCCACAAGTAGCCGGTCATCGGGTAATCCAGCACGGGCGTTCCGTCGGATTGCAATTGCACGACGCCGCCCGGGCTGTGGTCGTGGAATCCGTCGCGCATCAGCGCGATGATCACTTGCACGTACGGCAGCCGGTCCATTAGGCGCGCATGCTCGGGGCCGAAACCGACAAGCGTCGTCGCGGCAAGGACCGGATGAACGGGTGGAACCTCGAGTTTGAAGCCCACCGGTCCGCTGATCGGCTGCGTGTGCAAGAAGTGATCGCTGTAGACCGACTGCGGCGCGCCGGAAAAGGCGTTGACCGGTTGCGGCATGAGCGCCGCAGAGAGGACCACCGGATGCAGAAACGTCCGCGTTCCCGCCAAGCCGTTGGGATCGGGTGCGCCGCTGCGCATCAACAGTGCGGGCGTACCAATCGCGCCTGCAGCGCAAATGTAGTGGCGCGCTCGCAGCGTAAGCGTGTGGGGTCCCGGCGTGATGCCGTCGGTCAGCAGCGCGCGGCATTGCAAACCGCTGATGCGGCCGCCGCTGAAGGTAAAGCGCTCGGCGCGCGCGCGCGTAAACAAATCCGCGCCGCGCTTGAGCGCTTCGGGGATCGTCGTCACCAGCATCGATTGCTTGGCATTGGTGGGGCAGCCCATTCCGCAGTAGCCCAGATTCGCGCAACTTTTGACGTTGCGCGGTATAGCGCGCGTTTCGATTCCCAACACTGCTGCGCCGCTCGCAAGCACGCCGTTATTTTCGTTCGGCGGTTCGGTCCACGTCGAGATGTGAAGGCGGCGTTCCATCTGCGCAAACCACGGCGCCATTTCATCCCCACTGCAGCCCGTCACGCCGTAGTTCTGCTGCCAAAAGGCTAGCGTTTCAGGCGGCGTACGAAAACTGCTCGTCCAGTTTACCGTGGTCGAACCGCCGACCGTGCGTCCTTGCAAGATTGTGATGGCCTTGTCTTTCGTCTTGCGCCCGGCCGATTCTTGATAGAGGCTGCGGATACGCCTGCCGTTCGAGCATTTGAAAATCCGATGCCGAATGCATCGCCCCTTCCTCAACGAGGACGACGTGCAACCCGGCTTTTGACAAGATCTCAGCAGCGGTTCCTCCGCCCGCGCCGGTTCCGACGATGGCGACATCGGCGTGCGCCCGGACGTCTTGCGTAAATGTTGAAGCATCGCGGATCATCGCGTCACCACCGGCGGTCCCGGATAGCCGATGGCTTCCCATGCCGCATCGTTGCCGTACCATGCTGCGAGGATCAGTTGATGAAGGGCATCGTAGGCTGTGCGCAATTGAACGAACGAACTCTCGCGCCACGAACGCAGGAAGCGGTCAACTGCGGCTGGGCTCGCATCGCGCCAGGGCTGCACGATACCGGCAACCAGCATGCGCGTGGGCGCAAAACGCAACAGGCCGAACAACTGACGGACCTGCGCGCGAACCTCCAACGGAAGACCCCGGATTGCAACGTCCAACCCGCGCACCGTCGCCTCGGCGACGCCGGCGCGGCCAATCAGCGGTTCGGCCAGAACGGCGACGATGGCACGGTCCTCCTCGTCGAGCATGGTGAAGCGGAAGGCCGGGTCGGCGGGCGCCGGGTCGGGCCGCGCTTCATACAGGGCGCCGCAAAGGGCGACGAGGCCTGCGGAGAGCAAGCCACTAACAAGGAACCGGCGCCTATTTAGCATTCAAGCAAGCCATCGCCGGTCGCGAAGCTGGGCCTCGCAAGCCCGCCCTCTAGCGGAGCGGGCGGTCTGCGCCGATAATATCAAGGCGAGTGAGCCGGAAAGCAAAGCTGAGCCCCGAGGCCGAGACCTTCTATAAGGCCTGGCTGCAGCGGAATGCCTATGTCACAGTCCTCATCTATTGCGGACTGATTATTTTTTTGCTGCCGCTCTTTCATTACGTGCTCAGCGCCGTTCCCGGCGTGCCTCCCGACTCCATGCCGCTGCGGCTCTGCACCGCGGCCCTTTCGGCCGCTATTTTCGTCGCGCTTGTGCGATATCCGCGCACGCGCGCCTATGCAACGGAGTTGCAGTTCGTCAACGTGACGGCAACACTGTTGGCGGTCATGGCACTGGTGATCAACAGCGGAAACAACTATGCGTACGTAGCGGCCGGCTTACTCGTGCTCGTCGGAGCACAACAGGCCTTTTATCGTCCGGCTCACCTTATCGCGGCGCTGTGTACGGGCATGCTTTTCCAAGTCATCTACTCGGCTGCGCGCGGCGTGTTGACGGAGCCGCACAACGTAGCGGCCATTTTTATTTACGGCAGCGGTTACCTAATCGTTTGCATCCCCGCGTACGTCCGCATGCGCATCCAGCAGCGCGAGATCATGAGCCGCATCGAGGCGATCGAAGTGCGCAGCGAGCTCGAGCAGGTTCACGCCATCACCCACCTTGGAAACTGGCAGCTGGACCTGACGAACGGCGACACGGAGTGGTCGGCGGAAATGATGCGGATTTTCCGTCTACCGCTCATGACGGCTCCGAATGCGCTGCGCGGCGTCTACGAATCTTCAATCTACCCCGACGATCGCGCCACGGTGCATCAAGCGCTGGAGCAGTCGCTCAAAGAAAGAACGCCCTTCTCGGTCGAGCACCGCCTGCTGACGGCTGACTACACGATGCGCTGGGTGCAGCTCCAAGGGAAGCATCAATACGACGACCGGGGCAAGGCCGTGCGCCGTCTGAGCGCGGTGCTGGATGTCACCGAACGAAAAGAAGCCGAGGAACGGCTGCGGCATTTGGCGGCGTACGATCCGCTCACAACGTTGCCGAACCGTGCGACGCTGGAGGATATGCTGCGCACAGCACTTGCAGCGCCGGATACCAACTGCGCAATTATCTTCCTGGATTTGGACCGCTTCAAAGACATCAACGATTCGCTTGGACACGCTATCGGCGATACGCTGCTGCGCGCGGTCGCGGACCGCCTCACCTTAATGCTGCCGGAGGGGGCCGTGCTCTCGCGATGGGGCGGCGATGAGTTCTTGATGTTCGTCCGCGACACCGACGAGGAGCGCCTCGAGCGGCTCGCCCATCAACTAATACGCACGATTGCCGAACCGTTTTCGATCGATCAGTACGAACTGGTCATCACGGGCAGCATCGGCATCGCACGGGCACCGCGCGACGGCAGCGACGCGGGCGTGCTGATCCGCAACGCGGATACAGCAATGTATTACGTCAAAGAGCACGCGCGTAAAGCCTATGCTTTCTTTCAAAAATCCATGCACGACGCGGCTTCGGCCCGCCATCACGTGCAGAACGAACTGCATAAAGCGATTTGGAACAATCGCTTGATGCTGCACTATCAGCCCATCATCGATGTGGCCACAGGCGAGGTGATCGCGGCCGAGGCTCTGCTGCGCTGGATAGGCGCCGACGGTTCGATCCGCCACCCTGAAGATTTTATTTCAATCGCGGAAGACACGGGCGAAATCGTGCCGATCGGCACGTGGGCCCTGCAAGACGCGTGCCGGCAAATCAAAGCGTGGGAGAATCGCAACGCGCCCATCTCCATAGCCGTAAACGTCTCCGGGCGGCAGCTCGAGCATCCGGAGTTCCTGGACACGCTCTCGATGATCTTGCGGCAAACGCGCATCAATCCGACCCTGCTCGACATCGAAGTTACCGAGACAGCGCTGCTCTCCAATACCGAATCACTCTTTGAAACGCTCGCGATGATCCGCTCGCTTGGGCCGCGCATCAGCATCGACGACTTCGGCACCGGCTACAGCACGTTCTCTTATTTAAAGCGGTTCAAAGTAGATGCGCTTAAATTGGACGGCTCGTTTGTAAACGGGATCGATCGCGCGGCCGACCGCGCCATTGCCGAGTCTATCGTCAAGGTGGCGCACGCGCTGGGCCTTCGCGTGATCGCCGAGGGCGTGGAGCACGAAAGCCAGCTCGAAATCCTTTCCGAGATGCGTTGCGATGAAGCACAAGGCTATTACATCAGCAGGCCCATTCCGGTTCCCGAGTTCGAAACGGCCTACGCTCTAAGATAGCGTGAGCGGCGATCTTCTGCTCGCGCTGGACAACGGCACGCAGAGTTCGCAAAGCGATGCAGCCATGCAGCTTACTGCCGGTATCTTCGGATTGCCCGCATCGCGGCTATCCATCGAACGGCGCAGGACGCCGTTGCAAACATGACGCGCATCGCGCACTCTACGCTGCGCTGTACGAGCGCGCGTACCGCAAAATGTATTCGCGCCTCGCTCCGCTGTACGCGGCAATCGCCCAGTTAAGGGCGACCCTCCAGCGCAAGGCGCTTACGAATAGCCCACGTGCCGCGCTCGAACTCCCGGCAAAGTACAGCGATCGCCTCGGCCTTGCTCGTCCCTCCGGCGCGTAACTGCGCGTAGCGCGCGTGCAGTTTCTGCGTCTCCTGCGCAACTCCACGGCTTTCCTCGATTCGGCACTACATGCGCACGCGGCTGCGGCGAGAGCAGCGAACCCGCTACGATTTGCTCCAAGGCCGGTACGCAGCTTTCAAAAGCCGCTCGCGAGCGTTCAAAACCGGCGAAGCGGCGATTCATTCCGAGCGCGGCGGCCGCCGTCGAGCCGCCACCCATGAAAAAGTCGCTGACCAAGTCGCCCTCGTTGCTGCTGTACGCGATGACCTTGCGCAACAATTCTAAGGGAAGTTCGTTCTTGTTCTTGCGCTGACCGGGCTTATACTCGCGGTTGATCGTCCACACGTCTTCGCGATCGCGGTAATTCAGCGAACCGCCCTGCGTACACGTTTCGTCGAGTGCAAAGCGCGATTGCAAATTGAACGTGCGCTTGCCGCCGGGCTTTGCGTAATAGAGAATGTGGTAGTGCGAGGAAACGTATTTTGCGCTGGTATAGACGCCGAAGTTGTACTTCCAGATCAAATGGTTGATCTCTTCAAGTGAGGTTGCGCGCAACGCGTCGAGCACGTCGTAAAGATTCGTGTAGCCGGAAACCACATACAGGGAGCCTCCCGGCCGCAACACGCGCTCGGCTTGCGCGATCCAGGCGCGGCTGAATGCGTTGTAAGCCGCGGCGTCAATCTCAACGTACCCGGGCACGACGTAACGCTCGTCGCGATTGTAATGGCGGTGCAGGCGGTCGCCTTGGATACCGTAAGGCGGATCGGTGAGGATTAGATCGACGCTCTCGTCCGCGAGATGCGCTAGCGCGCCTTGCACGCAATCGGCATTGAAGAACCTGCGGTCGGCGGCCATGCGCTAAGCTTACGCCTTGCCGGGGAGGGACTCCCGTTTGGCGAAGATTCCGGTACCGTGGCACTCCTACGCGAAGACTCGCACGAAAGCCGGACCCTCCAGCGCCTCTTCGAAATCACCCGCGACATTCTGCAGGCCAAAGAGATCTTGCCGGCGCTGGACTCCATTGCGCGCGGCCTGAGCGAACTTTACGGCTGGCGTTACGTCTCCATCGTCGCCTCGGACGCTCCGCGCGGTGAAATGTACCGCCGGGTTATCATCGGCTTTCCGGCCGAGGCCATCCGCGACCGCCTGGGCGAGCACATCGAGCGGGAAGAGATCATCGAGCTGCTGCGTAGCGAGTATGAGGTCGTACCGCATTGTTTTTATATTCCGGCCGAACGCAAACAGCCGTGGTCGCACAACATCTTCTTGGGCGACGAGCCCGAGCACTACGTGCGCGAGCGTCCGACGACGTGGCACGAGCACGATTCGCTCACGCTGGTACTCACCGATCCTTCGGGCGAGATGCTGGGATACGTCTCGGTTGACGGGCCGCTGGACGGACGCGTCCCGCAAAAAGAGACGATGCGCGGGATGCAGCTGTTCGTCAATCTCGTCGGCCTGGCGCTCGGCAATGCGCGCGGTCACGCTGCCGAGGTGGAGCGCCGGCAGCTCATTGAGCAAACCTCGCGCGCGCAAAGCGAGTTTTTCAGCATCGTCGCGCACGAAGTGCGCTCGCCGCTTGCGGCCATCCGCGGCGCCACCGTACTTCTCGACGCGCATTTCGATTCGCTCACTAAGGAGCGGCGCGATGAGTTGCTGCGCGTACTCGGTTCTTCGACCGCGCGTCTCTCGGCTATCTTCGAAGATTTTTTGCTGCTCTCACGCATGGAAGCGGGAAAACTCACGCTGCGCATGGAGACCGTGGACCCCATTTTAGTCGTCGAAGAGTCGGTGGCACGGATGGAGAGCCAGCACCAGGAACGCGAATTCCGCACCGTCTATTTGGAGCCGCTACCGCGCGTGCGCGCCGATGAGGGACGCGTCGTGCAAGTGCTTACGAATATGCTCTCGAACGCCGCCAAGTACTCATCGGAGGAGTCGGTCGTTGCCGTGGAGATCAAGCCGGTCGACGGACGCGTCGTTTTTGCGGTGAAAAACGAAGGTCCGGGCGTCCCCGAATCGGCCCGTGAGAAGCTCTTCACCAAGTTCGGCCGCGCCTTGGGAAACAGCGATTCCTCCATCGGCCTGGGCCTCTACATTTGCTCCGAACTGGTCGGCCTGATGGGTGGAACCATCGGTTACGAGAGCCAACCGGGCAAAATTACGACTTTTTGGTTTGCACTTCCTCAAGCAAACGATTAACGTACAACTAATGAACGCGAAGCTTAGACGCCATGCACATCCGAGCTAATGGGCCGAAGGCCGGGGGACCCCGACGCCCTTCGACAGGCTCAGGACGTTGGCACAAAGGACGGGCGTGCAGCGCGCAGCGCGGATACGCCATTTAAAATGAAAACTCGGCCAGATATCCGCAATGTTGCCATAATCGCGCACGTCGACCATGGGAAAACCACCCTCGTGGACGCCATGCTGCGTCAGAGCGGCGTTTTTCGCGAAGGGCAGCACCTGGTCACCCGGGTCATGGATTCCAATCCCCTTGAGCGCGAGCGCGGCATCACGATTTTGGCCAAGAACACCGCCGTCCGGCACGGTAACCTCAAATACAACATTGTCGACACGCCGGGTCACGCCGACTTCGGTGGCGAGGTCGAGCGCGTCTTGCAGATGGTGCAAGGCGTCCTGCTGCTGGTGGACGCCGCCGAAGGCGTCATGCCGCAGACGCGTTTTGTTCTGCGTAAAGCGCTGGAACTCGATCTCAAGGCGATCGTAGTTGTGAATAAGATCGATCGCAAAGACGCGCGCGCGACTGAAGTGGTGAACGAAACGTTCGACCTGTTCATCGAACTTGGCGCGAACGACGAACAGGCCGACTTCCCCGTCGTCTTTACCAACGCCAAGGCCGGTTTGGCAAAGCGTTCGCTCGAAGATGAATCCACCGATTTAGAGCCGCTCTTCGGCGTGATCCGCGATCACGTTCCGGAAGCGCCCGCGCAAGAGGGCGGATTCCAAATGCTGATCTCCGCCATCGATCACAACAAGTACGTCGGACGCATCGGGATCGGCCGCGTCTTCCGCGGAGCCGCCAGAATGAACGCGCCGATCGCCAAGATCACGCGCGAGGGTGCGGTTGAAACCGGGTTGCGCCTGACGAAGATGCTCACTTTCCAGGGACTGGAGCGGGTTGAGATCGAGGAGGCCTCGGCCGGGGACATTGTCTGCGTCTCCGGCATCGAAGGACTCAACATCGGCGACACCATCGCCGACGTGGCAACGCCCGAAGGCGTGCACGCAGTCGCCGTGGACGAACCCACGGTCTCGATGTCGTTCAGCGTAAACAATTCGCCATTCGCCGGAAAAGAAGGCAAGTTTTTAACCTCGCGGCAGATCCGCGCACGGCTCATGGCCGAGCTCGAGTCGAACGTGGCATTGCGCGTAGCCGACACCGAATCCGCCGATACGTTTGAAGTTCGGGGCCGCGGCGAGTTGCATCTTTCCATTCTCATCGAGACCATGCGGCGCGAAGGCTACGAACTGCAGGTTTCAAAGCCGCAAGTCATCGTGACCGAGCGCGACGGAAAGAAGTGGGAACCGGTTGAGTACGTCGTGGTGGACGTGCCCTCGGAGTACGAAGGACCCGTTATTGAATCGCTCGGCAAACGCAAAGCCATCATGTCGAACATGATCAACATCGGCGAGTCTCGCCGCTTGGAATATACCATGCCCACTCGCGCCATCTTCGGCTTGCGCGGCGAGCTGCTTACGCTCACGCGCGGCACGGCGGTGATGTCGCATACCTATTACGATCATCAAGAGTGGCAGGGCGAGTTACCGGGCCGCAACGTCGGTGCCTTGGTTGCAAGCGATACGGGCAGAACGACGGGTTACGCACTGCAAAACCTGGAGCAGCGGGGACGCTACTTTGTCGGCCCCGGGGTGGACGTTTACGAAGGCATGGTCGTGGGCCGAGCCAACGACGATCGCGACGTTGCCATGAACGTGGTCAAAGAGAAGAAACTCACGAACATGCGTGCAGCCGGTACGGACGAAAACGTCAAGCTTCCGCCGCCCGAAGACCTCTCGCTCGAGCGCGCCATCGAATTCATCGAGGACGACGAATTGGTGGAAGTCACGCCGAAATCGATCCGCATCCGCAAGCGCCTGTTGAATGAAACCGATCGCATGCGCGCGCGTAAGCGCACCGTTACTGCTTAAAGAGGTCGTCCATCAGATGGACGTTGTGCAGCGCTAGACCCGCGTGAGCGGCCAGCGCGCTGATGATCTCTTCGTCGTGTTCGGCGAACGGCTCAACGGCCGACTCGGTGATCGACGCCGAGAGCAGCGGCATGTCGAAGGCTGGTTTCTTATTAATGAGCTGCAGAACGCCGGTTGCCTTCCCGCTATAACTCACGAGCGGAACGCAAAGCATAGATTTTGTGCGGTAGCCGCTCTTCTCGTCGAACGATTTATCGAAGTTTAAGCCGTAGGCAATCGCGTCTTTGTAGACGTCGGTCATGCGCAGCGGTTTGCCCGATTGCGCCACGCGCCGGCGAGCGATTTGTTTGAAACCGGGACGACTCCGCCTTCGTACGTTTCCGCATCGCGCGGCCCGGTTTGAGCGATGGCAAAGCGCAGAAATTCCTGGCCGTCCTCTTCCTCGATGATGAACAGCGTGCCCGAGTCGGCCAACGTAAGTTCGCGAGCCTTACGCACGATAAGCCGGTAAAGCTGCTTGCGGTCGCGTTCGGCGCCTAGAGCGCGCGCGATCTCCAAGAGATCCTTCGATTCTTTAACGGCGCGGCGCGCACCGAGCAGCTCGGCCGCGGTTCGCACTGCGGCCACAACCGCTTTGGCATCGAGCGGCTGCGAGAGATAGAGGATGGGTAACTCTTCGGGGTTTGCGATCACCCCGACACTCTCGCCGTACGGCACCAGATGTATTGCGCCCGGTTCGGGATGCGAGAGCACGCGAATGCCCGCAACGTTCAGTAAGCCGAGAACGCGATCGAGATCGACATCATGGGCAAAAACGGTAAGCCCTGACATGACGCTGGCTTAGGCCAAGGCTTCGCCGGCTCCTACGAGCGCACGGGTTGAAAACGTCAGCTCGCCTCTGATGTCGTCGTAATCCACCTGCACGCTTTGGCCTTCCCGCACCTCGCCGGCTAGGATCTTGCGGCCCAGCGGCGTCTCGATCTCTTTCTGAATGGCGCGCTTAAGCGGACGCGCGCCATAGACGGGATCGTAACCCGATTTCACCAAATGACGCGTTGCCGCCGGGGCCAGTTCCAGTGTTATGCGGCGATCTGCCAGACGTTTGCGCACGCGATCAAGTTGGATCTGCACGATTTCGCCTAGCTCGTCCTCGCTGAGCGCATGGAAGACGATCAGTTCGTCAACCCGGTTCAGGAACTCGGGCCGGAAATGTTGGCGCAGCTCGTCCAGTACCGTAGCGCGCATGATGGCGTAATCGGCACCGCCCGGATTGCCCTTGTAATCCAGAATGCGGTGGCTGCCCACGTTTGAGGTCATGATGACGATCGTGTTACGGAAATCAACCGTTCGCCCTTGGCCGTCGGTCAAGCGCCCGTCGTCGAGGATCTGCAAGAAAACATTGAAGACATCGGGGTGCGCTTTTTCGATCTCGTCGAACAAAATAACGCTGTACGGCCGCCGGCGCACGGCTTCGGTAAGTTGTCCGCCCTCTTCAAAACCGATGTATCCGGGCGGCGCGCCTAAGAGCCGCGCAACCGTGTGCTTTTCTTGGTACTCCGACATGTCGATGCGGATCATCGCGCGCTCGTCGTCAAAGAGAAACATCGCAAGGGCGCGCGCAAGTTCGGTCTTGCCGACACCTGTCGGTCCAAGAAAGATAAACGAGCCGATAGGGCGGTTGGGATCGGAAAGGCCCGAGCGCGAGCGCACGACGGCCTCGGCGACGGCCTGCACGGCCTCGTCCTGACCGATGACGCGCTTGTGGAGCTCCTCTTCCAGATGCAGGAGCTTCTGCACTTCGCCTTCGAGCAAACGCGAGACCGGCACGCCCGACCAGCGGCTGATCACCTCGGCGATGTCGTGTTCGTCCACTTCTTCTTTCGAGAGGCGGGGGCTACCATCGTGGGAGGCAAGCCGCTGCTCTTCGTCGGCGAGCTGCTTCTCTAAGTTCGCCAGCGTTCCGTAGCGCAGTTCGGCCGCGCGATTCAAATCGTACTGCCGCTCGGCCTGCTCTATTTGGACTTTCGTCTGTTCGATCTGTTCGCGTAATGCGCGCAAGCGCACGACCGCGGCTTTTTCGGCTTCCCAGCGGCTCTGCAGATGCGTGCGATCCTCGCGCAGTTCCGCCAGCTCTTTTTCTAATTGATCCAACCGCTGCTTGCTGGGTTTGTCGCTTTCCTTGCGCAGGGCTTCGCGCTCGATTTCGAGCTGCATGACGCGGCGCGTAAGTTCGTCCAGCTCTGCGGCATCGAGTCGATCTCGGTTCGCAGCTTTGCGGCGGCCTCGTCCACCAAATCGATGGCTTTATCCGGTAAGAAACGGTCGCTGATGTAGCGGTTCGAAAGAACCGCGGCGGCCACCAGGGCAGAATCCTTGATGCGCACGCCGTGATGCGCTTCGTACTTCTCTTTCAAACCGCGAAGGATGGAGATCGTATCCTCGACATTCGGCTGGTCCACCAACACCGGTTGAAAACGGCGTTCCAGCGCGGCGTCCTTTTCGATGTACTTGCGGTATTCGTCCAGCGTCGTCGCGCCGATCATATGCAGCTCGCCGCGCGCCAGCATCGGCTTGAGCAGATTGCCGGCGTCCATGGCGCCCTCGGCTTTACCGGCGCCGACAACCGTGTGCAGTTCGTCCACGAAGAGCAATATCTGCCCCTCGGAGGTTTGCACGTCTTTGAGCACGGCCTTAAGCCGCTCTTCAAACTCGCCGCGGTACTTCGCGCCCGCGATCAGGGCGCCCATATCGAGCGAGACGATGCGTTTGTCTTTGAGCCCCTCGGGCACGTCGCCGCGGACGATGCGTTGGGCAAGACCCTCGACGATGGCAGTTTTGCCGACGCCGGGATCGCCGATCAGCACCGGGTTGTTTTTCGTCCGGCGTGAGAGCACTTGAATGATGCGCCGTATCTCGTCGTCGCGGCCGATTACCGGGTCGAGCTTGCCACGTTCGGCCTCCTGCGTGAGATCGCGGCCGTAGCGCTCTAGAGCTCTTGTACGTGCCCTCGGGGTTCTGCGTTGTGACGCGCTGGTTGCCGCGAACCGAACGCAGCGCAGCAAGCAGTTTATCGCGCGTGAGGCCCAAGTCGCGCAGCGTGCGTCCGGCAGCGCCGTTGCTCTGCGTCATCGCGAGCAGCAGGTGTTCCACCGAGACGTAATCGTCTTGCAGTTGTTTGGCTTCTGCATCCGCCTGCGAGAGCAGCCGCGTGAGATCCGGGGAAACGGTAACCGAACCCTGATCGGCGTTCGATCCGCTCAAACGCGGCAGCTTGGCAATTTGCTCGTCGTTCTTAGCGGCAAGGGTTTTCGGCTCCACGCCGGCGGCCCTGACGATGTCGGGAGCGATGCCGCGATCCTGTTCCAGGAGCGCACCGAGCAGATGCTCCACGTTGGTTTGAGAATTTCGTTCGTTCAGGGCGCGCGTATATGCGGCATTGAGCGCGTCTTGCACGCGCTCCGTCATGCGGTTTACATCCATGGGTTCACACTTTTAAACAGTGCTTGGGCCCTTCTGGGTTTCAGCTAAGCGACCCTACGGCCTCGTCCAGCTCCTGCAAGTACCGCCCCCGCTGCTCCCGGGTGATGAGTGAAGCCTCGAACGAGTTGCGGGCGAGCAGCACCACGTCGTCCGCGCTCAGATGCAGCGCGGCGGCCGTCTGCTCGAAGTTCTCGCCTACGTAGCCCCCAAAATAGGCAGGGTCATCGGAGTTGACGGTTGCCATAAGGCCCGCGTCAAGCATGCGTTTGAGCGGGTGCTGCGCAAGCGTGGCCACAACGCGCAGGCGCACGTTCGAGAGCGGACAGACCGTGAGCGGGATGCGCTCGCGCGCAACGCGCTCAACCAGAGCCGCGTCTTCCAGAATGCGCACACCGTGGTCGATGCGAGCCACTTTGAGATCGTCAAGCGCCTGCGCGATGTATGCGGGCGGTCCCTCCTCACCGGCATGCGCGACCGGCACGAATCCTTGCGAGCGCGCCTTGGCGTAAACGCGCGAGAACTTCGAGGGCGGATTGCCGGCCTCGGCGGAATCCAAGCCGACGCCGGCAATCCGCTCTTGAAACGGCAATGCACGGTCCAGGGTGTCCAGCGCGCTCTCCTCGGGGAGGTCACGCAAGAAGCACATGATCAGTTTCGTGCTCACGCCGTACTCGCGTTCGCTCTCTTTAAGCGCGGACCAGAGGCCGTCGATGACCGTCTCAAAAGCGACGCCGCGGTTCAAGTGCGCCTGCGGATCGAAGAGATCTCCGCATGGCGCACGCGCTGCGCCCGGGCCCGCACCAGATACGCCCGTGCAATATCTTCAAAATCGCGCGCGGTGCGCAATACCGACACGGCCTCATAATAGACATCCAAGAACGACTGCAAATCGCTGAATTCGTACGCCCGGCGCAGCGTATCGACGTCCGGGTATTTGAGTTTCATCCCGTTGCGATGCGCAAACTCGAAGATCTGCTCGGGTTCGAGCGTACCTTCAATATGAACGTGGAGTTCGGCTTTGGGTAAATGCATCGCTTCGATCACGTTTTGCTCCGAAGCATCCGGTAATCGCCGCTACGCACGGTTATGCCGCGCGAATCGAACCACTCGAGCAGCGGAACCGCGTACTTTCGCGTGGTCCCGATGAGGTCGCGAAACTGAGCCATGGTCATGCGCTCGTTGGCGCGCAGATAGGTCTGCACGCGAGCGTTGATGGCAGCGATTTGCGTTCCCCGGTAGAGATCGTCATTTACTTTCACGAGCGTTCCCTTCGCAAGCAGCGTATCGAACGCCCTGCCGATCCCGGTGATGCGCGACTGCTTTACCGCGCGCACGACGTCCTCGAGCGGCACGGGAACAAACTCAAGGGCTGCGTGCACCGGCACAAGCCCCTCGAAAAACGCCTGCTGCTCGGCGGCGAGCTTCGGCACGTGGTCGATCGAGGAAAAGTATCCGCTGTGATGCGAGATCAAGCCCTCTTCGGCAAATGCGGAGAGCACGCGCAGCAGCAGCGACTCGTCTACGCCCAGCGCCCGCGCCAGCGCGAGCGAGGTAACGCCGAGCGTCCAGGGCTCCTCTTTCTGCCGCAGACGCATCACTTCGATCGCACGCGAAAGCAGTTGTTCTGCGCGCTCGCGGTGAGCGTAGGCCGCTGGGCGCAACACCGTTAGAAGCTCCCCGCGCTCCGCCAGTTCGGCCAGCGCACCTTGTACCAAATCGTCCCGCAGATTGCTCTCCCGCGCGACGGCTGCGGCGTCAAGGACGAGCTCCCCTGCCGTTTGTCAATGCAGCGAGCACGCCCGAACGTGCGGCATTCTCGCCGTCGGCGACTTCATCGCGCCCGCGCGCGCCGATGCTGATGCGCCCACCGCCCAGTACGTTCTTGGGCGAGAGGCGGCGCACGACGAATGCGGTGTCCGGATGCGCAACCGCCGGGCGCCGCAAAAAGAGATGCGCTGGAAGTTCTCGCGTTCCCACCGGAATTTCGTCGAAGACCAGCGTTCCTAAAATTTCCGCCGAACCGATGTACGCGCGCACGGCATTGCGCCGCCGCAGCAACGGCAGCGCGTCGGGGAGGGCGCTAAAGCGGACCTCAAATGCATCCTGCGCGACAAACTGCGGCGCCGCCAAAACCTCGCCGCGCGCAATATCTCCCACCGCAACGGCCGGAATGTTCACCGCGACGCGGGCACCGGCCAGCACCTGCTCATGCTTGCGCCCGAAGCTCTGCAAACTGCGAACCCGCACCGGTTTTTGCGAGGGCTGCAAGGTCAACGCGTCGCCGACGGCGATTGCGCCTTGCATCAGCGTCCCGGTAACGATCGTGCCGTGACCCGGCAAAGCGAAGACGCGATCGACGGGAAGAAACGCGGGTGCTTGCGCATCGCGCGCGGGAAGCGCCGCAAGCGCAAGATTGATTGCAACGCGCAACTCGGCAATGCCCGCGCCGGTTCGATTGGAAACCGGCACGACGGGCGCGCGCCCGGCGATCGTTCCTTCGAGTGCTTCATGGATGGCCTCGCACGCAAAGGCGAGGTCGTGCGCAGGCATAAGATCGGCTTTCGTTACGACGACGATCGTCCGCCGCACATTCAAAAAGCGCAGCACTGCCAAGTGCTCGACGGTCTGTTCGCGCACACCCTCATCGGCGGCGACGACCAGCAGTAACACTTCCATGCCGGCCGCGCCCGCTAGCATATTGTGCAGGAAACGCTCGTGCCCCGGGACGTCGATAATGCCCGCTTCAACGCCGTTCTCCAATTGCAGATGCGCGAAGCCTAAGTCCAGCGTCATTCCGCGGACCTGCTCTTCCATCCAGCGATCGGGATTCACGCCCGTGAGGGCCTGCACCAGCGAGGATTTGCCGTGATCGACGTGTCCCGCAGTCCCGATAATATGCATTACGCGTTCAATAGGGTAAGCGATTCGATGACCGCCGCATCCTGGTCCGGCGCAACGGTGCGCAAGTCCACCAAGAGGCGATCCTCGTGCACGCGCGCGACGATCGGCTTTCCGGACCTGGGCGCACGCAGCGCTGCGCTCGCGAGCGACGCGCTCGCAGTGAAGCGTGGCGCGACGGCAATCGACTCGATGGCGGCGTGCGGCAGCGTGCCGCCGCCTGCGTACGCGGTGCTCGCTTCTATCTGTGCGCCCGGCAACTGCGCGGTGTAGCGTAATGCGCGAGCACGCAGATCGTCCGGAGTTTGTTCCAGCATCCCGTACAGCGGAATCGTCCGGCGCAGTTGCGGGTCCAAATAGCAGCGCAAGGTCGCAGCGAGCGCCGCGAACGTTATCTTATCGGCGCGCAGAGCGCGCAGCAGCGGATTGGTGCGAAGCCGCGCGAGGGCGGCCCGCGTACCCACGATAACGCCCGCCTGCGGTCCGCCCAGCAACTTATCGCCCGAGAACGCCACCAGATCTGCACCATCCGAGATCGCTTCCTGGACCGTACGTTCGTGGGGCAAGCCGAATTGCGCGAGATCGACGAGCGCGCCGCTGCCCAAGTCTTCAACGACCGGAACGCCGGCGCGGCGCCCCAGCGCACCAAGCTCTTTCGGATCGACGGCGTGCGTAAAACCCTGGACGCGGTAGTTCGAGGAGTGCGTTCTGAGCAAGAGGGCAGTGCGCGGCGAGAGCGCGCGCTCGTAGTCGTGCAGATAGGTTTTGTTCGTGGTTCCCACTTCGATCAGACGCGCGCCCGCGCGCTCCAGCACGTCGGGCACGCGGAAGCCGCCGCCGATCTCAACAAGTTCGCCGCGCGAGCTCACCACTTCGCGATCGCGCGCATACGTGTCAACGATGAGCAGCACGGCGGCCGCGCAATTGTTGACGACCAACGCATCCTGCGCGCCCGTCAACTCCGCGAGCAGTCCGCTCGCGCGCGAGTAACGCGAACCGCGCTTGCCTTCGAGCAGATCGTATTCCAAATTCGAATAACCGGCGCCCGCCTCACGCATCGCCTGCAGCGCTGAAGGAGGGAGCGGCGCACGGCCCAGATTCGTATGCAATAAAATGCCCGTCGCGTTGATGACCGCAACCAGTCCGGCGAATTGCGCCTTCACCAGCCGCAGCACGACGCGATCGCGCAGGACATCAAACGGAGGCACGCCGTCATGCGATCCGCGCACCGTTTCTAACGTCTCATTTACGGCCGCCTTGAGGGTTTCGCGCCCGAGCAGCGCCTGATACGTTAAAACCTGGCCGTCATCCAAGAACCGCGACATAGCAGGCAGTCCGCTAAGGCCGTGCCCGTTTATCACTTGCCGAGTAGACACGACGGCAGCGTTATTTCGGAAAATACTTCGCGGGCCGGCGCCCCAAGCGAAACCGCCAAGGAAAAACAGATCGCGAACCAGCCGGACCGGCGAATTCGCATGGAACCGCTAGTTCAAATGCTTGCTGAGCATCGACGTAATCGTTTGCTCTGAAACGTATCCGACGATCCGGTCCACGGGCTGGCCGCCTTTGAACAGGATGAGGCACGGGATGCCCGAGACTTGATATTGTGCCGCAATGTTGGGCTCAACATCCGTATTGAGCTTCACGAACTTTGCGCGGCCGGAATGCGAGGCGGCAACTTTCTCAACCACCGGTCCCAGCATCTTGCACGGGCCGCACCAGGGCGCCCAAAAGTCGACGAGTACGGGCTGGCTTGCCCCCAGTACTTCGCTCTGGAAATCGGTTTGGGTTACGTCGGCTAATGCGCTCATGTTTGGCTGGTAGCACTCCTTTTCCTTAAGTAGAACCTTCGTTCGTGCGGCACGGTTGCGCGCCCTCGATGCTAGGGCTCGCCTCCAACGGGCTCGCCCGTGATGTCGGTGATCTGTGCGGCTTGTTTGCCCAGGTTGGTGATGGCAATAACTTCGTCCCCATCGCCCAGACGCTGTAGGCGAACGCCCTTGGTGGAGCGTCCGGCTTTGCGAATCTCGGCGACGCGAATGCGGATGACCTGGTTGGCCGAGGTGATCATCAAGATCTCGTCGTCGGGCGCGACCAGAATCTGATCGACCACTTTGCCGATGTCCTCGCGCTCCTTCGCAAATGCCTTGACGCCCTTACCTCCGCGCGAGGTGTGTCGGTATTCGTCGATGGGCGTGCGTTTGCCGAAGGCAAGCGTCGTGCACAGCAGCACTTCGCGCCGCTCGTCTTCCACTACGTCCATGGCGATCACGTGATCGTTGCGTTCGAGCGTCATCGCTTTGACCCCGCGTGCGTTGCGGCCCATCGGGCGAACGTCCTTTTCGTTGAAATGCACCGCCATGCCGGTTTCGCTGGCCAGGATGATATCGCGGGTTCCGTTCGAGAGATCGACTGCCAGCAGCTCGTCGCCATCGTCCAAATTGATGGCGTTAAGGCCGTTGCGGCGCACGTTGGCGAACTCTTCGAGCTTGGTCTTCTTGATGACGCCGTTCTTGGTGACCATCACCATGTAGAAGTCGCCGACGAAGACCTGCACGGGAAACACGGCCGTTACGAACTCGCCGGGCGGCAGCGTGAGCAAATTGACGAGCGCCGTGCCGCGCGCTTGACGCGTGGTATCGGGAATCTCGAACCCGCGAAGGCGGTACGCGCGGCCCTTGTTGGTAAAGAACAGCACGTGATCGTGCGTCTTCGTAATGAAGAAATTGCGCACGACGTCTTCGTGTTTGAGGTTTGAGATGCCGATGACCCCGCGTCCGCCGCGGTTCTGCGTCTTAAAGGTGTCGACCGAAACGCGCTTGATGTAGCCGCCCACGGTATACGTCACGACGACGTCGATGTTGGGGATCAGCGCTTCGACCGAGAACTCGTTTTCGGCCGGCACGATGAGCGTGCGGCGATCGTCCCCGTACTTCTTCTTGACTTCCAGAATCTCGGTCTTCACAATGCCCGCAATGCGACGAGGGCTGCGCAGGATGTCTTCAAGTTCGGCAATCGTTTTGATCAACTGCTCGTACTCGTCCTCGATCTTCTGCCGTTCCAGCCCCACCAGGGTGCGCAGGCGCATGTCCACGATGGCCGTGGCCTGCACTTCCGAGAGCGAGAAGCGCGCCATGAGTTTGGTGCGTGCCTCGTCGGTGGTTTGGCTGCCGCGAACGATCTCGATGACTTCATCGATGTTGTCGAGCGCAATGCGGTAGCCTTCAAGCAGGTGCGCGCGTTCTTGCGCTTTGCGCAGATCGTAGGCCGTGCGCTTGGCGATGACATCTTTGCGATGGCTGATGTGATGTTCGAGAAGTTGCTTGAGCGAGAGCACTTGCGGCTCGATGGCCACCGTGCCGTTCGCGCGGGGTTCGCCCACCGGCACGAGCGCGAGCATATTGAAGCCGAAGCTGGTTTGCAGCGGCGTGTGCTTGTAGAGTTGGTTGAGCACGACGTTCGGCGTTGCGGATTTCTGCAACTCGACGATGACGCGCATGCCTTTGCGGTTGCTCAAGTCATCCAGGCGCGCGATGCCTTGAATGCGCTTCTCCGCATGTGCTTCGGCGATCGCCTCTACGATGCGGCTTTTGTACACCTGGTACGGAATCTCGGTGATGACGATGCGGTGACGGCCCTTATCTTCTTCGATCTCGGCCTTGCCGCGCATGATGATCGAACCGCGGCCCGTGCGGTACGCCTCGCGAATGGACTCTTGGCCCACGATGATCCCGCCGGTGGGAAAGTCCGGGCCACTTACGATGTTGGCCAGATCGTCATCGGAGATCATCGGATCGTCAACCAGCGCGGCAATCGCGTCGGCAATTTCATTTAAGTTGTGCGGCGGGATGTTGGTAGCCATACCCACGGCAATGCCGCTGGAACCGTTAAGCAGCAGCTGCGGAAGCTTGCCCGGCAGCACGCTGGGCTCAGTGCCCTGATTGTCGAAGTTCTGAACGAAGCCGACCGTCTCTTTGTCGATATCGGCAAGCAGCTCGAGTGAAGGACGGGCTAAGCGCGCTTCGGTGTACCGGTAGGCGGCCGCCGAATCGGGATCGATCGAGCCGAAGTTGCCGTGGCCGTCGACCAGCGGATAGCGCAAGGTGAAATCTTGCGCCAAGCGCACCAGCGCATCGTAGACCGACGAGTCGCCGTGCGGGTGATACGATTTGAGGACTTCGCCGATGATACCGGCACATTTGCGGTGCTGCTTGGTGGGATCCATGCCCATCTCGCGCATTGCAAAAAGGATGCGGCGCTGCACCGGCTTGAGACCATCGCGCACGTCCGGCAGCGCCCGCGAGGCGATGACGGACATAGCATACGCGAGATAACTCTCGCGCATTTCATCTTCTACGTTGATCTGCGAGATGATGTCGTTGTTCAACTAGTCCTCTATGTTCTTCTCAAACGGTTCGTGCGCGTCGAGCACCTGCGGGGGCACGTCGAATTCACGCGTGGCAAAAATCGGATCTTCGGCCTTCCGGACGGCCGCTGGGGCCTCCGGAAGGATGCTTTCCTGCGCTTGCGGCGGCCCCAAAAACGGCGGCACGACACCCGCGTAAACCCGGTCCCGGGCGGCGGTTGCGGCTTTCTGTAATTCTTGCAGGTACGCTTGCGCTCTCGCGATCAGCGCTGCCTTATGTTCTGCAGCGGTCAGGAGAGCGGACCTCGATGCAGAAAGCTTGTGGAACGCATGTTCACGGCTTCATTTCTTCGACGCAGCGATGGATCGAACATTTCCTGACGAGGCCGCGTTTCGCGCATTCGCGAGCGGCTTCGCCCGTACGCTCCAGCCGGGCGATGTCGTCGGTCTTTCCGGGCCTCTGGGCACGGGAAAAACGACCTTTGTGCGGGCCGTTGCGAGCGAGCTGTTGGGTAACGATCCGGTGAGCAGTCCGACGTTCACGTTCTGGCACCGCTACCCGGGCTCACCGGCCATCGATCACATCGACCTTTATCGCATCGACGATCCCGCCGAGATGGCCCAATTGGGCCTCGAGGAAGCGTTTGGAGGCGATTCTATCGTGCTGGTCGAGTGGTGGCGCAACGGGGGCGGCTTCTTGCCCGCGCCCCGGTACGAAGTCCAAATAAGCGGCAAGGGCGACGAGCCGCGCGTGGTCCGGGTCGGTCCCGGGTGAACCTGCTCGCACTGGATGCGGCCCGCGGCGGCTTCTCCGTCGCTGTCCTTTGTGCAAGCCGGACTGCGGCGGTCGCGGAGCGGCCGGGCGGGGCAGCGCTCGAGCAGGGTTTGGCGGCCGTCTCGCAGGCGCTTCGCGAAACGGGCCTGGAAGCCGCGGATTTGGATGGGATCGCAGCCGGCACCGGTCCTGGCAGTTTCACCGGCGTGCGCATCGCGCTCGGCTATGCAAAATCGCTCGCGCAAGCATGGCGGCTGCCGCTGACCGGGGTAAACACCTTCGATGCGCTCGAAGCGGGCCTTACGCCGGAGCGCCCGTTGCTGACGGTGGTACGCGGGCGCACGGGCGTGGTCTCCGTGCGCTTCCAAAGCGGCGAGCCGGGCGACGAACCGTGGCGCGCCTCAGGCTACATCACAGACGTCCTCGAGCGCTTTGGCCGGGGGCGCCGCCTGAACGTTTTAGGCGATGCAGAGGACGTGCTTCCGGGCCTTGCCGAACGCGGATGGAACGTGCATCTCTTGAGCCCACCAGCGCATCCAACCGCGCTCGGCGTCGCAATCGCGGCCGCGTCACGCAAACCTGCGCGCAGCGTGCACGAAGTGCGCGCCGACTACGGCGAGCTGCCCGCGGTGAATCCTAAAGGCGGCTCGCGCGCGTGAAGTTAGAGCCTCGTCCCGGCGTACGCGAGTTTCCGCCCCTTGCAATACAGCCGATGTGCGACGCCGACGTCAAAGAAGTGCTGCGCATCGAGCAGCAATCGTTCACCACGACCTGGCCGGCGAACGCTTTCTATCAGGAGCTGCACGACAATAAACTCGCGCACTACTACGTCGGCAAAACCGGATCCGAGGTCGTCGGGTACGGCGGCATCTGGGTGATCCTGGAAGACTCGCACATCACGACCATCGCCGTCCGCCCGGACAACCGCGGACGAAGGTACGGCGAGCTGCTGCTGCTGCATTTGCTGGATCAAGCGATCGAACGCGGCGCATCGTGGATCACGCTCGAAGTTCGCGAGAGCAACGTTGCCGCACAAGGGCTATACCGCAAGTACGGCTTCACGACGGTCTCCACGCGCAAAGGCTACTACAGCGACAACAACGAGAACGCGCTGGTCATGTGGGCGGGCAACCTGCGCAGCGACATTTACAAGAACCGGCTGCGCGCCTTACGCGCGGCCCTGCTAGGGTGAATGTTATACTAATCGCAGCAGCACTCTGTGGAATATCGCTCGGGACCTGCACCGGCCGTAACGCACCTACGCGCGTTTGGAAGACGCCAAACGGCTCGACAGTGCACATTACAAGCAAAGCAGGCCGCGTTCAAGTCATCGACCTTGTGGCCGGTAAGAATGACGCAGCGTCCGTTAAGCTACCCTTCCCGAACGCATCGCTGGTTTTAAACGCGGACAGCCATGTCAATGCGGATATGGAAATACCCGCGAAGGCGCGGTATTTCGGAGCCGGGTATTTTCCGCGAACCGGCAAGACGAGCTCCTTGAGATTTTTCCGGTGAGTCCCGATGCCGGACTTGGGTTACTCTTCCCCCCGCCCGGCGACTGCGGGGTTACTGAGATTATTCTCGGGTATAACGGTGCACTTTCATCATATCGTATTCAAGGGCACTCCCTTCGGTGACATTCACGCACCTAGCAAAGAAGGTCAAGGAACACCTGAATCAAGATCACCGGTACGCGCATTGCGTGCGGGTTGCGCGCATGGCGGAGAACCTCGCGCGCGCGCATGGCGAGGATCCGCATAAAGCACGAACGGCGGGAATGCTACACGATCTCGCGCGTTTATATTCGGGGCCTCGGCTGCTAGCGGAATCCGAGCAGCGCGCGTTGCCCATCGATACGTACGCGCGCGAGTTTCCGCTCGTGCTGCACGCGCCGCTCTCGGCGCTTTTGGCGCAGGAGATGTTCGGGGTGGACGACCCGGCCATCCACTCGGCCATCGCCAAGCATACGCTCGCAGATGCAAACATGTCGCCGCTCGACTGCATCGTCTACCTGGCCGACTCGCTCGAGCCGGGGCGCACCTTCGAGGGGCGGGCGGAGATCGCCGACCTGGCCCGGCGCGATCTTTTTGGGGCCATGCGTGCAACGATCGGCTCGTCGTTGCGGTATCTTAGTCAGAGCCGCACCGCGCCCGCTCCGCAAACGGCCGGCGCGATGGCTGCTTTCGGGGTCACACCCGCATCACTGGAGGTTGGAACTGCCCGAGATTCTTGAGATCGTGCGCGCGGCCGCGCTCGACAAAAAAGCCGAAGACCTCATCGAAATCGACGTCGCCGGACGGACGATCATCGCCGATACCTTCGTCATACTTACCGGCCGGTCGAAAGTTCAGACCCGATCCATTGCGGACAACATCGGCGAGCGCGCCAAAGAAGCGGGCATGCGCGTTTCGCGAACCGAGGGATACTCCGAGGGCAGCTGGATTCTTCTGGATCTCGGCTCGGTCGTCGTGCACGTTTTCACGCCCGAGCAGCGCGCCTTTTACAATCTGGAACGCCTGTGGTCGATTCCGTCGGAACGCGCGGTGCAAACGTCGTGAAGCGCCGGCACCCGCGCATCCGCCAAGCGTGGCTGCGCTTCGGCGTCTGGATTTTTATCTTTGTGTTTGCGTTCAGCATCGTCGGCGGCATGATGGCCGCCGGATTCCTCAAGTAAAAGGATAGCACCATGAAGCGCACCCTTCTGAGCATCGCCGCCGTGCTGGCCTTAACCGCCGCCGCCTCCGCGGCGAGTTTCATCCATGACGATGCCTCCATGCTCAGCGCCGCAACCGTCTCGCAGTTGAACGAGCAAATCTCCAACTTCAACACGCAAACCGGAAAAGAAGTCGTCGTTCAGACCGTTAAGCTCGGTTCCAGGCGGCGACGTTCAAGCCGCAGCCCAAAGCGCGTTCGCGTCGCAGCAAGTGAACGGCGTGCTGATCTTCGTCGATCGCGACGACCGCAAAGATTGGATCGTCTCCGATCGCGCGGCCGTGCAAGCCGGCTGGTGGAGTTCGCAGACCTCGCGCTCAATTGCGGGACCGATGGAAGCGCAGTTCAAAACCGGCGATTTCGACGGAGGCATCACCGGGGCGGTTCAAAGTGCGCTCAACGTTTACCGCTCTCACATGGGCTCGCTGCGCGCGGGTTCGCAACCTTCGTACGCGCAGAGCAGCAGCACGGTAAGGCAGCCCTCGCAAGGAGTACATATCAGCATGTTCTGGTGGATCATCATCGCGCTCTTCGCGTATTTCATTATCAGGTCGATCGTGCGCGCTTCGTCGAACCGCGGTTACGGCGGCGGCGCCCCGGGCTCCGGTTACGGCGGTCCGGGATATGGCGGCGGCTACGGCTGGGGCGGCGGCGGCTTTTTTAGCGGCCTGCTCGGGGGCCTTGGCGGCGCCTGGCTGGGCAACGAGATGTTCGGCGGCGGCCAAAATCCCGGCGGCGGCGCGTGGGGCAACGTCGATCCGACCGCGGGCGGGGCGCCCGATGCGGGCGGCTGGCAATCCGATCCCGGCCAGATCGACACCAGCGGCGGCGGCGGTGGCGATTGGGGCGGCGGAGGCTTCGGCGGCGGTGATTTCGGCGGCGGCGGAGGAGGCGATGCGGGCGGAGGCTGGTAGGCGGTAGAAGCAGCACGTCATGAAACGTGCTGCTTGTCTTCTTCTGACAGTCTTTTTCTGTTGCGCGCAAACTCCATACGGCGCGCTGCAATGGCGCAACATCGGCCCTATTCGCGCCGGCCGCGCCATCACGGTTGCCGGCGTTCCCGGAACCGAAACCTTTTATTTCGGAGCCGTCGGCGGCGGCGTTTGGCGCACCGATAACGCGGGGCGTACGTGGCGCCCGGTTTCCGATGCACTCCCGGTTGCATCGATCGGCGCGATCGCCATCGCGCATTCGAATCCGAGCGTCATTTACGCCGGAAGCGGCGAGGCCGACATGCGTTCGGACATTCAGCAAGGCGACGGCGTCTTCAAATCGACCGACGGCGGCGCGACCTGGACGCATATAGGTTTGAACGACACGCGCCAGATCGGACGCATCGTCATCGATCCGTCGGATCCGAACGTCGTGTACGTCGCAGCGCTCGGACACCAGTACGGCCCGAACGCCGAGCGCGGCGTCTTCAAATCGACCGACGGCGGCAAGAGCTGGTCGAAGGTGCTGTACAAAAACGCCAACACCGGCGCGATCGACATCGCGTTGGATCCCGCCGATGCCAACATCGTATATGCATCGCTTTGGCAGACGCGCCGTCCGCCGTGGAACGTCTATCCGCCAAGCAACGGCCCGGGCAGCGGATTGTATAAGAGCACCGATGCGGGCAAAACGTGGACGCAGATCACGGGCCACGGTTTCCCCAGCCCGGCAACCGACGCCGGCCGCGCGCTCGGACACATCGGCATCGCCGTTTCACCGGCCAATCATCTGCGCATCTTCGCCATGGTCGACACAAACGAGGACAAGAGCGGCGGCGTCTACCGTTCAGACGACGGCGGCGCAACGTGGGCGCACACCGACAACGAAGGCCGCATCTGGAAACGCGGCTGGTACTTCGGTCAAATAACCGCCGACAGTAAGAACGCGAACGAGGTGTACGTGATGAACACCTCTACGTACCGCTCGACCGACGCCGGCGCAACGTTTACGCCGTTCCGCGGCGCGCCCGGCGGCGACGATTATCACGCACTTTGGGTCGATCCCAATGACGATAGCCGCATGGTGCTCGGGGGCGACCAAGGTGTGGTTGTCTCCGTCGACGGCGGCAAATCGTGGAGTTCGTGGTTCAATCAATCCACCGCGCAGATCTATCACGTCATCACCGACAACCGCTTCCCGTATTGGGTTTACGCCGCTCAGCAAGATTCGGGCGCAGTTGCCGTTCCCAGCCGCAGCATCCACAACGGCATTTCCATGCTGGATTGGAAGCCGATCGACGTCGGCGGCGAGAGCGGTACGATCGTCCCCGATCCGCTGCACCCCGGCCGGCTCTACGGCAATCCGGGAACGCTGGAAGACATCGATACGAATTGGGAGATGGCGATCGATCCGACGATCAAGTACACCGATACCGTCTGGCGTAATGCGTGGACGCTTCCGATTGCGATCTCTCCGCAAAACCCGCGTGTCATCTACATGAGCCATCAGCAGATCTTTCGCAGCGGCGACGGCGGCTCGAGTTGGCACATCATCAGCCCGGACCTGACGCAACCAACCAACGTCGTGCCGCCGAATCTCGATCCGCCCACGGTGGCGGACTCCTCGGGATTGCCGCGCCGCGGCGTGGTTTACTGGATCGCGCCATCGCCCGTTCGCGCGCATACGATTTGGGCGGGGACCAATGACGGCTTGATTTGGCTCACGCGGGATGAAGGCGCTCACTGGAAAAACGTTTCGGTGAAGGGTCTTGGGCCGTGGAGCAAAGTCGGTATTATCGATGCTTCTCATTTCGATGCGCTAACTGCATACGCGGCCATAGACCGGCACCGGCTCGACGACAACCGGCCGTACATCTATAAGACGCACGACGCCGGCGCGCACTGGACGAACATCAGCGCCGGGCTTCCTTCGGGCGAATGGATCAACGTCGTGCGCGAAGACCCCAAACGCCGTGGGCTGCTGTATGCCGGCAGCGAGCGGCACGTGTACGTTTCGTTTAACGACGGTGCGAGCTGGGAGTCGCTGCAGCTCAATCTGCCCGTCGCGTCGATGCGCGACATCACGTTCAACGGTGACGACGTGATCCTTGGTACGCATGGCCGCGGAATCTGGATTCTGGACGATGCGGCGCCGCTGCGTCAGAGTACTTCCGCGGTCGCGCAAGGCGCTGCACACCTGTTCGCACCGGCCGTTGCGTACCGCACGCGGGCGGGTTCGGATCAGGGTACGCCACTGCAACCGGATGAGACTGCCATGCCGAATCCGGCCACCGGCGCGCTCATCGATTACTTCGTCGGCAACGCATCGGGCACGCTGCAACTGCAGATTTTGGATGCATCCGGAAACGTCGTGCGCGCGTGGGCCTCCACGGATCCGGTCGTGCGCCCGGATTATAAAGCGCTCGATATCCCGGCATATTGGTTCGCGCCGCAGCCGCCGCCCTCGGCACAGCCGGGCGCACACCGCTGGATCTGGGATCTGCATTACGCGGGCACCGGTCCGCGGCGCAGGCGCGGCGGTGGTGGACCGATCGCGCCGCCGGGGCGCTACACCGTGCGCATGACGATCGGCGGGCGTACGTACAATCAACCGCTTATCGTCCGGCGCGACCCGACCTATCCCGCAACCGATGCCGATCTGCGCGCGCAGTTTGAACTCGCGCTAGCGATCGAACGCGAATCGGACGTCGTCAGCGCGGCGGGACGTCGCGGCGCAACGCTGCTCAAGGCGCACCCCGCGCTGCGCGCAGTGATCGGAACGCCGCCGGGCAGCACGCCCGACGATTCGGTCGGCATGCCCGCCCAGGACTTCAATAGTCTGCGCTACATCGGCGATGCCCTACAAAATCTGCAGGGCGCGGTCGAAAGTGCCGACGCGCGCCCCACTGCAGATATGTACGCATCTTTCGCTCACTTGAAGGCGAAAGCCGCGCGTGCCATCGGACGGATCAACGCATCGAGGTAACCGAATCGTACCAGCGGTTGAGCGCGGCTTTAAAGTTGACGCGCGCAACCGGATTCAGGTAGACCATGTGTCCTGAGGGATAGAACCCGTACGTGATATTGCGCTGCAACTGCGGCGCAATATCCATGTGCTCGAAGGTGTAATAGGCCGCCCAATACGGCGTTGCGAAGTCGTAGTATCCGCCGGCCACGAAAATGTGCAGGTTGGGATTCTGCGACATTGCCGAGGCGATGTCCGGAACCACGTTGAGCGGCGGGGCCTGCCCGTTATGGTGCATATCCCAGCGCGCGCCCAAAACCGGGCCGTACGACGTGGGACGGTAGAGCGAGTTGCTGTGGTAATGCAGTTGCTCGCTCACGTACTGGTTCCAAAGCGAAACGACCGCGCTGTTCATGCCGACATCCGAGGGATCGCTGTTAGGATAGTCGCCCATCGGATCTTGATCGTAGAGCGCGTAGCGGCCGTCGTAACGGCCCACAATGCGGTCTTGATCGCGCAAGAGCTCCTTGGTAAAAGCGTAGTACGGAACCCGCATGTTCGAGCCTGCGCAGATACGACTGCGAGAGCCCGGTATAGCGGTGCAACTGCGCGATGACGCGGTCGCGTTGGTACGGCGTGAGGCCGTCGCCCTGAGCAAGGGCATGCAGATATTCACCACCGGCAAAGGCCTGCACTTGGGTTAGGAACGTATGCAAATCGGAGGGAGCGTTCGGAACGCGATGGTGGTACCACGCGACCGCTGCTTCGGTGGGCAGATAGAGCGCATACGCCCAATCGCCGCCGCCGATCGGCTGGAAACCGCCAAGGCCGGTAAGCCCGAAGTTGAGCACCGACGAGAGAAAGACCACGCCGTTGAACTGCACGTTGGCTTCCTGCAGCATATTGACCAAGACCGCGTCGCGCGTGGTCCCATAGCTCTCACCGAAGAGAAATTTAGGCGAGTTCCAGCGATCGAACTGCGTGAGATAGCGCTGGATGAACTGCGTGAACGCGCGGCCGTCCTGATCCACGCCGATGAAATCCGCTGCTTTTCCGTATCCCAGCACGCGGCTGAAGCCGGTGTTGGGCGCATCGATGAAAACCTCGTCCGTTTTATCCAACAGCGACTGCGAGTTATCGACGAGCGAGTACGGCGCGGGCATCGTCGATTGCGCATTGGCAACCGCGGCGCGCACCGGGCCGAAGGAGGCCATGCGCAGCCAAACCGTCGAGCTGCCCGGACCGCCGTTGTAGAAAAACGTAATGGGCCGGTGCGTTGCGCCGGCATTGTCCTTGGTGTACGCAACGTAGAACATTCGCGCTGTGATTTGATCGTTTGCGTTTCGCAGCGTGATGTTGCCGGCACGTGCCGTGTACGCGATGGCTTGGCCTCCGGTATGGTTCACGCCGTGCGAGATACCGTCGGGAGGCGCGGGGGCGATGTACATCGCCTGCGGCCGCGGTGAGGCGGCAAGCAGAGCGGCGATGCTAAGGAGGGCCAGGGCGCGCTTGCAATTCATCATTCCCATCTCCTTAGCGTCCCAGCGCGCTGTCGTACCAGCGCGAGAGGTCGGACTTGAATTGCGCCAGCGCCGAGTCGTTCAAATAGACCATGTGTCCCGATTCATAAAAGCCAAAAGAGATATTTTGCTGCAACCGCGGAGCGATCTGCAGATGGTGCAGCGTGTAAACCGTTGCAAACAACGGCGTTGCGAAGTCGTAGTAGCCGTTTGCCGAGAAGACCTTCATGCTTGGATTCTGCGACATCGTCGCGGCCAAATCGGGCGCGACGTTCGTAACCGCACTGCGGTCGTGCGTGAAATCCCAGCCCTCCGGCCCGCTTGCATAAATGATGTCGTAGATGTTCGGGCGGTACTGCAGCGGCGTGGTGTACTTCAAGTCATCGCGCAAATAGGAGTTGATTGCGGCCGTGTAGGGAGCGTCGATCGAGGAATCGGTGGGATCCCACGGCGGACCCTCGTTCGAGCCGGCCTGCAGCGAGTAGGTTGTGTAGCGCGAATCCAGCCTGCCGAACACGACGTCCTGACCCCGAAGCAACTCGGTCTGATAGCGGTCGTAGGGAACGCGCAGGTTCGATTCCAGCACGTAGCTCAGCGGAATGCCCAGATAACCCGCCAGCCGCGAGGCGACGGAGTTGCGCTGGGAGGCGCTCAGGTGATTGCCTTGGTAGAGCGCATCTAGATACGGACCCATGGCGAACTGCTCGACTTGCGAGACGTATGCGCTCAAACTTGCGGGCTTGTTGCGCACTTTATTGTGATACCAGGCCGTGGCAGCTTCGGTGGGCAGGTACAGCACGAACGGCCAATCGCCGTTGGCGTTGGGCTCGCCGTTACCGTAGTCTAAACTAAAGTTCAGAATAGACGAGAGCAGCACGATTCCGTTGAGGGCAACGCCGTGATCGAAGAGCCACTTCGATAACGCTCCCGAACGCGTAGTCCCGTAGCTCTCGCCGAAGAGAAACTTGGGCGAGTTCCAGCGGTGAAAGTTCGTCAGATAGCGCTGAATGAATTGGCCGAACGCGGCAGCGTCTTGGTCGACACCAAAGTATTCTTTTTCATGACCGGCCACGATGCGGCCGAAGCCGCTGTCCGGCATGTCGATGAACACCAGATCGCTCTTGTCGAGCAGGCTGTACTGGTTATCCGCGACGGTATATGGCGCAGGCCCCGTCGGCCGGCCGTTTCCCGCCAGCACGCGCACCGGACCAAACGAGCCCATTCGGAGCCACATCGTGGAGCTTCCGGGGCCGCCGTTATAAACGAACGTTACCGGCCGGTTCGAGCCCTCAACCGTATATGCCGTATAAAAGACACTTGCGGTTGGCTGATCGTGCGAGTTGGTAAGTGTGATGGTTCCCGCGCGCGCCGTATAAGCGTACGGTGAACCGCCGATAGTCACGCTGTGCTGCGTGACCGAATCCTCACCCGCTACGGGCAGTGGTGCGGGCGGCGGGGCTGCCGCAGGCCGCGCGGCAGGCGCGGCGCCGAGCAATGCGGCTAAACAGAGAAAAGCTGAGCGGTTTTCGAACGTCCATCCGGCGTTATTAGCTTCGCTTCAAAAAAGCTCCCGTCGCAAATCGTCGATTGCCTCAGACATGGCATTCAGGTACGGCAACATCGCTGTTTTGATGCGTTCGAGCCGCTCTTCACCCTCGGGCGTTATGCGGTACATTCGCCGCGAGCGTTTCTGCGGATTCTCCCATTCGGACTTCAGAAAACCGCGTTCCTCAAGACGGCGCAGCAGCGGATAGATCTTGTTCGTATTCACCGCAATCAGACCACCGCACAGCGCGTCGATACGTTGCATCAGGCCGTAGCCGTGGTCGGGCGAGCACTTGACCAAATGCAAAATCAGGGCCGGAAAGACCGTCTTGCTTTTTATCGGTCCTTTGAGGACCTCGTCCACGCGCATCAAAAGAGAGCGGCGATCTCCTTTGCATACTTTTGTTCTACAACGCGGCGGCGCACTTTAAGCGTAGGCGAGAGGTCGCCGTCTTCAACGCTGAGGCTCGCGCGGCAGGACCGCGATCTTGCGTACCTGTTCGAAGGTCGCCAGATCCTCGGTGTTGCGGCGAACGTCACGCGCGAGGAATTCCAGGACGTCGGGCCGCTTGGCTAATTGTTGCGGGTTGGAATCCTCGATGCCCAGCTCGTTGCGGACCAAGTCCCAGTTCGGCGAGACAAGCGCAGCGGGATGCGGACGCGAGTCGCCCACGAGCATCACTTGATTGATGTAGACCGAACGCTTTATCGCTGCTTCGACGCGCGCGGGCGCGACGAACTTTCCGCCGGAGGTCTTGAAAAGTTCCTTCTTGCGGTCGGTAATGCGCAGATAGCCGTCTTGGTCGATCGTACCGATGTCGCCGGTATGATACCAGCCCTCATTCATCACCTCGGCGGTTGCCGCTTCATTCTTATAATAACCCAGCATGACGTTCGGGCCGCGCGCAAGGATCTCGCCGTCCGGAGCAAGTTTGATCTCAACACCGGGAATGGGACGGCCGACGGTTCCGTAGCGGTTCGTCTCAAAGGTGTTCGCGGTGATCACCGGCGAGCATTCGGTGGGACCGTATCCTTCGACGATTGGAATGTCCGCGCCCAGCATCGTCATCGCCGTGTCGAAGTGCAGCGGTGCCGAGCCGCTGGCAAAAAACCGCAAGTTCTCCAACCCTAGTGCGGGGCGGATTTTCTTGAGCACCAGCTTGTGAGCTGACTGCATATTTGAGCGCAAGCGCCGTCCCCGGACGCTGTTTGCGCGTTTTTGCCGTCATGTACTGGCGGCCGACGGCCAGGGCCCACGGTACGAGTTTGGCCTGCAGCCCTCCGTGAAGTTTGGCTTTGGCCGTCGTACCGGCCAGCATTCGTTCGAAGATGCGCGGCACCGAGGTCATGATGACCGGATGCACGTCTTTGAGATCGGCAAGCAGTTCTTCCACGCTGTGCGAGATGTAATGCTGCACGCGGGCAAACAGGTAGCCGTAAATAACGCAATGTTCGTAGATATGCGAGAACGGCAGCACCGAGAGCGTGCGCGAACCGGTCGTGAGCGTGCTGAACGCCTGACTGAACGTGGCCTCCACATCGGAGGTGAGATTATTATGCGAGAGCATGACGCCCTTAGGTTCACCCGTCGTGCCCGAGGTGTAAATCAAAACCGCCATATCGCCGGGATTAATGCGCTCTTCGAACAGTTGCGGCTGCGAAGGGTTTTCCGCGCGCACCTGTGCGCCGTGCGCTTCGAACGACGCGAGCGAGTTCTCGCCGCTTCCCGAAAAGACGATCGTGCGAGGCAACGGTATGCCTATGGCGTTCAAACGCTCTGCGGCGGCCGGCGTATCGGTAAAGATGAGCCGCGCCTGCGAGTTCTGCAGTATATAGGCCACTTGATCGGGCGCCTGCGTCGGAAAGACCGGCACGACGACGCATCCGGCGAACAGCACGGCAAAATCCGCTACGATCCAATTGACGCTGTCCGAGGCAATCAGCGCAACGCGATCGCCCTGTTCCAGGCCGCAGTCGCGGATGGCGCAGGCCAGATTTTGGACGCGTTCGAGTAATGCGGCGCTCGACGTGGGCGTCCAAGCATCGCCGACTCGTTCAACGAGCACGGCGTCGCGCGGCACGTTTAACGAGTCGCGGATAAGTTGGGGAAGGGTCCTCACGCCGCGTCATTCGCTTCGAGTGACGGCGCATCATGCAGTGTCAGAAACGCGCTGAGCGCATCCAGCCGGCGCGGCGTCATGCCGGCAACGTCGAGCAGCTCGTCCAGGGAGGCAAACCCGCCGTTTAAGTCGCGGTAAGCGACAATACGCTTTGCAAGTATAGGGCCGATGCCCGGCAAGAGCGACAGGGTTTGCTCGTCAGCGCGATTCAGGTCGAGCGAAGCTTGCACAGGAGCCGCTTTGTTCTTGCGCGAGCGCGTACGCGGCCGGGCCGTTGCCCGCGGGGCCCGTTCGCCGGTGTGGTAGACGCGGATCTCTTCGCCATCGCTCAGCCGCTGGGCAAGGTTCGTCTCGGCCGTGTCGGCGTCGGCGAGAAAGCCGCCCGCGCGCCGGAGCGCCTCCCCTGCGCGGGCGCCGTCGGGCAGTTCGTAGAGGCCCGGACGCAGAACGGCGCCGGCGACGTAAACCACGACGACCGCCGGGGCAAACGAAGGGGAGCGCCCCGCATGCGTGCGTTTGCGTTCGGGCGGCTGGGTTGTCAGGGTGATGGCGGGCGGCGCAGTGGCCGCCGGGTGCCGGAAAGCCACGATCGCAACGGCTGCTGCCGCCGCGACAAGCCATACTTTTTGCTTCATACACGGTCATCACGCCAAGCACCGCAAAGGAAAGGGAAGTGCAGCCGGGTCCCCCTATACAGGATGGACTTTATGGCCGACACGTACGATTTCCGCGCTGCGGAGCGCAAATGGCAAGACCGCTGGGACCAAACGGGCATCTACGCCGCGCGCGAAGATGGCGCGCGCCCGAAATATTACGTGCTGGAGATGCTGCCGTATCCGTCGGGCGATCTCCATGTCGGACACGCGAAAAATTATACGCTGGGCGATGCGATCGCGCGCATGATGCGCATGCTCGGCTACAACGTCATCCATCCCATGGGCTGGGACGCGTTCGGCCTGCCGGCCGAGAACGCGGCTATCCAGCGCGGCGCCGATCCGAACGTGTGGACGCGCGAGAACATCACCAACATGCAGCGGCAAGTGCGCTTGATCGGCACCGGTTACGACTGGTCGCGCGAGATCGCAACCTGCGAGCCGGAGTATTACCGCTGGAATCAGTGGCTGTTCTTGCGGCTGTACGAACAGGGCTTGGCATACAAGCGCGAAGCGCCGGTGAACTGGTGCCCCAACGATCAGACCGTGCTGGCCAACGAGCAAGTCATCGACGGCCGCTGCTGGCGGTGCGATAGCGTTGTCGAACGGCGCAACCTCTCGCAGTGGTTTTTGAAAATTACGGATTACGCGGAACGGCTGCTCGCGGATTTGGAGCAACTCGAGGGCTGGCCCGAGCGAACCAAAACGATGCAACGCAACTGGATCGGCCGCAGCGAAGGCGCGCAGTTCTCGTTTGCGGTTGAGAACCACGAGGACCGCATTAGCGTCTTTACCACGCGCATCGATACGCTGTACGGGGCGACTTATCTTGCGATAGCAGCGGAGCACCCGCTGGCCGCCCGCATCGTTACGAAGAAACAAACCGCTGCGGTAACGGCGCTCACCGAGAGCTTGCGCTCGAAGTCGGAGCTCGAACGAACGAGTTTGATGGAAAAGCAGGGCGTCTTCACCGGCGCTTTTGCCATCAATCCGCTCTCGCACGAGCGCATCCCGATTTGGGTCACGAATTACGTGCTCGCCGATTATGGAACGGGCGCCGTCATGGGCGTGCCCGCGCACGACGAACGCGACTTCGACTTTGCCCGCAAGCACGGCCTGCCGGTCGCGCAAGTGATCGTGCCGCCGGGCAGCGATGCAAGCGTACCGCTAACGCAAGCGTATTTGGAAGACGGACGGCTTATCGCCAGCGGCGATTTCACCGGAATGTCCAGCGCGCGTGCGCGTAAAGCCATTACGGATCGCTTGGCGGCCCTTGGTTTTGGCGAAGCGCGAGTGAACTACCGGTTTCGCGACTGGCTCGTTTCCCGTCAGCGCTATTGGGGAACCCCCATTCCGATTCTGTATTGTCAGAACTGCGGCGAAGTACCGGTTCCGGACGCCGATCTTCCCGTGCTGCTTCCGAAGAACGTTCCGATCACCGGTGAGGGGTCGCCGCTCGCGCGCGATCCGGCGTTCGTGAATGCAACGTGCCCCGCATGCGGCGGTGCGGCGCGGCGCGAGAGCGATACGATGGATACGTTCTTCGAATCCTCCTGGTACTATCTGCGCTATTTGGATCCGCAGAACACCGAGGCACCATGGGATCCGCAACGGGCCGCGTATTGGATGAACGTCGATCAGTACATCGGCGGATCCGAACACGCGGTGCTGCATCTGCTCTACTCGCGCTTCTTTTATAAATTCTTTCACGACCGCGGTTGGGTGAGCGGACGCAACGAGCCCTTCGAACGGTTATTTCACCAAGGCATGGTGCTGTATAACAGCGAGAAGATGAGCAAATCGCGCGGCAACGTCGTGGGCATCGACCAAACGGCCAATGCGAGCGGCGTCGACGCAATGCGCCTTTTCTTGCTGTATGTAACGCCGCCCGAGGATACCAGCGACTGGACCGACGAGGGCATCAGCGGCCGCGTGCGGTTCCTGGGACGCGTCTGGCGGGCATGCGAGCCCCTAAGTGCCGCTGCCGGAACACAGAACGTACGCGTGGTTCCGCAAGCCGAATCTCCTGAAGAAAGGGTGCTGCTGCGCGCGGTTCACGTCGCGGCGAAATCCGCGATTGATGAAACGCGCTCACGCCGTTTCCACTACAACACGACCATCGCCAAGCTCGACGAATACATGAACGCGCTCACGGGACTTGTGACGCGGACGGATTCTAAAGCGGTGCTTTACGCAGTCCATGCGCTGCCGCTGATCATCGCCCCGTTTGCGCCGCACATTGCCGAGGAACTGTGGGAGCGCATGGGCCACACTTCCTCCGTTCATTTGGAAGCGTACTTGGAGCCGGATGAACGTGCGCTCAGCGTCGATGAGATCACGCTGGTCGTGCAGGTAAACGGGAAGATTCGCGCCCGCCTGCAAGCCGCGCCGGGGATCGGTGAGCAAGAGGCACTCGAGCAAGCGCTCGAACAGGCAGGGGTAAAGGCACAGTTGGAGGGCAAGACGGTTCGCAAGCACATTTTCGTTCCGGATAAGTTCCTCAACATCGTCGTGGGTTAATGCGGAACGCCTCAACGCAGTGCTGCATCACCGGGGGTGGCCCTGCGGGAATGATGGCCGCGCTGCTGCTCGCGCGCGCCGGCATCGATGTCGTTGTCCTGGAAAAGCATGGCGATTTTTTTCGCGATTTTCGCGGCGACACGATTCACCCGTCCACGCTCCAACTGCTTGCCGAACTCGGGTTGCTGGAAACATTTCTGCAGCGCCCGCACGACGAGCTTGAACAGATCAGCGGACGCGTAGGAAACGACGTATTGACGATAGCGGACTTTAGCGCGCTGCAGACCGCATGCAAGTTCATCGCCTTTATGCCGCAATGGGACTTTCTCGATTTTCTGCGCGAGCAAGCATCGAAGTATCCGGGATTCCACTTGATGATGAAAACCGAATGCCGCGATCTGCTCGTCGAGAACGAACGCGTTGTGGGCGTTAAAGGCTATCGGGCCGGAGGGGGAAATCGATATCCGCTCGGACCTAGTCCTGGGGACGGACGGGCGCAATTCGATCGTACGCGAGCGGGCGGCGCTTGCGGTGCGCAAGTTCGGTGCGCCCATGGACGTACTCTGGATGCACATTCCTAAAGAGAGCCGCGACGTGGTTCAGACGCTCGGCGTTGTGGGAGCCGGGCACGTGCTCGTACTCATCGATCGCAAGGCGTATTGGCAAGCCGGCTTCGTGATCGCCAAAGGGACGTACGAGAGCCTTCGCGCGCTCCCCATCGAGCATCTGCGCGATTCCATCGCCCAACTCGCGCCGTTTCTCGCCGGCCGCCTGCAGGCGATCGGATCGTGGGACGACGTGAGTTTACTTGAAGTCCGGGTCGACCGGCTCGAACGCTGGTACCGGCCCGGATTGCTCTGTATCGGCGATGCAGCGCATGCGATGTCGCCGATGGGCGGCGTCGGAATCAATTTAGCCATTCAAGACGCGGTAGCGGCCGCCAATCTCCTGTGGAAACCGCTCCGGAGCGGAGCACCAGACAAGGCCGATCTGCGCGCCGTTCAGCGGCGGCGAATGTTCCCCACGCAGGCAACGCAAGGCGTGCAGGTTCTGCTTCAAAACTTGGTCGTGCGCGCAGTCTTAAAGTCGGTAACGATATCGCGTCCGCCGCTTGCGGTGCGCGTGCTCGCGTCGCTTCGGCCGTGGCGCCGCCTTATAGGCCGGCTGATGGGGCTGGGATTCCGTCCGGAACGCATTCAATCACCGCTTCGGGCGCCTGGGTTGCAATAAGACGGTTCAAGCGCAACCCGCATGAGGAAAGCAGCGCCTCAAACTCTTCGCGCGTGCGCTCTTTACCGGTAAGCACCGCCATCATCTCCAGATCGGAGACCCGGTCCGGCGACCACCGGTTATTCGGCGGCGGCGCGACCAGTTCGTTGATCAGCAAGCGGCAGCGGGGTTCCATCGCGGAGCGAACGTTGCGCAAGATGGCACGACACGACACGTCGTCCCAATCATGTAGAACGTGGCTCAGAATGTACGCATCTGCGGCGGGCGGAGGATTTGCGAACATATCGCCTTCGACAAAACGGATGCGCTCGTTACTGCTTCCACGCGCGCACACGCTAGGAATCTCGAAAACCGTTAGCCGCACAAGCGGGTAGCGCGCGCCGATAGCCGCGAGCAGCGCGCCCGTCCCGCCGCCGACGTCCACGACGCTTTCGAACCGCGAGAAATCGTACGAATGCGCGAACGGCTGCGCGTAGAGCGGACTGACCGACTGCATCGCCGCATCGAATACCTGAGCGGCATCGGGATCGCGCCGCAGAAACGCGAAAAGCGACTCACCGTTTACAAGATTGAACGCCGGTTGTCCGGCCCGAACCGCCTGCGCAAGGTGGCTGTATGCCGCGGTGTGCCAGCGCGCGTTCGCATAGCGGATCATCGGCGCTATGGAATCCGCGCCGGTCAGCGCTTTGCCGGTGCGCCCGAGCTCGAAGCGGCCGCCCGGACGGAAACGCACGACATCGTAAGCGCAAAGTGAACGCAGCAGCCGCGCAAGCAATTGCTCGTCCCCGAATCCGCTCGCGCTCAACTGCGCGGGCGTTTGCGGGCCGCCGGCAAGTGCGTCCGCGACGCCCAATTCGCAAAACGCGCTGAGCGAATGCGCAACCCACGACATGGTGCCGATATCGAGAGCGGCATAGTGCCGCGGGATCATCCGCCGGCGCAACGCTGCGAGCAAATCCGCCAAACGCGTCGCGGCGCGCGCAAGCCACGGCGTGGGAAGCATTTATGAGACGGGCAAGGCGCCCTTGAAATACTCGAACGTCTCGTGCATCCCGTCCATCAGTCCGGTCGACGGCGTCCAGCCGAGTTCAGCTTGCGCCAGCGCGTAATCGAACTGCGCATCGCGCGCATCGCCCGGGCGCCGCGGGCCTCGTTCGAGCGGTGCGTCAAAGCCGCTGATTTCGCAGAGCGCGCGATAGATCTCGTTCACGCTCGTGCGCTTATTCGTGCCGATGCAATAACGGCCGCCGCCGCCTCTTTCAAGCGCGAGCACATTGGCGTGCGCGACATCTTTGACGTACACGTAGTCGCGCGTCTGCTCGCCGTCCCAATCGATGCGCACGCCCTGCCCGGCAAGAAATTTGCCGATGAAGATGGCAATCACGCCCGCCTCGCCGTTTGGATCTTGGCGCGGCCCGTATACGTTGCCGTACCGGAGGGCCGTATAGTCCAGGTTGTGCTCGGTCTTGTAAAAGCGTAAGTAGTGCTCGGAAACCATTTTCGTGATGCCGTAGGGCGATTCGGGAATCTGCGGCGTTTGCTCGTTCATCGGCAAGCGCTCGGGCGTGCCGAAGGTAGCGCCGCTCGAGGCGAAGATCACTTTGCGAACGCCGCCGCGCACGCAGTTTTCCAGAATGTTTATCAATCCCATGACATTGACGTCGGCATCGTAGCGGGGATCGCGCAGGCGTATCGCCACGCTGTGCTGAGCTGCATGATGGCTGACGATCTCGGGTTTGAAATCTTGAAAGATCCGTGTGAGGTTCTCGTCGCGCACGTCCATATGCATGAACAGCGCACGCTCGGGAATGTTCTGCCGGCGGCCGCCGCCGTGTTCCCAGAGCGAATCGACCACGAGCACTTCGTGGCCCTGCGCCATGTATGCGTCCACAATGTGTGACCCGATGAAACCGGCGCCGCCGGTGACCAGAATGCGCAAGACGTCTCCTTGTCAATCCCTAGATGCTGCAAGCGCCGGTCGCGAGTGGATCGTGATGGACGAGCATCCGATGCTTGCTTTGGGCGGGGCTGTTGCCGCGGGCGCTGCGCTCGCGCAGCCGGGCGACCCGGTGCTGCGCGCGATCATCGCGGCGGCTGCAACGCTCGTTACGTTGTGGCCAAGCCGCATTCGGCTGCCGGCCGCCGCCGCCCTGGCATGCGGTTACATCGCCGCGCTCGCGCAGGGAACTTGGCATCCGGCACCCGTCATCCGCGAGCATTTCGAACGCGTCGCGTGCACGGTAACCGGACTCATGCAGACGAGCGCGGGGATGACGTCTTTTACTTGCGGTGCCGACGACGGGCGCATGTTCGCAGTTACGACCTCGTCGAGGCCGCCGGACGTTGGTCTGCACGCTCTGGTTCGCGGACGGATCGAACCGTTCGACGGACCGCGCAACCCCGGCGAACCGGACCTTGCCGCGATCGAACGCGAGCGCGGCATCGATGCGCAACTGGCAAGCGCACAGATACTGCGCATCCTTCCACCGGCGCCGCGCACGCCGCGCATTGCGATTGCTTTAATGCACGCATGGGCTCTGGCGCAACTGCGCGCACATTTGCCCGAGCCGTATCCGGCGATTCTAGCCGGCGAGCTGTGGGGCGATCGCGCATCGCTATCGCCGGAGTTGCGCAGCGAGTTTCAGGAGACCGGGACGGTTCACATCTTGGTGACTGCGGGACTGCATTTAGGAGTGATCGCGGTGCTCGCGATGATGTTGCTCAAAGCCTTGCGTACGCCGCGATGGCTTGCTTGTACGCTCGCGCTCGCGATCTTATGGGCGTACGCGATCTTCAGCGGGGCGCATCTTCCCAGCATCCGCGCGGCTATCATGATCTCGTTTGGCCTTGCGGCTTATGCGGCCGGGGCCGCTCCCCGCTCGTGGAACGCCTATGGTGCGGCACTCGGCGTTCTGGCGCTCATGCGTCCGCAGAGCATTCCCAGCGTTTCGTTCGCGCTCTCCTTCTCGTGCGTGGGAGCGATCTTGCTGCTGGCCGATCATCTTGAGGATGCGCTGCAGTGCTTCGCGATGCCCGTGCGATTGCGCGAGGCGCTGGTGCTCACGATTGCAACGCAGGTCGGAACCTGGCCTTTGACGGCCGCGGCGTTTCTGCTTTTTGCACCGTACGCCGTCGCGGCCAACGTTCTTATCGTGCCCGTAGTCGGTCTAACGATGGCGCTCGCCGGCGTACAGTTCGCACTCGCTCCGATCTCCGGCCTCGCGCAGGCCGCGGCGAACGCCAACAGCTGGCTCCTGGCCTGGATCGTTTCGAGCGCATCCGCAATCGCATCGCTGCCTTATGCCGCCGTACCGATGACGCCGCCCCCAGTGTGGCTCATCGTTGCCTACGATGCGGCCGTCGTTTTTGCGGCGTGGATTTGGAACCGGAACGGAAGAACGCTCGCACTCTGCGCGGTAGCGGCGGCGTCGCTGGCGATTGCGTTTCCGGCGCCGCGCAGCGAAGGGCGATTAACGGTCACCGTACTGGACGTCGGGCAAGCCGACGCTATCGTCGTGCAGACTCCGCGCAACCACACTATCCTCGTCGATGCCGGCGGTCGCCTTGAACGCGGCCCGCTTGGCGGCGCGAGCGCTGAAAATGTGGGCGAGCGCACCGTCGTGCCGTTTCTACGCCGCGCGGGGATACGATCGATCGACGCGCTGATACTCTCGCACCCGCACGGGGACCACGCGGGTGGAGCGCCCGTTGTGCTGCGCGCGTTTCCGGTCGGCGAATTTGCCGACAGCGGTCAAAGGTACGGCGGCTTTGCGTATCACGACGCTTTGAAAACCGCACAAACAGGGCACGTACCGCTGGTCTTTCCGCGCGCGGGCGATGCGTGGCATCTGGACGACGGCATCACGCTCTCCTTTATCGGCCCCTCAGTGCCGTTCATCCAAAGCAACAACACGATCAATGACAACTCGATCGCATTCATCCTTCAGTACAAGCACTTCAGGATGCTGTTTACCGGGGACGCAGGCGCTGCAGCCGAACAACGCTTCTTGAACGAGGGCGTCGATCTGCGCGCAGATGTTCTCAAGGTCGGGCACCACGGATCGGCTTACAGTTCGACGCCCGCCTTCATTGCGGCCGTTCATCCGCTTTGCGATCGTCTCCGTCGGCCGTCACAACATGTTCGGGCATCCCGCGCCATCGACGCTGCAAACGCTGAGGCGACTCGGGGTCGAGGTTTACCGGACGGACAAGGACGGTGCGGTAACGATCGTAACCGATGGTTTTTCCAGGGAAACCAGCTCGTTATTGGGCCGCCGCATTACACCATAGAAACCCTCGTGCATTGGCCATACTACAAGGGGCCAGCTCGCTTCGCAGAAGAACGATATCCCTAAAACTTACGATATATTCTAACGTAGGATAGGTGCTACAATCCCCTCAACCAGAGGTTCGCGCATCGCAATGCGGGTGAGGGTGTACAATTTCTATGACTTTGAACAACAAAGGCGGAGCCACTTACGGATTCGTCGCGATTTTCACGTTTACCGCCCTTCTGGTGGCTTGCGCCGGCGGCGGCGGTAACACGCCTGCCGTTCAACAAAGCACCGCTTCGGCCAGCACCACGCTTTCGCTGACCGCTAGCGGAGAACAACAGCTTCCGCACGTCGCGGATATCTCATCAACGGTGAATATTCCATCGAACGATGCTCCGCCGGGGGCAACGCTCGCCGTTACCGTCACGACGGTACCGTTGGCAGATGTTTCAACAATTCAAGCAAAAAATTCCCAAGGGCTCGTGTACTACGGTCTAACGCCGAGTGCGGACGTCACTCTCAAGGGGCTTCCCGCGTTCACGACAACGTTCGCCAGTGCGCCCCAAAACCAGGGACGGTTTTACGCTTGGGCACACAGCGCAAACGGAAACTGGGTGGATCTGGGCGCGGTCACCGTCGCCGGAAACCGCTTCACGTTCGGCGGTTCTACGAGCGCGCTAAAATTGCAGAAAAATATTCAACTGGGCGTTGTCCTATTTACGACGTTCGGGTTCGCTGCATGTCCGACGCCCGGGCCGACCCCGGTGCCGACGACGCCGCCGAGCGGACCGCCGACTGTTCCGCCGACAACCGGCCCCACATCCTCACCAACTGCATCGCCGACACCTTGCCCCGAAAGCAGCGACGGCGTGCCGCTTGGCACCGACACAACGTATGCAGTTCTGGCATACTCCACGGTTACAAATTCCGGACCGACGATCGTCAAGGGCGACCTGGGTGTAAGTCCCGGAACCGCCGTAACCGGTTTCGGGGTCGGAGAAGGCATGGTAGTCGATGGCGCGATCAACGCCGGCAACGCTGCGGCCGCACAGGCGCAAACGGATCTGACTACGGCGTACGACAATGCGGCGGGCCGGCTGAATCCGGTTTCCATTCCGGCGGACATCGGCGGATTGCCCAACCCTATCACGCCTGGCGTGTACGATGCGGCGACATCCTTGCAGATCACCGGCAACCTCACGCTGGACGGGCAAGGCAATCCGAACAGTGTCTTCATCTTCCAAGTTCCCTCGACGCTGACCGCAGAGGTCAACAGTTCGGTGACGCTGATTAATGGTGCAAGCGCTTGCAACGTGTTTTGGCAAGTCGGCAGTTCGGCCACATTGATGGCCGGTTCCATCTTCAGCGGCACGATTTTGTCGCAGGCGTCGATTTCGCTCGGAAGCGGAGTGACCGTGGACGGCCGGCTGCTCGCCCGAACGGGCGGCGTGACCCTTCTTGGAGACACAATCAACAACCCGGAGTTCTGAGCTCCGCCCCCGGACTACAGTCGGCGCCCCGGCGACAATCTCCGGGGCGCCGGCGCGCAATAGCGCGCTTGCGCGCTCTTTAATCGGATGTGCGAAATGATTTTAAAGTCCGCCAGGCTTTTTTTGACAGCGTCCTGCCTGCTAACGATCGCATCGTGCGCCTCGCGCGGCGATGGATTTCCGGTCTCCGCAAGATCGAACTTTTCGGCTATGCGCGTTTCGAGCCCGATACGCGAACAAAGTCTGCTTTATCCGGCGAGCGCGTTCATGCCGAGTCTCAGCCGGCCGGATTAATGCATTTCAGATTTTTGACGCCACCATGAACGGCGTTATCTCCAGCACCTCCGCTGCACAAGATGGTTGGCGGTATTCAGCGGTCTGGGGCGCACGGTCGGACCTTGCATCGATTTGGCGTACGAACAATAGCGTGCTGCGCAGTTCGTATTACATGATTATGAATACCGATCAAAGTACCGTCTACGGAGGGTCGATCGGGCGTTCGTTGCCGTGGTGGCAGGCAAATCATCCTACGTGGATTTTGTACGCATGCACGGCAGCGGGGGTCCCAACTACCACACCGGCGTACGATTCCGGACTCGCGAACGTTCCACTGGATATTAGCAACCCTGCCGTCGTCAACTACCAAATTACGACGGCAGCGGCCTTCGCCGCGCAGAACGGCTACAACGCACTTGCTATCGATCAGGTAACCTTCTGGTTCTCCGGTTCGGGCGGACCAGGTTATTACCCGTGCGGGACTTGGGTCAACGGCACGTTCGTCCGGCGCTACTCATCCGCGTCGGACCCGCTCTGGGCCAGCGATGTGGCCACCTGGGTGCAATCCGCGCACGCAATCGTTCGAAACACGCCTGCCCTTTCGGGATTGAAGATCATCGTTAGCCACCCGGGTGAAAACATCACCGCAAACGAGATAAAGTTGTTGGCCAACGTCGATGCAGACATGGACGAAACCGGTTTTACGGATTATGGCCGGCCGACAGTCATACCCGTGAGCCGCGAGGTGGCGTGGATGCAGTACGCGCAGGCTCACGGAACAGCCGTGCTGATCAACCAAAACTGGTCGGGCGCGGCGGTTAGCCCGGCCCAGTTGGAATATGCAATCGCCACATATATGCTCGGCAACGAACAAGCCGCGTCGCTTTTTGTGAGCACGCACTTGTATGGCATTGAACAATGGCATGCCGAGTACCAAACCCTTACCGGGACGGCATGCGGCGAGTATTATAGTCTCACCGTCGGCAGGTGTCTATTACCGCAAATTTCAAAACGAACTTGTTGTGGTTAACAGTACGGCCGCGGCGCATGCGGTTTCGCTTGTTTCGGGGCACATCTATCAGGATCTCGAAGGGCGCGTCGTAACTAATCCGCTAAATGTTGCCCCGACAGACGGCTACGTGCTGCAAACTACGAACGGGTGTCAGTAATCCGCTACCCGCATCAAAAACCGGGCGTCCCGCAGTCGCCGCGTCGCGACAACGATTTTCGATTCGCGAGTGCTTGAACCTTAGCTTGCGCTTTGCCATCCGTTAGAAGTATCGACGCACGCGCTTGCGGTACGCCCGATATCGATCGCCGTAATGTGAAGCGAGATAGTCCTCTTCTCGCAGTATTTGCCGATGGAAGAGCGCGGCTCCGGCGAACAAGTACAGCAAAAGCAGCCAATGCGGCAAGACAAGGAATTGGCCCGCCAGCACCAAGGCAAAGGCAACATAGATGGGGTTACGGCTGTGAGCAAAGGCACCGGTCGTGATCAGTTTATCGGGACGCTCCGTATCAATCCCGATGCGGAAGCTCGAACCGAATGCAACAAGCGTAGCCGCCATGAGGCCCAGCCCCGCGAGGCAAAGCGCGACACCGAGCCATGCAAGGCCTGCCGATCTGAAAAGCGTCGAGTGGACAAGGCTCGGCCAGTGCATGGCGCTTGCGAAAATGAGATACAAATAAAAGATGGCAAAGGGCGGGATGAAAAAGTCCGTCTTGTCGAGCGCGCCGAACTTCGCCGCATGGATCCCGCGCCTGCGCAGGAGCACCACGCGCGATAAGACCATTCCGACCAGCAGAACAATGCTCACCGCGGCGAGCGTATGCGTCATTGCGGCGCGTAGGCAAAACTGCGCCGGTCGACGGGGCGTTGGCCGAGGTTTTCGATTCCGTAGTGCTTGAATTGCGGCCATTGCGCTGCCAACGGCGGACGCATTCCCGTGCAAAGAACGATCGGCCGGTGCGTTTCGTACGGCATGGCGTATGGCGACGTGCCGAACGTTGCAACGACGCGCGCCGAGGCACATCGCGCCGACCACTCGGCCGGATCGACGTTGATGGCGATTACGACGGAACCATCGAAGTTTCGCGGGCCCCAAAGATAGTATTGGTTGTTGCCGCTGAGCGCAGCAGGCATCCCTGTGCCATACACGTCGACCGCCGCCGCCTCGCCATAGTTGGATGCAAAGATTGCCGCTTTGGCACGCTGCGCCGGCGGAAGCGATGCGTACACGCTGCCGGCTTTTGCCGCCAACTCGCGCCAGCCGAATTCGTCGGAGAGCACTTGCATGAGCGGCGCGCCGATGCCGGCCCGTTCCATCGGCTTCATGTGGAACGACTGGTGATCGAGTGTATATTTCAATTTAGCCGGCGATTCGAGCGCCAAAACAAACGGCAGCGCCGGTACCGCGCTTAGCGCAGCGAGCAGAGCCCAAACGCCGATCAGCAAGCGCGGCAGCGTGGTAGTCGCCGCAGCGCCGAGCGCGAATACCGTCGGATAGATGCCGACAGTGTAATAGGCCTTGCCGTGAGAGCCCAAGATAACGAGCATCGTAACGGCAAAGGCGATCGAAAGAAACCGGTACGTATACAAACGCGCCACGAAGAACGGGACGATGATTCCGGCAAGGCAAAGCGGTGCGAGCAGGAAGTTTATCAGAAACACCTGCGTGACGACGAACTCCAGGGGCGTTCCGATTAAATTGCCGGAGTTATCGTTGCGGACGAGTTCCAAGAACGGGAAACCATGCGCGGCCTGCCAGATGACGTTCGGCAGCGCGACCGCTGCTGCGATGCCCGCGCCGCTCCACAACTCGCGCGACCTGAGTATCGATCGAGGGCCCGCGATCAAAAGCCCGGCCAGAAGTCCGATTCCCCACATGAGGATGCCGTAACGCATTTCGAATGAAATGCCGGCGACCAGACCGGCCCAAAGATAAAGTTGCGGTTCGTTTCGTTTCGTGCCGCGAACGAGCAGATAGGCGACGGCGGTAAACATCAGCGGCTCAAATGTTGAGGTTGAGAGCGTGGCGGACATTGCCGTGAGCAGCGTTGCGGCGGCAATTGCAACAGCCGCAAGCCACGCGCCGCGAGTTGTTGCGCCCAACTCCTGCGCAAACGCGACGGTGAGCGGCACCAAGAGTATCGCCGCAACGATCCCTGGAAAACGGAGCAGCCAGATGTGCACGCCGCCGATTTGTGTTAGCGCCGCGAGCAGTGGTATGAGCGGCGGCTGGTCTACATATCCGAAAGCCGGGTGACGCCCGCACACGATAAAATAGAGTTCATTTCGGAACATGCCGTACCGTCCGGCGGCAGCAAATTGGATCACTGCCACGATAGCGGCAATGCTCCAGGCTGCATATTGTGCGGCGCGGCTCATGGCGCCTTAGTACCACGTCCGGCCATAAAAAACCGCTAAAAGCCGCCGGGGCGCCCGTCAGACTTTAGCGTCATCTCCCTATGCGCACCGCGCTCTACAATGAGCCATGCTCAACACGTATTTGACCTCACAATGGGGCCTGCGCTATCCCATCCTAAACGCCTCGATGACCCCGGCCGCCGAAGGAAAACTTGCGCGCGCGGTAACCGACGCCGGCGGATTCGGAATGATCGGCGTGAATGAAACGTGGACGTGCGAGGACATCGATCGCGAATGCGCGGTTGCGCGCGAAGGCAACGAGAAGCGCCTGTTTGGAATCGGGCTCTTCGGATGGGCGCTTGAGGCACACCCCGAGGTGCTCGAACGCGCCATCGCACAGAGCCGGCACTTCATCTCCATTTCGTTTCTCGACGTGGCGCCGTACGCCGCGCGCGTCCATGACGCCGGCATTTACTTGGGCGTCAAAGTGCAAAGCCGCCGCGATGCCGATGCACTCTGCACGCGGGCGTGGACGTCCTCATTGCACAAGGCACGGAAGCCGGCGGTCACACCGGGGATGTTTCCACGCTCACAATGCTCCAGATCGCGCTTAGTATGACGGGCAAACCGGTGATCGCCGCGGGAGGCATCGCAACGCCAATCGGTCTGGCAGCAGTGCTTGCAGCAGGCGCGGCCGGCGCGTGGGTTGGGACGCCTTTTTTGCTTGCCGATGAGGCAAACGTGAGCGAACAAGCCCGCGCGCGCATCCTTGCAGCGGACGAGACCCAGACTGTATTGACCAGTCTCTTTGATCGCCTGCAAGGGTTTCCGTGGCCCGAGCGCTTCCGCGGACGCGCGCTGCAAAATGACATGACGAGAAAATTTCACGGGCGCGAAGATGCAGCCGCGTCCGATCCTGCGACCATTGCTCAATTTCGCGAGGCCAAAAAGCGCGGCAACTTCGATTTGGCCAACATCTATGCCGGTCAGGGCGTGGGCTTACTCACGTCGCGCTATCCCGCCGGGGCAATCGTCGAAGAACTCGGCAAGGGCGCGGAAGCGCTCCTGCGCATGCGCCTATCGACCCTGCTCTAGGGCAGTTCCTTAAACGATTGCTTCATTCGGTATTCACTGGAGGGATACCGCGAGCGCAGCGCATCCCATTGCGCCGCAGCTCGTCGCTGTCGGGCTCACGCCGGTAACGTACAACGCCAAGGTAATACTGCGCTTCGGGCGCGGCATAACTGGTCGAAAAACGGCGCAGCACGTCGACATAACAGCGCTCGGCATGATCGAAACGCTTGAGCCGCAAGAACGCCATGCCGTACGCGCACAAGGTGCGCGCCATGAACTCGGACGGCGGCAAGAAGCCGTCGAAATGGTAAAGCTCGTACCCGTCATAGTGCAAAATGCGGATGTCGGGCGTCCAGATATGATGGATTGAATGAAGATACGTATTATTGGCCCCATCGGAGTTGTCCAGTTGGACCGGAATTCCGTACTGCGAGATCACTTGCCGAACCGGCGGTTGCGGATACGTCACGGCATCCAGCGCTTGGCATCCCCCTCAACCAGGGTTGAAGATATCCAAGAAGACAAACTTGCGCTGGCTCTTTGCCGTTTCAAGCGCCGCCGCCACGCCGTGTTGCCAAAACCCGTTTTCGGTCATGTCACGCCTCCTCGCTCGGGCGTTCTTAGCGGCGCGGCACATTCCCGCCATCAACGCTGCGCACCGTGGCGGACGTGGGTACCATAGCGCGCATGACACGAACTCGCGCGCTGGCCGTCTCCGATTCCGATCTGGGCGCCGTCATTGCCGCGCATGATTGGACGCTCCCAGCCGCCCGGCGCGGCTACTTCGCCGAGCTGGCGGCAAGGGTGTTCGACGCAGCGGCGCGCCTGCAGCGTACGCTGTCCCCGCTGCAGTTTGCATACAGCGTCAAAACAAATCCGCGTACCGACGTTTTGAAAACGGCGCACTCGAACGGTTTGTTTGCCGAATGCATTAGCGAACAGGAGTGCAAGCTGCGCTGGAAGCGGGCTTTCCGCCCACGCAATTGCTGTATAATGGGCCTTTACCTGCATGGCAAAATGCCATCGAGCCCGGGTGGGTGTTCGCTGATTCCCTCGAGGCATTCCAAGATAACCTTCGCTTCGCGCGAGCCGTCCCGGGAATACGGATCCGCCCGGACGGAATTGAATCGCGTTTCGGCTTGACTCGAGCGGACGCGCAGCAGGCCGCAGCGATCGTCGCGCGTTCCGGCCGCGACGTGGCGGCCGTATCGTTTCACGTCCGCCCGCAAGACTACGGCGGACGCAATTGGCGTGAGATTGCCCTCGAGGGGCTCCGGGCGGCGCAGCTCTTTCAAGCGACGAGCGGTGCGGCTATTATCGCATTTGATGTCGGCGGCGGTAAAACGCCGGCGGAATTCGACCAGGCGGTGCGGGAGGGAGACTTCGTTTGGCTGCGCCGGACCGCGCGCGCGTTGCTGCCTGCACTACAGGTGCTCTTCGCAGAACCCGGGCAAGCGCTCGCGACCCCGCTCGAAGCCGTAGCGGCGCGGGTGGTGGAGGTTCGCAACCGGCAAACTCACGTTGAGGCGATCGTCGATGCGGGATATCCCGAAGTTACGCAAATTACCGCATTCCAGCACCGGCTGTACCGGATCGAGGACGCAGGCGCCGTGCGGCTGACTGAAGGCGGTCGCGACCGCGTCTGCGGACGCACGTGTTTGGAGTACGACATCATCGCTAACGACGTCGCGCTGCCGGAGACCCTGCGTGCAGGCGATCTGCTGATCATTGCCGATGCGGGCGCATACGATTCGAGCATGCAGTTCACGTTTGCGCGCGGCAGACGTGGTAATAATTGCGAATGATATGAGCCATGACACCGGTAAGCAGGCAACCTACATCCTCCCGATCCGCTGCGCAGACGCGCGAAAGGGGGCAGAGATTGCTTCCTACTTGTGCGGGCTCCCGATCGAGCAAATCATCGTAGTCGACGGTTCGCCTCCCAGCGTCTTCGCCGCTCATGCGCGCATGCTGCCCAGGCGCGTGGAGCACGTACCGCCCTCGCCGGCCATTGCGGGTCTGAACGGCAAGGTCCGCGGCGTATTGACGGGCGCACGCTTGGCGCGGCACGATCGAATCGTCATCGCCGACGATGACATCCGGTACGATGAGCGATCCCTTCGCGATGTCTTGAGCGCGCTTGACCATGCCGACGTCGTGCGCCCGCAAAACTATTTCTCACCGTTGCCCTGGCATGCAGCGCTGGATAGCTCGCGTTCGCTGATCAATCGCGCGCTGGACGGTGACTGGCCCGGGACCTTAGGCGTTCGAGCGTCCGCGCTAGCCGGCGGCTACGATGCCGACGTCTTGTTTGAAAACCTAGAGTTGGTGCGCTCCGTTCGCGCTCGCGGCGGGCACGAGCGCGTTGCACGTGAGATTTTCGTGCGCCGTTTGCCGCCTTCGGCCGCACATTTTGCATCGCAGCGCGTTCGGCAAGCGTACGACGAGTTTGCAAGGCCCCCGCGGCTCATCCTGGCCCTCGCCATTTTGCCGTTGCTGGGCGTGACGTCACTTCAGGCGCGCTGGCCGATAGCGGCAAGCATTCTGCTGGCGCCGTGCATCCTGGCGGCTGCCGGATGGTTGCGTGCCGGCGGCTTTCGCCGCTTGCCGGCGGTGGCGGTTCTGCTTGCTCCGCTGTGGATGCTGGAACGCGCCTGCTGCTCATGGCTTGCGCTGTACGAACGCGTGCGCTTCGGCGGCGTACGGTATGCGGGAAGCGTTATACGCGTCGCGGCAACGCCCTCACGGCAATTACAGAGCCGATGCACTGCTTGAGACCGCAACAAGCGCTCTCGCTTTACGAGACTCCAATCCGTTCGACTCGGCGGACGCATTGCGTGCGAGTACGTACTGCGCGCCGCTGGGCGGCAATCTGGTGCGGCTTCTCGACTGGCAAGAACCCAGCGCGCAAGCACGGATGGCGCACAATGCGTTTCGCACGTTTGTGTTGTCCGATAGGTTTTCATGCGTTGCGGGTAAGGCGGCGGTCGTTCGGAATTCGTACCGCTTTGGCTTTTACGACATGCTTGGCGGCGAACGCGCGACCGCGGGACTCGCCCGCGACTTATGCGCGTTCGTTTCGGAGTACGCGACGATGGATGCGCCCTACAAGAGCTTCGCAGCGCTATTCGCCGCTCCGCCGGTTGCGGACGAACTCGAATTTGAACGCCTGCTTTGGCGTCAATTGCAATCCTTGCACGAGGCGGATCGCCGCTACTTCGAATATGCCGCCGGCGTGTCGGCGGATCCGCAGAGCAACACGTTTGCGTTCAGTTTTGCGCACACGGCATTCTTCGTCGTAGGGCTGCACCCGCGCAGCGAGCGCCGCTCGCGCGCACTGGCCTTTCCGGCATTGGTGTTTAACGCCCACGAGCAATTTCGCAGCGCGCGCGATTCGGGGCGCTTCGAACGTATTCAGCGGCTGGTACGCGAGCGCGAGGTTCGAATTGCAGGGTTCGCTCAATCCCAATTTAGCGCCGATGGGTCAGGCCAGCGAGGCGCGGCAGTACGCGGGCCGCACGTTACCGGAAAGGTGGAAATGTCCGTTTCATCCGCTTCAGTAAGACTTGAACCGCAAAGCGGAGCGGCGTTTGCAATGGCCCGCGGGCAATTACTCTCGATTTGGGCGCCTTCAGGCGCACAAGTCGCAGATGTGGCGCTCTTTTGCGCCGGCGATGTGCGCGAGCGATTCTCCGCCGGCTGCACGATTGACTATAACGAACGCATCACGCTGCGCTGTAACGACCTCCTTTATTCTACCCGGGGAACGGCGATTGCGCGCATCGCGCGCGACGACGTGGGCGTAAACGACCTCCTGCTCGCACCGTGCAGTGAAGCCATGTTCGCCCGGCGGGGGCAGTACGGCCATCGCAGTTGCGCACAGAATCTGTTGCAGAACCTGGCCCGATTCGGGATCGAGGCCGATGGCCTAACAACGCTCAACGTTTTCATGGACGTCCGCGTCGACGCAGCCGGGCGCATCACAATCGGGCCGCCGCCTTGCAACCCCGGCGATCTCTTTGTCCTTGAAGCCCTGCAGCCGCTGATCGTAGGAATCACGGCCTGCGCGTCGGAGTTGACGAACGCAGGCACGTGCAAACCAATCTGTTACGCGCTTGAGGAGTAGCATGCAAAAAGTAAACACGCGGACCATGGACGAGCTTCTTGGAAGTCGCCTAAGGGCACGTTCGCCGGTTTCGGCCGCCAGATTTCCGAGGCGCTCGGCCGCGATCCGAAATCGACGGATTTGCTCCTGCGTCATCCGTTTGATGTAGAAATTCTGCGCATCGAACCGGGGCAGAAGCCGTACCCCTATCATGCGCACAGCGCGCAATGGGAGTTTTACCACGTCATATCGGGCAGCGGCAGCGTTCGCGACGAAACCGGAACGACGCCCATAGAAATGGGCGACGCGTTTATCTTCAAGCCGCGCCAGGCGCATCAGATCGTCAACGACGGCACGGAGGATCTGCTGGTGTATGTGGTGGCCGACAACCCGATCGGCGAGTCATATTACTATCCCGACAGCGAGAAGATGGGCGTGAATCTTCCGGAACGTGCCGTCATGCGCGCGCAGAACCTGGACTATTTCGACGGCGAGGAGTGAGCCGCGGCTTTCGATCGCATGTAGACGACCGCGCCGAATGCCACTAGCAATGCGCTTAGGCCCACGACTTTGATCACCGCAAGCGGTTTGTTCGGTTCGTCATCGGATGGAATGACCGAAAGAACGATCGACGCCAGCGTCGTGCAAAGCCCAAGGGCTCCCGCGGCGACGACCGGCACGCGTCCTGCGCACAGCTTTATCGCGGTTGCAAAGAGCAAGACGAACGGCAGGAATGTTGCCAGCAGCGTCATGCCCACAAGCACGTCGTAGGCGCCCTTGACGTTGGTACCGCCTTGGCCGAGCACCGAGCAGATACCGGCAATAACCGCTTGCACCACGAGCGCAACCACGGGCGAATGGAGGCGCGGGTGCATGCGGCCGAACGCCGCCGGCATATACGCATCAATACCCGCCACGAATGGAATGCGCGCGATGGCTCCCATCCACGCACCAACGCTGCCCAAACAACTAATCGTCACGAGTAGCGCGGCAACACTCGTGAGCGCAGGGATATGAAAACGCGCAGCGTCGGCTGCAATGGCTTGCATAACGCCCGATGACGCATTGATGTCGCTCGCGCGCAGGACGGCCAGCACGCCGAGCGTGCCGAGCAAATAAATGGCGGCGATAAAGGGCGCGGCGATCGCCAGCCCCACGCCGATTGTGCGGCGGGCGTTGCGTATCTCGCCGCCCATGAACGGTATGCACTCCGGGCCAACCCACGCGAAGGCAATAACAGACCAAAAATGGCGTCTTTCAAATGCAGCCCTGGCGCAAGCGTGCTCGCGTTGATGACGTTTGCGGGACCGTGGCGAACGATCACCGCTAGTCCTAACCCGATCAGCAGCAGAGTGGCGGCCCAGCGCGCAACGCCGCCCATGTTGTTAAGCCACTTACCGACGTCCAGACCGAAAATATTGAGGGCCGCTGCGAAGATCAAACCCGCAAGTGAAACGGCCATGAAGTACAGCGGAGCCGCGGCAAGCGCGCCGCCGTTGCCGCCGCCGATATACAGCGCGTTTCCGGCGGTGAAGTACAACAGCGCGGAAAAATACGGCAGAGTGCTCGCCCAATACGTCCATCCGGTCATGAATCCGGCGAACGGCCCGAAGGCGTGCTTGCACCAGACGTACATGCCGCCTTCCTCGGGATACAGCGTGGAAAGGTGCACGACCACGATCGCCAAGGGCGCGAACATGGCAAAGCCGCCGAGGATCCACACAATCAGCGAGGACGGCCCGACACCCGCCGCCGCTGCGATCCATTGCAGATTGGAGCCGGTGACGATAAAGAAAAGCGCAACGTCCCACAGCCCCAAGCTGCGCCGGAGATCGCGCACGCTACCCTAGTCTAACAGAAGGCCGGCCATCTGCGCTCTGCATTTGGCCGGCCTTACGAACCTTGGGTAAACGGTCGGCAGCGTCTAACGCTTGTTGCGTCC
>CAVPCC010000026.1:0-5672 GCA_963702335.1 Vulcanimicrobiota bacterium | reverse complement strand
TGAGCGGAATGGACCGCGCGATCGCGTTTTACGAAGGCGTGCTCGGATGTAAGGTGATGCATCGCGTCGAGCGCTTCGCAATGGCCGAACTGCGCGCCGGTGCGTCGCATTTGGATTTGGTCGACACCGCTGCGCCCCAGGGCACGTGGGCTTTATCCGAGGGCACGGGAGGCCGCAACGTCGATCATATTTGCTTCGAACTTGGCCTTACGCAAGAAGAGGCCGTGCGCGAAACGCTGCGTTCGCACGGCGTGGCTATCGTGGAGGAGCGCGGCGATGAGGATGCACGCGGCGAAACGCTCTCGCTGTACGTGCGCGATCCGGCGCAGAATACGATCGACCTCATGCTGCGGCGTCCGGCCTCATCCGGTGTAAGCACGTTTATCGTTACGTTTGAACCGGCGCAGAACTGGAAGCACCGGTCCCACGTTTGGGAGCAACCGCTGTGGCGCGAGCACGCCGCCTTCGTAAACCGGTTGCATGCGGACGGTCTGTTCTACATGGGCGGTCCGGTCGCGGACGGCTCACGCACGATGGTGATTTTGGAAGGCGCGCAAGAAATAATCCGCGACCGCGTCTTGCAGGATCCGTGGATTGAGGGAGACGTCGTCAGGCTTGCGTCTATGGAACCATGGAACGTCCTGATGGATCCGCGGACAGGTTACGCCTGGCGCGCCCCGGATTAAGCCTGATTCAATGCAACGGCTTCACGAATAAGCGCTTTGAAAGCGGTCTCGTCGATCTGCTCGCCTTCATGGATGTCGATGGCGCGCCGCACATTGCCCTCAAGACTTGAGTTGAACAGCCGCTTGGGATCTTTGAGCTTTGCACCTTTGGCGAAGGTCAGTTTGACGACGGTTTTGTAAGTCTCGCCCGTACACAGCATCCCATCTTGATACCAAACGGGCACGCCGCGCCACTTCCACTCTTCAACGACTTTCGGAGCGGCCTGTTTAATGAGCTTGCGCATTTTCGCGAGCGTCTCGCCCCGCCAGTCGCCCAGCTCTTTGATCCGGGCATCAATGAGTTTGGAGGGAGACTTGGTGCTTTTCGAAGTGCCGGCTTTTTTCATAGTACAATGTCCTTTTAGGCATACCGTAAGAGCCATGCAACTACGATTTTACTGAAGTCGCTCTTATAAGGTTCCGCCGCTCCCGTTTCAGAGTCGTGAAGCGCGATCTCTTGCGTCGCCGCTGAATCCAAGGGATGATCCATACCCTCAACGACAGCGAGCGTGGCGCTCCCGTGCGTGTGCGCATTGACAACGTCAACGATCCGTCGATGGTCCGCAGGATCGACGACGAAATCGGAGGTACCATAGATGGCAAGCACGGGAATGTTCAGATGCTCCCAGGGCCCGATGTTGTCCAGCGCGGCGACTTGCTGCACGTAGGCATCCTCGACCGGATAGACGCGGTTGTGTACTTTGCAAGCGGGGTCGGTTCGTTCGATGTCCGCCTCGGGTTCTTTATCGTAGAGAAGCCGTTGCATGCACCGGGCTTTTTCCAACATCTTTGCATCAACGACATCCGGCCGATCGCCTCCCAATTCTAATTGGCGGCGCAGATTGAGCAACTCATATTCGAACCAGTCCCGCGCAACGCCGTCGGAAAAAATGATGCCGGACACGGGCTGGGACTGCGCCAGCCGCGGGGCGATAGCCGTACCAATGGAATGACCTAAGAGAAACACATGGTTTGGATCGACGCGCGGATCGTGCCGAAGGACATCTAGGGCTTTGGCATAGTCTACGGGACTCCGTGTTGAAGTCCACGTCATGACAAGGTGGTCCTTGACTATCGCCGACGCCGCTTTTCTCTAAGCGCATTGTGACAAATCCCGCCCTGGCGATGTCGTGCATCACTTGCATATAACCGTCACTCTTGTTGAGCGCGTCGTCAACGGTGTAACATCCGATGCCCCCGATTAGCAGTACCGCCGGCAAGCGGCCATGTGCGCCGACCGGTGCCGTAACTAAGGTGCGGCGAAGGCTCCCTTCGAATCCAATGGACTCGTACGACGTTTGCAAGCCGGGGTCACGCTCGTCCGGAGGTGCCTTCAGTACGGCGCTAAGCGCAACGTGGGACGCGTTCCGCAAAACCTCAACCGTCATGCTCTGACCGGCGCTATGCACGTGAACGGCGCTCAGGTAGCTCGATGGAGTCTCGATGCGCTGCCCATCGATAGCAATGATGACGTCCTTTACCGCGACGCCGGCCGCAGCGGCGGAGTACCAGGCAGCACCGCTGTAACAACCACGCCGTTAGAAGCTGGGGAAACCGCGGCCCCAAAAACGCCATGCCGGGAGAGCAGCTCCGCGCAGCGGCCACCGGCCGCCGCAGTGAAAAACGTGCCGCATAAGACCGTGAGGGCGATAAAAATCAGTTTGGAGCGCATGGGACCTCCGTGCTCCGATCCCGGAAATGGCGGCTTGGCCAAACGGTGATGCGATGCCGCGCGTAATCGTAAACCTCGTTGAAACGCCGTAACACTCCGCCGCCAACGGTTCCGGCTTCCGGCGCGCTGGCAAAAATTCCCGCGCGATCCGTCGAGGCGCGTGTAAGTAATGCCGGAAGCATGAAGCCAAAAAGGCGCATGTCGCGTATGCGAAATACTTTCGAGTACGTTGGGCCTCCCAGGCCATAGCCGGTTGCAACACTGCGCGAACCACCGCGGTTCTCAAAGCCGTGTAGCCGCGCGAACGGCTTGAATAAACTGAGATACCAGCGGTCGCCAGTATCAACCACGACGGTTGAGGGGATGCCTTCAATCGTTGCCGGCAAGCGAATAAGGCCATCGCTATCGGTAAAAGTAACGCTATGTGCCGCAGCAGGAACGTTCTTCGGGGCCGGTTCTACATCGACGGTATCGTTGTCGTTGTCAACCACGAGCGTCAGTCCTCGCAGCGCCGTTGAACCGACAATTCCGTCGAAGTGCTTAAGACCAAGTGCGTGACGAATGGCGCCAAGATCAATGACAAGAACCGGTACCTGCCGGAAATCGCGTGCGTCGAATGAAATCGCGGCAACCGCGGCGTGGCGAATGTCGATACTGCGCGAACCCACGCCCGCGGAGTGCGAGCGTTGCTGAAGCCTGAGTTTGAGCGCGTTGGCCACACGCGAGTCTACGGCCCAGTCGGTTGCGCCCGTATCCAGCAAAAACGCATACGGGCCTTTTCCGTCAAGGAATACCGGGACGAACATCCGGTTATCCTCAAAGTGGAACGTTAGCCCCCGCGGCGCCGCCGAAACGGCACTCACCATAATGCCTGTCAGCCCAAGCATAAGCGCAATACGCGCAAGCCGAAAAAAACGATGCATAGTACGCCTTACGTACTCCAGCCCAAGATGCATGTCAACCTGCATTTCTGCATCTCGGCAACATGCCCAGGAAGGGACTCGAACCCCCACGGCCTTGCGGCCACTGATACCTGAAACCAGCGCGTCTACCAATTCCGCCACCTGGGCACGGCCGACCACGATTCGCGGCGCAACCCCCCGGCCCTCTTCAGTGGTTGGGGGTCGCACCATGTCTGCCTCCGTACATCCAATCGCCGATAGAACGGCCCCGCTCGACGCTTACTCGCAAGCCGTCACCCATGCCGCCAAGACCGTCAGCCCCTCCGTCGTCGCCATCGAGGTGCGAACCGGGCGGCGCGGCGCGAACGGCTCCGGCTTTATCTTCACGCCCGACGGCTACATTTTAACGAACAGCCACGTCGTGCATGGCGCAGAGAAGATTGAAGTTTCGCTACTGGACGGCCGCGAGTTCGCCGCGCGCTTGGTGGGCGAGGACGAGCATTCCGATCTTGCGATCGTGCAGATCGACGGGCGCGATCTGGTCCCGGCGGCGCTGGGCGATTCGTCCGCGTTGCTGCCCGGGCAGCTCGTCGTCGCCGTCGGCAACCCGTACGGATTGCAGTACACGGTCACTGCCGGCGTGGTGAGCGCGCTGGGACGGTCGCTGCGCGCGCAGTCCGGGCGCTTGATCGACAACGTCATTCAAACCGATGCGGCGCTCAATCCCGGCAACTCGGGCGGTCCGCTGGTAACCGCGGACGGCGCCGTGGTTGGTGTGAACACCGCTGTTTTCCCGGGGCAGGGGCTCTGCTTTGCTATTGCTATCAACACGGCGAAGTTCATCGGCGGAATGCTCATGAAACACGGTCGGGTTCGCCGCGGGTATTTAGGAATTGCCGGACAGCAGGATGCGCGCGGCGTGCTCGTCGTTTCGGTGGAACCCGGCAGCCCCGCGGAAACCGCCGGTTTGCGCGAAGGCGACGTGCTGGTCGCGTTCGAAGAGCAGCCCATACGGGATATGGACGATCTGCACCGCCGCATGACGGTCATCGACTTGCAGCGCAGCCTATCGTTTGACCGTCGTGCGAAAAAATGAGCGGCTGACCCCGTTCGTGCTACCGATTGAGGCGCCATGATCCGACGGCTGCTCCCGATTTTGGGCATCACGTTCGTCGACATTCTCGGTTTCAGCATTCTGATACCGAGCTTGCCGTATTTGGCGACGGATCTCCACGCAAGCCCGCTGATCATCGGCATTCTGTTCTCGACATTCTCGTTCTGCCAGCTGCTTGCGGGGCCGATCTGGGGCAACGTCTCCGACCGCATCGGGCGCAAAGCCGTACTGATCATAAGCCAAATCGGGGCGACGATCGGTTGGGGAATGCTCGCGTTCGCGCCCAACGTGCTATGGATTTCTTGGCGCGGATCGTGGAAGGCGTGTCGGGCGGCAACATCGGCGTCACGCAGGCGTACGTTGCCGATCTCGTCACTCCGAAAGAGCGGTCGCGCGCCTTTTTCGTACATCGGCGCGACGTTTGCGGGCGGTATGGCGTTCGGGCCGCTGATCGGCACGATATTTCTGCGCTGGGGACACTCGGCACCGTTTCTGGCAGCGGCGGCCCTGCAACTCGTCACGCTGCTGCTCACGATCGTCATGCTACCGGAATCGCGCGCGAAGAGCGACGAGCCGAACGTCGGGTTCGGCGAGATTATGGTCACGTTCCGCAACAAGACGCTTGCGCCGGTTCTCTGGCAGAAGTTAGCGCTTTCGCTCTCGCTGTATGCGTGGTTCAGCGTTATCACGCTGTATTTGATCTATCAGTTGAAGTTTACGCAAGGGCAAACGTACTATTTTTATTCGGTGTTTGCCGTGCTTAATGTGATGACGAACATCGGCGGCGTAGGGCGAGCGTCGGATCGCTTTGGCGATCGCACGATGTCGACGATCGGCATCGTGCTGCTTGCGGCGGCATTCGGCGTGGTGCCGTTCGTGCACGCGATTTATTTAATGTTCGTCGTCATGGTGCTCTTCAGCATCGGCATGGCGTTTGCCAATACGGGACTGACCGCGATGATCAGCAATGCAGTGGACGAGCGGCGCCAAGGCCCGGTGCTGGGCGTTGCTTCATCGCTCGATTCGGTTGCGGGGATTGTCTCGCCGCCGATTTCTACCGGACTGCTGGGGAAGTTCGGCTCGCCGTGGGCATCGGCGGCTTCGCTGTTGTTTGCGGTTGTGGCGTTGGTGTTGGGGTTGCGGGCTCGGGTCGTTCCGAAGGGGGCCGTTACGATGCCCCTCGATCCGATTCCGCTGGAATCGGCCTCGGGGTCCCTTCGAGGGGCTCAGGAGTAAACCCGATTCCTCAGGATGACAAT
>CAVPCC010000025.1:0-182129 GCA_963702335.1 Vulcanimicrobiota bacterium | reverse complement strand
GAGCGAATGCCGCACCGGGCTGGCACGCGGTGATGCGGCGCTCCGGGGTCGATGCCGTCATCGCTTCCGAAGATGACAGTATCGTCGCCCTGCTTGCGACCTCCGGCTGGCGGGTGCGCGCAAGCGAGAACGAACGCGTGCTGTTGGAACGCGGATCGAAATGAGGATTGCTTTTGCGGTGGTCGCGATCTTCTTTGCGCGCATGCTCGTTTTTGCTTGGTATTATCCGGGCCACGATGCGGACCTGGGCTGGCAGAGTTGGCTGGGCGCGCGGATTTTGGCGCTGCATCACATTCCGACGAGATTGGGCGCGGAAACGTTCACAGCGACCGGTGCGCCGTGGGTCGCTCAGGAATGGGCGTTCGGTACGGCTGTCGCTTGGACGTACGCGCACCGGCACTTTGACTGGCTTGCGATCGCCAGCGCACTGGCGGCAGCGGGCGCACTATTGATCGTTTCGTGGCGGGCAAAGCGGCGCGGCTCCTCCACAATCGCGATCGTGATAGTGACGGCGTGCGCGGGCTTTTCGATGCTGCAGGCCTTCGGCGTGCGGGCGCAGATATTCGGCTGGCTTTTGCTCTCGCTGCTGATGCTGGTTTTGGACGCCGAATCCGTCTGGGTGTATTTGGCGATTCCCATCGTTGCGGTTTGGGCGAATCTGCATGCCAGTGCCGTGCTTGCGCCCGTGCTCGTCGGCGCGTGGAGCATCGGAACGTGGATTGAGGATCGCGCCTGGACGCCGCGCGTAGCGCGCAACGCACTGACCGCCGCCGGGTGCGTGCTTGCGATTTGCATGACGCCGCTGCTAGGGCAACTCTACACGTATGCATTCTCGCTGGAAACAAGTCCCATCCGCAGCAGCATTGCCGAATGGCAACCCAGCGACATCGTCGACATCGCGCTTTATGCGGGCGTCTTGCCCCTGATTGGAATTTGCGCCTATTTCGGCATCGCCGCGCCGCGCGAACGCTGGCGCGACGGCATGCTCTTTGCCTTGACCGCGCCGATGGCGTTCGTGGCCGTGCGGCATCTGCCCATTTGCGCCCTGACGATAGCGCCGATGGCAGCGCAGCGCATCACAAGCGTTCTAGGCCCCTACGTTCGCGTCAACGTTGTGCTGAACGAATGGATTACGCGCATCGTCGTCGGCATCTCGTGCGCGGCCTGCGCCGCGCTCATCGTCGTCAATCTGCTGCACACGCCCAGCGTCTCGGGCGTTACGTTACCGAAGAAAGCGGTTGCCGCGATCGCGAACGTTCCGGGGATGCATAACCTGTACTGCGAGGATTTCGCTTGGTGCAGTCTTGCGCTCTCTCAAAAGAACGTCCGGACGTTCGTGGACGGCCGATGCGACCCGTTTCCAAAAGCCGTGTGGGATGACTATATTGCCGTCGAGCATCTGCACCCGCAATGGGCGCGCGTGCTCTCGCATTACGGCGTGAACGCCGTGCTCGCCAAACCCGGGCGGCCGCTTGCGCAAGCACTCGCTTTACGGCACGACTGGCGTGCGCTCTACAACGACGGGCAGTACGAGGTCTTTCTTCACCGCACCGTAGTAGCCACCCGCAGCTAACAGCAGCAGCCCAATCCACGTCGGTAGTTTTGCAAGCCACCAGACCAGGCCGGTGCTGGCGCCGCGCGCGCGGATGTACGATGTCCACGAGGCCTGAGCCAGCTGCGAATCCACTGCAGCGCCGTGCAACTGCTGAACCTGCGGTCCGAAATGCAGCGCAACGAACAGCAGCGCGGCACCGAGCAGCAACGCTGCGAACGCTGCGCGCAGCGCCGCATCCCGGCCGGCACCCAGCAGCCCCGCGCAGATCACGAACGTTGCGGCGAGCGAGAGGGGAAGCACGAACGTGGGCTCGCCCACAATCCATTGCCACGGAACCGCGAGCAGCAGGATCGCGCCCGCGCAGCACGTTCGCGCGATGCCGCCGCACCGCACGTACAGCAACAGCAGACCCGGAAAGGCAAGCGTGATTTCCGAGTAATGGATGAAAGGCCCGCCGATAACGGCGAAAGCGCAGGGCAGCGTCGCGAGCAGCGCGGCATCCCGCGCTCGCAGACGTAAAACGCCGGTGCAAATGATGCCCGCCGCACACGCAATCAGATACGAGAGATCGCCCAACAGGATCGCAGCGCGGTCGGGCACTCCCGCGCCGTGCAAGATCCACGTCAATCCGTACTGCGCGATATAACCGATCTCGGATTGCGCATGCGCGGGGAGCACGCGCGTGAAGTAGTGCACGGCGGCGAGCGGACCGCCGATCGCCAGATCCAGCAGCAGGAGTACGCCGATAGCAATTGCAAGCGAGCGCCGCGCACGCGGTTCGAAAAGCAGCACGGCCAAGAACGCCGGCGCGGCGACATGGGGTAAGACGGCGGCAACGCTCAGAGCGGCCGCCGCGAGCGCGTACCGCTGCGCGCGAAGCGCATAGGCGCTCGCGCAAAGCGCCGCCAGAGCAATCGGCGCGACCTCTCCCAGCGCAAGCACGGCAACGCCGTACGACACGCCCGCGAGCACGATAAGCGCCCAAAGAGGGAGCAAGGTTAAACGTGCCAGCAGTACTGCCGCGGCAAACAAACACGCAAGTAGCAACGCCAGCCACAAACCGCACGCCGACACGTACGGCAAGGCCGCGAACGGCGCGAAGAGCGCAAAAACATATCCGGGGAACGGAACCGGTGCAATAACACCTTGCGCGCTGTGATAAAGGCCTAGCCCGTATCTTTGCGCCTCGCACGAGCGCAGGGCCGAGGCGGCAGCGGGATCGAGCCCATCCAGCACGGCACGGCCGCCGCAATAAAAAGCATGGAAATCGCCGAAGATCTGCGCGTGCCGGCCAAGCAGAACGACCTGTACGGCGATAACGATCGCGGCAGCGCAGACCGCCGCTGCAACAGCGCGGCTACGCGCCCCGTTTGCGCCGATGATCGTCCAGCGAGGAGGTGCCGGTGGTGCGGTACTGCGGGGCAATGCGTCCGAGCATCTTCACAAGCCCGCTCGCGTCGGGACGCAACTTCTGCACCGCGTAGGCATACTCCGAGGCGCTCTTCATGTCGCCGGCATCGAAACAGGTTTGCGCCAGGCGTTCGAGCACCACAATGTGGCGCTCTTCCAGCGTCGCTGCTTGCGCGCTGAACCACGATTCGGGCGCGTCGCCGTCGAGCAGGCGGCCTCCGTATAGTTCTTCGGCTGCGCGGTAATGAACGGCCGCCTCCATCTGATCGCCACGTTCGAAAGCGGAGTCGCCGTCGGTCACGTGCGCGGTGAAGCGGCGCACGTCGGCCGTCACGTTGGAAAGATCCAATGAAACGTCGGGATCCGCGCGGAAGTAGAGGTCCACACACGCATATCCCACGATCGCGGCAATCGCCTTACGGATATTGCTGCACGCCGTACGCACGCTCTGCGCGGCGAGAGCTGACGATCCGTATCCGGCCAAAAAACATTTGCAAGTTCGGTGCGCGAGGCGGCTCCGTTGGGCTGCAGCAGCAGATATTTGAGGATCTGCTGGTCGCGCCGGCGCATCCATTTAACTTCTTGGCCTTCGACCTGCGATTCGAAGCGTCCGAACATGCGCACGATGAGCGGCGAGAGGCGGGCGCTCGGCGAGAGCCGCACGCGGCCCCGCAGCTGCCGTAGCGGGCGATAAGGCCGGTAGCCGACGTCATCGGAGATCACGAATAGCCCCTGCATCTCTAAGCGGTGCAGGCGTTCCTGATCGTCAACCGTTGCGCCGGCAATCAGACTGCGGACGAGCGCACGATCTTCCTCGGCTGCGCGGTCGAGGTCGGCGGCAATAAACTCGGTGAATACCTGACCGTAACGCCCGCGCCAATGTTCGTACGCGTCGTTGAGCGATCGTCCGTCTTCGGACGCGGCACGGACGGCGCCGCTCACCACGATGGACCAGCCTTCGCTCTCTTCGAGCAGGCGCGAAATCTCCAGGTGCGTGCAGGGCACGCCGCACGTCTCGGCGAGAATCTCGGTTTCGGCGGCGTCGAACGCCAGCCGCCGATGGTCGCACAAGACGCCCATGCCGCGCGACACCCAGGTTTTCGCGTCGAGCGCTTCGCGCGAACGCGATGTATAGATGAATGAAAGCTGTTCGGGCGCGCTCTCAACAAGCCGCCGCAGATACTCCAACGTTTCCGGCGCTGCGTTGTCCACGTCGTCGATCGCCAGTTCGGTGGGCTCGGTAACTGCCGACCGAAGCGCGTCGATGAGCTCGTCGAACGTCGAGGGAACGCGGCTCAACGCCAGTGCGCCGGCAACCGATTCGAAAAGAGCATTGGGCAAACAGTTCTGCGGAAGCGCGCAATAAGCGGCGTCCACCGCGCTATTCGGCAGATATTTGAGCAGGAGGGTCGTCTTCCCCGAGCCGGCTGCGGCGACTAGCAAGCGGAGCGGAGTGGCGACATGCGTTGCCAGCCACCGCTCCAATCGCGCTCGCCGCACCGTTGAAGGTGCCACCCGGGGCCAATTGCGCGTTCGAACCATTTAATGTAAGTAGTATATCGGCGGGGCGCGCCCTATGCGTTAGACGCTTGCTGGGCGAACAAGCGTTCGGGAGCCGGATGCCGCGAGCCGGCCGATAATAACATAAGATGCTACGCCCGCTCACCGCGCTGCGCTTTCCCGCAGCGCTCGCCGTCTTTCTGTGGCACGCACCGTTTACGAAGCCGTTCGCAGAACCGCTCTCGCTCGGCTATCTGGGCGTCGGATTCTTTTTTCTGCTTTCGGGCTTCATTCTGACCTACACGTACCGGGGCGCTTATCACGTGCGGGATTTTTATGTGGCGCGAATCGCGCGCGTCTTCCCCGTGCACCTGCTTGGAATGCTGCTCGCCACGGCCACGCTTTTGTGGATCGGCGGCGAGCATTGGTCCGAACTCCCGCCGGATGAACGTGCGCTTGGTTTTATCGCGCAGGTCCCGCTGCTCCAAAGCTGGTTCTCCTCGCCCGCCATCCATTTCGGCATCAACGGGCCCTCGTGGAGTTTGAGCGTCGAGGCGTGGTTTTATGCGATCTTCCCGCTGCTCGCGCTTGGCTTCCGGCGCTTATTCGGGCGCGCAACCGAACGGCGCGTTCTTGCGGCGGCGGGCGCGCTTTGCGTGTGCGTATTCGCGCTGATTTTCTGCGTGCACGTGCCCTTCAATCAATGGGCCGTTTACGTTTTTCCACCATCGCGCACGGGCGATTTCGCGCTGGGCATGCTGCTGGGTATCGCGTATCTGCGCCGGACCGCGAGCGCAACGAAGATCGACCCTACTATTCTGGAAATTTGCGCGGTCGCAGGCCTGGGTGTTGGCGTCTTCATCACGGCCGCTGCGCCGGCGCCCGCGCATTTCTACGCAGCGATGATGCCGTTCTCTGCTTTTGCCATTTATATCTTCGCTCTAGGCGGCGGTGCGCTATCGCGCGCGCTCTCGCACCGGATTCCGGTTCTGCTCGGTGAGGCCAGCTATGCATTCTACGTGATCCACTTCTGGATCGTACACCTCATTGCGAACTTCGCGCTTGCGCTGGGCGTAACGGTACTGCTGTGCCTGCTGATCTTCCGCTACGTCGAGACGCCGCTGCGGCGCACGATTAGGGAACGTTTTGCACCGCGTACGCCGTCAACGCGTCCCCCGGCACGCCCGCTGGTGCCGGCGGCTTTCCTAGCAGAATAAATCCGCTGCGAAGACGCGGTTGCGGCGCGGCTGCAATGCCGCCGCATCCTGAGATGCGCAAAGCGAGCGGTCCACGTCCGGGACCGAAACGCGGAAGCAGCGTCAAGCGGTTGATGCCCGCGTGCGGAACACGCTCGCGGACGATTTGCGCGGCGCGGGCCGTCCGCAGCGAGAGCGTGAGCGCACGGCAAGCGGGCGGAATCATCACCCGCGCCTCGATCTCCGCCAGACGCACAGCGGGGGAAAGAAAAGCGAACGTTATCCCATCGCGATCCGCGCGCACGCCCAGCACGGAAAGGCCGGGGATCCGTTCGTCTGCCGGGGGAATCTGCTGCGGATCGCGCAGCGTATATATTGTGAACACGGAACGCGAGGGATCCGCCGATGCGAAGTGCAGCGAGCCGTCCGGCGCCTTGGCGTATGCGCGCCAAAACCAATCGTATTCAAGCGGATCGGAGAAATAGCGAAAGTTCGGCGTATCGACAACCACGCCGGGCCGGTAGCGCTTAAAGGTCCAAATCGCGTTACCGGCTGCAAGGCGGCGCGCCGCGCCGGGTGTTACGATTCCCAGTTCGTCGACCATCGGGCGGCCGCCGCTATAATAGTGAATCTCGCCAATCTCCGGATACGCGACACTACCAGCGGCGTCCGCAGACCGCAAGAACCGTTCGCCCAATGCCCGGTAGGGATTTGCAGCGATAGCCGGCATCACGATCCAGTCGTACGACATCATCTTGCGCTGCGGTTCGATCAGTTGAAGAATTAGGAACCCGGCATTGACCGCCACGACAAGCAGCGCGCCCGCGCGTCCGAGAAGCAGCAGTAAAGGGTAACGCGCCGTCCCCTCGCGCGGCCAAAGCATCGCAACAGCCGCAGCCATTGCTACAGCGAGCTGCGAACAAAACCAAAAATAGAACGGCAACTGGAGCAGCACGTAAACGCCGCTTGTAAGCAGCACCCAAAGGGCAATGCGCGCGTAGAGCCGCGTGAAAAGCCCGCAAAGGATTCCTACGGCGGCGCAGAGCGCGAGGGACATTTCCAAGAGCACCGACCATAAGCGCGCCGGCGTTAGCGCATACATGCGCGTCGTGTAGTCGCGAAGGCCGTCCAGGTACGGAGTGATCTCGGCGTAACGCAGCTGCGCCTGCTTTGAGGCGATCGTAGCCGACAGCGGGTTCCCGAAGTAGAGCCCCGCGCCGATCAACCAGCACGCAAACGGTGCAACGCTGTATCCCGCAAAGGCCGCCGCGGCGCGCAGGCCGTGCGAGCGCGCGTGCTCCGCCCAGAGAAACGGCAAGAGCAGCAAGACCTCACCGCGCAGCAGCACGGCTGCGCCGAGCACGAGCGCCGCACCGGTATGCCTGCCGCGCACGTACAAGAGCATGCCGGCAATGCAAGCCGCAGCGCACAGCAGCGTTTCGTGCGACCAGAGCAGCAGTACAAACGGTCCGCAAACGAAGGCGATCGCGGCTGCAAGCGCTCCCGGCGCCGTGCAGACCCGCCGTGCGAGCGCGTACGATCCGAATGCGGCGATCGCATAAGCCGCAGCGCTCAGGAGCTGCGCCGAAAAGACGACGCTCGTATGAAAACTTAGCGAGAGCAAAGCGTAAAGCGGCGGCGCAAGCGGTGCGGAGGTGCTCAAGAAGCGTTCGTGGCCGTTAAAGCTGAAACCGCGCCCCTGCAGCAGCGACTGCGCTACGCCGTAGCCCACGTACGAATCGTCGAACGCGTACCTGCCCAAAAACGACCACCAGGCGGCGGCAACCGCGGCCCCGAGCGCGAGCAACGGAAGAATCTCGCGCCGCCGCGAAATCGCGTGCATATGCCGCTCGTGTTCGTGCCCACGCCGCTTGGCAACCTTCGCGACATTACGCTGCGCGCGCTCGACGTGCTTTCCGGGGCCTCCCTACTCGTCGCCGAGGACTCGCGCGTAGCGCGCAAATTGCTCTCCGCTCTGAAGATCGCCGGCCCGGAGATCTGGACGTATCACGAACATAACGCGCGCGGCGCAACGGCGAACATTCTGGAACGGGCTCGCACGCAGCTCGTCGCTGTCGTCACGGACGCCGGCACGCCGGGAATATCCGATCCGGGAAGCGATCTGATTGCAGCCGCGCGTGAGGCGGGAATTGCGGTCGAATGCCTGCCCGGACCGAGCGCCGCGATCGCGGTTGCCGTGCTCTCTGGCTTTCCGCTGCGCCGCTTCATTTTCGAGGGATTTGCCCCGCGCACGTCGGCCGCGCGCAGACGGGCCTTGAGCCGGAATTCGCTCTGGGCATCGCTGGCATTTGGTACGAGTCGCCGCAGCGCGTTCATGCGTTGCTTGCCGATGTGGACGCCGTTGATCCCGGTGCGCGTGTCTTTCTCCTTCGCGAGTACACCAAACGCTTTGAGGAGCAACTCGCGGGAACCGCGGCAAGCGTTGCACAGCAGCTGGCGCAGGAGGTGCGCGGCGAAATCGCCTTGGCGATCCTGCCTTCGGCAGCGCCGGAACCGCAACCCATAGCAAGCCAAGACCTGGACGCGAGCATCGATGAGGCCTTGCGCAGCGGAGAAAGCGTGTCAGCCATTGCAAAGGCGCTCAGCGAGCGCGGCCTTGGCGAACGGCGCCATCTTTACGCGCTTGCCTCGCAGCGCAAGCGCGCGAGCAAGGACAGCGCGGCTCCCGAACGATAAATAGAAGCATGGGCCGCCCGTTTTACGTTACCACGCCGATCTATTACATCAGCGGCAATCCGCACATCGGTCACGCATACACCACGATTGTAGCCGACGTGCTGGCTCGCGCGGCTCGATCCGCCGGCGCGGCTTATTTCTTGACTGGCACCGACGAGCATGGCCAAAAAGTTGCCGACGCCGCAGCCGCCGCGGGAAAATCGCCGCAGCAATGGTGCGACGATCTCATTCCTAAGTGGCAGTCGCTCTTCGAACTGTACGAAGTGCGGTACGACGACTTCATCCGCACCACGCAGCCGCGGCACGAACGCGTCGTGCAAACCGTGTTTGAGAAATTGCGCGAGAACGGCGACGTGTACTTAGGCAAGTACGAGGGCTGGTATTGCGTCTCCGACGAAACGTTTTGGCTGGAATCCAAATTGGTTGATGGCAAATGCCCGACTTGCGGCCGCCCCGTGCAATGGCTCTCGGAAGACGACTGGTTCTTCCGGATGTCCAAATACACGCAGCGCCTCAAGCAGTACTTTCTCGATCATCCCGATTGGGTACGCCCGCGCGCAGTTTACAACGAGATGATGGCGCTGTTGGACGAAGGCCTGGACGATCTTTCGATCTCGCGCACGAATTTGGCCTGGGGCATTCCGGTCCCCGGCCAGAGCGAAGGCGTGATTTACGTCTGGTTCGACGCACTGATCAACTACATTTCGGCGCTGGGCTGGCCGGACGGCGAGAAGTTCGAGACGTTCTGGCCCGCGTCGGTCCAACTGATCGGTAAAGAGATCGCGCGTTTCCATACGCTCATTTGGCCCGCGATTCTCTGGGGAATCGGCCAGGAAGCGCCGCAGACGGTTTTCGCTCACGGCTGGATCACCGTTGAGGGCCAGAAGATGGGCAAGAGCTTGGGCAATGCGGTCGATCCGTTTGCGCTCGCCCAGCGCTTCGGCGCCGACGCGATGCGCTATTTTCTCTTGCGCGAGGCGCCGTTCGGCAGCGACTTCTCGTACTCCGAAGAAAAGATCGTTCAGCGCTACAACAGCGATCTCGGCAACGATCTGGGCAACTTGCTGCGCCGCTCGCTGGCCATGCTCGATAAATACCGTAACGGTTTGGTGCCTCAACCCCCCGACGATGCCGCATTCGGTCAGCGTTTCGCAGATCTGCCCGCGCGCGTGCGCACGCTGATCTTCGATCTGCAGTTTCGCGATGCACTCGAAGCGATCTGGGAACTCGTGAGCGCGCTCAACCGCGCCGTGGAAGAGCGCAAGCCGTGGGTGCTTTTCAAGGAGGGACGCGAACGCGAGACTCGACGGGCTGTTGTACGATCTTTGCGAGGGCTTACGCTGGCTTGCCGTGCTGCTGCACCCGTTCATGCCCGGACGCGCGCAAATTATTTGGGAGCGAGCTCGGCCAAAACGAGCCGATCGATGCGGACTGGCCGCAAACGCTGCTTTGGGGCGGGATCGCTGCGCAGACGCAGACGCGTTCCGGGGAAGCACTCTTTCCGCGCATCGAATCGACGGCGACATAGCGTGAGCGCGCGCCGCAAGGCGGTCTCTACACTGATCCGCATACTTGCGGCGCTGCTGACGCTCGCGCTTTTTGCCTTCAATGCGTCCTCGCTGGTTGCATTGCGAACGCAGATTCCCGAGCTGCTCGCGCTGCTTGGCTGTTTTTCGGTGACGCTTGCGCTCGGCGTTCCGATCTTGGCGTTTCCGCAGTTCGGCCATCGCGATTCAACCGACGGGCAGATAACGCTCGACATCGCCGTTTTTGCATTGACGTTCGCCGTGTACGGCTGGTTCGTCACCGCGCTGCTCTCGTTCTTGGCGTACGCGCTGGCATTCGGAACCGGACGGCAGTACCACTTTCGCGAGCGCGTCCTAATCGCGGCAACGCGCGTCCCGTTCTGGGCGCTGGTGGGCCTCGCGGCGCAAACGCTGCACGTGCCGCCGCTGCATGCGGGCGCGACGGGTTTGGGAACGTTTGCTGCGTTCAACGTAGGTTGGGCGGCGGCGTTCATTTTGGTATGGTTCGATCCGCTCACGGCTATACGCACGGGAAGACCCGTTTATAAACTCTGGTCCATGCACGTGCGCGATCTCACGCTTTGGTCGGTTACGGCGGCGCAAGTCCTGTGGGCCTATGTGGCGGCAATCGCTTTTACCCTTGCCGGTCCCGCGTTCGGCCTTGCCACGCTGCTGCCGCTGATTTTGATTGCGCTTGCACTGCGCGCGTTGCACCGCGAACGTCTTGCTGCGCACCGCATGTCGCTCGCGCGCGATGCGGTTTGGAACCTGCTGCAAGCGCGCGATCCGGCAGCGCAGATCAACTCGTTCTTGGCATCGGTTCACGGCGATGCACCGCTCGAAACGCTACAGATCTATGCGCGATTGCGCAGTGAGGACCGCCCGGCGCCGCTCGCTTCGGTGGGTCCGTGGCCGGGCGAGAATCGCATGCCGCTCGTGCGCCGCGCACTGCTTGAATTGGATGCGCATAACGGCGAGAGCGCCACGGTTCGCGACGAGGAAAGCGTCGTCACCGCCTACGGCATTCGTGCCGGCCGGCTTCTGGGATCGCTTGTGGTCCACCGCCCGGCAGGCGCGTCGCTGCGCGTTCCGCCCCGCCGCTATCTGACGGTGGCCGCCGAACTTGCGCCATTGCTTCGCGATGTGCGTTCGGTCGTAGCCGCGCACGATGCAGCGTCGGTCGATAGTTTGACGGGCTTGCTCAATCGTGCGAGCATCATGCGCGCGCTTCGCGAGCAGCTCGCGGGCGTTGCGCCGGGGACGGGCTGCTCCATCCTGTTGCTGGATATCGACAACTTCAAAGCGGTGAACGATCGTCTGGGGCATTCGGCCGGCGATCGTTGCTTGCGCATGGTGGCGCAAACGCTCTCGGAGGGTATACGTGCCGGCGATCGCGCCGGACGCATCGGCGGGGAAGAGTTCGTGGTCATGATGCCGGCGACGGCAGCCGATGTTGCCAAAGCGGCCGGTGAGCGTATACGTGCCGCCATCGAAGCATCGGGTGCCCGTCACGCGGACGGCGAACCTGTGACCGCATCCATAGGCGTGGCCACCTCGACCCTCGCCGACAGCGCCGATTCACTGCTCGCGCGGGCCGATCGCGCACTTTACCAAGCGAAGCATATGGGGCGTAATCGCGTCGTCGAGATCGGCGCATAAGCGATGCTGATCGACAGTCACGCCCACGTTCACGACAAGGCCTTCGATGAAGACCGCGAACAGACGCTTGCGCGCATGCGCGAGCACGGCGTGGAACAAGCAGTGCTCGTGGGATGCGATCTAGCGGATTCGGCTCGCGCCGTGCAGACGGCGGCTGCGCACGGTTTGTGGGCGAGCGTGGGCATTCACCCGCACGAAGCCAAAGAAGCGCCCGAGAATATTGCGGCCGCACTCGAACCGCTGCTGGCCGATCCGTGCGTACGCGCGCTGGGCGAGACCGGACTTGATTACTACTACGATCACAGTCCGCGCGAGGTGCAGCAGCGCGTGCTGCGCGAGCAGATTCGCATTGCGCGCGATCGCGGGCTTCCGCTTATCTTTCACCATCGCGATGCGTATGAGGATTTTCTTTCCATCCTCCGCGAGGAATGGGAACCCCAGATGCGCGGCGTGATCCACTGCTTTACCGGCGACGCGCAGCAGGCGCAAACGTATATCGCGGAGTTCGGGCTTTATTTAGGCATCGGCGGCGTCATCACGTTCAAGAGCGCGCAGCGTATTCGCGACGCAGTAAGCAGCGCGGGGCTGGACCACCTGATGCTTGAAACAGATTGTCCGTATCTTGCGCCGGTTCCCCACCGCGGTAAGCGCAACGAGCCCGCCTATGCCGCAATCACCGCGCAGCGTCTTGCCGAACTGCTGGGGGCCACGCGCGAGGACGTTGCGCGCGTCACCACCGCTAATGCGCGCGGTTTTTTTGCAGCACGGACCTAGCCGCGGACCAATGCGCGGTGAAGTGCCGGTGCAACTCACCTACGACGGCGGGCACATCGGTGCGCAACCCCCAATCGATCTGATCGCCGTCTTCGATTGCCGAGGTCGCGTTGGCCGATCCGGTCCACGCGCGCGCGCCATCGACGATTGCCATCTTCTCATCGAAATCCCCGATGCGCACGTACACGCCGGCACGCGCAAGCAGCTCGAGCGCGTGCCGCGATCGCGGATTAATGTCGCTGCGGCTAACCAATAACCGGCAAACCACGCCCCGCGAGGCCAGCCGTTTGAGGGCCGCATAGACGACGGTGGGCAAGCCGAACGACTCACTTTCGACTTCTACATGCTTCGCTTTGCCCGCGGAAAACAACAGTCGGCCCTCTTCCGCAAGCGCACCGGCCTTGGTCACCGCAAACCAGGGACCGGCCTGGGCGCCCCGGTGCAAGACGGCGGCTTTGACGGCCGCAACGTCGGCGGCAAAATCGTCGCGCACGATGGTATCCCCGCCATCGTCCGGCCAATTGCGGTCGTCCAAATAGACCGTATCGTCGCAAACTGCGGCCTTCATATGAAGGGGCGGCCCGCTCGCATCCGTGCGATCCACCAGCCGGGCGTCCGCGCCCAGGCGCGCAAGCCGCCCCACCGAGCGGCGGTTTGCAGCCAGGAGCGTTCCGCCCGGATTGCCGTACGGGCGGGCTTCTAAGCGCACGGTGACCTTGGCGCCCCGGCGCGCTGCACTTTCCAGCGCAGCCTCGATCCGCCCCGGCCGCAACGTGTAAGCGGTAAAGACGATCGCGTGCGCGCTCCGCAGGGCGGCGGCGACGTCCCCGCTCGATGCAGTGGTTATCATGCTCGTCCCTCACGCGTGAGGGAATGAACGGCTAGCCCGGGTGCTGAACGGCTAGGTGGAATGAGCACCGACAAGGGGGCCTTCGTGCGCGACATGTTCGCGCAGATCGCTCCACGCTACGACGCCGCCAATCGCGTGATCAGTGCCGGCCTGGACGAGGGCTGGCGCCGCCGAGCCATTGCGCTGCTGCGTGCGCCGCATGGAGGCCGGATCGTCGATCTCTGCTGCGGTACCGGAGATTTGGTGTTTCATCTGCTGCGAACCGATCCGACCTTGCAGGTGACGGGCGTAGACTTTTGCGAGCCGATGCTGCGAGGTGCGCGCCATCGCGCGCAACGCGAAGCGCGAGGCTGGGCGGCGTTCGAAGAGGGCGACGTGAGCGCGCTGCACTTCGAGGATGCGTGGTTCGACGGCGCGATCATGGGGTTTGCAATGCGTAACGTGGTGGACATCGATACCACGCTGGGCGAAGTGCGCCGCGTGCTGCGTCCGGGCGCGCGCTTCGTGAACCTCGATATGAGCAAGGCGCCGAACAAAGCATGGAAAGCGCTCTTCGATCTGTATTTTTACCGCATCGTGCCGATCATCGGCGGCATCGTCGGCGGCTCGCGCCAAGCGTACAGACTATCTGCCCAACTCGCTGACCAATCATCCCGGCGCCGAGCAGCTGCGCGACCGCTTCACGGCGGCAGGCTTTAGCGACGCCGGCTTCGTCCGGCTGATGGGCGGTGCCGTAGCCGTGCACTACGGGACAGCGTGATGATCGACAAAGTATCGCGCAGCGACGCCAATTTGTACGCGCTGGTCGAAGAGTTCTTCCGCGTGCGCTTCGGCACGGACAATCCACTGATCACCGAGGCGGTGAAGCGGATGCTGGCCGCGGGCGGAAAGCGGCTGCGTCCGCGCATCACCCTGCTTGCGGCGCAAGCCGGCGGCGCGAACGCGCAAGAGCACTTGCATTTGGCGGCCTACATGGAGCTCATTCACGTCGCCACCCTGATTCACGACGATGTCGTGGACAGCGCGCAGACCCGGCGCGGCGTCAACGCTACCGCTGTCGATTACGGCAACCGCATCAGCGTGCTTGCCGGGGACTACCTCTTCGCTTGGATCTTTAAAAACGTCACCGCGCAGTACCCGCATCCGATACCCAACGTGCTCAGCGCTACGCTCGCGGACATCTGCGACGGCGAAGTGCTGCAGCTGCGCGCGCTTGGGGACTTGGATTTGCCGCTCTCGGCTTATGTCGAGATCGTGATGAAGAAAACGGCCTCGCTCTTTGCCGCCTCCGCACAATGCGGGGCGATTATGGGCGGCTGCGCGCCGCGGGAAGTCAAAGCCCTGCGCGAGTATGGGATGCATTATGGCGTCGCGTTCCAGATGAAGGACGATCTGCTGGACATGACGGCCGACGCGCATGCGCTGGGCAAGCCGGTCGGGAACGACCTTCGCGAGCGCAAGATGACGATTCCATTAATTCTGGCCCTTTCTAAGGCCGATGGCGACGCGCGAGCGCTCGTCGAGCGTTACTATAAAGGGGACCGCGACGGCGCGACCGCGGGCGTTTTGCAAACCATTGCGGCGTGGGGCGGCCTGCAGGCCACCAGCGCGCAGATTGCGCAGTGGGTCAACCGCGCAAAGGCCTCTTTGGAGATTCTGCCCGAAAGCGGTGCGAAAAGCGAACTGCTGCGGCTAGCCGACGAACTCACAGAAGGATAACTCTATGACATTTCATCCGATCTTAGCGCTCTGGGATAGCCCGATGCTCATCGGCATCGTCGTTATCGCCGCCGTCGTGCTGTTCGGCGCCGACCGGCTGCCCAAGCTTGCGCGCAGCGCCGGCCAGGCGAAGAAGGAATTCATCGCCGGGCAAGCCGAGGCCGACGAGGCGGAAGCGCGCGCCCGCGAACAAGCGCGCCTGCGCGCCCAATCGAAAGCCGCCGACCCCATGGACAACGTCTCGCTGCAAAACTCCGGCGAGAAAGTGCCCCCGCCCACGCCCGACAAAGGGACCCTGAGCAGTTAAGACCGAGCAAACCTGGGATCAAAAAGAAATGAGTTTTACGGAGCACCTTCGGGAGCTCCGTAAACGCTTACTCATTGCCGTTGCCACGGTCATCGGGCTCTCGGTGGTCACCTTTATCCCGGCACCATACATCATCGATCTGCTCAAGCACGCGTACTTCGGCAATGTCGAACTGCACGCGTTCGGGCCCGCGGACGTCATCTTCGTCGAAGTGAAGTTTTCAATTTACGCCGCCATCGTGCTGGGGCTTCCCGTACTGCTGTACCAGCTCTGGATGTTTGTCGTGCCGGCGTTCCATCCGCGCACGCGAAACATGGTCTATGCCTATGTCGCGCCCTCGTTCTTGCTGGCGCTGGCCGGCATTGCGTTCGCGCATTTTCTGGTGATGCCGCGCGTGGTCGGATCGCTGCTGCGGATCACCAATCACGTTGCAACCCCGACCTTCGGCATCGAGTCTACGCTGAACTTCATTTTGCTGATCCTGCTGGCGTTCGCGCTCATCTTTCAAACGCCCATCGTGATGATCGGGCTTGCGCGGATCGGCATCGTCAACTCCACCTTCCTACGCCGCAACCGGCGGTATTTCGGCTTCGGATTTCTGGTTTTCGGCATGATCATCGCGCCCGACGGCAATCCGCTCACGATGGCCATGCTCGCGCTGCCCATGTACTTTCTCTACGAGATCAGTCTGTGGATCATCGTGCTGTTGGAGAAGTCGTGGCGCGTCCGGGTCGAGCCGCCGTAAACTGCGCCCAGTGAATACCGTGCGCGCCGGCTATGAGGACTTCATCCGCACGTTCAGCAACGTGCTCTTCGCCGTTTGCCTGCTGTTGGTCTGGGCCGCCATGACGGTGGTGGGCGTCGTCGTCGCCCAAGGCAAAGATCCGGACGAGTATTTTGGCACGTACGCGCCGGCGCTTGCACGGATGATCCTGCGCTTGAACGTCGACAACATCTACCACACGCCGTACTACGTCGGGATCATCGGGCTGATTTTGGTCTCGCTTGCGGTGTGCACGTTCAAGCGCGTGATTCCCGCGCGCTTGCCCGCGCTTCGCCCCGTGCTGACCGAAAAAATCCCGCTCAATGCAACCATTACCGTTCCCGGCGACGCGGCGTCGGCGCGCGGGATTCTTGAGGCTTTTCTAGCAAAGCGCGGCTGGCAGATCCGCCGGCGCGAGTTTGCCGGAACGCAGTGGACGTTCGCCGATAAGTTTAACTGGGCGCGCCGCGGGGTCCTGGTGGCGCACATCGGCTTTGTGATTGTCGCCGCGGGCACGACGGTCTATTGGGCACGCGGTTTTGACGGCGAGACGCCGGTCGCGGTCGGCCAGACGGTTGCCGTTCCGCATTCGCAATCGACTCTGCGATTGAACAACTTCACGTTCAAAGTTCAGCCGATCATGACGAAAAGCGGCATGGTATATCAACCGACGGACTACGTTTCGAACGTCACGGTCGCCGGCGCAGATGGCGTGGCGAAGAACGAAACGATCCGCGTGAATCACCCTATCGACATCGGCGGAACGCTCTTTTATCAATCCAGTTACGGCTTTGCCGTGCGCTTTTCGATTGCCCACGACGGCACGCGCGATGCCGCGCTCTCCGATCGCACCTACATGGTTGGCGAAACGATCGTGCTGCCCGGCTCGCAGCGCGAGATTGCGCTCGCGCAGTTCGTTCCCACCGTCGATCGCCAAACCGGTGAACCCTCGGCCGACCCGCGCGTTAACGATCCGGCCGTGGCCCTGCAGGTTGCGCAAGGCGGCGTCACGGCGGGGGCCGCGCTGGTGCCGTTTAAGACGTGGATCGACGTGGGCGACGGCTGGCGCATTACGCCACAGCAGTACGTAATGGTGAGCGGCTTGCAATACCGCTACGATCCGGGCGTTGCGCTGGTGGGCATCGGTGCGTTCGTGCTGCTGGCCGGGCTGGTCATTGCCTTTTACTTTTTGCCCGCACGGCTGTTCGCAACGGTCACCGAGCAGGGCGGCAGCAGCACGATCGGCCTTGCCGCCATGACGGTCAAAGGCTACGATATTTTCGAGAAGCAGTTCGCCGACTTGGTTCGCGCGTTTGAAAAGGAAGCCACATGACCCATCAGTACCTTCCGCTCGACGGTGTCTTACTGATCGTTGCGATCGGCGCCTACGTCGTTGCGGCGCTCGCCCTGCTCGTCTACTTCTTCTCGCGCGAGGAATGGCTCAAGCACTTGGGCATTCCGCTCGCGATTGCCGGATGTTTTGCGCAGTTCGCACAGCTCGTCGCGCGCTTTGAGATCACGCACATCTGGCCGCTGCTCAACCTGTACGGCTCGCTCTCGCTCTTTGCCGCGGTGTCGGTACTGATCTTCCTGATCTTCGCATTCCGCTACGACTTGTGGTTCGCGGGCGGCTTTCTGCTCGCGCTCGCCGCGCTGTTTCTGGCATACGGCGCGACGTGGAACGAGGGCGTCATGCCCGCCGTTCCGTCTCTGCAGTCGTACTGGGCAAAGATTCACGTGCCGCTGGTGGTCTCGTCGTACTCGGCGTTTATGGTCTCCTTCGTGCTCGCGATCGTGTATCTGGTCAAATTTTATTTCGAACGTTCGCTTGCATCGGCGCCCGCGATGTCCGCGGCCGCAGCCGGCGGTACGAGCGGCATGACCGTGAGAAACGACACGCCGAACATCGCCGCCGCAGCCGCCGGCGGAAACAACGTTGCGCTCTGGCTCAACACCATCCCGAGCTGGCACAGCTCGACATCCTTATCTACCGCGTCATCGCCGTCGGCCTTCCTCTGCTCACGCTCGGAGTCATCACCGGCGCCATGTGGGCGCACGAGTCGTGGGGCGCATACTGGCAATGGGACCCCAAGGAGACGGCCGCGCTTTTCTCGTGGATCTGTTACGCCGTGTACATGCACTTGCACACACGCAGGGAGTTCCGAGGCATGTGGGGCGCGTGGATTGCCGCCGTCTGCTTCCTTTCAATCATGTTCTGTTACTTCGGCGTGAACCTGTGGATCAGCGGCCTGCACAGCTACAAAATGTAGTCCCCCCTCAGAGGAAGGTCGATGCCCCGGCCAAGAGGGCGGACGTAGAATCGGTGTGAAACACCAGGCGACCTCAAGCGCTACGTTCCGGAGAAACTGCATTGTCGAGCAACGTGCCCTCGGGCAGCCACGCCCAAGCCCCACCCGCACAGACGGGGCACCCGCGCATCCATAGCGCTTATACCGAGCCCGAGTCCGCCGAGGAGCTCACGCGGCGCACGTTCATGGCCAACGCGACGCTAGCCATCGGCGGCGTTATCGGCCTGGGACTGGTGATCCCCATCCTTGGCTCGCTCATTCCGGACGTCGGCGCGGGCGGTGCCTCGTGGACGCCGCTCGATGCCGCCGGCTGGGACGAACTGCAGAAGGCCACCGACAAGGCCGTCCAGATCAACATTAACCTGCGTGCTAAAGATGCCTACCTGCCGATGCAGGCGGCCTCCGAATCCGTCTGGGGCGTCAAGGTCAAGGACGTTTCCAAATTCAAGGCGACACGCACCGACTTATTTACGCCTGCCGGCAAGGACGAGCTGCCCTACGAGATCGTCACCCTGGGCTTCGTGATCTTCAGCCCTATCTGCCCGCATTTGGGCTGCCACTACAATTACGATGCCACGGCAAACAAGTTCGCGTGTCCGTGCCATGGCTCGCAGTTCGACGACGCCGGCGCGCATATTGCCGGCCCCGCCGCGCGCGGACTGGATCCGCTTCCGCTGCGCGAGCAAAGCGGGAAGGCGCAAGTGGAATGGATCCGTTATAAGCCGACGATCCCCGATCGCATCGTCGTTTCGTACACCGACTAGAGGACTGCAGCACTGATGCTAAATTGGATCGAGCGACGCACCGGATTCGTCAGCATGACGAAAGATTTTCTGCTGGAAGACATCCCCGGCGGCGCGAGCTACTGGTACGTCTTTGGCAGCGCCACGCTGTTCTGCATGATCTTGCAGATAGTGACCGGCATTTTCCTCACGTTCTTCTACGCGCCATCCGCGATGACGGCGTGGGAATCGACGCGGTCGATGTACGTGCACCCCTTCCAGCACTTCGTGCTGAGCGTTCATTATTGGGGCGCCTCGGCGATGATCGCGCTGCTCTTCCTGCACATGCTCCAGACGATCGTGTGGGGCGCATATAAATCGCCGCGCGAGCTGCAATGGATCGTGGGCGTGCTTCTGCTGCTGGTCACGATGGTGCTCGGCTTAACGGGCTACCTGCTGCCGTGGGATATGGATGCGTATTTTGCATCGCAGGTGGCAATCAATCTCACACTCACCGCGCCCGTCCTGGGCGGCTTCATTCAGCAGTTCACGCAAGACGGCACCACGATGGGCACGATGACCATCAACCGGTTCTTCGGCTTGCACGTGTGGCTCATGCCCGCAGCGCTCGTCGCGCTGGTCGGCGCGCATTTGGCGATCTTCCGCTGGAACGGTCCGGCCGGACCGCCCGTCGAGGATCCGCGTCCATTGCCGACCGGACGTTTCTGGCCCGACCAGATGTTCATGGACAGCGTCGCATCGCTGTTCGTCTTTTTGATCATCATCGCGCTCGCACTCTTCGCGCCGCCGTTCCTCGATGCCAAAGCCGATCCGTCGAATGCGCTGTTCGTGCCGTATCCGGCCTGGTATTTCCTCGATCTCTTCCAATTGCTTAACGTCGTTCCGGGAAGTTTGGAAGTTGTCGGCGCCATCATCATCCCGGGCCTCGCAACCTTGCTCATTCTGCTGTTGCCATGGATCGACCGATCGACCACGCGCACGTTCGGATCGCGCAAACCTATTATGTATCTGGTCGGGGGCGCGCTGCTGGTCATGTGGGGACTGACGATTTGGGGACAAGTCTCCATCATGGGCAAACAGGCGGCCGGACCGCCCAGCGCGCCCGAGTCGCAAATTCTGGCCGCACAAGAGACGTCGAACATCGCCGAGGCCGGCGGCGGATCGCAGCCGCCGAGCGCGGGCGCCGCGAGCTCACCCGCCGCAAAAGCCGGGCAAGCAGTCTATGCAAAAAACTGTTCGAGCACTGCCACGGCGTGGGCGGGGGCGGAACGCCGGGCGCATTCCCGCCACTGGCGGGCAACAGCTTCGTCACAGGCAATCCCAAAGACGTCATTCTTACGGTGCTCAACGGAAAGAACGGGCCGATCACCGTTGCAGGCAAGGGTTACAATGGACAGATGCCCGCCTGGAAAGCCACGCTTTCAAACCAAGACGTTGCGAACGTCGTCACCTATATCCGCAGCGCGCTGGGCAGCAACTCCGCCGGCGCGGTGAGCGTTAAGGACGTCGCCGCGCTCAAGAAGTAGCGCAGCTGCGGGGACGCGTGTAGAGGTACAGCGCGTCCTTGTCCCACGTCGCAATAACGGGCGGCTTGGTTTGTGAAAACGGAATGTAGGCGCCGCGCGCGGCAACCAAAAACGTGCGCGGCGCACTGCAGATCGCATCGCCGCCGTTTGCGCGCCCTTTCAAAATGTAGATGCCCGGACGAGTATAGAACATAAGCGCGTTGCCCCCCGCTACGTTGATGATCGCAACGTTGTCGCCGGGCCGGCGCTGTGCGTCGATCACGGCGGCCAAGTGCGGAATGGGTTTGAGCGCCTCGGCGCGCGGCAGCATGATCAGCCCAAGCATGGAGGTCGCAACGATCATCGACCCGGCAACGATGTGCGCCGCCGACTCACGCGAGCGCTCGCGCCCCCAAAGGGCCGCGAAAGCAGCCGCGCTTCCCAAAAACAGCGCGATGCCCAAATACGCCAAATCCACCGCTATCGCATGAAGATCGCCGGTGAGTTTATTCTGCTTTGAAAACAGCCGTACGGCGATGCCGAGCAGCAAGATGAAAACAGGGATGGCGGCCGTGGAAAACAGCAGCGAGCGGCTGCGGATGCGGCGCACGGCCTCGTCTGCATATGCCGCGACCAGGATCGCCAGAGCCGGCATTTCGAGCGCGATGTAATTGGGCAATTTAGTTTTTGCAAAACTGAAAAACAGCAGCGGCAGCAGCGCCCACATCAGCGCAAAGCGGATCATGGAACTTTGTGGAGTACGGCTTGCGCGCACGGCGAACGCGAGCGCAACGGGGATGAACGCTATCCATGGGAAGAACCCCAGAATAAGGGCGGGCAGATAATACCACAGCGGGCCGCTTTGATTCTCGATCGTTCCCGTGTACCGCCCAACCGTGTAATAGCCGATCAGTTTAACGACGCTTCCCGCGCCGCTTGCATGCACGAGCGCCGCAAACCACGGCACGACGATCGCCGCAAAGACCACAAGGCCGACCAGCCACGCGCGCCATGACGGCCACGCAACCCTGGTGAACCGCCGTTCCCAGAGCGCAAACGCGCCGATCACCAACAGCGCGATCGCGGGCGCAACCGGCCCTTTTGCCAAGAAGCCGAATGCGCAGGCAATCCATCCGGCGACGAAATCGCGTTGGCGTCCCGTCAGCAGCGCGCGCAGCCAGCAGAACAGCGCGGCGCAAACGCACAGATCGAGCAGGGCGTCCATGATTGCGAGGCGTCCGATGACCGCCTGCATCAAACATGTGGAGAGAACGACGCCGGCATAGATGCCCGTGCGCGAACCGAGCGCCCGGGCAGCCGCGTAGCCCGTGAGCGCGCCCATCGCGATGGTCGCAAGCGCCGAGGGAAGACGCAGCGCAAACGCGGTCGTGCCCAGCAGTTTGATGAAGACGGCGCCGATCCAAAAATAGAGGGGCGGCTGGACGTACCAGGGAGCCGCATTCTGATGCATGACGATAAAGTCGCCCCGCAGCACGACCTCCCGGGCAACCTCGCCATACGTCGTCTCGCTGTTATCCCACAGCGTCCCGCTCCACAGGCCCGGGAGCGTGACGAGCGCGGCGGCGGCGCCGCCGAGGAGGGCCGCGCGCGTTGCTTTTTGCATCGGCGGGTTTTTGGGCGCCTTGAAGGCGAAGTCATGCCCAATGCACGACACCGCGCAAGCCGGCCAGGATGTTGCCGTCTGCGCCTCCCGGGCAAGCGCCCTGGCCATGACGCAGAGCCGGACCATCGCCGCTAAGCTGGCGCTGTTCGGCGTTCCCAGCACGATCTTGAACGTCTCGACCGCAGGCGATCGCGACCGGGTGCGGACCTTTGCGCAGATCGGTTCGGAGAGTCTGTTCGTTAAAGAACTTGAAGTGGCACTGCGCGAAGGCCGCGCGCAGTATGCCGTCCATTCGTGCAAAGATCTGCCCAGCACGCTTGCGGACGATATGGAGCCTGCGGCGATCTCGGAGCGCGAAGACCCGCGCGATGTCTTCTGCAGCGAGCGCTTTCCGGGCTTCGCCCTGCTGCCGCCGGGCGCAAGCGTTGGAACCTCCAGTGTCCGGCGCCGCGCGCAGACTGCAAGCGCTCCGGCCGGATTTGCGCTACGTCGATCTGCGCGGCAACGTAGATACGCGTCTTCGCAAACTGCGCCAAGGCAACTGCGATGCGATCGTTTTGGCAAGTGCAGGGCTGCGGCGTCTGGGCGCGCGCGCCGCGCACATGGTTGCCTTCGAAGTTGACGAGATCGTTCCGGCGGCCGGCCAAGGAGCGCTTGCAATAGAAACGTTGCGCGATGCGCCGATCGCCGCGCAACTGCGCGCCGCGGTAAACGACGATCGTGCCGAACGCGCGGTTGCGAGCGAGCGTGCAGCGCTTGCGGCACTGCGCGGCGGGTGTCAGGCACCCATCGGTATCCATGCCTTTTACGAAGGCGAACGGCTGGTGGTGCTCGGCGCAATAACTGACGCGCCCGGTTCGCCCATTGTTCGCGAGCGCAGCGAAGGCCCCGCACCCACGATCGATCGAGCACGCGAGTCGGGAATCGCGCTCGCGGAGAAACTTGCATGCAACCGGTAAAACGTCCGCGCCGTCTGCGGCGCACGGCGAGGGTGCGCGCGCTCGTGCGCGAGCACCGCGTCGCCCTCTCGCAGCTGGTGCAGCCGCTTTTCATTGTCGAACGCGGCGATGCGGCCGGACCGATATCGTCGATGCCCGGCATCGAGCGTTACACCGTCGATTCCGCAGTCGGAGAGCGGGCTTGCTGGACGCGCTGGACATCCATTGCGTCCTGCTGTTCGGCATTCCCGAGACCAAAGATGCCCGCGCCAGCCAGCAACTACGATCCCGACGGCGTCGTGCAGCAGGCGGCGCGCGCCATTAAGGAAGCGTTCCCGCATATCATCGTGATTGCAGACTTTGCAACTGCGAATACACCGATCACGGACACTGCGGCACGTTCCGACGCGCGGCGACATCGACAACGACGCAACTGTCGACCTGCTAGTGCGAACGGCGCTGACCTACGCGCAAGCAGGTGTCGACGTCATCGCGCCCAGCGACATGATGGACGGCCGCGTCGGCGCCATTCGGCGGGCGCTCGACGCGCGAGGATTTGCAGCACGTGCGATCATGGCCTATAGCGCGAAATACGCTTCGGCATTTTACGGTCCGTTCCGCGAAGCCGCCGACTCCACGCCGCAGTTCGGCGATCGCCGCACCTACCAGATGGATCCCGCGAACGCGCGTGAGGCGCTGCGAGAAATCGACACTCGACATCGAAGAAGGCGCCGACATCGTGATGGTCAAGCCGGGCCTGCCGTATCTGGATATCGTGCGCGCGGCGCGCGAACGCTTCGACGTACCGATAGCCGTCTATAACGTCAGCGGCGAATATTCGATGATCAAAGCCGCGGCGCAGAACGGCTGGATCGACGAAGAGCGCGCGGTTGAAGAACTGCTGGTGGGCTTCGTGCGCGCCGGCGCGGACATCGTCATCACGTACTTTGCAAAAGAATTTGCGGCCCGCATGCTGCGCCGTTGTATTCTAGCCGGCGGCGATGCGAGCCGTTTACCGGGCAAACTTGAGATGGATGCCGCCGGCAAGCCGCTGCTGGTTCGCGTGTACGAAAATGTTCGCGCCGCGGGCGACGTGTACGTTGCGGCAAACCGCACGTTCTCAGCGGAGATCGCACGCAGCCCTAACGTGCCCGATCATCGTGGATCGCGAGCCGGGAGCCGGGCCGCTTTTCGCGCTGCACAACGTGCTGGGGACACGTCACGGAGCCGCGCGTCTTTGCCGTCGCGGGGGATGCGCCGTTCGTCCACGCCGGCACCGCGAACGAGTTGCAGTGGAGCGTGGGAAGCCGGAATCGACGCCGTTGTGCCGGTCGACGCGCATGGAACGCTTCAGCCGCTCTGCGCCCTCTACGATCGCGCCGCGTTCGTTCAAGCGGCACATGCGGCACGCGCGCAAGGAGAATCGTCCGTTCGCAGCGCGCTCGGCCGCCTGCGCGTGAAGCGGGTGCGGCTAAGCGACGATCGCGTCCTGCTGGGCATCAATACGCCGGCCCAGTATGAGGCGTTATGCGGTTAGAGCGTTCGATCTCGGCATTCGCCCGCGCGCGCGGCATCATTGCCGGCGGCGTCAACTCGCCCGTGCGCGCTTTTCGCGCCGTCGGCGGCTCGCCGGTCTTCATGAGGAGCGGCAGCGGCGCTTCGCTGTGCGATATCGACGGGCACGAGTACATCGACTACGTGCTTTCGTGGGGACCGATGCTGCTCGGCCACGCGCACCCCGCGGTCGTCAAAGCGGTGACGCAAGCGGCGCAGCGAGGCAGTTCGTTCGGCACTCCCACCGAGGCCGAGTCCGAATTCGGCGAGCTGATCCGCTCGATGATGCCCGGCGATCGAACGCATCCGCTTCACATCCAGCGGCACCGAGGCAACGATGAGCGCCGTACGTCTAGCGCGCGGAATCACGGGGCGCGAAAAGATCGTTAAATTCGCCGGCTGCTACCACGGTCACGGCGATGCGTTTCTTATTGCGGCGGGCAGCGGCGCGCTCACCAACGGCGTTCCCACTTCGCCGGGCGTAACGCAAGGCGTTGCAAACGATACGCATCGTTCTGCCGTACAACGATGCGCATGCAGTGGCTCGCGCATTCGATGCAAATCCGAACGGAATTGCCGCGGTCATCGTCGAGCCGTATGCCGGCAACATGGGCTTCGTTCCCGCGAAGCCGGCTTATCTGCAGACGCTGCGCAATCTCTGTACGCAAAACGGCGCGCTGTTGATCTTCGATGAGGTAATGACCGGCTTCCGCGTTGCGCGGGGCGGCGTCGCAGGAGCGCGAAGGCGTGCGTCCCGATTTGACCACGCTGGGCAAGGTCATCGGCGGCGGCTTGCCCGTCGGCGCATTCGGTGGGCGCGAAGATCATGCGCGAACTCTCGCCCGACGGTGCGATCTACCAGGCCGGAACGCTCTCGGGAAATCCGCTCGCCATGGCCGCGGGCATTGCAACGCTCAAAACCGTCGCATCCGATGCCACGCTGTTCGATCGCCTCGAAGTGCTCACGCGGCTGCTCTGCAACGGGCTCCACGAGGTCTTCAAAAAGCACGGCGTTCCCCATTACAGCACGTATGCAGGCTCGATGTTCTGTACGTTTTTCACAGAATCGCCCGTGACCGATTTGACCAGTGCGATGAGCGCCGATGCGACGTTCTACGGCGCGTTTTTCCACGCCATGCTCGATCGCGGCTTCTATTTTGCCCCCTCGCAATTCGAAGCGGCCTTCGTTTCGACTGCCCACACGACGCGTGAGATCGAGCAGACCATCGCTGCCGCCGACGACGCGCTGGCTACGATAAAACCGCTAGGGACCCCGGCCGCGGCGGGCCTAGGATTGGAAGAGTAATGCCGCTGATTTGCCTTGGACTCTCCCATCACACCGCGCCGGTCGAGGTGCGCGAGCGGCATGCTTTTCCGGCCGCCCGGATGGAAGCCGCGCTGGTTGCCTTGCGCGATTACGAGGCCGTGCACGAAGCCGTGATGCTGCAAACGTGCGGCCGGCTGGAGTCTTACGCCGACGTTACCGATTTTGAATCGGGCGCATCTCAAATTAAATCGTTTTTGCTGAACTTCCGCCACGGGACCGTGGAGTACGACTTGGAATCGTATCTCTACACGCATTTGGGGCATGAGGCGGTGGAGCATCTGTTCCGCGTGAGCACCGGACTGGACTCCATGCTGATCGGCGAGGCGGAGATCCTGGGGCAAGTCAAAGACGCGTTCATTGCCGCGCAGCAGGCGCAATCGCTCGGAAAGACTTTGCACCGTTTGTTCCGCGACGCCATGAGCGCCGGCAAGGCGGCACGCACGCAAACGCGCATCGGCGATGAGTCGGCCTCGGTTGCGACGGCCGCAATCGATCTCGCGCACGACCGCCTGGGTTCGCTGCGCGATCGCAATGTGGTGGTCATCGGCGCGGGAAAGATGGGCCGCACGGCTGCCAAGCGGTTGCGAACCGAGGGCGCGCAGAATCTTGTCGTGACGAGCCGCACCGTCAAGAACGCGCAAGAGATCGTCAGCGATACCGGTTTCGGGCACGCCGTAGAACTGCCCGGTTTGCTCGACGCGCTGCAGTCTGCAGATATTGTCCTGAGCGCCACCGGCGCCTCGCACTTCGTGCTTACGCCGCAAGTCGTGGAAACGGCCATGCGCCGGCGCGCGGAGCATCCGCTGTTGATCGTGGATATCGCCGTTCCGCGCGACGTGCATCCCGACGTAGCCGCTCTGGAGGGCGTTACCCTGGTGGATATCGACGGCATCAAATCCCGCGTGGACGAAAAGTCGGAAGTCCGGCGCGAGGCGATCCCGCACGTTGAAGAAATCATCGCCGAGTATATCGAGCGGTTCGGGCACTGGTATCAGTCGCGCGTCGCCGTCCCGGTGATCGCCTCGCTCCCACAAAGAAAGCCGAATCGCTGCGCGCAGCGGAACTGGAACGGCTCCTTTGCGCGCTGCCCGGAACTTGAGCGAACGCGAAAAGATGCTGATCACCGGCATGTCGATGACGGTCATCTCGCGGCTTCTGCACACGGCCGTCACAAAGATTCGCGACAAAACGATGGGCGACCACTCCGAGGCGCTCGCACACGTGCGTCTGCTCGACGCAGCGGTTCCGAGCTGGGCGTTGACCCGCAGTAACGCGCTGCACGGAAAGCGGGTGCTGGTCACGCGCCCCGCACACCAAAGCGACCGGTTTGCCCAAGCGCTGCGGGATGCCGGCGCCCAGCCGGTTTTGGCGCCGGTCATCGCGTTCGCTGCCCCCGACGACGTTGCGTCCGCAGAGCGGGCCGTCCGCGACGCGGCGACCTTTGCTTGGATCGTTTTCACCAGCGCAAACGGCGTTGCGGCGTTTTTCGAACTTTTGGATGCGCGGCGCGAAGACGCGCGCTACCTTAATGATGCAAAGATCGCCGCCATCGGAAGCGGAACGGCAGCGGCCCTGCGCGCGCGGGGCATCTATCCCGACCTCGTCCCGCGCACGTTCGTTGCGGAAGATTTGGCCGAATCGCTGATCGCCGCCGCTGCGCCGGGCGCACGCCTGCTGATCTTTCGCGCCCAAGAAGCGCGCGATGTGCTGCCGCAGATGCTGCGCGAGAGCGGACGCGATCCGCACGTCGTCGCCGCGTATAAAACCGTTATCATGACCGATCCGCAGTTCGCGCAAAAAGTCGAGCAATGCGACATCCTCACGTTCACCAGTGCGAGCACCGTGCAAGGCTTTGCGAAGAATCTCACCGATCCGGTTCGCGCCTCCGAGGGCAAAACGGTTGCCTGCATCGGACCGGTTACGGCGCAAGCGGCGCGCGACATCGGATTGCCGGTCGATCTGATCGCATCCGAGTTCACCACTGCAGGGCTGATCGCTGCACTCGAAGGATAGCGCCGCGCCGCTCACGGCGGGTGGCACGCTTGCGGCGGCCGTCGTCGGCGTTGCCGTTATCGCGGGCGGGCGTTGGCCGTTCGTTGCCGTGCTCCTTGCATTTTTCGTTTCTTCGACGCTGCTCTCGCGCGTGGGACTCGCGCGAAAAGCGCGTGCGGAGGACATCGGCAAAACGGGCCCGCGCGATGCTTGGCAAGTGTTCGCAAACGGCGGAGCCGCCGCGCTGTGCGCGCTGGCGGCATGGTTCACGCACCAGCCGCTTTTTGCCGCGGCATTTGCGGGGGCGTTTGCCGCTGCATGCGCGGATACGTGGGGTACGGAGATCGGCATGCTGGCAAAAGGCGCGCCGCGTTCCGTCTTCACCTGGAAGAAGCTCGCGCCCGGACTTTCGGGCGGCGTTACGGCACTCGGAACGTTAGCAGAGATTGCCGGCGCGTGCGCGATCGGCGCGGTCGCCGCGCATTACGCGCTGGCGCCGTGGTGGTGCGTTGCCGCAGGCGGCATTGCCGGCGCGTTTGCCGACTCGCTGCTGGGCGCAACCGCCCGAGAGCTGCGCTATTGCGAGTCATGCGCACGCACCTGCGAAACCGATCCGCACAGGTGCGGCGCGCCCACGCGTCGCGTACGCGGCGCGGCGTGGATGAACAACGATGCGGTCAACACGGCGGCCACCCTCACCGGAGCCGTGGTTGCCGCGCTTATGTGGGCGTTTTTCCGCTAGCGATCGAGCCCCGTTCCACGGCTGCTTTGGGGCCGTAGGTCTTTTCAAGGTAAGGGATGATCTCGTCGTCGTCGTCCAAGATCACCTCGCCGTCCACCATCACGGGGATGCCGGTTTGGCCGGAAACCTCTTTGACGATGCCCCGTTCGCTGTGGTCGCGCGGCACGTTCACGCACTTGTAATCCAAGAGCAGGTCGGTCAGCTTCGCCCGGACGTGCGCGCAGTACGGGCACCACTCGGCCTGGTATAAAACGATATTCGTGTCACGCACGGGTGTATAATCTCCTTATCTCTAGTAGGATGTTGCAGATGGGCATACTGCCGTTCAGAATCGGCGACCGGCTTTTACTGCGGGCGCTGGCTGCCTCGCTCGGCCTGCATTTGATCGTTGCATTTTTCCTTCCCATCTGGCTGCCGGTGCAATCGGCCGGCTTTCAGCCCATCGAGGCGCTCTCGTTTGCCAAGGTGATCCATATCCGCATCCAGCGCCCGGCCGCGGCCGCCCGGCCTCAAACTCTTCCCCAAACCACGCTCAAGGCGCGAACGGTGACCTTCTCGCGTAAAAAGACCGAACTGACCGCCAAAACTCACAGCCCCTTTGCCCGGCCCAACCCCTCGACGGGCCCGCTCGGAACCTCGGTCGCGGCCGCGCCCCGGCACCTAGCCGCTCAGACCTCGGCGCCCCTTCTGGCCCGGGCCCAGCCCGCGAACGTTCCGGTCTCTTCGACCGAGCATCAGGCGGTGCAAACGCCCGAACCGCAGTCCAGCCAGAGCGCCCGCTCGTCGGACACCTTGGGCAGCTCCCGACCGCGGGGGCGTGCTTCCGTTCGGCGCCGAGCAAAGTCCGGTTCTTGATCCGGGCGTGCGCGCCCGGCTGGCAAAGGCCTTGACCGTTCACGTCACCTTGCTGGTGACGGTCGGCGAGGACGGACGCACCAAGCAGATTCAATTTCAGCCGCCGATCGACGCGCAGCTGGAACACGAAGTTGAGACGATCTTGGCCGACGCAAACTGGGACGCGGCGGTCTGCGGCGGCGGAGTGAGCTCGTCAGGGCGTCGCAACGATCAAATTATAAGATCGATTTCCCCAGGCCCGAACAGATGAGCCCGACCGCAAGCGCAGCCGTTTGGTTGCGCGTATCGAGTATCGGATTGATCTCCACCATCTCGATGGATCCCAAGCGCCCGCACTCGTAGAGCATCTCCATCGCCAGATGCGCTTCGCGAAAACTCAAACCGCCTTTGACCGGTGTGCCGGTGCCGGGCGCCTCGCTCGGGTCGATGCCGTCCATGTCGAACGACATATGAATCTGCCCGTCGTCTGCACCGGCGATTTTTATGGCGCGCTCCATAATTTGCGTCATTCCGAGCCGATCCACGTCGCTCATCGTAAATGCGGCCACGCCCGAAGCGCGCAGATTTTCCTTTTCAACCGGATCGACGTCGCGAAGCCCGATTTGCACCGTGCGTTTGGGATCGGCAAAGCCCTTGTGCAAGGCGAACCACAGCGGCATACCGTGGACGTTGCCCGACTGGACGAATCCGGACTGTTGATATCGCTATGCGCGTCCACCCACACGATCCCGGGCGGCGTGCCGCGCGCTTTGGTCAGGCCCTCCAACGTTCCCATGGCAATCGAATGATCGCCGCCTAGGACGATTGGAAAGCCGTCCGAGTTCACGATGTGTTCCACTTCGTTTGCGAGCTGTACGCAGACTTGCGCGATAATGTCCAAGTACTTCGCTTTCAGATCGCCCTGCTCGAACTCTTCGCGCAACGGAACCTGCAGGTTTCCGTGATCGTAGATCTCCGGCACGCGCAGGCGCTGCAGGCGTTCGTTTAATTTCGCGTAGCGCACGGCATACGGACCCATGTCCACGCCGCGCCGGCTCGCGCCCAAATCCATCGGCACGCCGATGATATCGACGCGCTGCACTGCCCGTGCACCGGTACTCGTGCTCACGGTGCAGCCGCTTCTTCAACCTGCTCGTGAGGGTCCTTGGTCAAGACCGGTTTTGCCTCGTCGCGGCTGACCGAACCCGGAATAACGCGCAGCAGCAACACGCGGATGACACCCGCAATGGGCACCGCGACGAACATGCCCACCACCCCGTAAAGCTCTCCGCCAACTAGGATCGACAGCACCACGGCGCTGGGGCTGAGTTGAATGGTGCGGCTCACGATGTTCGGCGCAAGAATGTGCCCCTCGGCCAAATTCGCAAGGACGAACACCGCAAGCACTTTGAGCATCAGCGTGCCCCCGCCGGCAACGACGCCGATGGTCAATGCGGGCACGGCGGCAATAACCGGCCCGATGTACGGAATGAAGTCCAGTAGTCCGGCAACGGCGGCAATAACGAACGCGTAGGGCTCACCGACGAGCAGCAGGCCGATGGCAATGAGAATGCCTACGCTTACGCCGACGAGCAGCTGTCCGCGAATGAAACCGCCGATCACATGCTCGAGTTCGCCGAGAAGGCCCAGTGTCGAATCGCGTTGCTTTGGCGGAATGAACCCGATGAAGAACCGCTTGATGGTTTCGGAATCGTAGAGCAGGTATGCGCCCAGGATCGGAATGGCTACACACGCGCCCAAAAACGCGGCGGTGCCGAGCAACACCGTGAGCGCGTTGCCGAACGCCGATGCGCCATGCGTTTTGAGCCAGCCGGGCAGCGTCTGCGGCAACGCGGCAAGTTGATCGCGCACGAAACCGGGGGCATGGGCCAGCAGTTTGTTATTCGGATCGCGTACGAAAGAAACGAGCTTGGCCTCAATGCCGGGCCAATTATGCGCGAGCGTCACGACCTCGCTGCTGATCACTGGAATAAGATAGGTCAGACCGACGACGACGACCGCAGCCAAGACGACGTACACCATTAGAATCGCAATGATCAGCGGCAGCCGGCGGTTGAGCCAGCGCACGATGGGATAGACGAGGTACGCAAAGAAAATGGCGCCGACGATGACGATGAACACGGGGCCGATCCGCTCGATGAAATGCAGCACCCAACTGAAGATCAGAAAGATCAGGACCGCGGAGAGCAGTAATTTCCAGGCGGCATCCAAACGCCGCTCGGACATCCACTGATAGGGCTCTTCCTCTGCGCCGCTTGCCTGCGCGGCCTTGTCCGCCTCTTTTTGCACTTCCACTTCCAACCCAAGGGCCGCAGCTCGTGCGGGCCAGCGGTAGCGGACGTAACGCGTGACCAGCGATGCGCCCAGGCGGATGACGGATCGCACGGACTGCAGCGGGCCACCCGCGTAGCCGTCATCCAGATCGATAAGATACAGGAAAAGCCGCTGGCGCCGGGCCAACTGCGGCACTCCACCGCCGCGCCAGCTCGATTCCCTCGGGATTGCGCAGTTGCAGCATGACGAACACTTTGTCGTCGCTGCCCGCCGAGCGGCGGACGATGGTCGTGAATTCCTTATACGAAATGCCCAAGGCCCGCAGCATCCCCCGGTCGATGGGACTCTGGCCGTAGAGGTAGTTTCCGAGCGTCCCATTGATGGCGGCCCGCGTCTTGTCGATCATCCGCGGAAGCCAGGCGATGCCCTCGATCTCCTCGGACCAGCGGCGAGGCGGCTCGGTACGCAAATCCTTGGCCGTCGTATTCTGCACGCTACATGCTTACCCGGCGGAACAAGGCTTCCTACACGCCCGCTTCGTACACCGCCCGAAATGAATCGTCCGGCGCTGTTATTGGTGCTTGCGATGACGTGCGCACTTGCGCCCGCCGGTTGCGTTCGCTCGCACCCCCGGCCGATGCCCGGACAACTGACGCTGGCAATGGTCACCGATGTGGGCGGCCTTGGGGACAAGTCGTTCAACGATTCGGCTCACAGCGGTCTGCTCAAATCGCGGGACGTGCTCAAGGCCTATGTGACGGTGCTGCAGTCCAAATCCGCCGCCGACTATCAGCCTAACCTGACCGTCCTGAGCGAAGCCGATTACGGCATGATTTACGCCATCGGGTTTTTGATGAGCGATGACGTGACGCAAGTTGCCGCGCAGTTTCCGCAGCAGCGCTACGCCATCGTGGACGCGGTCGTACCGCAGCCCAATGTGGTTTCGGTAACCTTCAAAGAGCAGGACGGTTCGTTCTTGGCGGGCGCCCTGGCAGCGATGGTCAGCACGACGCATCACGTTGCATTTATCGGCGGTCAAGACATACCGCTCATACGCAAATTTGAGGCCGGCTATATTGCCGGCGCGCGCGAGATCGATCCGTCCATCAAGGTCGACGTGAAGTACGCCGGTTCGTTCGATGACGTCGCCGCGGGACAGAGCTTACGATCTGCTCTTCAGCGGCGGCGCCGACATCGTATACACCGCGGCCGGACGCGTCGGGCTTGGGGCGATCGATGCAGCGCGCACGCGCCCGCACGGCTATTACATCATCGGCGTGGATAACGATCAGGATGCTATGGCGCCCGGGAAAGTGCTGACCTCGATGGTCAAACATGTGGACGTTGCGGTGTTTCGCGTTGCGCAGGCATTGCAGCAGCCACCCGCTAACGGGTCACGTTGAACTGGGCCTGCGCGACGGCGGCATCTCCCTGACCGATTTCCGCTACACGCGCGATGCGGTTACGCCCGCGCGGCAAGCGCGTCTAACTCAACTCAAGGCCGCCATCGAATCCGGCCGCATTCCCATCCCGTACACGCGCGAGCAATTGGCGACATGGAAACCGGTAGCGCTTTAACCCTGCGCGGCATACGCAAAGCGTATCCGGGCGTGGTCGCCGTTGACGGGTCGATCTGGACGTGCGTCCCGGCGAGATCCACGCGCTGGTCGGCGAGAACGGCGCCGGCAAATCGACGCTGGCCACCATCGCGTTCGGAACGGTACGTCCCGACGAGGGCACCGTGAAATCGAACGGGACCGTCGGACTCGTACATCAGCATTTCGAGTTGGTAGGCCGGCTTCGCGTGTGGCAGAACGTGCTGCTTGGGCGCGAACCGCGCCGCGGGCTGCTGATCGATGCGCCGGCCGCGCGCGCGCGCGTGCACGAGATTGCGCACCGTAACGGGCTCGAGATTGATCCCGATGCCTTTGTGGAAGATCTGCCGATCGGCGTACAGCAGCGCGTGGAACTGCTGCGCGAGGCTCGAGCGCTCGCCGGCCGTCCTGCTGCTCGACGAACCCACGGCCGCGCTCGCGCCGGCGGAGATCGCCGCGTTCTTCTCTACGGTCACGGCTTTGGCCGCGCAGGGAACGGCCGTGCTTATCATCACGCACAAGCTGCAGGAAGTGCTCTCGTACACATCGCGCGTGAGCGTCATGCGGCATGGCGCGATCGTTGCCCGCTACGAAACGGCGCAGACGAACGCCGATCAGATCGCACGCGCGATGGTCGGCGGGGACTTCCCTCGATCGCGCAACCGCGCGCGGTCGGCGGCGATGTACGCTTGCGTTTGCAAAACGTAAGCGCGGGAAGCGGAAGCAGCGCAATCGAGTCGCTCTCGTTCGAGGTGCACGGCGGCGAGATCGTCGGCATCGCAGGCGTGGAAGGCAACGGACAGACGACGCTGGGCGACGCGCTGGCCGGCATGATCGATTACGACGGCGTCATCGAACGCGATGGGCGCACCGGCGTTATTCCGCAAGATCGCCATCGCGAGGCCCTGGTCATGGACTGGTCGATCGTGGAGAATTCGTGCTCGGGCGGCAGCGTACGCAGGCCGCGCGCAAGGGGATGCTCGTGGATCGCCCCGCCGCACGCGCCGCAGCACAGTCGGTGATCGAGGACTTCGACGTGCGCACGTCTTCGCCCGATCTGTCCGTACGCGCGCTCTCGGGGGGCAACCAGCAAAAGGTCGTCGTCGGCCGGGCGTTGCTGGACGAGCCGGGGATTCTGCTCGCGTATCAGCCGACGCGCGGCATCGACGTGGGCGCCGCAGCGCTCGTACAGTCGCGCATCATTCAAGCACGCAACAACGGCGCGGCCGTCGTGCTCATTTCATTTGAATTGGACGAACTGTTGGCGCTCTCGGACCGCGTGCTGGTGATGTACCGCGGCCGCGTTGCCGCCGCATTCGAACGCGCGCAGTTCGATCGCGGCCGGATTGGAGAGATCATGGCGGGAGCAAGCGCGTGAACAAAGCGGTGCGCGTCGTTCGCGGACCGGGCGGGGCGCTGCTGCTTGCGTTTGCGCTTGCGGCCCTGGCAATGCTCGTTGCGGGCGTGAGCCCTATCGACGGGTTCTGGGCGCTCTTCGTCGGCGCACTCGGCGGACGCCAGCAGATTGCCGAGACGCTGGTGCAGACCACGGCGCTGCTCTTTCCGGCGCTCGGCATCACGCTGGCGTTTCGCGCCGGCCTCTTCAACATCGGCGCGGAAGGGCAGCTCGTCGTCGGCGGTCTTGCAGCGGGCGCAATCGGCGCGCATTTCATTGCGCCGGGATGGATTGCGATACCGGTCCTGCTTGCGGCGGGATTCATCGGCGGCGGCGCGTGGGGAGCGATCGCCGGATGGCTGCGCGCGCGCTTTCACGCAAGCGAGATCATCTCCACGCTCATGCTCAACTTCGTTGCGCTTTCGTTTGCGAACTACATGGTCTCCGGACCGCTTAAATCCGCCACGGCTGCCGGTTCGGAAACGGCGCTGCTCCCGGGTTCGTCGTGGCTTCCGCTGCTCATTCCGAATACGCGGCTCTCGATCGCGCTGCTGATTGCGATCGCCGGCGCGCTGCTGCTGCGCTGGGTCTTTACGCGCACGATCTTCGGTTACGAGCTGCGCGCAGCAGGGCAAGCGCCGGAAGCCGCACGGCGCGGCGGCGTAAACATGCCGCGCATGACTTTGGTTGCCATGACGCTCTCCGGAGCGATTGCGGGTTTAGGGGGCGCAACACTCGTGAGCGGCGTGCTGCACCGGTTCAACACCCGCTCTCGCCGGGGTACGGCTACACCGCTATCGCCGTTGCGCTGGTGGGTGATTTGAATCCGGTGTGGGTTTGCGTCGCGGCGTTCGGCTTCGGCATTCTGGAAGCGGGCGGCCTTGCAATGCAGGCACTTGCCGACGTGCCCAAAGATGCGATTCACGTTATCGAGGGCCTGATCATTCTGGTGCTCGCGGCACGGCGCTACGTTGCAACGCGCACGCAAGGAGCGCCCGTATGAACGGCGGCGGTGCGCTCATCGTAACGATTCTCACGCTCACGCTTATCAAGTCGGCGCCGATCATCTACGCGGCATTGGGCGGCGTAATCTCGGAACGCTCGGGCGTGATCAACATCGGGCTCGAAGGAATGATGATTGCCGGTGCGTTTACCGCCGTGCTGACCTCGGCGTTTACGCACAGCCCGCTTCTGGGCCTGATCTGCGGTATTGCGGCGGGCGCATTCTTCGGCTTGGTCCTGGGCGTTGCGGCAACGCGCTTCAAGGTCGATCAAATCGTCGCCGGCACCGGCATCAATTTGGTTGCTGCCGGCGGCGCGGCATTTGCGCTCACGCTGATCTACAACCAGCCCGGTTCCAGCCCCCAGGTCGCCGCGCTCGGCAACGGCATGTGGTGGCTGGTCGTGCTCGCGTTTGTTTGTGCTCTTGCTCTGCATGGCGTTTTGTACTATACACCGTGGGGTTTGCGGGTGCGGGCCTGCGGCGAGAACCCGCGCGCGGTGCAAGACGCCTCCCTGCAGCCACTGCGGCTCCGCGTGCAAGCGGTTGTCGTCAGCGGCGCCCTTGCGGGTTTGGGCGGCGCGTTTCTGTCGATCGGCGAGGTCAACATCTTTAGCGACGGCATGACGGCCGGACGCGGCTTCATCGCGCTGGCCGCCGTCATCTTCGGCCGCTGGACGCCGTGGGGCGCAACCGGCGCCGCTATCTTCTTCGGCTTCTTCGAAGCGCTGCAGTACGTGCTGCAGGGCCGCATCTCATGGCTCCCGAGCGACGCCATGCAGGCGGTGCCGTACATCGCCGCACTCATCGCGATCGCCGGCATCGTGGGCAAAGTCCGCGCGCCAGCCGCGGACGGAGTTCCTTATTAGCCTCTTTGCCATCCTGAGCCGCCGAAGGAGCACGATTCCCGGCCACGTTGTAAACGCCGTGAGTGTAAACATAAATTGACTCCCTCGATGCCCGGCCCGATTCCCCTACACCGAACGCGGCCGGGAATCGCAGTCCTTCGACAGGCTCAGGATGACAAGGGATTTAGTAAGGGTGACAAGGGATTTAGTAAGGGTGACAAGGGATTTAGTAAGGGTGACAAGGGATTTAGTAAGGGTGACAAGAGTGTGTGTAGTGCGGCAACTGGAGGCACTTGTAAAATAAGCGGAAAGAGCCGATAGTATAAGGGATGCGGATCGCCCTTGCAGTCGCCGCGCTTTTGGCGCAATTGCAACTGCCCTTGCCCCTTGCGCATTTGCAAGCGACACTGGCAAGCGCCGGTTCGCGTGCTCCGGGAACCGCGGCCGTGGCCGTGCGCGATCTGGGAAGCAGTTATGTCTCGGGCTACAATATGAATGAAGTCATGCCCGCGGCGTCGACAATCAAAATCCCGGTTATGGTCGAAGTCTTCCGGCAGATGGAAGCCGGCAGCTTCGATTTGAACCGCCGCGTGGAGCTCTTGCCCGGCGATCGCGATTGGGGATCGGGCGACATCGCCGACTCGCCCATCGGATCCACGTTTACCGTTTCCACGCTGCTCACGCAGATGATCACCGTGAGCGACAACACTGCGGCAAACATGCTCATCCGCTTGGTCGGGCGGCAGCACATTAACCAAACGATGGCCTCGCTCGGCCTGGATCACACGCATTTAGCCGACTACATTCGCACGCAGGACTGGAGCGTTCGCACGGATCTGCGCACGACGCCCGTGGACATGGTTCGGCTGCTTGCGCGGATGGCGCAGAACCGCCTGATCGATCATTGGTCCTCGCAGCAGATGATCGCAATATTAGAGCAGCAAGAGATCAATACGCTGCTGCCCGAGCCGCTGCCGCAGATTCCGATCGCGCATAAAACCGGCTCTTTCGACGACACGCTCAACGACGTGGGCATCGTTTATGCCGACCAGCCGTACGTCATCGCCGTCTTGACGACGAATCTGTCCTCGCTGCCCGCGGGGCGCCAGTTCATTCACCGCGTCTCGCGGATGGCGTACCGTCAGTTCGAGCAGTTGGCGAAGCTTCGCGCGAGCGGCATCGCGCAGCCGGTCGGCGAGAGCCTAACAGCTCCGCAGGAAGACAGCGACGGCGATCGCTCCATGTGGGCGACGCCGCAACCCTCACCGCAGCCTGACGCTACGCCGTAACTTTTTTCCCCGCGTAGGCCGGCGTGAGCCAATGCGCGTAGCGCGGCTCGCGGCCGCGAACGACGCGATCGTAGAAGAACGAGAGTTTCTGCGCGACCGGACCGAGCGTTCCATCGCCGACCGCGCGGTGATCCACCGACGATACGTGCAAAACTCCCGCCGCGGTGCCGGTAAAGAAGACTTCGTCCGCGCCATAGAGTTCGCTGCGGTCGATGGCACGCTCCACGACTTCAAAGCCGAACTCTTCGCGGGCGATCTCCATAATTGAGCGCCGCGTGCAGCCCTCCAGGATATTCTGCGAGGGGTCGGGCGTGTAAAGCGTGCCGTTCTTCACTAAGAAGATGTTCTCGGCCGAGCCTTCAGCCAGATGCCCGTCTCCCGAGAGCATGATCGCCTCGTCGAAGCCGTTTGCGACGGCTTCGCTTTTTGCAAGGGCACTGTTGACGTAAAGCCCGGTGATCTTTGCGCGCGGCGGGGCGGCCGAGTCGTCGGCACGGCGCCACGAACTTACGCCGGCCTTTAGCCCGTGCGTTGCATCGAGATACCGCGTGAACGGGACAGGGATGATCGCGAAGGCGTCTTCAACGCCATGCAAACGCACGCCGATGTCTTCGGCAGCTTTATACGCGCAGGGCCGAATGTAGACGTCGGTTTCAAAGCGGTTGCGCAGCATGAGATCGACGGTGACGTCGATGAGTTCTTTGGTGCTTAGCGGCAACCGGATCATCAGGATCTTCGCCGAGATCGCCAAGCGTTCGTAATGCGCTCGCAGCTGAACCAGAAAAACTCCGGACGCTCGGGAACCCAATAGCCGCGAATGCCTTCGAAGCAGCCCGTCCCGTATTGCAGGCCGTGCGTGAGCAAACCGACTTTCGCCTCGTCATACGTACAGAAGCGCCCCCCGGCGTAGACGGTCGTTTGACCCAAATTCATGGCACTCTCCGTACACCAAATGCGGCCGAACGCGGCCGGGAATCGAACGTTCCGGACGGGCCCGCTCGATTCCCGGGCACGGCGGCGGGGAGAAGGCGCCTCCGGGAGAAAGCGCCCGGCATGATACGACGCCTCGTTCTAACAGCCGCCCTGCTTTGCGTTTGCGGAGCCGCCGTACTTGCATCGCGCTCCGGCGTCACACTGCCCAGCGGATGGCGCCTGCAACCTCCCCAAGGTGCGATCGCCGCCACAGGAGATATGCCGCAGGGCATTGCGCTCTCGCCCGACGGTAAAATGCTTGCGATCGCGGAGTCCGGCGTCAATCCTGCCGCACTGCGCATCCTCGCCCTGCCCGCGCTGACCGAGCAGGCCGTCATAGCGCTCCCCGATGCGTTCGGCAGCCCGATCTGGCGCGGAAACGATCACGTTTTGGTTGCCGGCGGGAGCAGCGGCGCTATCTTGGACGTCGATCTTGCGCACCACAGTTTTACGCGCGCGTTTTCCAATACCTCGGGTTCGTGGCCGGCTGCAATTGCCGTAAGCGCCCGCGGAACGATTGCAAGTGCGAACGACGGCAACGCTACCGTGACGATAGGCGATACGAACGTTCCCGTCGGCGAACACCCGGCAGCCTTGCTCTTCTCGCGCGACGGGTCCGCGCTCTACGTAACGCTGCGCGGATCCGACGCAGTCGCGGTTATCGACGTTGTAAGCAAACGTGTTGAGCGCATACCGGCCGGCCGTCATCCCGGAGCGCTTGCACTCTCGGATGACGGCAAGACGCTCTACGTCGCCGAGAGCGACAACGATAGCGTGGGGATCATCGACACCATAAGGCGTGCGCGCAGGTCCTCGATCGATGTCGGCCTGCACACGGGACGCGTTCGCGGACAGGGAGCCTCACCGAATGCATTGCTGCTTCACGGGACCGACCTGTTCGTATCGTTAGGCGCCGAAAATGCAGTCGCGCTCATCCGCAACGGAGCGGTCGCGGAGCGCATCCCGGCGGGTTGGTATCCCACGGGGCTAGCGTTGGGACCCGACGGCACCTTATACACGGCGAACGGGCGCGGCGAGGGTGCGCCCCCCAATCCGCAGTTCGATCCCTTCAAGCGAAATTCACCGGGGTACGTCGGATCGATTAACATCGGATCCGTTCGCGCCATCCCGCCCAGCGCGTACGCGCGCGCGCAATTCGAAACGGATTCCGTTCTTGCAGACGCGCAGCCGCAGTGGACCGCTCCGCCGGATTCGCAAACGATCGTGCGCGCGAACGGCCCCATCCGCCATGTCATTTACGTCATCAAAGAGAACCGGACGTACGATCAGGTGCTCGGAGATCTTGCCGGCGCCGACGGCGATCCGAAGCTACCGTGTTCGGCGGCAAGATAACGCCCAATCAACACGCGCTCTCGCACCGCTTCGGCACGTTCGACAACGCTTATGCCGACGCCGAGGTCAGCGCGCCGGGCCATAACTGGACCGACGCTGCCTTTGCGAACGATTACGTAGAACGGTTCTGGCCGCCGAACTACGGCGGACGGCGCGACGCGTACGACTTTCAAGACGGGCACGCCCCGGATGTTCCGCACAACGGCTATCTGTGGGATGCTGCAAAGCGCGCCGGCGTGACATACCGCGATTACGGCGAGGACATCGACTTTCCGGCGAAGGGACCGAAGATCGGCATCAACACGTTTGCGGGGTTAGCGGGTCACTTCGATCCGGCGTACGTCGGCTGGGATTTGGGCACCAGCGATGGCGCGCGCTTCGAGGAGTGGCAGCGTGAGTTCGCACGCTTCGTTGCGGGCAAGAACCTGCCGCAACTCGAGATCGTCTACCTTCCCAACGATCACACGTCGGGTACGCGTCCGGGCGCGCTTACGCCGCAAGCATACGTTGCAACCAACGATCTCGCAGTAGGACATTTGGTCGAGGCCGTGTCGCACTCCCCATACTGGCGCTCGACCGCGATCGTCATTTTGGAGGATGACGCGCAAAACGGAGCGGACCACGTGAGCGACCAGCGCTCGACGTTTTATATCGCAAGCGCCTATGCCCGCGGTGGCGTACAGCATGCGCATTACTCAACCTCTTCGTTCGTTCGCACCATCGAGACTCTTCTTAGGATTGCCGCCACTTTCGATTTACGACGCGACCGCCAGACCGCTGTATGACGCCTTCATGGAAACGCCGGCGAACGCAGGAGCGTACACGGCACTCACGCCGTCGATAGACATGAATGCCATCAATACGCGTACGGCTTATCGCGCAGCCGATAGTGCCCGGTTGGATTTCTCTCACGCCGATGCTGCCAATGAGGAAGTGTTGAACGACGTAGTGATGCACGCCGGCAAGCATTAGTGCATCCGCTCGTTGCTGCGGGTACCGCGGGCCTGGCATCGGCGCTGGAGTTCGCGGAGGCGGCCACCATCGTGCTCGCCGTCGCCTACACCGCGGGCTGGCGCGTTGCTCTTCGCGCAACCGCGGCGGCATTGGCGGTCCTGATGGTTATCTGTGCCGTGCTCGGGCCGGCGCTGCTCCTGTACGTTCCTCTATGGGTGCTCAAGATCGTCATCGGCATCTTTATGATGCTCTTCGGATACACATGGCTGCGCAAAGCGATTTGGCGCTACGCCGGACGTAAAGCCATGCGCGACGAGCTGGCCGCTTACGAACGTGAAGTCGAATCGCTGCGTAAACAAGAAGCACGATTTGCTTTCGCCACCGCATTCAATGGCGTATTGATCGAAGGCCTGGAGGTTGCGGTCATCGTCGTGACGTTCGCCGCGGCAAACGCCGGTACGATGATCTGGGCCGCAGGCGGTGCGCTCGCGGCGGGCGCAGCCGTTGCACTGGCCGCAGCGATCCTGCGCAAGCCCTTCTCGCGCATTCCCGAAAACGCGATGGGATTCGTCGTCGGCATCATGCTACTCTCGTTCGGAACGTTCTGGAGCGGCGAGGGGCTGGGGTTGGAGTGGTGGGCGGCAGACCTCACGCTCGTCTGGATTGCGGCCGCGTATCTGGCAACATCGCTTTTGCTCGTGGGCGCATGGCGCGCAAGCACGAGGCGAGCGGTATGAACGCCATTTACAAGTTCATCGCCGGAAATTCGCGCGTAACCCCGGTTGGCGTCGCCGCAGCGGTCGCAGTTGCCGCCCTGGCCGGACACGGCACACGGTGGATCGCGCCGCTCTACATCGCCGTTCTGCTGACAACGCTCGCCGCGAGCACGTTCGAGCGCTAGTGCTGGGCGCGCTGCTGCGCGTGGATGGTAAACGCGGGATCTTTGGCCGAGGCCTGGCCCGCGCGGTAAATCGCAAACCGCTCGGTCAATCCGCCCGCCAGCAATAACGCCCCCGCAACGCGCTGCAACGGCGGTGCCTTGCCCGCAACCGCGGCGCAGACGGTTCCGCTAAGGTTCAGCATCCGCGCAAGCGAAGCGAGCGATCCCGCCGCACCTTCCCGGTACGCGCGCGCTTGAAACTCCCCGACGTCCGCATGCACGCGCGAGAGCGCCAAAGGAACGGCGGCTCCCGCAACGATCCCCAGGCGCCGCGCCGCCCGCGCACTTGTGCGCGGCGCACACAACATTCCAAGGCCCGCTGCCGTGGAGCAGGACGTCGTCGCAAACAATAGCGGCATGCTGCGGCGCGCCAAATACCAGGCCGGAATTACGGTATCGCAGATAAGGACCGCGGTGTAAACGGACATGAACGGACCGATGAAGGCCGCGGCCGCCTCGCTCAGACGGCCGAGCGGCCGCGCAACTCCCGTGATTTCAGATGCCGATGCGGCGGCAATGCAACCTGAAAATGCCGAGAAAATATAGACGCCGACGCTCATCGGCGAACTGAGTTTGAAGACACGCAGCATGTTCATAAAGCGGCTCGGCTTTTTCAAGTCGGCGATCAAACAGATCGCGCTCACTGCACAGCCCGCGGCCGATCCGAACAAAAGCGTGCGCGCCAATGGATGGTTACCGCGCAGGCGCTGGGTGAATGCGAGCACGGCGCTCGCGCCCGAGAGGCCGCCGGCCCAAAAATAAACGGGAATCAGATCCGTCCATTCCGGCGGCTTGATCACGGGCCGGCCGTAATAACCCTGGTCCCCCGAGCTCATCTCCGACCGGCCAAAGCAGCAAGCGCAACACCGCCGAAGAGTAAAGCGGCTGCAACCGCCGCCGAACGCCACATCTGCGGAAGTTCGCGCGTTGCGACGATCGGGTGCGGCGGAAGCCCGTACACCGAAGGCTCGTCGAGCAGCAAAAAGATGGAACCGCCGCCACCGATGCCGTCGTCCGGATCCTCCAAATACAGGCGTGCGCCGTTATAGCGGTGCGAGACGTCCTGCAGACGCTGCGCCGCGCGCTCCCGCAGTTCGTCAACCTCGCCGAACTGGATCGATGTCGTAGGGCACGCCTTTGCGCACGCCGGCTGATCGCCTGTCTTTAGCCGATCGTAGCAAAGCGTGCATTTGCCCATGACTTTCTTTTCGGGGCGTTCGCTGATCACTCCGAACGGACAGGCCACAACGCAGTAGCCGCACCCGTTGCAGATGTCTTCCTGCAAAACAACGGTGCCGAACTCCGTTCGCACGAGCGCACCGGTCGGACAAACGTCCAGGCAGCCTGCGTTGGTGCAATGCTTGCAGACATCCGACTCCATCAACCAGCGGTTTTCGTTGGCCGCTCCGCTCGTCTGCTCTACAAACGCAACGTGCCGCCACGTACCGCCGCTAAGGGCTTGGGTGTTGTCGTACGACATCCCGGAAAAAGCATAGCCGTCGGCCGGAAGCTGATTCCATTCCTTGCACGCCACCTCGCACGCCTTACAGCCGATGCACAACGTGGTGTCGGTGAAAAAGCCCATGCGCGCATGCTCCGGCGCGCCATAAGTTGCCATTTGCGATCCGGCCGTTGTATGCTGCAGCAAATCGACGAAGATGCTCATGTGCGTTGCACCCTATCCATAAAAGCGCGCATGGCCGGCCCGCGCGGGCGCCGGCCGGGCAGGATGTTGCACGTCAGCCCTTTGGTTTCTTGAATGTGAACCGTCGGATCCAGCGTTACGTGCAACAAGTCGTTGGCCGAGTCGCCCGTTACGATGCCTTTGCTGCCCCAATGATACGGCAAGCCCACGTCAAAGGCGCGAACGCGGTTTGTCACCATCACACGAGACTCAATAACGGCGCGCATGGTGTAAATCGTGGCCCAGCCACCATGCCTGAGCTCGCGCAGCGCAGCCAACTCCGGACTTACCTCGCAGAAGAGTTCGGGCTGCAGTTCACTGAGTTGAGGAACCGTGCGGCTCATGCCGCCTGCCGTATGGTGCTCGGTCAGGCGGTACGTGTGCAGCACGAATGGAAACGCATCGCCGTTCTCGCTGCTCGGCGAGGGGTTGTAGCGATTGAAACGCCCCGGGAATTGTTGGCGGGCCGGATTGGACTGCGTGCCGTACAGCGCGTTGCGCACCGGCGCTTCGTGCGGCTCATAGTAAACCGGCAGCGGCCCGTCCACGATGCCGTTCGGTGCAAAAAGCCAGCCCAGCCCGTCGTCCTGCATGATGAAGGGATGCGTACCGGCGATCGCATCCTCCCGCTTTGCTCCGTCGGCCGGACGGTAATCCGGGCGCTTCGACTTCTCGAAGTCCGGCACGTCGTGCCCGGTCCATTCCGACTTCGACTCGTCCCACCACACGTATTGCTTGCGTTCGCTCCACGGCTTTCCCGATGGATCCGCGGACGCGCGATTGTACAGGATCCGCCGGTTTGCAGGCCATGCCCATCCCCAGTCGGGCGCAACCCACGACTGCTCGCTGCCGGGCTTACGGTTTGCGGTTTGATTTTTTTCATCTTTAAAACAGCCGCAATAGATCCAGCATCCGCAAGCGGTGCTGCCGTCAGCTTTCAGCTCGGAATACGATGCGAGCGCCGACCCGTCCGCGCTTGTGCCGTTCACCTCGCGCAGCACCGCGTGCGCGTCCGGTTCTTGCGTCGGACCGCTCGTCGGATACTCCCACGTCAGCCAACTGATCGCGTCCGCATTGGGCTGCTGGGCCGCCTCGAGTTTCTCTTTGATGCGCTTGCCCAAATGATAGTAGAACCAAAGCTCGGAGCGCGCATCGCCTTGCGGCTCGACGGCCTTGTGGTGCCATTGCAGTAACCGCTGCGTGTTCGTGAACGAGCCGTCCTTTTCGGTGTGCGCGGCCGCCGGTAAAAGGAAAACCTCGGTGCCGATCGTTTGGGGGCTCAACTCGCCCGTTTCAATCTCAGGCGAGTCATACCAAAATGAAGCGCTCTCTATCTCCTGAAAGTCGCGCACCACCAACCAGTCCAGCTTCGCCATTGCGCGCCGGTGCAGGCCGCCGTTGGCCGACCCGACCGCCGGATTTTCACCGACGATAAAAAATCCTTTCACCTTGCCCTCGAGCATGTCGAGGATGCTGCGGTACGTCGAATGATCGCCTGTAATCCGCGGGAGCAAGTTGAAGCAAAAATCGTTTTCCGGCAGTGCATGGCTGCCGTACCACGCTTTGAGCAGACTGACGATGTACTTGTCCAGATTGCCCCAAAAACCGGTTTTCGCGCCTTCGGATTCGATGTAATCGGCAAGCCCGGAATGCGCTTTGGCGTGCGGCATCATGATGTAGCCGGGCAAGAGATTGAAGAGTGTCGGAATGTCGGTCGAGCCTTGAATCGAGGCGTGCCCGCGCAGCGCCATGATGCCGCCGCCCGGACGCCCGATGTTGCCCAGCAGCAACTGGATGATCGCGGCACCGCGGATCGTCTGGACGCCAAATGTGTGCTGCGTCCAGGCAACGGAGTAACAAATCGCCGATGTCCGCTCGCGGCCGCTGTTCTCACACAGCGCTTGAGCAATCCCGGTTACTTCCTCAGGTGTTATCCCACAGATAGCGGCGACCGTTTCGGGCGTATAGCGGGCGTAGTGGCGCTTGAGCACCTGGTACACACAGCGCGGATGCTGCAGCGTTTTATCCATATTCGGCGGATCGCCGCCGCGCAGCGCGTCCTCTTTCTGTTTCGTGGAGCGGCCTTCGGAAAGATCGGCTTGGCCTTCCCGCTGACCAGCCGCACCGTGCAAATCCATGCCCTCGTACTGCCAGCTCTCGAAGTTGTAGCTGTTCTTCTCGGCGTCCCATCCCGAGAAGTAGCCGTCGAGGTCTTCGCTGTCGCGAAAATCTTCTTTGAGGATGACCGGCGCGTTCGTGTAGTTCACGACGTACTCTTTGAACGCGCGATCGTTCTCAAGAATGTACCGGATAATTCCGCCAAGCAGCGCGATATCGGTCCCGGGGCGGATTGCGACGTGCGTGTCGGCAAGCGCGGATGTTCGCGTAAACCGCGGATCCACGTGAATGAACCGCGCGCCGCGCTCGCGCGCTTCCATTACCCATTGAAAGCCGACCGGGTGATTTTCGGCCATGTTCGAGCCCATGATCAAAATGCAGTCCGCATGCTGCAGATCCTGCTGGAAGGTCGTCGCGCCGCCGCGTCCGAGCGAGATCCCCAAACTGGGGACCGTCGAGCTATGTCATATTCGCGCTTGATTTTCGACTTGAATTATCCCGAGCGCCGTATAGAGCTTCTTCATGAGATAATTCTCTTCATTATCCAGTGTCGCGCCGCCAAGCGATGCGATTCCGGCCGTCCGGTTAAGCGGTGTGCCGTTTTCGCCGGCCGCTTCCCACGTCTGCCGCCGCGTCGCCAAAACCCGATCGGCGATCATGTCCATGGCCTGCTCGAGCGGCAGATCTTCCCACTGCGCGGCGTATGGCCGCCGGTACTTGATCTTGTAGATGCGTGACTCGCTTTGCACCATCGATCGGGTTGCGGAGCCTTTGGGACAGAGCCGGCCGCGCGAGATCGGGCTGTCGGGGTCGCCTTCAATTTGACTAATTTTTCCGTCAGTTACAAAGACGTTTTGTCCGCAGCCCACCGCACAAAACGGACACACGCTCTTGACTACGCGCGCGCCCCTCGTGCGCGAGTCCCAGCGGCTATCCCCGCTCTGCGCAACCGGGCCGAACGCGAATTTGTCCTCTTCCCGTAATTGCCGCAGCAGCGGCCATCTGGGGCGCGGCTTCTTCATACTAGTGAAATTCCCATCGAGGGCGGCGTTAAACAATTGACCTTAGTCTCCCCCGAACGCTACGCTTGGGCGATGAACACGCCTGATAGTTCCGCGCGGCCCGGACTAACGACCGCGGTGCGGGTGCTCGCATTCGAAGGAGAACGCAGCCGCGAGGTTTCGGACGAGCTTGCAACCGAGGAGCCGCTGGAGATTCGCTTGGTTGCGGGCGGCCAAACGGCAGTTGCGGCACTCACGATGCGCACGCCTGGCGCCGACTTCGAACTGGCCGCCGGCTTTCTCTTCAACGAAGGCGTCATTCGCGGGCGCAGCGAGATCGCGGAAATTTCCTATTGCATCGACCCCATCGTCGATCGCGAGCAGCGGTACAACATCGTGAACGTAACGCTTGCCCGGCCGAAGCTTCCCGATCTGCAGCGGCTCGAACGCCACTTCTCCGCCGGCAGCGCATGCGGAGTCTGCGGCAAAGCGAGCATCGAGGCCCTTGAGGTGCGGGCCGCTCCGCTCGAGGTTACCACGCACATTTCCCTCGACGTCCTGCGCGTGCTGCCCAATTGCATGCGCGAGCATCAGCGCATTTTCAGCGCAACCGGCGGTCTGCACGCTGCCGCACTTTTCGAATCCGACGGCACGCTGGCGGTCTTGCGCGAGGATGTGGGCCGCCATAACGCGCTGGATAAGATCATCGGTTGGGCGCTACTCAACGATGCGCTTCCTCTGAGCGGCCGCGTTGCCGCGGTGAGCGGACGCGCGAGTTACGAACTCGTGCAGAAGTGCATCGTCGCCGGCATCGAGGTTCTGAGCGCTGTCTCCGCGCCGAGCAGTCTTGCCGTGCAGCTTGCGCTGGCGTTCAACGTAACGCTCGCCGGATTCGTGCGCGGCGAACGCGCAAACGTTTATTCCGTTCCGGTTCGCATCGAATAGGTTGCCTGAACGGCCGCAAGCAGCTCGCGCATCAGGTAGGGCTTGCGCAGGAAACGCGTCCCGGAGAGCGTGGGCGGATTGCTTCCGACAAAGACGAGATGCGCATTGTGGACGAGCGCAAAATGCTGCAGCGCCCCGCGCTGCTTGGGGTCGAGCGGAATTCCGTCGGTATCCACGACGATGCGGTCAACCTCAAAGCGTTCGGCGCCAAGCAGCGCTTCAAGCGAATGAACCAAACGTGCCCGCAGGCCCGCTTCACGCAAGGCATGCGCTATAAAAGATCGCGATTCCGTCCGGCGTTCCAGCACCGCTACGCGGAGCGGGAGGGCAAAGTGTTCGTGCCCGGCGAGCGGCAGTACGACACGAAAAGTACTGCCGCGATCCTCGCGGCTTGCTACGGTGATACGGCCGCCGTGGAGTTCGACGATTTGCTTGGCTAAGAAAAGGCCGAAGCCCGTTCCCGAAACGCCCGTCCGCCGCGCGTTGGAGCCGCGCGCAAAGCGATCGAAGATACGTTCAACGTCGCTTTGGGGAATGCCGATGCCGCGGTCAACTACTTCCACGATCGCATCGTTCCCCTCGCAAAAACCCCGCACCTTAACGGCATCACCGTTTGGCGAGTACTTGATCGCGTTTTCAACGAGGTTGTAAAACACCTGACGCAGCCGGCGGGCATCACCGCGTACGACGGGCTTGCCTTCGATATCCAGATCGGTGCGCCGTCGATCGTTCGCCGTAGCAACCTCCTGAAGCAGATCGGCCAGATCGACGTTTTCATTCCGCAAATCGACCTCGTTGCGCTCCAGGCGCGAGAGCGCAAGCGTGTCGGTTGCCAGGTCGGAGAGCCGCAGTGCAGCGCGCTTGATCGACTCCAGGTATTCTTGCTGATGCTCGTTGACCTCGCCGACTTCCGAAGTCAGATCGGCATATCCTAAAATATTAGTAAGCGGCCCTTTGAAGTCGTGCGCCAGCATGGCGATGAGATCGGTCTTGATCTGATTGAGTTCGAGCACCGTATTGCGCTGCTCGTCCAGCTCGCCGACGAGCGATGCGCCGTGCCGGGCTTTGGCATAATATTGCGCGAGCAATTCGACGGCGAGCAGATCGTCGGACATGAACGTCGTCTGGACGGCGCGTACGGAGATCACTAGCGTGCCCCCGATAAGCAGCACGATCCGCGATCCGTCGGTGGAAACGGCACTCCCGGCGTCGGCACGGGCCTGCGCGATGAGCGGATCGTCAAAAGATTCGCTTTGCAGCGGTTCGATGGACGCCGCGCCGCCGGCAACTTCGTGGATAGCGCTGATAACGCACGCGTCCAGCGCATCGGCATCGGCTAGAGCGAAGAGCTCGCGCGCCGCAGCAGCAAGCGCCGGCAACCGGTCTTTCACGACAAGCTCTCCAAGAACGATTTCAGCATTTGGTTGAAATGGCCGGGCGCATCGGCATTGGCCACGTGGCCTGCGCCGGCAACGACCAGGTTGCGTGCACCCGGAATTGCGGCGGCCATCTCGAGCGCGTAACGCTCGGGGGCAACGGAGTCGTGTTCACCGCGGCAGACCAGCGTGGGAACGGTGATGCTCGGCAGCAGCGCGCGGTAATCGCCCGTCCACGTGGCCCAGGTTGCGGCTATATACGAGTCGACCGATTTGCAAGCCATCTGTGCAATCGTCTCGTCGGTGCGCGGACCCGGCGGCAACCCTAATTTTGCCGTGCGCTCAAGCGCAAAGCGTTCCATGCTTCCAGCTTGCCGCACGGCATCGACAACACCTTGCGCATACGCGCGGCCGTCATCATACGCCGCGAAGCTTCCCACAAGCGTGAGCGAGGCCACGCGATGCGGCGCCGCCTTCCACATCTCGAAGGCAACCACGCCGCCCAAGTCTGCATCCGACCACGTGAACCTTGGAGGCGCAGGCCGCATCGGCCACGGTTAGGACGTCCGCAGCGAATCCCTCGCGAGTGATGGATTGAGCGGGGGGCTCGGGTTTGGACGCACCGTTCCCGCGCAGTTCCACTGCCAGGCAGCGGTGCGTTGTACCGAACTCGCGCAGCTGGTGATCCCAGACCGCCGCCGTCGATCCGACACCGTGAATGAAGACGATCGTTTCTCCCGACGAGCCGCTCGCGCGCGCCCCCGCAATGGCTGCGCTCACGTCGCGGCCTGCCGCTTGCGCTGCACAAACGCGAGCACGTCCTGCAGCGGCCTTGTATTCAGAACGTCCGCGGGCGTAAGCCCCGCCCGGCGCGCTTGACTCACCGCCAGTTCGATATTTCTAAGATGCGAGACGTCGTGCGCATCCGAGTCCACCGTTAAGACCGCTCCCAGCTGCTTGGCGCGCTGTGCGAGCGTCGAGGGAAGGTCCAGCCGCATCGCTTGGCCGTCGATCTCCAGCGCCGTGCCCGTGCGTGCGGCGGCTGAGAACACCGCGTCGTAGTCGAATTCGTAACCTGGAAACGACTCAAGCATCCGCCCCGTCGGGTGACCGATGATCGAAACGTACGGGTTCTCGCACGCGCGAATTAAGCGCTGGGTCATCGCGTCGCGTCCGATGTTAAACGCAGAATGCACGCTGCCGACAACGATGTCGAGTTCGGCCATCACCGAATCGTCGAAGTCCATCGAGCCGTCCGGCAAAATGTCCACTTCGCTGCTGCACAGCGTGTGCACGCCGAAACGGTCACCGATGGAACGCACGCGCGCGCGCTGCTCGCGCAATTCCTCCACGGTCATGCCGTACGTTCCCGGGCGCCCCTGGGAATGATCGGAGATCGAGTGGTACTCGTAGCCGCGCGCGGCAGCAGCGGCGATCATTTCTTCGAGTGCCTGGTTGCCGTCGCTGTACGTGCAGTGCATGTGAAAGTCACCACGCACGTCCGCTTGTTCGATGAGCGCAGGCAAATCGCGCGCGATCGCGCGTTCTATCTCACCCATGCCGCTGCGCAGTTCGGGCGGAATCCATTCCATGCCCAGCGCTTCGTAGACATCGCGCTCCTGGGCGCACGTTATCACGTTGCCGTTTTCCAGATTCAGAATTCCATTCTCGCTTACGCGCAACCCTTTGCGCACGGCATACTCGCGCAACTGAATGTTGTGTTCGCGGCTGCCCGTGAAATGCTGCAGCAGATTGCCGAACAAATGGTCGGGCAGTACTCGTAAATCGATCTGCAAGCCATCTTCAAGCCAGAGACTGCCCTTGGTCGGACCTTCGGAGAGGACGGCTCGCGCGCGTTCCCATTTCGTGAAGCGTTCTATCACGGCCGCGGCGTGATTGGAGGTGCAGACGATATCCACGTCGCCAACCGTTGCCTCGGCGCGGCGCAAGCTGCCCGCATACGTCAAGCGCTCAAACGGCGGCCCCGCCGACAAAAACGCCGTCACCTCTTGCGCCACCGCAAGTGCGCGCGCTAAAGGTACGCGCCGCGAGCGGCCTCGGTAGGCAAGGATGCCGCGGCGGATGTTCTCGATAGTTTTTGGCCCCATGCGCGGCGCTGCCGCCAAAACGCCCGAATCGATGGCCTTCTCCAGATCCGCGAGCGACCCGATCCGGTATTCGTCAAAAAGCATTGCGGCGGTCTTAATGCCGATGCCCGAAACGCCGAGCACTTCAAAGATTCCGGCAGGGTAACGCTGCTGCAGCAGTTCGAGCTGCGCGCACGTCCCCGTACGCACGATCTCTTCAATTGCGGAAGCGATCGATTTACCGACGCCCGGAATCGAGGTGAGCGTGCCTTCATTAACCAGGTCTGGGACGGGCGGCGCATTTTCGATAGCGGACGCGGCGCGCTCGTAGGCCATAAATTTGTAAAACGATTCGCCGGCAAGCTCCATGAGCGTGCGGATTCGGAGGAGCGTCTGCGCGATTTCGGCGTTCCCGGGCATGCCGGACATCTTCGGTGCACAGGCGCTTCGGCCCGTTCCGGCAAAAACGGCCCGCGATGACGCTGCTGGAGATGCGCGAGGCCGGCTATGCTGCCGGCGGTATCTGCATCGTGCCGCCGGTGACGCTGGTGCTGGAAGAGCAAGGCCGCCTGGCCGTGGCTTGCGAGGACGAGCGGGCCGCGTCGGCACTGGCGATGATGGCCTGCGGCATTCTCAAGGCCAACACGGGCAGCGTGTACGTCGGTGCCTTCGATACGCGCATTCAGCCGGTTCAAGTCAAGCGCCTTGCCGGATTCGTTCCGCACGAAGCGGTCGCGCCGGGCTTTCCGACCTTCGAACGGTACATCGAATACCGCGCGGATCTTTGGGGCCTGCAGCGCGCGCAGGCCGTGGTCCGTGCACGCGCGCTGCGCGAGCGGCTGCGCGGCGTTCACGAGGCGTTCGCATATCCGCTCATCGGAGCGCTCCTGGCAGCACCGAAGCTGCTTGTTCTGGACCGCCCGCAAGCCGTGTACGCGCACCGCATTGCAGCCGTAACTCAGGAGTGCGCGATCTTCTCCACGCATTCGGACGGCAGCGAGGCGCGCGCATTTTCCGAGCCGGTTCCGGCGTGAAACCGCGCAATGCAACGCTTGCAATAGCCCGCACGCGCCTGCTGCGCGATCTGCACGTCGTTCTTGCCTGGGCCGCGCTCGGTGCACTGGCGGCGTTTCTGCAGCGCTTCGACGACCGCTTCGCGCACTTGGCCGGAGGCTCTCATCTTCACGACGCTTGCGGGCGCGGGCACGGCGCTCGCGCTCGCGGGGCGTCACCGCGAGCTCACGCTATGCGAGGCGAGCTGCGCCATTATACGGGCGCGAGCTTGCGCGCGCGCGCGCCATAGCTCCCTGTCTTGTTGCAAGTGCCGCATCCGCAGCGTACTGGGGAATGGTCATGCTTTACGACCCCGCGCCGTCCGCGGCATTCGTCGCACTCACCTTCCTGTGCGGCTATGCCGCTGCGCTGACGGCACTGTGCGCCACGGTCGTAAGCGGCGTCCCGCGCGCGATCTTCATCGCGTTCGCGGGCGCGCTTTGCATCGTTTCTTTTGCGTTGTGCAGCGTACCGGCTCTGCCGATCCTGCTCTGCGCCGCCACCGCGTTCATCATGCTGCGGTACTACGGCGAGACGATCGCCCGCGAGAACCCGATCTAAACGATAGGAGCCGGCGCAGCCACCGCCAGTTTTTCCAAAATGGCGCGGTTGAATTGCGGCAAATCGTCCGGATTGCGCGAACTGACCCAGTTGCTGTCCTGAACGACCGGTTGATCGCGATAGAGGCCGCCCGCGTTGCGAATGTCATCCGCGATGGAATGAGCGCCCGTGAGCTGCCGTCCGCGAACGATCTGCGAGGAGATCAACACTTGCGCGCCGTGGCAGATGATGAACATCGGCTTCTTGGCGGCATCGAACTCGCGCACGAAGCGCTGCACGTCTTTGTTCGTGCGGATGTGATCCGGCGAGGTGCCTCCGGGAATGAGCAGGGCATCGAAATCTTCGGCGGTGCAGTCGGCCACCAGCTCTTCGGCTTTGACGGTTCCGGCCTCATCAAGACCGCGCTTGCCGCGGATCTTTTGGCGCGACTTCTCGTCGATTCCGACAATAGTAATAATGGCGCCCGCGTCTTCCAGGGCGCGCCGCGGCTCGGTCAACTCGGCTTCTTCGTAACCGTCGCCCACGAGTGCGGCTATACGTTTTCCCTCTACTGTTTGCATGGTGAGGCGTTTTCTCTGCGCGTTCCGCCGGGTCCCTTGGGCTTTGTCCGTGGAGGCTGGGTCCGGCCGGAGACGCTCGAAAAACGGTATCCTGCCGTTTTTCTGCTGAATCAAATTTCCGCAGGCAAGCAAGGAAACGGGCATCCTGTCCGGGCGGAAATTATGATATCCTCCGGCCGGACCCAGCCTCCACGGACAAAGCCCAAGGGACCCGGCGGAATGCTTCGTTCAAGCACATGCGCGATGAGCGGTGGATTCTAGAGATTGCCGCCGGTGTGTTGGGTTGCGGTGAGGATCAAGTAGGCCAGCTCGAGTTCGATGCGCGTGATGTTGTCTATGAGCGGGTCCTCGGCGATGGCTTTGAGTGTCGGGTTGCGTTTGGTCATGTCGGCTTCGGGGACGGGGTGGCGCGGATTGATCTCGCGCATGTAGATGCGCGCGGAGTAACGGATGGGGCCGTCCGGGAGGAAATAGAGCGGATCGAGGCCCGAGGCGTAGACTTCGAGCGAGAGCATCGCGGTTTTTTGCATAAACTCGATCGGGCGCGATCGCAGGATGGGGATCATTCGTGCGAGTGCGCCGGTCCCCAGGCGCAGCTCGCCGGCGAAAACGGCATGCATTTGATCGCGGTTCAGATTCGCGGCTTGCGCGAGCTGTTCGGTGCCGATGTCGCGCTCGAGCGCAAATGCTTGCAGTGCTGCTCCGAAGGATGGGCCGCCGGCGCTCTGGAGTGAGCCGTCCCATGCGTTGCTCACCGCTTCTCCTCTTCGATAGGATGCATGGAGACGAGCAGATCGCCGCCGTCCGTGCGAACGGCAAAGCGCGGCAGCATTGCGTAGTTGCCCAGCGTCATCTTGCCGCTGCGGACGTCGAAACACCAACCGTGCCACGGACAGGTGATGATTGCGTTTTCGAGCCAGCCGTCGGCAATCGGGCCGCCCTGGTGCGGGCAACTGTTTTCAAGCGCGTAGAACGTGCCTGCCACGTTAAAAACGGCAACGTCGTAACGGCCGGCGGTAACGGCGCGCGCGGTTCCCGGCGGTAATGCCGCACCGCCCACGATGCGTACGTATTCGTCGGGCGCAGCGCTCATCCGAAAAGTCCGGCGGTCAGGCCTCCATCGACCGCGATCGTCTGTCCGGTGATGTAACGCGCGGGCTGCCCGCACAAAAATGCAACGAGCGGCGCGAACTCCTGCGGCTGCGCAATCCGGCCGATTGGGACCTCGCGTCCGGCAGCTTCCAGCGCGCGTTCGTCGTTGCCGTACAGCGCGCGCAAGCGATCCGTTTCGATGCGTCCGGTCGCGATGGCGTTCACCGTGACGCCGTCTTTGGCGATCTCGGTGGAAAGGGTTTTCAGTGCGGCGACAAGGCCGGTGCGGAAAACGTTTGAAAGTGCGATCGTTGCAATCGGCTGTTTTACCGACGTCGAGGTGAGCGCCACGATGCGGCCCCATTTGCGTTCGCGCATGGACGGAATCGCGCCCTGCACGAGCTGGAGCATGGATCGCAAGACGGAAGCGTATGCGGCATCCCAGTCGTCCGGCTGCATCCGGGTGAAGGTGCCGGGCTTCGGGCCGCCGCCGTTCGCGATCAAAATGTCGACCGCGCCGAAGCGTTCGCGCGCCGCGGTTAACAGTGCATCGATTGCCGCGGGATCGTTCAAGTCGGCGACAATGCCTGCGGCCTGCGCGGCGCCGGCGGCCCGCGCCTCGTTTGCGACTTTTTCCAGTTCCTCGCGCCTTCGCGCGGCTACGATGACGCGTGCGCCCTCGCTAGCCAGCGCAAGCGCGCATGCGCGCCCCAATCCCGAACTTGCTCCCGTGACGAGCGCAACGCGGCCTGCGATTCCCAGATCCATGCCGGTGGGTTTCGCCCTCGGGCGCGAGGAACCATGGAACGCAATGAGCGAGCAAAGACCGCAGATCGTGGAACGGCGCACCGAAATCGTCTTTCCGACCGACGTCAACAATTTCGGCACACTGTTCGGCGGACGAGCGGTTGCAATGATGGACGTCGTCGCAGGCATTGCAGCCATACGGGCCGCTCACAAGCCGGTCGTAACGGCGTCGATCGACCGCGTTGATTTCAAGTCGCCCATTCGCGAAGGCGATTTTGCCGAGACGATTGCGCGCGTGGTTGCTATCGGCCGCACGTCGATCACGGTGGAAGTGGAACTCTGGGGTGAGATTCCCGCCACCGGCGAGCGCGAGCTCTCGACGGTCGGCAAGTTCGTGATGGTCGCGGTGGATCGTGACGGCCGGCCTACGCCGGTCGCGGACGGCTCCGCTGCGAACGCGCGTAAATAACCGCGCCGATTGCCACTACCACCAGCGCTTGCACGATCGGCTGTAAGTAGAGCGGCTGCGCCGTCGACGAGAGCACGATCGAGAGAGAGAACCACGCCGAGAACAACATGATGGCGATGCCCACCACAACCTGCAGCGCGCGGTTGCGCGCGATGGACGAAACGTTTAGCGCGTAGAGCCGCGGCGCCTGGCGCGGAAAGAGCAGCATAGCGAGCCCCATCAGGAAAAAGACGACCATCACCGAGAGCACGCGGACGTTCACGCCGAAAACGTAGCCCAGCCCGATCGACTCCACCAAACTGAGCGAGCCGAGCAGCGCGCTGATCGTGAGCGCAAGGATTGGCGTGTCGTAGCGCTGGTGCGTGCGCGAGAACACGTCGTGGATGATTCCGTCGCTGCCCCAGGCGTACAGCCAGCGCGACTGCGCGAGAAAATACGGCAGAAACGTCTTCACGACGATGACGGCCACGAACACATTGAGCAGCGAGGCAAGCCACGGCGGCATCACTAAACCCAGCAGGCCCGTCGAAGTCGTGTAGGTCGTTTGTTTCATGGCCGCAAGGCCGGCAATGATGCGCCACGGCACGGCATGATAGATGGCAAACGTAAACGCCGTATAAATCACCGTCACGATGGAAACCGCGATGACGACGCCCTTTGCAAGTGAACGGCGTGCATCCACGGCCTCGCCGCCGGTTTGCGTTGCGGTAGACAGACCGAGATAGCCGAAGAACAGCACGGGGAGCGCGTTCCAGAACGCAACCTTCGCGCTCACGTGCTGCACCGGTGCAGCGGCCAGCACGCTTTGCACGGAGAGATGCAGCCGTGCGCTCAGCGCGGCCTGGAAATGCGCAGGTGATGTTGCAAAGCCGGTGACGATCGCGATGCACGCGACTGCAATGACAAAGCACATCGCACTGACGGTGAGCACGGCGGCCAGACGAACCCCGCGCACGTGGATCAGCCAAATTCCCCAAATCAGAAGCAGGCCCGCGACGAGTGTTCCGGTAGTCGAGGAAAGGTATTGCGCTCCCGCCGCCCATCCCACCGCGCTGCACGCGTTGGAAAGAAACTTTGGCGCGGTGTAGGCGAGCGTGCCCATTGCCGCCGTAACGCCGAACCACGCGAGGAATGTGGCTAAGAACCCGGCGGCAGGGCTGAGCGCGCGTGAGATGATGACGTACTCACCGCCGGCGCCAACCAACCCCGAGGCAAAGAAATACCGGTACGCGATGACGGTCAAAAACGTGAGCGCCCCGCCTGCAATCATCAGCCAGGGAACAAGGCTTCCTACGCCCGGCGCGGTCGCTTGAATCTGCGTGGAAACGAAGAACAGCCCCGCTGCGATCTCGTTGGTGACGCCGAACGCAACGATGGACCACGGGCCAAGAACCCGCCGCAGCGCATTCGACTCCATTTCAGTAGCGGCGCATGCTTGCGGCCATTGCGCGTAGCTGCGCCGGCGTTCCCGCCTTGAGCGTCAGTTGGTAATACGCCCCGCCGCGCTTGAACGTGAAGCTTGCATCGTTGCAGTAAGCGGCGCACACCGATCGCGCATACCCCAGCGGCAGAGCTTTCGCCGAGCCGGTGACGTGCGCGTAGCTGCAGGCGTGTGCGCCGTTGCAATCCGGTACGGCGGCAAAGTCGACGGTGTAAAACCCTGCCTGCCGCTGCTCCACGATGGCATACATGGGCGCGCCGGGATCGCCGGGAATGTTCTGAGGCAGCATAACCGGCAGATGGCAGAGCGTCTTAATCGCCAGAGCTGCCGCGAGCCATTTCATTTTGGCGCCATGCGAATCGCGCCATCCAGCCGGATCACCTCGCCGTTGAGCATTTGGTTTTCAACGATGTGCCGCGCGAGACGCGCATATTCTCGCGGATCGCCAAGGCGCGACGGGAACGGGACTTGCTTTCCGAGCGATTCCCGCGCTGCCTCGGGCAATCCGGCGAGCATCGGTGTGTCGAAGATGCCGGGCGCAATGCTCATGACGCGAATTTGATGCTGCGCGAACTCACGCGCCGCCGGAAGCGTCAGCGCCGCAACGCCGCCTTTCGATGCAGCATACGCCGCTTGGCCGATCTGCCCGTCGAAAGCGGCGACGGAAGCCGTGCAGATGATCACACCGCGATCTTCACCCGGTGCGACCGCTTGTTTGAGCATCTGCGCTGCGCTCAAGCGCATGACGTTGAAGGTACCGACTACATTGACGGCGATGACTTTGGCAAAATGATCCAACGGCTGCGGCCCCTCGCGGCCGATGATCCGCTCGGCGGTTGCGATGCCGGCGCAATTCACGGCGCCGTTGAGCGCGCCGAATTCTTTTACGGCAAGGTTAACGGCAGCCTGCACGTGATCGCCGTTCGAGACGTCGGTCTTTTGAAAACGGACCCGCGACGCGATATCGCTCGAAGGCGCTTCCCGCGGCTCGTTGATGTCGCAAATTACGACGCTCGCACCCGCCTGCGCGAATTCGCGCACCACCGCGGCGCCGAGTCCCGATGCACCTCCGCTAACGATAAAGGTCTTGCCGTTCAGCTGCACTATGCCATCCTCTCGAAAATCGTGGCGTTCGCCATTCCGCCGCCCTCGCACATCACCTGCAGCCCGTAGCGTGCTTCGCGGCGCTCGAATTCGTTCACCAGCGCGATGCAGTACGCGTCGTCATAAAGCGCCGGCCGACGCAATGGGTAGGTCGTGTTCTTGCGCAAGCTCCTCCCAAAAGCGGTTCGGTTGCCGCGCAAACGATCGTTCGAGCGATGTTCCATCAAGCGCTTCAAGGTTGAGCGCAGCGCGCAAGTTCGCTTGAAAGTGCGGTTCCAATGCGGCAAGCGCAATCCACCCGTCCGCGGTTTGATATAAGCGGTAGAGCGCGGAGCCGCCGCCCAGCGGCCCATCGGCGGACGTGAGCCCGTAACGCAGCGCGTCGGCTGCGCCGGCCGCGCATTGTGCGATAGCGATCTGCCGGAAAGCCGAGCGTCCGTTTGCGCTGCGTTCGTACAACAGCTCGTAAGCCGCCGCGAGTACCCGTTCGGAGGCAAGCATGTCCGCATAGACGGCCCGCGGGACGTGCGGAGGCGAGAGCAGCCCCGCGCGGGCTTGATAGGTAAGGTCGTGGCCGGCGTGGTCGGCGCTTGCACCGTCTTCGCCCACCACGGCAACCTGACAAAGCCGCGGATAGCTGGTGTGGAGGTCGTCCCACGCCAGGCCCGCACGCGCCAGCGCCCGCGGCCGCAGGGTGGTGATCAGCACATCGCTTTGCCCGAGCAGCTCCTCGAATCGCGCCCGGTCCGCAGCGGCCTTGAGGTCCAAGCGAACGACCTCCATGACGGAACAGACACGTTCGTACCATTGCGGGGCCGCGGCTTGCAGCGGGTCGCCCTGCGGCGGCTCGACTTTCGTAACGCGGGCGCCGCGCCGGGCCAGGGCCTCGGCCGCTAGGGGACCGGGAATGTTCGTAGCCAAGGCGAGGACGCGCAACTCTTGCATGGCGCCTCCCCTTCGCTACCCACCCTTGTCATCCTGAGCTCCCCTTTGTCGTCCTGACCTCTCCCGTCGTCATCGTGAGCCTGTCGAAGGACCCCGAGGTATCGAGGGGTAGCCCCATTGGGAAACGGGGAGGTCAGGACGACAAAGGGGGCTCGGGGTGACAAGGGGGGTGCATCTCTGGTATGATGCGTCGGTCGCCGGAGCGGCTTTGGCTGCATCCGATGCGAGCCCATCCTTGAACGAGGAGACTCCCGTGCCCCTTACCAAAGAGCAAAAGGCGGAGATCGCCGCCAAATACGGCCATGCTGCCGGCGATACCGGCTCGGCCGACGTCCAGATCGCCATCCTCACGGCGTCTATCAATCAACTGACGGACCACCTGAAGATCCATAAGAAGGATCATCACAGCCGCCGCGGCCTGCTTCTGCAGGTCGGTCAGCGCCGGCGCCTTCTGAACTACCTTCAGAACAAAGACCTCGAGCGCTACCGCAAGCTGATCGGGGATCTTGGCCTTCGCCGCTAGGCAGCCGACCGAGCGTTAGGGCTTTTGCCCTAGCCTCTCGGGATTGGGGGGCCCTGCGCGCGGGGCCCGCAAGCTCGCTATCCTAGTAGAGAAGCCGCTACTACGGAAAGGAGCAGGCCCACATGGTACTTTCTCTGCCCCAACGCCATGCCGATCTTCTTATTGAGAAGACGGCCCATACCGTCATTGTCACCGACCCCAGCCGCGACTACGTGCACGTGCTGAACGACCGCGCCGCAACCGTCCTGGATCAATGCGACGGCCGGCACACGTGCGATGAAATCGCGCAGATCGTCGCGGAGCAAACGCACGTTCCGTATGACCGCGTTGCGAGTGAAGTCGCCCACCTGGTTGCATCGTTCGCCGATCTCGCGCTTATCGAAAGCGGCGTCTAACCTCTACTTTTTCCGCGATCGGGCACGACGAACCGCCTCTATGATGGCGGTGGTTCCCATGCCGTAATGTTCGATCAGTTCAACCGGATCGCCGGACTGACCGAACTGATCGTGGACGCCGACGAACTCGATCGGCACAGGATGGCGCTGCGCGAGGATCTCCGCAACGCGCGATCCCATGCCGGCGTGAACCTGATGTTCTTCCACCGTCACCACTGCGCCGCACCGCTGCGCCGCTTCGAGGATGGCGGATTCGTCCATCGGTTTAACCGTGTGATTGTTGACCACGGTGCATTCGATGCCGTCTTTGGCGAGCTCTTGGGCCGCCATCAGGGCATTGTAGACTAAGATGCCGCAGGCGACGATGGCAACATCGGCGCCCTGCCGGAACGTTTGTGCCTTGCCAATCTCGAACGGTGTTTCTTCCGTTGTGATGATCGGCGATTTTTCGCGCGCGAAGCGCAAGTACACCGGACCGTGCATCGCGCTCAGGGCAAGCGTTGCTTTCTTCGTTTGGATCGAGTCGCACGGAACGACGACGGTCATGTGCGGAATGACGCGCATTATAGCGATATCTTCAATCGCCTGATGCGTTGCGCCGTCCGGGCCGACCGAGACGCCCGCATGGGCGCCGGCGATTTTGACGTTCGTTTCGTTGAGTGCCATGACGGTACGCACTTGCTCCCACGAGCGGCCTGGATTGAACATGGCGTAACTGGCAATCCACGGGATCTTTCCCATGCTCGCTAAGCCGCCGGCCATGGCCACAAGCAGTTGCTCGGAGACGCCGATCTCGATGTATTGGTCGGGACAGGCTTTTTGAAAGCCGAGCATGCGCGTGGACTCGGAGAGATCGGCGCAGATCGCGACAACGTGCGGATTGCTTTTTCCGGCTTCGATCAGACCCTCGCCGAAGCCGTTGCGCGTTGGAAGTTGCTGGATCGTTTTGGGATCGTCGAGCGGGGCAAGATTAACCATGAGCCAAGATCTCCTCACGCGCCGTTTCAAGCTCGCGCAGCGCCTCGGCCGCTTGATCTTTATTGGGCGGCTTGCCGTGCCAAGTGTAGTCGCCTTCCATATAAGAGACGCCTTTGCCCGGAACGGTATTGGCAATGATGACGCTGGGACGATCGGTGCTCGCCTGCGCTTTTTCAACCGCGGCGATGAACTGAGCGATGTCGTTTCCGTCGCACTCCAGCACGTTCCAGTTGAACGCGCGATATTTATCGGCGAGCGGCTCGAGCGGCATGATGTCCTCGGTGCTTCCGTCGATCTGAATGAAGTTGCGGTCGATGATGTTGATAAGGTTGTTCAGCTTGAATTTGGCTGCGGTCAGCACGGCTTCCCAATGCAGCCCACACTGATGCTCGGCATCGGAGGTGACGACGTACACGCGCCAAGGCGCCTTGTCCATCTTCGCGCCCAGGGCCATGCCCGTGCCCTGCGCTAACCCCTCACCCAGCGGGCCCGAGGTCGTTTCGAGCGCCGGCAGCCGCACGCGCTCGGGGTGGCCTTGCAGGCGCGATCCGAACTTGCGCAGCGTAAGCAGCTCGTCAACCGGAAAGTACCCGGCGTACGCCATCGCGCTGTAGCGTACGGGTGCGATGTGCCCGCACGAGAGCAACAGCCGATCGCGATCCGGCAACTGCGGATCCTTCGGGTCGTGATGCATCACGTGCTGGTACAGCGCGGTGAAAATATCGGCCATATCGAGCGAGCCCGCCGAATGGCCGGAGCCGGCGGCAAGCAGCGAACGGATGATGCCCTGACGGCATAGGTTCGCCTGCTCCCGCAGATGTGCCAGGCGCGCGGATGTAAGAGTCTGCATAGCCCGCTGTAGATACCCGCCGCACGGCTCCGCGGCCTGCCCGGGAGCTCTAGTACGCCTGCGACCCGCTTACATTAGAAAATCCGAAGCCGAAGACGATGTTCAGCGTGTGCTTGGTCTGCGGAATGTGCTGCATCACGTCTTCCAATTCCAACTTGAAGTGTTCGCCCACGCGCACGCCCGCGCCGGCCGTGAACGATCGGGAGAACGTTCCTAACGAATCCTCGACGCCGTCATAACGCATAAGTGCGAAAGCGCTCTGGCTCAGTTGATAGCGAGTCTGCACGAACCCCCCGCCCGAGCGCGCAGTTACCCCGTCGCCCTGCGGGCTCGAATCGAAGCCGCTCTGCGAGACGGCCAGCAATTGAAAGCGCCCGGCTAAGAGGCCGGCGCCTAAGCCCGTACGCCAAAACGAATCGCCTACCGCTCCTGTGGACCGCCTGCCGTCGTAGCGGTACGCATCGAGCTCCAGCGGCCCGGCTATATGTTTGAGCGCCATCATCGTATCGGTTCCGTCATCGTTCAAACCCGACTGTTTATCGTGCGCCTGAACTCCTACCAACGAGATACTCGTGCCTCGAACCGGGCTTCCGTACGTAAACATCGCCGCGTTATGCGGATCGAAGAAGTTGAATGTATTGCCGCCCACGGTTTGGTCCCACACCGCGTAGTGCACGTTGAGTTCGCGGAACGACTCCGGATCGACCGGGGTCGGCAGCGCCATCAATCCGACCGTAAACCGGTATGCCGCGCGCGAGCGTTGGTGGCCGGAAGCGTATTCAACCCACAACTCGCGGGCGGCACCGTTAAACCCGCCGTCAACATTATAAATATCCGCAAAATAAGAGATGTTGTCACCGATTTGCCCCGCGACGAAATCGTCGACCTCATCGAGAATGACTTTGGGCAGCCCGGTCGGATCCGGTTCACTGGTGAACGCCATTTGGCCGCGCAGCGCAATTGCGGGGCCGCTTTTCGTGAGCTTCATCAGGCGCAAATTACTGTTACGAAAGCCCTTGCCCAGCGGCGTGAGGCCCATACCGGTCGTATGACAGGCCTGACACGAGAGCATCGTTTCCTTGGCGAAGAGTTGCGTCGCGCTTGCAGTTTTCGGCGCTACCACGAAAAGCACCAGCACCAGCAGCAGCGTTCCGGCGTGTTTCAGGTTAGACGGGCTACATGAAACCGGAAGCGTAAGCACCGCTAGGCCTTGACGAGCCCGCACGCCGCCTGCGTGGCGATATCGTCGTACGACTTGTGCACGTTCAGGATCAGCTCTGCCCGACGTAATTCGATCGAACGGCACAGTCAGAACCGTACGCGATCGGCCGTTGACGACGTCGGAAAGCGGATAGGCCGGACGCGGCGTGTAGTCATCGCACGTTCCGTCGTGCAAATGGCTGGGCTGACGGGTAGCAGTGCCGTTCTGCAGGTCCACGACGACCAGCGTACGGTCACCCTGTGCGATGAAGGTCGCGGTGCCGTTCTCGCCGCTGCCGTTCATGGCGGCGATTTTGACCACCAGGCTCCGCTCCGCGGCGCGCGCACCTGCGAATGCGAGAACGAGCAGGGCAATGGTGGCTATGAGAATCGTTCGCATGCTTAGTATTCAAGCGTGCAAGCATGAAGAATCTCTGAAGGCCTTTACGAAGGGCTAGCCATCAGGGGAAGGCGCACAACGAACTCGGCGCCGCCGGGCTGTGCGTCCCGGACGCTGACACTGCCGCCATGGGCCCGTGCAACCCACGCGACGATTGCCAGGCCTAGGCCGCTGCCCCCGCTCTGGGCGTCCGAGCGATAGAAGCGCTCGAAGATCTTACTCTTCTCCCGATCGGCAACGCGTTCGCCGTCGTTGCTGACCAGCACCCACGCCTCGCCGTCGGTCACCCGAACTTCCGCCCGCACCGACGATGCCGCATGACGCAGGGCATTTTCCAGAAGATTGCGCGCCAATTCGCGCAGGCGGCGCTCGTCGGCTTCAACGATTGCGCTTGAGGAAATCACCGCGATGGCTATGCCGCGCTCTTGGGCTTGGACGGCGTACTCGCGCGCGACGTCCGCCAGCAGGGCAGCAACGTCAACCGGTTCGCGATCCAATGCGCCGTCGCGCGCGCTTCGCGCCAAGGTCAGCAAGTCACCGACAACGGCCGAGGCGTCAAGTGCAGCGCGCGTGATGATGGCAAACTGCCGCGCGGTCCTTGGATCGGCTTGCGCAGATTCGGCCTGCGCGAGCGTCGCAATCGTGGCCAGTGGCGAGCGAAGAGCGTGTGCGGCATCGGCAGCGAAAGCGCGCTCGCGTTCCTGCGCCTGCAGTAGGGGTTCCAGCGAGGAGCGCGCGAGCATCCACGACACCGCTCCGAACAATGCCAGCAAAGGAAGATCAAAAGCGCCGATCGTGAGCCCAACGCGCCGCAACGCGGCGGCGTAGGCGGCCCCGCCTTCGGGCGTCGCCAACGCGGGCCCGAGCAGCGCCGAATATTCGCGCGCCAGAAACTCGTAGCCGCCGGCGCTCAGCGCGACGAGCACCACGGTAAAGAGCAGCAGATAACGCAGCGTGAGACGCGCTATCATGCGTCGAACTTGTAGCCCACGCCCCACACCGTCTCGATCATGCCGGCGGCGCCGGCACGCTTGAGCTTGCGGCGCAGCTGGCTCACATACACGTCCACGATATTGCTCGATCCGTCAAAGTCATAATTCCACAACCGTTCGAGCAACTGGTCGCGCGTGAGCGCGATACCGGCGTTGCGGATGAAGAGCTCGAGCATGCGGAATTCGGTCGAGCCCAGCGGCAGGGGTTTTCCCGCGCACGTGACGCGCCGGCCCACCGGATCGATTTCTATGTCGCCTGCGCGCAATGATTGCGTGACCGGGCGCTCGCCGCGGCGCGTCACGGCGCGAACCCGCGCGAGCAATTCGTCCTCCTGAAACGGCTTGATTAGGTAGTCATCGGCGCCGCTGTCCAGACCGGACACGCGATCTTCCACCGCGTCTCGCGCGGTAAGTACCAGCAGCGGGGTCTGCACGCCCTGCGCCCGCGCGTCGCGAATGACCGAGAATCCGTCGCGCTTGGGCAGCACTACGTCCACTATAGCCGCGTCGTAGATCCCACGCAGCAAATGGTCCAGGCCTTCGTCGCCGTCCGCGGCAATGTCTACCGCATACTTGCGGCGCGCTAATATCTCGCCGATCGCGGCAGCGACCGAGGCGTTATCCTCGATCAGCAAAATGCGCATCCCTAAAGGTTCGGCGGCCAGGGCGCTCCTACCGTTATTGCCGCGCCGAAATGTCCGCGCGAACCCACCGGCTGCAATTGCTGCAGAAGCAAACGCACGTGCGGCGTCACATGGAACGCAGTGTAATAGACCATGTCGCGCGAGATGAACGGATTTGCAGAGGCATCATATCGGATGCCCAGATACCAGTGAGCCGCCGGATAGTATTTGAACCGGGCATAGCCCCCGGCGCTCCCCGAGCGCGTGCCGAATCCGTCGGCATTTGCATCGCTTCCCCACCACTGCTCCGATTGGAAATCGAACCGCTTGGAGAATGCGTGCGCGAGCAATCCCAAACGCCGGTAGCCATCCACAAAGGACGAACGCCCCGCTGGGGTGATGTCGCGCGCTCCGGTGATGTATGCCGTGCCGGCTTCAAAGTGCATGCCCAGCGGCGCACGCGCAAACAGCGCGAGCTCGGAGAGGCCGGCGAAGTATCTTCGCCGGTATCCAGCGGCTTGCCGCCGTATGCCGCGCCCTTGAATTCGCCGCGGTCGAGCACGAGGTCGAACGTCGCCGATCCAGCAACGCGTTCGGCCTGCAGGCCCCAACGTGGGGAGGACAGCGGCAAATCGTTTAGGCCGACGTGCGTTCCGTAATACCCGTACGATGCCAGATCGTCCAATCGCTGGCCCGGCGATTGCGCGAGCGGAAGTTCGAAGAGTCCGGCGCGGTACGTGGTCTGCGTATGCGCGTCGTACCTGCTCAGATATCCCAGGAATAGACCGGCTGGACCGCCGCCCGCGCCCAAATTGTAGTGTATGAACGCGCTGACGGCACCGATATCGGCATTCGATAGCAGTACGCCGCCGGGTGTGAAACGCCGGCTGCCGGCAGCGGGATCGGTTTCATACTCCATCTGATAACGCAGCGCGATGCCCGTCGTTCCGTGCTTGGGTGCGTCAAGGCGGTACCCGTGCGCGCGGAAGTACCGCCCGAACATATTCAACTCCGGCAATACCGAATGGCATGCGCCGCACTGCAGGCGGTACCGCTGCGCGAAGATCGGAATGGCCTGCGCCTGCTGCGTGCACGGCAGCGCAAGCAAAAGCGTAACGGCAAACGTCAGCGCCGCCGAACGCCTCTTACTGTGCAACGATGGTACCTTGCATCGGCGCGCCGTAATGATAGAAACATCCATAGAGGTAGGTTCCCGCCTTATCGATGAGAATCGATTGTGAAGATGAACCCGCCGCGAGCGTTCCCGAGCTCCAGGGCTTGGACACGTCCGAACCGCTTTGCGTTTGTGCCGAGACGTTGAAAGGCGATCCGTCCGGGAAGGCGGCCGCGCCGGGAATGAGCGTCGCGGTATGCGCGAAACCATCCGAGTTCCTAAAGCGTATCGTTGTGCCGACCGGAACATTCAGCACATCAGGCGCGTAACCGCGCGTATTGAGGGTCAAGTTCACGTCGATGGTCATCGCAGCCGAGCTCGATCCGCCCGAGGGTGCTATACCTCCCGCGGTGCACCCGCCGAGTAAGCCGGCGCACAACAAGAGCGCGGCCCCCTTCACTACCTTTTACCTGACGCCAGCACGTGCAATTCGACTGCAAGCTGCGTTTCAAGAATGCTGGATGCAAGCAGCCGGTCGCGCAGCGCCCCGTTTCGATCGAAGACGTACACGAACGTGGTATGCTCGTCACCGGCTACGACGCGGAATTCCCGCATGATCGTTCGCACGTCACGCGGCGGTCCGCTGGCCAACAGCCATCGTCGCGAATCAGCTCCGAACCGCTGCGCCAGCTCGCGCATCACTGCGGGTGAGTCGTGCTCGGGATCGAGCGTTATCGTCAAGAGCCGGGCGTCGAGATGCTGCTGCGCAAAAAGATCCTGCGCTCGCGCGAATCTCGCATTAATCAGCGGACAGGCCTGCGTGCAGTGCGCATCCACAAAGGTAACGATGAGCGGTCGCCCCCGAAGATCGGGGAGAACAAACCGGTGTCCGTTCTGATCGATGAGGCGCGGCTGCAATTGGCCGCTTATTGCCGCTTTGGCGGGAGGAGCGAGCGCTGCGATCGTGCTCATGACCACGATCGCAACGCCCGCCTTGAACGGCTCGAACATTAGCAGTAGGGACCCGTGCAGCCGCCGCCGGTACCGCCGGCTACGGGTGTCGCTTGCGGTCCAGGCGTTGCATTCGCGCTCACCTGAATAACATCGCGCATACTGTCGGCGTCATTGTAATGGAATCCGCAGCCGACATAATACGTGCCGGCCGTGGCAAGCGTAACCGAGACCGTTCCGCCGGGCGGAATTGCCCCGCTCTGGTAGCCCGGCGCAAGCGTTGTTCCGCCGGCCGCACCGGTGGAAAGTGCCGGATTTACCGGAAACGCCGAGGTGCTCAGCACGTTGAGCGTGTGCTCGTCGGTGGTCGAGAGATTCTTGAGCGTTATCGTCGTCCCGGGCGGAAACGCAATGACTTGTGAATAGGTCGATTGCGTATATCCGCCCACGGTTCCATAAGGCGGCGTAGCAACGTTGCCGATAGTACCGTCGGGCAACGCAAAGCCGATGGTCATCGCGCCCACGCCGGTCGGACCTCCGCCGCCTCCGCCGCCGCCGGGTACCGTAGCGTTACCGCCGCCGCCGCCACCGCCGCACGCGCTCAACGACGCAATGCCTGCAAACAGAAGCGCGAACATTTGTCTCTTCATAAAAGCCCTCCTAATGAACTCTAGGAGAGCGTAAGGCGAAGAAGTGAAAAAAGTTTGAAAGGTTAGGGCGCGTGAATCGCATCGCGCATTGCCTGCGCGAGATTTTGCAATCCGATGTCGCCGTTGGGATCGCGCGCAACGCGATCGAAAGCGGCGCGCGCATCTGCGCGCTTGCCTTCACGCAGCAGAACCGTGCCCAGCGCAAAGCGGGCCCGCGCGTAGCCCGGCACCAATTCGAGGGCCGAGCTGAACTCGCGCTCCGCCGCTGCAAATCTGCCGGCGCGCGATTCCGTCAGTCCCAAATCATAGTGCGCTAGGGCATACTGAGGATCGTTGTGCAGCAGTTGCGAGAAGTCCGATCGCGCGGCGGCAAGATCGTTCTGCTGTAAAGCGGCCAGCCCACGGGAATACAGCGCGCGCGCGGAATCCGGCGCCGCCTTCACAAACCGGTCGGCAACGGCACGCGCCGCAGATGCATTGCCCATCGCCAAATCCACCGCGACAAGGTTAGCCATCGCGGCCAGGAACCCGGGGTCTGCGTCAAGTGCTCGTTCGAACGCGGCCGCCGCATCGGCGAGCCGTGCGGTGTTCGCGTACGCAATGCCCAGATCGTACTGCGCGCTGGAAAATTGCGGCTCCGGCGGAACAAGCACGATCACACGCTCGAATTCCGGTACCGCGGCCTCGTACCGACCGTGCTCTTCGTCCGCGACGCCGATCCGAAAACGTTCGTGCACTTCGCGCAGGCGGGCGAGCGAATGCAGTCGCGGAAGCGACGTCGTCCGGGGAACGGGCATTCCCGTGGGGTATTCTTGTGCGCGGGCCATGCTCGTAGCGACCGCGGCGAGCGCAAGAGCCAGAACGAACCGGGGGACGTTCACCGTTCAGCGAAGCGGTGCAACGGGAAGATCGGCGTCGGCGGCCCTGCGGGCGTTTGCCGCAATCTCGGGCTTGCACTCCCATCCCTTGCGCCCGCTCTCCGTAATCGGACCGAGCAGCCCGGGGGCTTGCGAGGGGATCAGCGCTCCGGCGAGTGCGGACTCCATCGAGGCAGCCCCGGCCAGTCCGGCGCCGCCCAGAGCAAGCGCCAGCACTGAGACGGCGATGAAGAGCAGCGAGCGGGCGCGACGGCTTGACATTACTCTCAGTATAACCGAATCTCTGAAGAATCTGTGAAATACCGGCTCATCGCGATGTTTTCGATCTTGCTGCCGCTCGCGCTAAGCGGGGCGGCGCCCGTGCCCATCATCGCAGGAGCCGTCCGCGATCAGTTCGGCAACCCAATCGCCGGCGCTCGCATTCAGGCCGGTCGTGCAACGGTGGTCAGCGAGCCGGATGGCACGTTTGCGCTCATTTCGGATGCATCCAGCGTGCACATCGACTGCGATTTCTGCAGGCCGCTGACGGTACAGGTTACATCCGACGGAACCGTTGCGGCAATCGTATACCGGTATGCGGCCGTCCAAGATCCGCTGCCGAACGCGCAAGACGTGCGCAGCATGCCGTACGCGCGCGCGGAGTCTTTGCTGAGCTTACAGCCGTACGCAATGCTGCTCGAATCCTCACGCGCGCTCCCCGGACCGCGCGTCTCGCTCTTCGGCGCGAGCCGTTTCGGCGGTTTGCTCATCGACAACGGCATTCCGTCCTACGACAGCGCCGCCGGCGCAACGCCGCTGCGAAACATCCCCGGTTTTGACACCGCCGCAATCGGCGTACTTGCAATCGACGAACAGCAAGGCTACGGCGATCTCGCGGGCGGCGGTGTTTTTCTAACGCAGACGCCCGGCAGTGAGGGCTTCCAGAGCAGCGTGATCGCCGGAAGCGAGCGCGCCGCGCAAGTTGCGGGCGCCGCGGGCCCCCTCTCGCTCGGCGCGGCGGTTTCGCAAGATGCGCTCGAATCGAGTGCGCGCGTGGATGCGGGGGCAACCACGACTCTGGGCGGCGGCATTCTTACGGGCAACGTGTTCGGCACGTCCGATGCGTACGACGAGGATTACGGCCATGCGTCAAGTTCCGACAGCTCGATGTCGGCTGCGCGCCTTCACGTTGCTTTGCCCGGATCGTGGCGTCCCTACGTGGAGCTGGTGGCGGATCGTGCCGGATACCTTGCAGCGATCGGATCGACGCCGATCTCCGCTCTGTGGAGCGATGCGGCCGTGCAATCCGGCGTCGCCTCCAATACACCGGTACGTGTGTTCGCCGACGCCGGGCTGCGATCGACGAGCGGTTTCTTCGACGGTGGCGTGTACGATGGTGCCCCCGTTGCCGGGCGCGAGGATTCGGCGCACGTTGATGCCGGTTTGGAATCAGCCGAAGGCAAGCTGCAATGGCGCGCGGCTGCGGGTCTTTTCGACGTTCGTTTTAGCGGCGGCTCGCTGGGCACAAACACCCCGCTGCACGCCGTGATTGCCGCGCCCTCGTTCGAGCTTCAGTACGATCTCTCGCCACAGTGGCGGGTCGAGGTTTCCGGGCAGCAATCCTTCCGCTTGCCGGCGTTCGCCGAAATCTACACCTACGGTGCCGTGCCGGGGCCTTTACCCTACGATGCGATGGGGTCGCAGCTCGCTACGCTCGAGTATACCGATCTGCGGCGCGTGCGCGTGGGCGTCGCCGCCTTCCACGAAAATGTTTCGAACTTAGATACGGGTTCGGTCCGTTCGGCCGGCGCTTACGTGGATTGGCAAATTGCGCCGGCGCTTTCCGTGCGCGCGTGGTCCATGAACACAAGAGATACGACGGAACCCTCTTTGCGCGTGTACCGGTACGGTGCGGCGCCGCAGTCGGCAACGCCGGGATCGTATTGGCTCTCGTACCGAACTGCAAACGGGATCACCGCGGACGTCTTGTGGCGGCGCGATCTCCTGGGCTACGCCACCGATGCGCACGTGGATGCATCGCTCACGGGACCCATCGCCGGCGACCTTCGCTGGTTTGCCGGCGACGAACGGCGCGCAGGCATACGCTATTTCAGCATCGGTTTGCGCGAAAGCCGCTAGTAGCCCGCTGCCAATCCCGAGCTTCGGCGGCGATCCGTTCCGCCGTAACGCATGCCGGTGCGCGGATCGATTGTGATCGCCTGCGCAGAGCCCCATTGCGAAACCGTTTGCAGCGTGTATCCTTCCGCTCGCAACGACTGCATCGCATCCGGGCTTAGCGCGCCGGGCTCCGCCTGCAGAACGTCGGGAAGCCATTGCATGTGAATGCGCGGCGCATCCACGGCTTGCTGCACGTTCATGCCGTAATCCAAGACATTCGAAATCGTTGAGAGCGTAATGGTCGGAATGCGCGAGCCGCCCGGGCTCCCCGTTACCATGAAGAGCACCCCCTTCTTCGTCACAATCGTCGGTGCCATCGATGAGAGGGGCCGTTTGCCCGGACGGATATCGTTACGCGCGCCTTGCACCAGACCGTAGAGATTGGGCGTACCGGGTTTGCTGCTGAAGTCGTCCATCTCGTTGTTGAGAAAGAAGCCGGTATCGCCCGCAATCACGCCGGCTCCGAAGTCGTCGTTGATCGTGTACGTCACGGCGGCCGCGTTTCCGAAGCGATCGACGATCGAGTAGTGCGTGGTCTGATTGTGTTCGTTTGCAACCGGTCCCAGGCCCGGGGAGATCTGCACGGACGGCGTGGCTTTATCGGGCGCAATCTGTTCGCGAAGTTTTTGCGCATAGGCCGGACTGAGCAGCTGCGCGACGGGATTGGCGACGAATGCGGGGTCGCCCAGGTATGTATTGCGATCTGCGTAAGCGCGGCGCTCGGCCTCAATAACGTCGTGCGCGCTCTGCGCGGATTGCCAGCCTAGCGTTCCGAGCGGGAAACCGGAAACGATATTGAGGATCTCGCACATCGTTACGCCGCCCGAACTTGGGGGCGGAGCCGAGGCGATGTCATAGCCGCGATACGTGCAGTGGACCGGCGCAACTTCGTTCACCGTATATTGTTTGAAGTCGTCCAGCGCCAGCATGCCGCCATGACGGTACGATGCCTGCGCCACCGCTTTGGCGATCGAGCCTTCGTAAAACGCGGGGGCGCCGCCTTGCGCTATCAACTCCAGCGTGTGCGCCAGCTGCGTCTGCACGAGAAGATCGCCGGGCCGCGGCGGATGCCCGTCTTTCATGAAAATGGCGCGCACGTTACGCTGATTGGCAAACGTTTGCGTACCGAAAGGCTGGGCATCGCCCGCACTGAAAACAAAGCCGCGGCGGGCCAAGGAGATGGCCGGGGCCATTAACACGCTGCGCGAGAGCGTTCCGAACTCGGCACGCGCGCGCTCCATGCCCATCACCGTTCCCGGAACGCCGGCGGCGAGATAGCCTTTGGTGCTCAAGTCGTGCACCACGTTGCCCTTCTTATCCAGATACATGTTGGGGCTTGCGCGCAGCGGAGCGCGTTCGCGAAAATCTATGAAGCGTTCGCGTCCGTCGTGCATGCGCACCAGCATAAAGCCGCCGCCGCCGATATTTCCGCAGCACGGATCGACAACCGCGAGCGCATAGCCGACAGCGATCGCAGCGTCAACGGCGTTTCCGCCGCGCCGCAGGATCTGCACTCCGGCTTGCGTGGCGTAGTGCTCTTCGGTGACGACCATGGCGTGAGGGGCCTGCGCGGGACGCTCCGCCGCAAGGGGCAAAGCAGGTGAGGGCAGTGAGGCCAGCAATGCGGGAGCTAGGAGCAAGGCGCGAACGTTCATCCCTGCGGATTCTTCAGCCGCCGCTCGAATTCTTCAAATTTGGCCCCAGCGGTCTCCCTTACGCTCCAGGCGCGAATCAGCTCCAGATCGACAGGCCCGCTTTGCGCCACGGCAAGGGCAACGAGAAGACTTCCCAGGTCGTTCCAATGGAAGAAAGCGGTTAGGCGGTCGCGGACCGAATCGGTGCGTGACAGAACATGCAGCACGAAATCGCCGCGGTGAACCGTCTCCCAGTGCGAAAGATAGGCGTTCCCAACCGCAAGCGGCCCGGGCGGAAAGTCCAACGTATAAGCGCTTCTTGGATGGACATAATGAGAGCCACGAACTTCGAAACCGAGCTCGGATAAGATTGGCGGCACGTTCGCACCGCTGCCGAACGTAAGCACGAAATCCACATCGCGCGAGCAGTAGAGCTCGGTATAGAACGTCGCGGCACTTCCGCCGGTCAAAACAACCGTCAAGCCGTGGCCATTTAGCGCCGTGCAGACCTCAAAGGCAACATCGACAAGACTCGAGACGGGCGTAATCAGATCGCTTTTCCTCTTTTTCGCGGCCGCCGCCGCAAGCTTTCCGCAGCGGAGCGCAGCTGCCCATCGACTTGCGCTAGCCGTGCCAGCAGCGGCTTGAGCTCGTTAATCGCAAAGTACCGCGGATTTAACGTCACTCGCCGTTCACGACCAATCAGACGGCCGGCAATGACCCCTTCAACCTCGAGGGCATCCACCGCGCGTTGCACCGAAAAGAGCGGCGCGTTCAAGACCCTGGCAAGTTCCCGGGGGTAGGACTCCCCGAGCAAAGCCGTGGCCGTCAGCACCTCGGTCCGCCGCTGCGTCCCGAACAATCGCGACTTTCCAGGGTCTAAAATCCGGCTCATAACCCCTCCGACCACCAATGTGTGGTCATACGACCACTAATATGTGGTCGTATGACCACTATAATAGGTCATCGACCCCACGTCCAGACCCCGGCTCAAGGGCATCCCCGGCGCCGGAACGAACCGGAACGCCCTCACAAACAACAAAAAATCAAAGAATTCTGGAGAATCCTGTGCCTGAGTCCGTATCCTTAGAGATCGGCGGGCGCACGATGGTCATCGAAACCGGCGAACTGGCAAAGCAGGCCAACGGCTCTGCGCTGGTACGCTACGGTGAACAAAATGTCGTGCTCTGCGCCGTCACTGCCTCCGAGAAACCTCGTGAAGGCATCGACTTCTTCCCCTTAACCTGCGACTTCGAAGAGAAAATGTACGCTGCCGGCAAGATTCCGGGCGGCTACATCAAGCGTGAAGGGCGTCCGCCCGAACACGCGGTCTTGAGCTCGCGCCAAATCGATCGTCCGATTCGTCCGCTCTTCCCCGAGGGTTTCCGCAACGACGTGCAAGTTGTTGCCACGGTGATGTCGGTCGATCCGGAGCTCGACGCCGACGTGCTGGGTGTATGCGCCGCCGGTGCTGCGCTCGCGTTCTCGGACATCCCGTTTGAGAAGACCGTTGCCGCGGTGCGCGTCGGACGCGACGAGAATGGCAAGTACATCTGCAATCCAACTCTGCCCGAGTACGTCACCGGCGGCATGGAAGTGGTGATTGCGGGAACCGACGACGCCGTCATGATGGTCGAAGGCGGCGCGCACGAAATCAGCGAGGAAGATTTCTTGGGCGCGGTCGAGTTCGGTCACAACGAGATCAAAAAGATCGTCGCGGTGATCGACAAACTCGCAAAGAAAGTCGGCAAAGCCAAACGTGAATACCCGCTGTTAAAGGCGAACGCCGATCTCGCCGCTTGGACGAAAAAGACGTTCAAAGACGATGTCGCCAAAGGCATGCGCGTGTTCGAGAAGCACGAGCGCGAAACCACGCTGGGTAAGATCAGCATGGACGAAGCCAAGACGCGCGCCGCGGGCAACGAGGCCATTCTTGCGCTGCTCGAAGAGCCGACGGCCGGCAAAGACTTCAGCAAGATCGTCAAATCGATGCAAGAAGACGAACTGCGCACGATGGTCGTGGACGAACAGATTCGCCCCGACGGACGCAAACCCGACGAGATCCGTCCCATCTGGAGCAAGGTGCACTACGTGCCGCGCGTCCACGGTTCGGGCGTTTTCACGCGCGGGCAGACGCAGGTCTTCACTGCAGCAACGCTGGGCTCTATCAGCGATGCGCAGCGGCTCGACGGCATCGTCGCGCTCGAAGACAAGCGCTACATGCATTTCTACAACTTCCCGCCGTTCTCGGTCGGCGAAACGCGCCCGATGCGCGGTCCCGGCCGCCGCGAGATCGGCCACGGCCAATTAGCCGAACGCGCGCTGCTGCCGGTCCTTCCGCCCAAGGAAGAGTTCCCGTACACGTTGCGCCTGATGAGCGAAGTGCTCGAATCCAACGGTTCTTCATCCATGGCCTCGGTGTGCGGAAGTTCGCTTGCGCTCATGGATGCAGGCGTACCGATTAAGAGCCACGTCGGCGGCGTTGCAATGGGCCTGATTATGAAGGGCGACAAATACGCCATTCTGACCGACATCCAGGGCATGGAAGATGCGCTGGGCGAGATGGACTTCAAAGTTGCGGGCACCAAAGAAGGCATCACCGCGATCCAGATGGACATCAAGGTGCAGGGCATCACCATCCAGATCATGCGCGAAGCGATGGATGCGGCCAAGAAATCGCGTCTGTTCATCATCGACAAACTCAGCGAAACGATCGATAAGCCGCGCGAGGAACTCTCGAGTTTTGCGCCGCGCATGCTGGTCGTGCAGATCAATCCGGACAAGATCAAAGACGTCATCGGCCCCGGCGGCAAAGTGATCAACAAGATCATCGAAGAGACCGGCGTGAGCAAGATCGACATCGAGGACGACGGCAAGGTGTTCATCACCGCGCTCGACGGTGCGTCGGCTGAAAAGGCCCGCGCAACGGTCGAGGCGATCACCAAGGACATCCTTGTCGGCGAGGTCTACACGGGCGAGGTCACGCGCATCATCGCCATCGGCGCGTTCGTGAAGATCCTTCCGGGCAAAGAAGGCCTGGTGCACATCAGCCAACTCGCGCCTACGCGCGTGGAGAAGGTTGAAGACGTCGTCAAAGTCGGCGACGAGCTCAAAGTCAAAGTCATGGAAATCGACGGGCAAGGCCGCGTCAATCTATCGCACAAGGCCACGCTCGCGGGCGCCGTTTCAACAAACGGCGACTTCGGAGGCGACCGCGGCGGCGATCGCGGACCGCGCTCGGGCGGCGGCGGTTACGCAGGCGGAGGCGGCGGCGGAGGCGATCGCCGTCCACGACGCACCCGGCGTCCACCGGGATAACGTTGCCACCACCATTGCCATCCCGAACCTGTCCGAAGGACCCCGAGGTATCGAGGGGAAGGGCCCGCAGTAGTGCGGGCCCTTCTTGTTCCCCGCGTGAACCGGGAGTTTCTATGCGCTTCGTTCTTTCGCTATTTGCGGGTCTGGCCGCCATGTTGATCGCGGCGATCGCTTGGGCAGCGCTCACCGCAGCGATCTCGTATCAAATCGGCTACATGGCCATCGGGGTCGGCTTTGCCGTCGCGTTCGCGATCCGGTTCTTCGCACACAGCGAAGCGCGAATCTATGCATATCTCTCCGCGGCGCTCTCCCTGCTGGGCTGCGCGCTGGGCAACTACCTTGCGGCGATCGTCGTAGCCGCGCACAGCCTGCATGCGAACATCGCCGATCTTGCGATCGACAACCTCGATCGTTTCTTTGCCGTACTCGCGGCCGGTTTTCAACCGATGGACGCGCTCTTCTACGGGTTGGGCATCTATTTCGGCTACAAATACGCGCTCGCCCCACGGCGGCGCGCACCTGCTGTGCCTCCTCCCGCGCCGGATGCAGCTATGACGTCCTCAACCGACTAGCCGTTGCAAACGCAAAGCGTCCTGGTTACGGGGGCGTCCACCGGCATCGGTCATGCGAGCGCAATGCGGCTTGCCCAAGAAGGCTTCGCGGTGTTTGCGGGCGTGCGTTCCGCGCAGGATGCGGCGCGGTTGCGCCGCGAGAGCGACGGACTCGAACCCATAACACTGGACGTTCGCAACGCTTCGGATATCGCCGCGGCAGCGCAAGCGATTCGTGCGCGCGGATTGCCGCTTTGCGGCGTGGTCAACAACGCGGGCATCGCCGTTGCCGGCCCGTTGGAGTATCTGCCGCTCGACGATTTCCGGCGGCAGTTCGAGGTGAATCTCTTCGGCGCGCTCGCAGTAACGCAGGCGGTGCTTCCGTTGCTGCGGCAGAGTATGGGACGCGTCGTCTTCGTCAGTTCGGTTTCCGGGCAAATCGCGCCGCCGTACCTAGGACCCTACGCCGCTTCGAAGTTCGCCTTGGAGGCAATGGCGGATGCCATGCGGATCGAGCTTTCCCGTTTCGGGATCGCCGTGAGCGTTGTGCAGCCGGGCAATGTGAAGACGCCGATTTGGCAGAAAGGCCGCGATGCAAACCCCGAGATGATGGAACGCCTGCCGGCCCGGGCCCTCGAACATTACGGCGAGCACATAGACGCGCTCACGCGCTTAACCGAGCACGAAGAACGCACCGGTATCGATGCCGGGCAAGTTGCGCAAGCGATTCTACGCGCGCTTACGGATGGAAAATCGCGCGCGCGTTACCCCGTGGGCAATCCGCCGGCATGGCAGCGCCGCATGGCAGCGCTTCTGCCCGAACGCATCCGCGACCGGCTCATCCTCAAAAACTTCGAACGCGCGAAATAGCGTCACGTTACTATTGACCTTGTCTGCTACGAGTCTAGTGTGAAAGACACGATCGTTCTGGAGGGTGAGCACGTCCGGCTCGAGCCGCTCGCCGAGCGGCATCTTCCCGACTCGTCAGGAGCGCGCACGATCCGGCGCTGTGGGAGCTCACGTTTCAGTCCAGCCCGTTCTCCTCGCTGGAAACCGCCCGCGCTTGGCTGCGCGATGCGCGGGACCCGAACACCCGCGCCTTTGCAATCATCGAACGGGCCGGCGGCGCGGTTGCCGGATCCACGCGCATGCTCGAGATCGACGAGCCTTTCCGCAAATTCGATATCGGCTGGACGTTCCTCACGCGGCGTTTCTGGCGGACGAGCGTCAACACGGAGTCAAAACTGCTTCTGCTCGCCTACGGCTTCGAGCAGTGGGGCGCGCAGCGCATACAGTTTAGGGCCGAGGCGATCAATACGCGCTCGCATGCGGCGCTGCTGCGCATCGGCGCGGTGCATGAAGGCACGATGCGCGCGTTCCGCATTCGTCCGGATGGCCAGGTACGCGACGTCAACTTGTATAGCATCGTTGCGCCCGAGTGGCCGGCAGTTAAAGAACGGCTGCTCAGTCTCTTGGGCCGAACCCCCGGTAGCCTCGCAGCGGAATAAGCGCCTCGAGTTCGAGCATGCCGCGCTCCATGAGCGGGTAGCTCTCCACGATTTCGTGCGCGTGCTGGAGCGAATCGGCCTCCAGCAGCGCCACGCCGCCGGGCACGTCTTCGCGGCTCCACATGCTGCGCACAAGGCCTTTAGCATAGAGCGTGCGGACCGCTTGCGCTTCGGGTTCGAGCAGCGGAGCGAACTGTTCGTCCGAATAGGCCTCGGTGCGGCGGCGTACGACGGCTAGAAATTGCATGCTGCCATGATAACACCAACCGCGCGTCTAACCCCAGGGGCGATGGCGTACGACTCGCTCCGTGCATTCGTGGAAGCGCTCGATCGCGCGGGCGAACTGCACCGCATCGAAGCTGCCGTGGACCCGCATCTGGAGATCAGCGAAATCAGCGACCGCGTGGTGAAAGCCGGCGGCCCGGCACTGCTCTTTACCAACGTACGCGGTTCGGCGTTTCCCGTGCTCACCAATCAGTTCGGCTCGCGCCGCCGCATGGCCATGGCCTTGGATGCAAAGACGCTCGACGATGCGGCAGATCGCATCCGCAAGCTGCTCGACGTTTCGATTCCCTCCTCGGGCCTTGGAAAGATCGGCAAGTTGTTCGACCTCGCCCCGCTCGGCGCGGCCATTCCGAAGACGGTCTCCTCTGGCAGCGTGCATGACGCGGTCATCAACGAGCCCGACTTGCGCGCGTTGCCCGTGCTGACTACCTGGCCGATGGATGCCGGGCCGTTCATTACGCTCCCGTTGGTTATTACGAAAGATCCTAAGAGCGGACGCCCCAACGTCGGGATGTACCGCATGCAAGTGTACAACGAACGCGAAACCGGCATGCACTGGCAACGGCACAAGCAAGGCCGCGCGCACGCAAGCGCTTGGGGCGATCGCATTCCGGTCGCCGTAGCAATCGGTGCAGATCCGGTCTTAACGTACGCAGCCACCGCGCCGCTTCCGCCGGTGGTTGACGAGTTCGCCTTTGCGGGATTGCTGCGCGGCAGATCCGTGCGGCTCGTGCAAGCAAAGACGGTCGATCTCAAAGTCCCGGCCGACGCCGAATTCGTTCTGGAAGGGTACGTGGATAACACGGATTTGCGCACGGAAGGCCCGTTCGGCGATCACACCGGCGTCTACAGTTTGGCCGACACGTATCCGACGTTTCACGTGCAGTGCATCACGCACCGACGCGATGCAATCTACGCCGCCACTGTTGTCGGTAAGCCGCCGATGGAAGACGCGTGGCTCGGCAAAGCGACGGAACGGCTTTTTCTTCCATTGCTGCAAATGGTCGTGCCCGAGATCGTGGATATGAATCTGCCCGTTGAGGGCGGCTTCCACAACCTTGCCATTGTCTCGATCAAAAAGTCGTATCCGGGCCACGCCAAGAAGGTGATGAACGCGCTGTGGGGATTAGGGCATATGATGATGCTCACGCGTCTGCTGGTTATCGTGGACGAAGACGTGGACGTGCAGAATCCCCGGCAAGCCGCCTGGTTCGTGCTCAATAATTTAGACGCGCAGCATGACGTCGTCATGATGCCCGGGCCGGTCGACGATTTGGATCACGGCTCGTACACGCCCGCGCTCGGTATGAAGATCGGCGTTGACGCAACGCGAAAGAGCGCGGCCGAGGGCTACACGCGCGAATGGCCGCCCGATATGGTCATGGACGAGCAGACGCGCGCCACGGTGAGCGCACGTTGGAAAGAGTACGGGCTTGACCGCATCAAGAGGGCGATCGATTCGTGGTCGGGGCAAGGATCGTGATAGCCACCCGATCGTTTTTGCGCGAGATCCGCGTCGAGCACTCGCTCTTTGCTCTCCCGTTTGCCTACGTCGGCGCGTTCTTTGCCGCGGCCGGCATGCCGGGAGCGCGTGCGATACTCTGGATCACCGTTGCGGTGGTGGGTGCGCGAACCGCCGCGATGGCGGCGAACCGCTACCTGGATCGCGACATCGATGCGCGCAACCCGCGTACGGCCAAGCGCGCGCTCGCGCAGGGTTCCATGAAACCGGCCGTTATGATTGCAGCGACAATCGCGGGACTTGCCGTTCTCGTGCTGGCGGCTTGGGAACTCAATCCGCTTTGCGTGAAATTGCTGCCGCTCGCCGCTGCCGGCGTTTTGCTCTACCCGCTCTGCAAGCGCTTCACGTGGCTCACGCATTTCGTCCTTGGAGCGGTTGACGGGCTGGCACCGCTCGGTGCCTTCATCGCCATTGCGGGAACGGTGAGTTGGCCCGCGCTCCTGCTGTTTGCTGCCGTCACCTTCTGGGTTGCGGGCTTCGACGTTTTATATGCGCTGATGGATTTGCCGGTCGACCGCGAGCAAGGCATTCACTCGCTGCCCGCGGTCTTCGGCGAACGCAGCGGACGCACGTTGCCGCTCGCGCTGCATGCCGCGATGTTCGTGCTGCTCAGCTTGGCCGGCATTCTGGCGCAAGCCGGCGTCATTTACGGCATAGGCCTGCTGGCCGCGGCGGCGCTGGTGGTTCTGGAGTACCTTTGGCTAAAGGATTCGCCGAACGTTTTCGTTCTAAACGAGCGCGTTTTCATCGGCAACATGACGTTTTCGGTCGTCTTTTTGGTGACGACGGCTTTGAGTTTCTCGTTAGGCAGGGTAGGATGAACCGGCAACGTTTTCTTTTATCGGGTACGGCGGCACTGAGCGCAGCCGCGCTACCGGCGAGCGTTCGAGCGCAAGTCAACGGCCGCTTTCAGCAGCAGCTCACGATAGCCGTGAATGTTCCGCTTACCGGGAACGGGGCACGCGCCGGCACGGAGATCGCCGGCGGCGTGCAGGCCTGCATTGACGAGATCAATCAGCAGTCCGGAACGTTCGGCCCTGCTTATGCCATGCGGACGTTCGACGATCAGGACGCGCTCGCGCAGTCGATGGTTAACGTGCAGTTTGCCGCTGCCGATCCCACGGTCATTGCCACTATCGGCGGTTACGACGGCGCGCTGATAGCGGCGTCACTGCAAAATTACGCGCAGGCCGAGATGCCGCTGCTGGTTCCGGGCTCGACGGCGGACGCCGTCACGGCCCGCGGCTACCGCAACGTATGGCGCCTGCCGACGAAGGATTCGGCCGAAGGCCAAGCCGCCGCCGACTTTATCGCGCGCCGCGTCAAACCCAAGCTCGCGATAGCCGTTGCGCAAACCGGAGATTATGGTCCGGACGTCGTGCAAGGATTTTTCAACCAGAGCAAGGCCTCGCACTTAAGCGCGCTCGGGTATCTCTTTGCCTTTGATAAACCCGACTACAATTTGGCCGCCGCGCAGTTGAAGACCAAAAACCCGGACTACATTTATTTGTGCGGGGCAACCGCGTCGCTCGGGCCGCTGATTCCCGCTTTGCGAGCGGCGGGCTACAAAGGCGCGTTCGGTGCCTCGCAGGGCTTTTACAATCAGCCCGCGCTCGATGCCTACGCCGATGCGCTCTCGCTGGTGTCCACCTCGATGCCGCCGCTCGACCGGGCGCCCGACTTTGCCAACATGCTCGCGGATTTTCGCGCCCGCTACACCGTTACGGCACTCTCGGCGTTCGGTTACGCCGCAGCGCAGATCGTGATTGCGGCGGCGAAACGCACGGGTGCCACAAGCCGTTTGGCGACGATGACGGCGTTGCAGTCGCCGTCATCGTATAGCACCGTTGCCGGCAACTTTCAGTTCGACTTCAGCGGCGATCCGATCGACCCCGTCGTCTACTTTTACAACATCACCGATGGCAAGTTTAAGTACCTTGCGCCCTCGCACGTGACGTCGTTCGTGTTGTGAAATGATGCGGTGCGCCGGATCCCGTGCGGGAATAGGCAGGCGGCATCGCTTCTTCTTCGCAGTCCTCGAGCATTAGGACGAAGCGCAGCTTCCACGCGCCCAGCGCAATGGAGAACTTGGTGCCAAAGAGTTCCATCGAATTAAGCCTCCACGCGGCGCCATTGCACCACTGAAAGAGCGAGATACCCAAGGGCGAGGGCGGCAAGTGCCGCAACGCTGGTCATAAGCGGCAGGCCGGTGCCCGTTGCAACTTGGTTTCCGCGAATGTTGAACGAGAAGTACGTAATCGGATCGAGATACGAGAGCGTTTTGAAGATGGCGTGGAAGGCGGCTGCAACCGGGTTGATCGAGGCCAGTCCTTGCAAGGACGCGGCAATTGCGGGAATCATGATGGCAGCAACCCAGCCAAGGCCCATCACCAGACCCGGACCACGTTTGATCGAAGCGCTGGCAGCCGTGATGATGGCGAACCATGCGATGGGCCCTAACAGGGCGATAGCGACCATCGCAAGCGAATTCGGACCGGCCGAAAACGCCGGCACGAAAAACATGAGCGTTATGAGCAAGCCGACGGCTCCGGTGACGATCTGAGAGAGAACGATTGTCGCAATGTCGACGCCAAACGCGCCCAGTGCATAGACGTCGCGAGAAAACGGCTTGGTCCAGGCGAGCTCCAAGTGTCCGTCGTTTTCCTTTGAGAGAACGCCGCCCAGAATGGTGGCAACGAGCAACCCGATGATCATCGTGCAAACCGCGAAGATGCCGATATCGAAAGAGGGTACGCCCGGAACGTACGACATCGTTACGTGACGCATTTTTCCGCCGTCGTACGTCGTTTCGTTCAGGTTCATGCTGCCCATCGACATGTGGTTCTCGCGCGAGTTGGAGGTGCTTGGCTCGGTGATATCCATTGTGAGCGTTTTGCCGCCCTGCACGATGATCGCGTGCGTCGAGCGCGCGGGATCGTCAACGACGGTCCGGGTCGTGCCGTCTGCCAGCCTTCGTCTGCGTAACGTGCGCCGTCGGCGAGCCGGTCAACTCGCCGGGCCACGAACGAACGTCGTTGCCGTGAATCGAGAAGCGAACGATCGCCGTGGTGACCAGGAATAGCCCCAGAATGATCCCGGCAATAACCAGCGCGCGTTTTGCGCGGAGCATTTCAACGTAATATGACATGTTATACACTCTCAACGATGTCGGCCGTTTGACCGCCCTCGACTGCGTCGAGGAAGATGTCTTCAAGATTTAAGTCCACGATCCGCACGCTCTGCGCGCCCATCGCCGAGAGCTGCGAGGCAAACTCGTCGCCGCCGGCATTGACCGTGAGCCGTAAGATACGGCCCGTTCGCTCGACGCGGCTGATGCGTTTGTCGGAAGCCAGACCGTTGACCGTGATGCTGTCCGAAGGAAAGATGCCTTCGATAATTTTCGAGCCCGCTTTGAGATCGTCGACGGCGCCGGTCAGCACGGCGCGGCCGCCTTTGAGTACCGCGATATGATCCGCCGCGCGCTCAACCTGCCCGATTTGATGCGAGGAGAGAACGATCGTCGATCCTTGGGCGGCCGCATCGATAATCAATTTGAGAACCGAGCGTTGGTTGACCGGGTCGAGACCGCTGGTCGGCTCGTCTAGAACCATCGTACGCGGTTCGAGCGCAAAGGCCATCACCACCGAAAGCGCCGTGCGCATGCCTTTGGACATCGCGCGGACCTTCTTGCGCGAATCAAGCGAGAAGAGCTGCATCAGTTCGGCGGCGCGGCGGGGATTGTAGCGTTTGAACGCGCGCCGCTGCGCTTCCAGATGATCGCCCGCCGTCATCCAATCGTACAACACGCTGCGCTCCGGAACGTACGCGAGTTCCTCGAAGGTTTGCGGCGATAAGGCTTGCCCGTCGAAGCGGATCGTTCCCGATGAGGGCGTCGCCAGCCCGAGCATGCATTTGAACGTTGTCGTTTTGCCTGCGCCGTTGGGACCCAGCAGCCCGAAAACCGATCCGTCGGGAATTTCGATGCTCACGTCGTCGGCGGCGGCGAACGAGCCGTACCGTTTGGTCAAATGCTGAATGCTGATGCTCATGCTTCCTCCGGAAACCACCGCTTGAGCGCGGCTTCAAAATGTTTGCGCAGTTGCGCGGGCTGCAGACCGATCGATTTCGCTTCGCGGACGGCTTGCATCAAGGCTTGCGCGCTGACGTCACTTGCCGCCGAAACCGCAGCGTCCACGACACCATTGCCGCGAACAAAAGAGCCGCGGCCGGGTGCAGTTTCGATAACTTCGTCGCGCTCAAGATCGCGATAGGCGCGGGCGACCGTATTGGGGTTCACCGTAAGGTCCAGCGCCAGTTGCTTAACCGTCGGGAGCTGCTCGCCGGGAGCCAGCACGCCGATTGCAACCGAGCGCTTGACCTGTTCGATGATTTGAAGATAGATCGGCACGCCGCTGCGGGTATCGATCGTTAAAACGGCAGGCATCGGAGGAAGCCGGTTAGAGCTTCGGACCCCAGCCCAGAAACAGGCTGCCCGGTTGCTGTTGGAGAGGGAACGAGGGGCGATTTTGCTCGCCACGGTTGGCCGGGACTTGGCGGTTCAGGTTCAGTGTCATGCGATTTTCCTCTTGGCTTTCCGTACTCGTACCGCTTTGCTGTCGTACTAGTACACTAGTACAATAACACATTAGAGAGCCTTGTCAACCCGTCCCGCGAAAAAAGATTGCGGCGCCCGGGTGGGCGCCGCTGGAACCTAGTCTTCGTCGTCCGCGGCATCGTCCTCGCCGCCGGGAGGCGTTGGGCCGCCGGGTTTCTCGTAGGGCATCGCTGGCGCACCTTTCTGGAAGCTCGCAGAGGTCAAGACCCTGCTTCTTAAACGGCCCGCGCGTTCTCCCTTGCCACCAGCGCGGCAATCTCGGCGCGCGAACGCATGCCGAGCTTCGTGAAGATCGAGGCGATGTGATTCTCCACGGTGCGCTCGCTCAGGACCAACTCGTCGGCAATGGCGCGGTTCGACCGACCTTGGGCCACTAGCATGGCAACTTCCGACTCGCGTTTTGAGAGTGCCGGCGGTGCGCAGGCACGATGCGCAAGTGCGCCCACGCGTTCGGCCTCGCAAGCCGCGCCGCACGCCACATAGATTTGCCGCGCGCCCTCGGCGTCGCCCGCGAGTTCGAGCGCCTGCGCCTGATGCAGCGGCCAGGGAAACGCGGCAAAGAGCGCGGCGGCGGCCTGCGCGTGCAGAATACGTTCCTTGCCTGTGTGCGAGTAGGCGCGAATCAGTTCCATTACCGCTTGCGCACTGCGGCTGGTTTGCGTCCACGGTTGGAGTAATTCAATCGCGCGCCGCATCGTGTGTGCGGGGCCCATCCGTGCAGCCAGCAGCAAGAGCTCGAAATTGTTCCCCGCGCTCTCGATGCGAGCGAGCGTTCGCTCGATGAGCGCGACGGCCTCGCCGGCACGCCCCTGCGCGAGCATATGTTCGGCAACGCCGGCGGCGACCGGACCGAATACGACCGGGTCTTTGGACGCGAACACTTCCTCGAGCAAGCGCGAACGCGTGCAGCTTCGCAAGAGGTGCTCGTCGCCGGTGCGCAATGCCAGGGGAATCCCGACCGACGCCGCGCGCCAGGCGTACATGGCCCCGTCATTCATAAACGGAAGCATCCGGCCGAGCATCTGCCGCGCTTGCGCGAGCCTGCCGCATACGAAAAGCAGCCGCACGCTCACGTGCATAACCGGAACGAAATTTTGCTCCCCCACAACGTCCTGGAGCGGCTGCATCCGCTCGAAGAGTTCGAACGCGTAGGAATAGTCGTCGATCTCGGAGGCCACCGAGAGCGCGATTCCGTTTGCGAAACGGTGCATCGCCGCGATGGGATCCATCGGCATCGCAAGGGCGATCGCACGTTCCGTATGCTGTTTCCAGTCGCCGCCATCCGCAGCGTGCACCTCAAGCGCTGCCCACGCCTCGTGGTAGCGCACGAGCGGAATGCCGGTGCCGGCTGCGAGCAATTCGTTTGCAGCAGCCAGGGCTCCGCGCGCTTCGCCAAGGCGCCGCAGATGCACCAGATACCATGCCAAAAGTGCATGTAACTCAAAACGCAACTCTTCGTTGCCGTGCGGTCCCGCAAGGTCTAATGCCTCTTTGACCGCTGCAATGCTGCCGTCGTCGTCGAGCGCTTGAAAACACGCGCGCGAGAGACTGATGCACAATCGCGCCGTCTGCGCGGGATCGCGATTGGCTCGCGAATAGGCAACGAGCCGGCGGCAAAGCGACATCACGTTGCTGTGGCGCCCCGCGCGCTCGTACGCCTGTGCGAGCCTCTTCGTACAGTTCGAACACGTCCTCGTTCATATCGCGGCCGCCAATGGCCCGTTCGAAAAACACGGCCGCATCGTCGAACGCATACACGGCCATGGCATCGCGCGCGCACATTCGATTGTACCGTTCGGCGTTCCGACTCTCGCCGGCCATCCAATAGTGATACGCAAGCCGCGCGTTCAAGCCGCGCACCTCGCTGCTTTTTTCCAACCGCCTTGCGATACGCGAATGAAGCGCCGAGCGCTCCAAGGCAAGCAAATCGTCGGCAATGGCCCGCCGGATCAGCGCGTGACGGAAAACGAAGCGCGAACCGCTCTCGCCGATTAACCCCAGATCGCGCGCCTTGCGAAGTGTCTTGATCAGCGGCTCCTCGGAAATCTGCGCGATCTCCGCTACGAGAACGTGATCGAAGACCTCCATCGCCGCGCACACGCCGAGCACTTCCCGCTCGGACCGGTCGAAGTGTGAAAGACGATCGTGAACGAGCGCCTGCAGCGACATCGGCAGTGAGGAGATTCCGCTTGCAGGCCCCGCGTTTGCATGGCGCGTCGACTCGAGCAGCAGCAGCGGATTGCCCTGAGCCATCTCGCAGATCGAGCGCCGCAGTTCCAGCGGAAGCGCGATGATGCTGGCCTCTTGGATGAGCAGCATCGATTCCGCATCGCTCAGCGAGCGCAGCGTAATCGTCGCCGTCGCGCTTCGCGTGAGGTTGGCAATCAAGGCGCGCGACTCGTCGCGCTGGGCCGCTTCGGCCGCGCGGTAGGTGAGCACCAGCAAGATGGGCAGGCGGGCAATCGTGCGCGCCAGGTGCACCAGTACGTCGGCCGACGCGCCGTCTATCCAATGCAAGTCGTCGACGGCCACCACCAACCCGGACGTGCCGGCATACTTGGTGAGCGCTTTGACGACGGCATCGAGCACTTGGCGGCGGCCCTGAGCGGGCTCGAGTTCAAGCACCGGCCGCAGTGACTCGGCAAGCTCCGGGTCCCGCTCAAGCACGCGCGGCGCACGGGCTTGAAGGGCGCGCAGCAAGTCGCGGATCGGCGCGTAGGGCGCGCCGGCGTACTCCAGGGCTCCGGCGACCGCGGCAGGAGCGAGCTCCTCCACGAGCCGTGTCTTGCCGCCCCCGGCCTCGCCCTCGAGCAGAACGACCCGTCCCGTCTTATTGGCAAGCGCGTGCGCGGCGGCGCGCAGAGAGGCGAGTTCGTCTAAGCGGCCCACCAAAGCCGCGCTGCCGGTACCCATCCTCTCTTATTTCGGACACTCGCCCTGCGGCCCCCAGCAGAATTGAGGGTTTCCCCGGATGCCCCGGCCGCCGCGCGCGGGCTACCATGCTTGCAGAGTTCGCTTGACATGGAGAGGCAAAAAATGACGGATCGCGATCTGTTGTGGACAACCGGAACCGATTTGCAGATTTCCTCGCTATCGGCTCGGCTTCGAGATCTGCTCTTCCCCGATGGTTGCCCCACCCGTCTCCATGTCGGCGAACTCTGGCAAGAAGACGATCCGTTCGGCATGATGCTGGTTGCGCATCAATGGGTGCTCGACGGCGATCGCATGAATTTTGAAACCGAACGCGCCGGAATGCGGATGCGCGTCGAGCTCGAACCGCTGTACGATCTCGCGGGCGTTATCAACGGCGTCGCCGGCCGCGCCGTCCCCGGTATCGGCGAGGCTTCCGGCAGTTGGCAGCTTGAGACGCTTGAAGAAGTCGAACGCGTCTGCGGCTTCGGAACCTGGCGCACCGATTTGCGCACCGGCGTCACGCTCTGGTCGGCCGGCCTGTACGAGATCTTCGGCCTAACCGACCGCTCTCGTGCTATCGACGTGCGTTCCTACGATCATCCCGAAGACGCCGAGCAAGTCTCGAACGCCGTGCGCCAGGGAGAGATCGCCGGCACCGGCTACCGCTTCGACCACCGCATCGTGCGCGAAGACGGCTCGCCGCGGCACGTTCAAGAACAGGCGCGCGTCATTTACGGCGAAGACGGCATTGCCTATGCGCGGGTCGGCAGCCTCTTGGACATCACCGACCGTAAGGCGACGGAAGCGCGCCTCTCGCATCTCGCGCATTACGATCCGGTGAGCAAACTTCCCAACCGCACGCTCTTGGAGCAGCGTTTGCACGCCTCCCTCACGCGCGCGCAGTTGAACGGCACGGGCTGCGCCGTGCTTTTTCTGGACGTCGACAATTTCAAAGGCATCAACGACACGTTCGGACATGCCAGCGGCGATGAGGTCTTAGAAGCGGTCGGTTCCCGTTTGAGCCATCACGTCCGCGCAGGCGATACGGTGGCCCGCATGAGCGGCGACGAGTTCGTCGTCGTGCTGGATCAGGTGCGCAGCCGGGACGACGTGCAGTTTGCCGCACGCAAGATCTTGCAAAGTTTTGAGGTGCCGTTCCACCTGTCGGGCGCCGTAGATTGCCGGGTGGGAGTGAGCATCGGCGTTGCGATCTACCCCGAATGCACGGCGTCTGCGCGGGGACTCATCGATATCGCCGACCGGGAAATGTACATCGTGAAGCGAAACGGCGGGCGAGGCATTAAAACTGCATGCGCGACCTCTTCAGGGGCCCTTACTCCCTTACATACAGCGGCGAGCGGCTAGCGTTTTTCCTAACGCTGCTGTTTGCTTTTCCGGCGGCAGCGGCTATCGGGTTCGTGCTTCGGGAAGAGATCCACCCCTCCCAGATCGCCGTCTTGGGCGTCATCGCCATGATCTACGTCACTTTGGCGCGCGGGCGCCTTGTGGGCAGCAGCGTTCGCGTGCACGCATCGCAGTATCCGCGCGTGTTTGCAATCGTCAAGCAGTGCGCCGCCGCACTGCAACTGCCTATGCCGATGGTCTTCGTGCGCGACGACCCGGTGGTTCCGTTGGTCACCGTGGGCCTAGGTGATCCGTATTCGCTGGTCATTTCCAGCAATTGGATAGAACACTTCCGCGATGACGAGCTCACGTTCATGATCGGGCGCGAATTAGGGCACATCGCCTCGGGCCACGCGCGCTTCACCTCGCTGCTGAGCGTAAACGGCAACGAGAATGCAATCGTCTCGCTGATCTTCGGCGCCTGGCTGCGGCGCACCGAGTCTGACCTGCGACCGCGTGGGCCTGCTGTGCTGCGGTTCGCTCGATGCAGCGATGCGGGCCATCATCGTTGCCTCGTTTCATGCGTTCGGGCGAAAGATCGATCATGTCGTCTTTGCCGAACAAGGCCGCGACGTCAACGCCGACTCGGTGCTGCGCATGGGCGAAATACTGGGCTCAATGCCGTATGCGACGCGGCGCATCGACGCGATGCGCGAGTTTTTCGCAACCGAACTCTACCGCAGGCACGAAGAACGCTTCGTGCAGGAGGCCAACCAGGAGCCCGTGCTTCTTCCCGAATCGCGCGGGATGCGCGTCACCAAGAGCGATCTTGCGGGCTGGTGGCGGCGCATGAGCGCGCTGCTGATCGATTGGATCATCGTGCAGGCGCTGGTAACCACGCTCGTAGGAGTCACAGCGCAGCCGGTCGTTAGCGTGCAGACGCATCGCGGAAAAACGTCCGTATCTCAATCGGAGCCGCTGGTCAAGCCCTCAGCGGGCTCTTTGCCCTCGGGCCTATCGGCGTGCACGAAGACGGCGTGACGTGGAGCAACAGTTGGGCGCTGCCGTGGAACTCGCTTCGAAGCGGAGCGGCCGGCGCATTCGTACCGTTCGAGGCGTGCTTGTACTTCGGTTTGCTTGTGGCGCTGGCCGGTCAAACGCCGGGCATGATGATCGTCGGGCTCAAAGTCGTGCAGACCGATTTCAGTAAACCCGGTGTCGGCCAAAGTCTGTGGCGCTATCTCTCGGGACTGCTGTTGTTTTGGATCATTTTTCCGCTCAGTCCGTTCTCGCGGCTTTATCTGCACGACCGTTTATCGAAAACGCGGATGATCAAAACCGAACGCGCGCTCGCGCGTGCCGAAACCAGCCCCGCCTAAAAGCGCAGCGCGTTCCACAAACGTGCCCGGTAGTTGGCAAGCCCGATAGCGCAGAGCACCTCCACGATCTCCTGATCGGTGAAATGACGTGCCAAAGCGGCCCAAACGGCGTCGGGCAATCCGCGCGGTTCGCGCGTAAGGGCAACGGCCGCCGCGAACGCGGCTTTTTGAGCGTCCGTATATTCGGGGCTTTGCGCACTGTCCCACAGGTCGTTCAGCAGCACCGTCGCTGCGCCCAACCGGCGCGCGTTCGCGCGATGTTCCACCAGCAGGGGCGTACAAAACGTCAAACCCGCAACCAGCGCCGCGCACAGTTCCTTGGTCAGTTCCGGAACCGTGCCCTCGCGCATTACCTGCGCGGCATGCGTCTGCAACGCACGCGTGAGCGGCGCGTCCGGATCCGGAACGGCGCGCACCATCTTAGCCCGGGCTTCGCGTGTAAAGACGGAAGCGCGCATCGCCGCGCAGCGCATCCATGCGCGGATCGATCGCGATCAGGGCGGCTGGTTCGTCCAACTTCCCGCGTCGCAGCATGTCGAGCGCTTCGGTCTTGCGTCCCATCACAATGAGTGCGGCGACCATGTTATCGGTGGATACTTCGTGCAGCGGCATGCCGTCCCGCGCAATTCCAGGCTCGCTTTGGGCTTCGGAAAAATCGTGCGAGCGCGCATAGGCATGAGCCAGTAATGCGGCGGCATCGTATCCGCACGCTTTACATCCGCGCGCGTATTTTTTGTATGCGGAGATCGCGGCGCGCTCGTTGCCGAGCGCTTCGTACGCCATGCCGATCGTTTGATAAACGCCATAGCGCTGCGGCGAGAGGTCCAACGCTTGACGCGCGTAGGCTACGGCGTCGCCGTAGCGGCGCGAGATAAAGGCGGCATGCGCGAGCCAATCCGTTGCCGCAACCGATTCGGGATCCAGATCGGCCGCCTTCTGAAGCTCGTCGAACCCTGCGAGGGCCTTCCCGCTCAAAAGTAACGCCGCACCGTACCATTGCCGGGCCGCGGCGTTACGCGGATCCAGTGCGAGCGCCCTGCGGTAAAGCGCAGACCCTTGATCCATTCGCCCGCGATCGACGCTGACTAGGCCCAGAACCGCATAGGCTTCGGACGATTGGGGATCGAGCGAGAGCGCTTTGCGCGCATAGGCAGCCGCTCGCGAGATGGCCTCCTTTTGATGGAGTTTGCCGTAACCGTAGTCCCCCTGAATGGCGTATGCCGAAGCGAGCCCGGCGTAGCCGCGCGCATCGCGCGGATCCTCTGCGATGACTGCGGTAAAATAGCGCTCGCTCTTTGCGATGCCTGCGGCGGTGCGCTGGTTCCAGTAATAGCGCCCCATGGTATAGAGCCGTTCACCCGAAGAGGAGAGTCCGGCCGCGGCACGCGATTGCGGATGGGAACCGGCAATGCCCAGCACGCTCACGAGCGTAGCAATGACGACTGCGCAGCCCATCGCTGCAACCGCGGCTAAGCGTTGCGGCCGCGGCCGCCGCCGCGGTGGCGCCGGCTGCCCTGCATGGGCAGTCTCCACGGCTACGTTGCCCGCGAACCGGTAGCCGCGCCGCGGCACCGTCTCGATAGCGCCTTGGGGCCAATGCGCTTTGAGCGTCTTGCGAATGACGTAAATGTTCTGGGCAAGATTCGCCTCTTCGACAAATCCCTCGGGCCAAATGCGCTCCAGCAATTCGGACTTCGTGACCAGTTGCTGCGGGTGCTCGACGAGGGCCAGCAGCGTTTCAACCACTTTGGGCCCCAGTGAGAGCGCCTCGCCGTTCGCCGAAAGAAGCAACTGCTCTTTATCAAGCCGCAGCGGTCCGAACCGGTATGTCGTCATTTCATTCGCTCCCATTCACGCGCCCGATAATTGATGACTTTTTCATACGTACAAAGACGGCTTTGCCGCTATACTTACCAGCGCATGCGCAACCTAGCTTCAGTCGCCCTACTTCTCTTCGCCCTCGGGGCTGGGAGCGCTTTTGCGCAGGCGGCCGTGACGCAGCGCGACGCGTTCAAGGCAAGCGTGGCGGCACATGCGCTGCCGCTTGACCCTATGGCGGCCGACCCGGAGTGGGAGCAAGGCGCGATGCCCCAACCCGGCGGCTTTCAGGACGTCACGACCCGCGTGGCAGCGCCGCACAAGACCTCGATATGGATGCTCTACGACGCACAGAATCTGTACGTCCGCTTTCAGGCCGAGCAAAACCACGTTCCCGTCACTGCGACGCAGGGAACCAACGACGTCGGCTTCGGCTTGGACGACTTCGTAGGGGTCGGCATCGACACCAGCGGCGCCGGAAGCCAGGTCTACTTCTTTGAGGTTACGCCGCGCGGCGTGCGCTACCAGCAGGCCAGCGAGAACGCGCGCTACCGCCCGCAATGGCAAGCGGCGGCCAGGGTCACGGGCTCAAACTGGAGCGCGGTGCTCATCATCCCGCTGCGCGCCATGCGCATCCATCCCGGCTCAAAGCAAACCTGGCGCGTAAACTTCATCCGCAACGTGGCAGCCGACGCCGAGCAATACACCTGGGCCTTCGATGGCTTGATGCAGGCGGCACCGCCCGGAAACGGCTGGCCCTCGTTCACCGATGCACGCTACTGGGCACAGTGGACGGACATCGCCGTAACGCCATCCATGTTGCGTGCGGTTCGTCCCGAAAGCGCGCGCGGAGGTCTACGCGTTGGGAAGCGCCGGGCGCGACCGTAACGTTTTTCAACAGGCTAACGGCACGTTTGAGGGTCAACACGTTCGTGTAGCGGGACTGGACCTGAGTTATCCAATCACACCCACGATCAATTTTGTCGGAACGCTTAATCCCGATTTCTCAAATGTCGAGATCGATCAGCAAACGATCGCGCCGCAAGAGTTCCGGCGGCAGTTGCAGGAGTACCGCCCATTTTTTACTCAGGGCGCATCGTTCATCGATGCCGCCAGCGCCGTGCAACTTAACAACAATGTGGTATTCTATTCGCCTTCCGTGGGGCCGTTCGATCGCGGCGAGAAACTGGAAGGGACGTTCGGCAATCAATCGTTCGGCCTGCTCAATTTCCGCGGTTTCGATCAAACCACCGGCAACGAATTTGACGATACGGCCTACGGCTACAAGCATGCCCTGCAGGACCGCACCTTTATCTATTGGGCCGACGGCGTCTTGGCGCATCACAGTTTGTTCGGAAGCGATGCGACAAACGAGTTCGGCGCCGCCGGTCGCGACCTGAAGAGCGGCTTCGTCTGGGGATTGAACGAGGGACTCGAGCAAGGCAGTTGGGTCCCCGGCGGACACGCCGAGGATTCCATCGGATTCGTCGACGTTCATAAACCGAACTACGAAGTGAACATCGCCGAGCAGCAGATCACACCGAACTACAATCCCATCGACGGGTTCACGGCGGATTCAGACGTGCAGGGCCCCTCGTTTTTTATGTTCTTGGGCGGTGCAGCCGCGCAGTTAAAAAACTTTGGCCTGTTCGTCAATGCCGATCGCCTTCGCGATCAGTCCGGCGCGGTGCATCAGGCCGATGTGGGAATCGGTCTGCAAGCGACGTTCAAGAATGGCTTTTCGTTTAATGGCTTGGGCCCGCAAATCAGCGAGCTGCGCGCCTATTCCGCGCTTGCGCCCGGTGCCCTAGGCTGTGCGGATCCATCATTGCCGCGCTCGTATTTCACCGGTTTTCCCACGTATTATTGCGGGCGGACCGATACCTACAACGTCATGGGCATCCCGTTAGGCTACGACGACGGCACGCCGACGCCAATCGACGCATCGGTCAATTTCGGCCGCTTCGGCTACGGACAGGTCGGCTCGCACGATCGCGGGCCGGACTATCTCCACCTCTACACGCTTGCGTTCTCGCGGCCGTTGTACCACATGTTCTCGCTGGGTTTTGAGATAGACGGCACGTTCGAACGCGCGATAACAAGCGGCGCCGCGGATTCACAGTGGCTGCGGCGTTTCTCTCGGCGCACAGCTCGGGCAGGACTCGAACCTCACCGTTTCGCTGCGCGGTATCAACGGCCGCGGCGGTTTCGCGCTGCCCGGCACCAATCTCGCGGCCGCTTTTCACCGCCGCTTTACTAACGGCGACGAGCTTTTTCTGAACTTTGGGACGCCCGCATCGCCCACGACATTGGACCGCTTCATCTTCAAGTACATCTTTCGTATGGGCGGCGATACCGGCACGTAGTGCGTGAGAAGTCGCATGAAACAAAAGTTGTAGCCGCACGGTAATGCGGGGTGTAGATTACCAAATGGAGCGCAAGTAAGCGCTCTTGCAGAAAAGGATAATATTCAGTGAAACCCGCGGATAAACCGCACGTCCCAGCCCCGAAAGTCGCCGATCAGACGGCGCGGCCCACGATCTCGATAAAAAGTGTCATATCGACGGGCAATGAATCGTTCAGCGGATGGGGACCCAAAGTCAACGGTTCCGGTAATCTGTTGAAAAACTGGAATTAAGGCGATTTTAAACTTTCACCCGCATGATAGTCATTCGGGTGGAAATAAACGTAACCGACCTCCACCGGGAGCGTTTATAGAGACTCCTCGTAAGTGCAGCAAGGACGGGCCGGCGATAGCAGTATCGCCGGCCCAACTCTTTTTCTAACTGACGAACGGCTCGTACGGCGCGACGGACTCTAATACGGAATTAATCTTCTCGAAGATCTCCGGATCGATGTGCAGGTCGCCCGCCGCCACGTTATCGTCGACGTGTTCGACTTTGGTCGCACCCACGATAACGCTGGTCACCGCGCGCTGGCGCAGGCACCATGCAAGGGCGAGCTGTGCCGGCGAGCAGTTTGCCTCGCGCGCAAGCGGCTTGAGCTGCTGCACCGCGTCGAGTACGTTTTGCGTAAAGTAGTCTTCCATCATCTCGCGGCCCGCGCTTGCCGCGCGCGTCCCGGCGGGCGGATGTGCCGCATCCGTGTATTTGCCGGTAAGAATGCCCATCGCCAGCGGCGACCACACGACGTTCCCCAGGCCGTACTCCTGGCATGTCGGCAGCACGCGCTGTTCGATGCGGCGCCAGAGCGCACTATACTGCGGCTGATTGCTGATAGGCACGGCCCAGCCGTTCGCGCGGCATAACACGACCGCCGCAGCGATTTGATCCGCGTTCCACTCCGAAACGCCCCAATACAAGATTTTTCCGGCGCGAATCAGATCGTTCATCATCGCGCAGGTCTCCTCAAGCGGAGTTGCCGTATCGTAGCGGTGGCACTGGTACAAGTCGATGTACTCGACTTGCAGGCGGCGCAGGGAATGATGCAGTCTGCGCATGCACGTGTTTGCGCGAGAGGCCGCGTTCGTTGACCGTCTCGCCCATCGGAAAATACACTTTCGTGGCCAGCACCAGAATGTCGCGATTGAGCTCTTTGAGAATTGGGCCCAGCACTTCTTCCGCGCCGCCGCGGGCGTAGACGTTGGCCGTGTCGATGAAATTCACGCCGCGCTCCCAAGCGCGAAGCACGCATGCCCGCGCGGTTTGCGCGCCGACGTTACCGCCGTACGTAAGCCACGACCCTAGGCCGATGACCGAGAGATTCAAGCCTGAATGTCCTAGACGGCGGTACTGCACGTTCTCTCCTCTGCGTTAAGGAACGATTACTTCGAGCGCAAGCGGCAACACCTCGAAGACTGCCGGCGTCATGCCGGCGGGCTCGCCGTCGGCCGTAACGTGATGCGCGTGATGCGTTCTGATCTCGAACCTGTGCGCTCGCCGGGTGCGCAAACCCTCGCTCGTGGCCGCGTCGCGGCGCAGAACCTTGCGTATCACCGCAACCGCCTGCAGCCAGGTTCGCACGTCGACGCTATACAGGTCCAGCCACCCGTCGTCGATCGCTGCATCGTCGCGATCGATAAGACCGCCGAAATGTCCGCTGTTTGCCACCGTGAGCTGCACGCTGCGGAAGCGTTCGCGCTTTCCATCGTACAGCAGATCCACAAGAAACGGACGCGTCTCGCCGATGGCTTGCAAGGTTGTGGAGATGACGCCGAAGACGCCGAAGCGCCGCTTGACCTCCGGCGTCTGGCGTCTGGCGATGCGCGTCGAGAGTCCTACGCTGGCTTCATTGACGAAATACGAACCGTTGACGCGTCCGAGATCGATACGCTTGGTGTGGCGCGCTGCGATCGTAGCGCAGGCCTCCTGAATATCCGTGCTCACATCGAGCGTGCGTGCGAGATCGTTGAACGTTCCGAGCGGCACGATTCCGAGCGGAACGCCGCGTTTTAGCGCCAGCGGCACGGCATGAAGAATCGTTCCATCGCCGCCGGCCGCGATAACCGTATCGACCGGACCGCAACCCGGGTCGCGCTCGCATTCGATTCCGGCTGCATCCAGCGCATCGCAGACGGTATCTCCGTCGCGCTTTCCGCGCCGTGAGTATTCGTTGAGAACGAGGAGCGCCCGCATACCGTTCTGTATGTACCCCGTTGCCCGAAAGGAAGCCCGCATGCTGCTCGCAATCGTTCAGGTAACGCATCTTGAGGGCGCCGCCCCGTTCTGAGCGAAGCGGGTCTATCACGTTGGCGTTTGCGTTCACACCTTTCGTTTATGGAACGTTAGCATGTTGCCTTCGCTGTCCTCAAACATCGCCATGCGGCAAACCGCGGTTTCGTTTTGCATGAGGATTTTAATCCCGCGCGCTTGTAGTTCGTTCACCGCGGCGTCGAGGTCGTCTACCGCGAACAGAATTCCGTTGCTCGGTTGAAAGGGCATTACTTTGCCGCCGCCACCCCATAGGCCGAACATCGTTCCGTCGGGCAACTCGTATTCAGCGCCGCGATTCTCCGCGTACACCGTCACGGGCTCGAGCCCGAGCACCGTGCGGTAGAACTCGATCGCGCGCGGCGCGTCCTTGACCATGTAGCCGCTCAGGTCGATACCCTTGATGCGAACTGCGGTGGCGTTCACGACAGCCCATCCATCTTATCGAGCATCGAATTCCATCCGCCCTCGTGGTTGGTACGCGATTGCGCGCTTTGGAAGTGCTCGTGCGTGAGCGTGAGTTCCGTGCCGCTGCCATGCGGAGTGAGGTCGATGGTGAGCAGCGTTTCGTACTCATCTTTGGGATCGTCCTCTTCCCATTGCCAGGTCATGGAAAGGCGCTCGTTCGGGCGCACGTCCCGATAGGTGCCGCGAACCACTAATTGTTCGCCGTCCTCGCGTTGCATGACGATTCGATACGAGCCGCCGACGCGCACGTCGAGCGCTATTTCCGGAACGGTCACTTCCGAGGGGCACATGAATTGCTGCGCGAGCGCCGGATCCGTCCACGCTTGATACACGCGCTGCGGCGATGCCTTCAAAACGCGGCGAATCATCAGGGCGGGAATCGAAGTCGATTGCATGATTACTTCCTTTTCGGTAGTTCTTTAGAGAGAACGGCTTCCAGCCGGTCGAGCGAGGCGACCCAGTATTTGCGCTGGCGCTCTATCCAGCGCACCGCCTCATCCAATGCGGCGGGCGTAAGCGAACAATAATGCGTGGTGCCGACGATCTCGCGCTGCAACAAGTCCGTATCTTCAAGAATGCGCAGATGACGCGAGATGGCCGGCTGCGAAATCGGAAACTCACGCGCAATTTCCCCGGCGGTCATCGACCGGCGCGAGAGCCGTTCGATAATCCGGCGGCGCGTCGGGTCGGCGAACGCCGAGAAGATCTGGTCGAGGGCGACATCGTTAGCCATGGTGTTATATAACAATATCGTTAAATACAGATGTTGTCAAGCCGCTCCCGGAGGCGCTCCGGCATCCGGGTTGAAGGCGCTAGGCATGGATGCTGACGCGATAGTCATCGGCGCGGGCGCGGCAGGGCTGTCGGCAGCCCGTCTGCTCGCCCGCGGATCGCTACGCGTGCTGGTTCTTGACTCGCGCGATCGCATCGGCGGGCGGGTTTGGCCCGTCCCGGTGCCGGCGAGCGCGCTGCCGGCCGAACTTGGTGCGGAGTTCATCCACGGCCCAGCTAAGGAGACCATGGCGTTGCTGCGCGCGGCCGGAGTTGAGGCGATTGCGACCGGCGGCGACTCGTGGACCTTTTGCGAGGGCGAACTGCGCCCCACCCAAGACGACATTTTCAGCGCGGCCGGCATCTTCGAGCACGCGCGGCTGCTTGCAACGGACGTAAGCGTGGCCGACTTTCTGCGGGGATTCGATGGCGATGCTTCGATGCGGCAAACCGTGGCCTCGGCGCTGGCTTTCGCCGAAGGGTTCGACGCGGCCGATCCCTCGCTCGCGAGCGCGCACGCAATTGCCGATGAATGGCGATCCGGCGTGGATTTCCAAAGTTCACGGCCGGCAACCGGCTACGCTCCGGTTCTGGATCAACTCTACGGCGATTGCCTTGCAGCCGGCGTACGGACGGATCTTTCAAGCATTGTGCGCCGGATTTCTTGGCAGCGCGGCGATGTGCGCGTGCACGTAGCGAGCGATGCTTCGCCGCGCACGCTGCACGCGCGAAGCGTTATCGTTACGCTGCCTATCGGCGTGCTCGAACAGCGCGAGGGCGAAAATGCCGTCCGGTTCGACCCCGACCTGCCGCCTGAAAAGCGCGCCGCGATTGCCGGAATCCGGATGGGAGATGCCGTTAAGGTCACGCTGCACTTTCGCACGCCGTTCTGGGAGCATCTGCGCGACGGGCGATACCGGGGTGCATCGTTTTTCCGTTGCGCGCAGCAGCCGTTTCCAGCATATTGGGTGCGACGTGCCGCGGGCGATGCGCTTGTAGCCGCATGGGCCGGCGGTCCTAAGGCAACGGCGCTATCCGGCGTCGCGCGGGACGAGCTCACCGCGCTCGCGTTATGCGGTTTCGGCGCGTTGTTCGATGCGTCCGAGATCGCGCAACGGGAGTTTGCTGGCGCCTTCATGCACGACTGGAGCGGCGATCCCTTCGCGCGCGGCGCTTACAGTTACGTGCTAACCGGAGCAACACAGGCGCGCGCGACCCTTGCTGCGCCGCTTGAGGGCACGCTCTTCTTCGCCGGCGAAGCAACGTCCGTTGACGGGCAGGGCGGCACCGTAAACGGTGCGCTGGAAACGGGCGAACGCGCCGCGCGTGAAGCCGCTGCAGCGCTGGAAAGGACGGTTTCCAAACGTGACTGACCTCCACGCGGCGTTTGCGCCATGGTCCTCATTTTACGTAATGATGGGCTCCTCGGCAGCGGCGCTGACCGGGTTGATGTTCATCGTCATTACATTGGTCATGGGCACAGAACGCTTGCGCAAAAGCGGTGACGGTATCTCGGCGTTCAGTACGCCGACGGTCGTGCATTTCGGCGTTGCGCTGCTGATCTCCGCACTTCTAACCGCACCGTGGCGCTCGCTCCTCTGGCCGGCGGCGCTGCTTGCGTTAACGGGCGCAGCCGGGATGACATACATCATTCGCGTCAGCGCGAAAACCAAAAGCCTTGAAGACTACAAAGCCGATGCGGAGGATTGGTCGTTTTATTCGATCCTGCCCCTGTTCGCGTACGGGCTCGTGCTCGCGAGTGCAATTATGCTGCCGCTCGTTCCGGTGACGGCCCTGTTCGTCCTTGCCGCCGGCGTTGCGCTGCTCGTCTTCATCGGCATACGCAACGCGTGGGACATCGTTACGTATATCGCCCTTGGCACGCCAAATAACGCGCGGGAAAACGAACGATGAAACGCACGCCGTTTACAATCGAACGCACCGACCACGTGCTGCTGCTCGTGAGAGGGATGGACAACCGCAACGTTTAACCGGCGCAGCACCGGAAGCCGGGAGTCGCGGTTTGGGAGCAGCCGCTGTGGCGCGAACACGTCGCCTTCGTAAACGCGCTGCATGCGGAGGGGTTGTTCTACATGGGCGGTCGGTTCCGCGGACGCCTCACGCACGATCGTGATTCTGCAAGGCGAGCAAGAAAAAATCGCGATCGCATTGCACGCGACCCGCGGACTAAGACTGATTCAGCGCAATGGCTTCACGAATAAGCGCTTTGAAAGCCGCCTCGTCGATCTGCTCGCCTTCATGGATGTCGATGGCGCGCCGCACATTGCCCTCAAGACTTGAGTTGAATAGCCGCTTGGGATCTTTGAGTTTGCGCCTTTGGCGAAGGTCAGTTTGACGACGGTTTTGTAGGTCTCGCCCGTACACAGCATTCCATCCTGATACCAAACGGGCACGCCGCGCCACTTCCACTCTTCAACGACTTTCGGAGCGGCTTGTTTAATGGTTTGCGCATTTTCGCGAGCGTCTCCCCCCGCCAGTCGTCGAGTCTTTGATTCGAGCATCAATGAGTTTGGAGGGAGACTTGGTGCTTTTCGAATTGCCGACTTTTTTCATAAGATTACAATTACATGCCCAGGAAGGGACTCGAACCCCCACGGCCTTGCGGCCACTGATACCTGAAACCAGCGCGTCTACCAATTCCGCCACCTGGGCACGGCCGACGACGATTCGCGGCGCAACCCCTCGGCCCTTTTCAGTGGTTGGGGGTCGCACCATGTCTGCCTCCGTACATCCAATCGCCGATAGAACGGCCCCGCTCGACGCTTACTCGCAAGCCGTCACCCATGCCGCCAAGACCGTCAGCCCCTCCGTCGTCGCCATCGAGGTGCGAACCGGGCGGCGCGGCGCGAACGGCTCGGGCTTTATCTTCACGCCCGACGGCTACATTTTAACGAACAGCCACGTCGTGCATGGCGCAGAGAAGATTGAAGTTTCGTTACTGGACGGCCGCGAGTTCGCCGCGCGCTTGGTGGGCGAGGACGAGCATTCCGATCTGGCGATCGTGCAGATTGACGGGCGCGATCTGGTCCCGGCGGCGCTGGGCGATTCGTCCGCGTTGCTGCCCGGGCAGCTCGTCGTCGCCGTCGGCAACCCGTATGGACTGCAGTACACGGTCACTGCCGGCGTGGTGAGCGCGCTGGGACGATCGCTGCGCGCGCAGTCCGGGCGCTTGATCGACAACGTCATTCAAACCGATGCGGCGCTCAATCCCGGGAACTCGGGCGGTCCGCTGGTAACCGCGGACGGCGCCGTGGTTGGTGTGAACACCGCTGTTTTCCCGGGGCAGGGGCTCTGCTTTGCTATTGCTATCAACACGGCGAAGTTCATCGGCGGAATGCTCATGAAACACGGTCGGGTTCGCCGCGGGTATTTAGGAATTGCCGGACAGCAGGATGCGCGCGGCGTGCTCGTCGTTTCGGTGGAACCCGGCAGCCCCGCGGAAACCGCCGGTTTGCGCGAAGGCGACGTGCTGGTCGCGTTCGAAGAGCAGCCCATACGGGATATGGACGATCTGCACCGCCGCATGACGGTCATCGACTTGCAGCGCAGTGTATCGTTTGACCGTCGTGCGAAAAAATGAGCGGCTGACCCCGTTCGTGCTACCGATTGAGGCGCCATGATCCGACGGCTGCTCCCGATTTTGGGCATCACGTTCGTCGACATTCTCGGTTTCAGCATTCTGATACCGAGTCTGCCGTATTTGGCGACGGATCTCCACGCAAGCCCGCTGATCATCGGCATTCTGTTCTCGACATTCTCGTTCTGCCAGCTGCTTGCGGGGCCGATCTGGGGCAACGTCTCCGACCGCATCGGGCGCAAAGCCGTACTGATCATAAGCCAAATCGGGGCGACGATCGGTTGGGGAATGCTCGCGTTCGCGCCCAACGTGCTATGGATTTCTTGGCGCGGATCGTGGAAGGCGTGTCGGGCGGCAACATCGGCGTCACGCAGGCGTACGTTGCCGATCTCGTCACTCCGAAAGAGCGGTCGCGCGCCTTTTCGTACATCGGCGCGACGTTTGCGGGCGGTATGGCGTTCGGGCCGCTGATCGGCACGATATTTCTGCGCTGGGGACACTCGGCACCGTTTCTGGCAGCGGCGGCCCTGCAACTCGTCACGCTGCTGCTCACGATCGTCATGCTACCGGAATCGCGCGCGAAGAGCGACGAGCCGAACGTCGGGTTCGGCGAGATTATGGTCACGTTCCGCAACAAGACGCTTGCGCCGGTTCTCTGGCAGAAGTTAGCGCTTTCGCTCTCGCTGTATGCGTGGTTCAGCGTTATCACGCTGTATTTGATCTATCAGTTGAAGTTTACGCAAGGGCAAACGTACTATTTTTATTCGGTGTTTGCCGTGCTTAATGTGATGACGAACATCGGCGGCGTAGGGCGAGCGTCGGATCGCTTTGGCGATCGCACGATGTCGACGATCGGCATCGTGCTGCTTGCGGCGGCATTCGGCGTGGTGCCGTTCGTGCACGCGATTTATTTAATGTTCGTCGTCATGGTGCTCTTCAGCATCGGCATGGCGTTTGCCAATACGGGACTGACCGCGATGATCAGCAATGCAGTGGACGAGCGGCGCCAAGGCACGGTGCTGGGCGTTGCTTCATCGCTCGATTCGGTTGCGGGGATTGTCTCGCCGCCGATTTCTACCGGACTGCTGGGGAAGTTCGGCTCGCCGTGGGCATCGGCGGCTTCGCTGTTGTTTGCGGTTGTGGCGTTGGTGTTGGGGTTGCGGGCTCGGGTCGTTCCGAAGGGGGCCGTTACGATGCCCCTCGATCCGATTCCGCTGGAATCGGCCTCGGGGTCCCTTCGAGGGGCTCAGGAGTAAACCCGATTCCTCTGGATGACAATTTAGGCGCTCTTTTTTTTGCGTTTGCTCGTGGAACGGGGTGCCGCGCTGTGGGCGGCGCGTTTCGGCGCGTGGGCGGCGCGTGTCTCGCGCTGTTTCTTGCTTTGCTGCAAGCTCTGCTGCAGCACGTCCATGAGATTGACAACCTTGCTGCGCGCAGGCGCTTTCTTCGGACTGGGCAGTTCTTTGCCGGCGGCGCGCGCTTCGATCATCGCCATCATCTCATCGTGATAGCGGTTGGTAAATTTGGATGCGTCGAACTCGTCCACGCTCATTGAGTCGATAAGCATCTTGGCCATCTTCATCTCGGGCTCGGGCAATTTGATGTCGCCCGGAAAATCCAGATCCGACTGCTCGACTAACTCCTCGGCCCAATGCATGAGTTCGAGCACGAGCGCGTTGCCGCTCGGTTTGACCGCTGCAATGGTTTCCTTCGTGCGGATGACCACGCGCGCGATCGCCACCTTGCCGGCTTTCTCCAGCGCTTCGCGCAGCAGTGCGTACGCGTGGCGGCCTTGCTTTGTGGGCTCAAGGTAATACGGCTTGTCGAAAAACATCGGGTCGATCTTGTCGAGTTCGACGAACTCTAAGATCTCGACGCTCTGCGTGGCCTCGGGGTTGACCTTCTTGAAGTCCTCGTCGGTGAGGATGACGTAGTCGCCTTTTTCGTACTCGTAGCCCTTGACGATCTCGTCCCAAGGAACCGGCTTGCCGTCAACCGAGCAGATGCGCTCGTACTTAATGCGTCCCTCGTCCTTTGCGTGCAGCATGTTGAACGAAAGGTCGTTCGCGCGCACCGCCGTGAAGAGTTTGACCGGAATCGTAACCAGCCCGAAATTAATTGACCCTGACCATATCGCGTGAGCCATGTGCGAGTGTATCTCCCTTCCGCCATCCGAGCGGCGGACCACCATTATACCCTAGCGCGCCAGCTTCCCTAAAGAACCCAAGCGCGCTGGGCCGTTTGCAGCGCTTTCTCCAGAGCGGCGGGTTTCCACGCCCGCCCGCCCCACAGGTCGCCTTTGGCCTGCAAACGCTTGAGCGCGGTCTTGATGGTCCACTGCGCGATGACGTTCTCGGGACTTGCGCGTTTGGCGAGCAGGTCCTCGACCTCCGGCCAGTCCAGCGGCATGGAAACCGGCGCCTTATCGCGCGCGCGCACCACGTACGGCGGCACGACGGTTTTGCCGCGCCCCACCTGAACCCAGTCTAAGTACACAGCGGTGGGCGGCCGGCGCGAGATCGTGCGTTCCAACGTCGTGAGGTTCGGGCTGTTGTGCAGCAATGCGGTGTGCCACAATTTGGGCGAACTGCTTGACCGTGTCGTAGTCGTACTTGTTCTTGAGCGGAATCACGACGTGCAGCCCCGAGCCGCCCGAAGTCTTCACCAGCGCAGGCAGGCCGATGCTCTGGAGTTCATCGCGAAACGTCAGCGCGACCGTTGCCAGCGTCTTGGTCGTGGTTTTGCTGCATGTGTCTAAATCGAAAAGCACGTAGTCCGGCGTATCCGTTGTGGGCACGTGCGAGTACCAGACGTGCAAAACGATCGCCGCAAGATTCGCGCACCACACGAGCGAGGCCTCATCGTTGCACATCATGTAGGCAATTTTGCGCGAATTCTCGTCGGCCGCGAGCGAGGCTGTGGGAATCCATTCGGGTTTGTACTTGGGCGCCCGTTTTTCGAAAAACGTTTGCGCGTCAATGCCGTCGGGGTACCGCTGCAAGGTGAGCGGACGATCCTTGAGGTGCGGCAAGAGCCACTTGGCAACGCTGCGGTAGTACGCGATCAGATCGCCTTTGGTGTAGCCGTCGCGCGGCCAGAGCACTTTGTCCGCATTCGAGATCGTCAGCGTATGGCCGCCGGCCTTGAGTTCTTGCGTCGTGCGTGGCATTTACGTCACCTCGTCGGCGTCGATGGCGCGCTCGCGTTTGCAGCTCTTTGGAGTCTTGTCTAACCGCAAGCCCAAAAATGCCGGCTGGCGCATCACGCCGTCGCGCGTCCATTCCGTAAAGCGAATCTGCGCGACCATCTTGGGCTCGACGAAATGCGGCGTCGTGTTCGCCTCCACCTTATTGGCAAAGGGAGAGGTCTTGCGTTCGATTTTTTTGAGCTCTTTGCTTAAACTGGCGAGCACCTTCGTATTGAAGCCCGTGCCCGCGTGACCCACATAGTACAACTTCTTACCATCGTAGAGCCCCAGAAGCAGCGCGCCGAAACCGGAGCGGCTCCCGCGCGGCTCGGTATAACCGCCGATCACGCACTCTTGCACCAGCTGCGCTTTGATTTTCACCCAATCGCGCGTGCGCCGTTCGACGTATGCCGAATCCCGGCGCTTACCGATGATCCCTTCCAGATGCCGCTGCTGGGCCTGCGCAAAGAGGGCACAGCCGTGGCCCTCGACGTGCTTGGAATACATCACCAGATCGCCGTCCGCAATCGAGTGTTCCAAAATCTGCTTGCGCTCCTCGAGCGGCCGCTTGCGCAGGTCGCGCCCATCGGCGTACAGCACGTCGAAGGCAGCGAATGCCAAGCCGGGCGCATTCTTTGCCGCGCTGCCGCGGCTGGCAAGCGACTCTTGCAACCGTTGAAACGACGATCGTCCCTGCGCATCCAAACTGACAATCTCGCCGTCGACGACGATGGGCAATGTCGTCCAAGCACCGGCCAGATCGCGCAGCTGCGGAAACTTCGCCAAGAAATCCAGCCCGTTGCGCGAGACCAGCTCAATCTTTCCGTCTTCATGCACGGTACAAATGGCGCGGTAGCCGTCCCATTTGATCTCGAAAAGCCACTCGTCGTCATCGAACGGCTCGTCCACCAGCGTGGCGAGCATCGGCGTTGAGATGACCGGTAACTTATCCCGCTTTGCGCGGGTGAGGGCTTTTTTTTCGGCGCTCTTCTTTCCTGATGCCGATTTCTTGCTCGACGTCCAGTGGGGCGCTTTGGGATCGTCCGCATACGATTCGACGGTGCGCCCGGTCTTTACGGACTTGTTATCTTTGGCGACATCATACTTAGGGTCCACGTACTCGTCGTGATCCTTGATGAGCAGCCACGGGTCGCCGCTTTCATCGCGGCCCTTGATGCGCACGAGCGTGAACTCGCCGTGCATCTTCTTGCCGTACATGACGAATTTGATCTTGCCTTTGCCGATCTCGGCCGCGGCATCGGTGCCCTCCACGAGTTCATACGTGCCTTCGTCCCACACGATTACCTCGCCGGCGCCGTAGTTGCCCTTGGGGATGATGCCCTCGAAACGGCGGTAATCCATGGGATGATCCTCGACGTGCATGGCAAGCCGGCGCTCTTTGGGATCGAACGAGGGGCCTTTGGGAACCGCCCACGATTTGAGGACGCCGTCGGCTTCCAGGCGGAAATCGTAATGCAAGCGGCTGGCATGATGCTTCTGGATGACAAAACGCAATTTGCGGCTGCTCTTTGAGCGAGCACCGCGCGGTTCGGGCGTTTCCTTAAAATCGCGCTTCTGATGATAGCGCTGGAGCGAGCCGGGCTCGCGTTGCGGCCGGCTCGCTCCCGATTTCCTTACGATGTTAGACTCGTGCGCCTCGTCCGGTGAGAAGGTTCCAGATCAACAGAATGATGGCTACGACGATGACCAAATGAATGATCGCGCCCAAGTGCCAGACGGCAAAGCCCAGGATCCAGAAGATAAAGAGAATGACGATGATTAACCAAAGAATTCCGCTCACGCGTTAGTGTCCTCCGCCAGTAGTATTGGTTGTGGTATTGGTCGTCGTCGTACCCGTCGAGCCGGTGCTCGAATTAGACCACGGGTGGAGTACGAAAACCGCGATAAGAATAGCGATGAGAACGACAATCACGATGCCGAGCGCCGCTGCGCCGCCACCGGAGTCACCGTCCTTCACTACAACCGGACCGTCAGCCATACAGGTTCTTGCTCCTTTCGTGTTGCAGTGCGCCCGTTATACCCACTCCCGGCAAGCGGATACACCTTTTTTGGCGAACGGTGCGACGATGTGGGCGACCGTGGGCCTGACGCTTTCAGTGAGTATTTCCCTGTTGGCCTTCGTTTATAGCAAGCAGGCACCTAGTAATTACTATCAGAGGGAGGTCTACGGCATGACGGGCCGGACTCACCGCGGCTACGCCCTTGCCGGCCTGCTGTTCGTCCTATTGTTCGCCCTGTGTCTGGGTCTGCCGTCTCTACCGGTCATTCCGGTGTTCGGAGCGTTCGTCTTGCTTGCAATCTTTTACGCCACCTCGTTCGCACGCGGCTTTAGCGACGCGGAGTAGCCATGCATTTTTCGCCGCGACCGAACCGCGCCCATGAAATCCGCTGGCAGCCGTGGCACGAGGCGGCGTTCGAGCAGGCGCGCGCGCAAGACAAACCTATTCTGCTTGCAATATCGGCCGTGTGGTGCCACTGGTGCCACGTGATGGACGAAACAAGCTATTCGGACTCCGCCGTTATCGAGGCGATCAACGCCTCGTACGTTCCGGTTCGGGTGGACAACGATCGCAGGCCCGACATCAACGCGCGCTACAATCAGGGCGGGTGGCCGACGACGGCGTTCTTGACGCCCGACGGCTCACTCCTTGCGGGCGCGACGTACTTACCGCCGCAGCAAATGCTCGGCGCGCTGGGACAGATTTCCACCTTCTACCGCAGCAACCGCGAACAGATCGCCCAGCGGGCTGCGCAGATTCGAAGCGAGCCGCACCCGCAAACCGCGGCCGCGATCGACCTGCGCGAAGACCTCATCGAGGGAGCTCTGGCATCTGTCGAAGCGCAGTTCGACGAAGAGTACGGCGGCTTCGGCAACGAGCCGAAGTTCCCCATGACCGACGTCTTGGAGCTGCTGCTGCAAGAGTATCGCATCAGCGGGAATCAGCGCCTGTACGACATGCTCGCGCGCAGCATGCTCGCGATGAGCGAGGGCGGCATGTACGATCATGTCGAGGGCGGCTTCTTCCGCTATTCGACCACACGCGATTGGTCGGTGCCGCACTTCGAGAAGATGAGCGAGGACCACGCCGCGCTGCTGCGTCTTCTGGCGGTGCTTGCACGGGAGACGCGTAATCCGCGCTTTCGAGAAACGCTGGTTTCGGCGTGCGGCTACGTGCGCGCCGTTCTCTTGGACGAGCGCGCGCAGTTCTTTGCAGGCAGCCAGGATGCCGATGAGACCTATTTTGCGCTTCCCGCGGACGAACGCAAACAGATGCAGGCTCCCTATGTGGACCGCACGGCGTACAGCAATTGGAATGCCGGTCTGGCCGGCGCGTTTCTTGCAAGCGGTGCAACGTTGGAAGACCAAAGCTTGAGCGCGCAAGGCATGGCAACGCTGGATGCTTTGCACGAACGGATGCGCGATAGCGACGGTCTGCTGTTTCACTATATCGAGCATGCGGATGGCAGCGATACGCCCACGCCGCAGGTCCGCGGTTTGTTGACGGACCAAAGCGCGTACCTGCGCGCGTTGTTGGACGCTCACGAGTATACGGGCGAGCCGCGCTTCTTCGAACGGGCGCGCGAACTGTTCACAGCACTTCAAAAGGCTTTCGCTGCGCCGGACGGCGGCTTTTACGATCATGCCGCCATTGAAGAACAACTCGGCTCGCTGCAGATGCGCGATCGGCCGCTCGCCGACAACGCGCGGATCGCCGAGAGCCTGCTGCGGTTGGCCGTCCTGTGCGAGGACGAGGGCTACCGCGAAGAAGCCCTGCGCACGCTGCGCGTTCACGCGCGCGTCATGGAGCGGCCGAATCTGTTCACCGCCCCGTACGCGATAGCGCTGCGCCGTTACTTGACGCCCCCCGCGCAACTGACGCTCACCGGAACGCCCGGCTCCTCACAAACCCTTCGCGAAGCGGCGCAGCGTCTGCCCTTGCCTCTGCTCTGCATTCGCACGCGCGACGCGCGCGAAACCGAAGAAGCCGGCGCGGCCTATCTCTGCGTTGGAAGCGCGTGCGCGGCTCCGGCGCGCGACCCGGCCGCACTGCGCGACGCATTTGAGATGCTGCGCGGTTAGTTCGCGGTTCGCACGAAGACGTTCCAAAACCAGATGCCGTACAAGCCGGCGGCAGCGGAGTAGGCGATCAGCACTTTGACCCACACGGCGAGCCGTTCGCGCGCGGCTAGCGCCATCAGCACGAACAGAAACGGCATGAAATCCAACGAGTGGCGCATGCCGTACTGCGCAAAGCCGTTGACATAGTAAAGCATGTTCGGCACGGCAGTGAGCGCCACGCACAGCCACATGGCAACGACCGTAAGGGGCGGGCGCCGCGCCCGGATCGCATAAATGAGTGCCGGCGATGTAAACGTCAGCGCGACGCCGGAAATCGAGGGAACGACATAGGGAAACTCCCGCACGATCTGCGGTGTCTGTACGAAAAACGACCACAGTTCGTACGGAACGTATTGCAGACGGAACGGTGACCCGGTCGGCATACCTGCTTGATCTTGGTGATACCACGCGGTATAGCCGATGTCGCTCGGTGTGCCCCAGCGCGCCATGTTGTACCACGTCCACAGTCCGGCGGTAACCGCGATGACGCCGGCAAAAGCACCCCATTCACGCGGGCGGCGCTCGCCCCAGTGCGCAAGGAGTGCCGCGTAGACCGGCAGCGCAAGAATAAGCGTGAAGCGCGATTCGGCCGCGCACAGTGCCCAAAACGCGATTAGCCAAGACTCGCCGCTTGCCGAAGAGTTCGACGAGCGCAAACATGGTAAAGCACACCGCGCTCACGTGCGCAATAAACCAAACGTCGCCCAACATTGCGCACCACAGCAGATCGGTACCGGCGAAGAGGAAGATGCACAGCCAGATCGTTGCCGATCGCGAAAGTCCCAGACGCTCGCACAGCGCATAGGACGCACCGATAGCGCCGCCCGCGAGCAGCGCGGCAAGAGTCGTTTGATTGGCCGACCCCGTGAGCGCAATCCAAGGCGCGAGTAACAGCGCGGGAAGCGGCCCTTCGATGACGTAGTGCTGGCCGTTGTACGCGAGCGCGTCGATATACGGACCAGGCCAGGCGATCCACGCGTGACCGGCGAGCAATGCCTGCGCGAGCAGCACATAATTCGCGTAGGGGCTGGATCGAAAGTGGCCGGCGATTAAGGCTAGGGCAAAGGCCGCCAGTCCGGCGATGGCACAATGCGGTAGATATCCGGATCGCTTGCTATCCGTTTGAGCCGGTACCCCGGCGCCTCCCCGAAGTTCGGTCCCATCACGAAGATCGGGCGCCGGCGGATCCACGTGCGGATCCGGCTCGAGTCCTCGCTCAGCCATGCCGTTTCAAGAATGCGCGCGCCCAACCGGTGTTCGACGTACGCCCCGTACGCAAGCGGGGTCGCAACGCTCCACGAGCTGATAAGAATAGCATTGCGCGGCGTGTTCTGGATCGCCGCATCGATCACCGCCCGCGCTCCGCTGGAATCGCGCTGCGCAAACGTGTCGTGGTTCAGGCCGATGAAGACGGCGGCTATGGCAGCGGCAGTTACGGCACGTGACCAGTGCGGCGCGCGCGTGAGCCGCGCTATCCACGAACCGCCGCAACCGGCCAGCACGCAGAGCACCGCAAAACCGATCAACTGGTAGCGCAGCGGATCGGCCTCGATCGTGTAGGCCAGCGCGAATGCCGTCGGGAGCGCGTAGGCCAGCAGCGCCACAACAGCCGTTGCATCATCGCGCAGCCACAGCCGCACAAAGCCGCCAAGAGCGAGCAGAATACCGATCGGCGTGAGTTCGTCGAAAAGCACGTCGGCGTAGTGCGGCAGAGCGGCCTTATACGTACGGATATGGATCATGCGCGCGAACGTTCCTTGCGCGCCGTACTCCGAGCCGCCGACCTCGCGAAGCAGTCCGCGTCGCGCAGCGGGATGATCGTTGTCCCAAAATGGGCGCCCCGCCGGAATTCCCAGCTTCAGCGTCGGATCGAAGCGCGCAGCGGTAACCGCTGCACTGCGCACCGGCAGATATGCGTAGAACGCCATGCCTGCCAGCAGCGCCAAGAGCGCCGCGGCAAACGTGCGCGCGTTTACCGATCGCCACGTCTCCGAGAGCACGAGCAGCAGCGCGGGAAGCAGGAGTGCAACGATGGGGTGCGTGGCCACTCCTAGTCCAAATGCCAGCGCGCCGAGCACGAGATCCCCCGCACGCCGATCGTGCAGCCAGCGCAGCGAGCAGCACAAGGCCGCCAGCGCAAAAAACACCGCGAGTGAATGCACTTCGGCACGCGTTCCGCGCGTCCAAGCAACTTCACCGAAAGAAAAAAGCCACGCGCCTGCGCAGCCGAACCATGGATCGCCGTCGGGCTCGACGACCGTGCGGTAAACGAACCAGGCCGCGCCGCTCATGGCCAGCGCGCTGAACAGCCCGATGCGCCACGCTACCGTTCCGATAGGAAGCACGTGCGCAAAGAGTCCGGCCAGAATGGTAAAGACCGGGAATCCGGTCGGATGCATGATGCCGAAGATCCACGGAACTGTTTGCGCTTCGCCCGTATCCCAATAGGCAACCGCGCTTGAGATTGAAAAAGCATAGAGCGCAAGCGGAAGCAGCCACGCGCACCAGCCCGCGATCCGCGCCTGCGTCCGCAGCGCGGCTGAGAATGTCGGGAGCGTTGCCGTCGGCAGCGGTTTGGGTGCTTGGAATGTCGATTTCGGCAAACTCATGGGGAAGCTGTAGGCGCTAAAGGCAATGTGCTCGCGCGCAGGTTTACCGTTCACGCTTCCTTCAACCATAGCGCTCAGCGGCACCCAATATCTTCCCGCGCGGCCAAATGCAATGGTGCCGCGGCCGCGCGCGCTCGCACTCACGTCGTGAAAGCGCAGCAGCAGCGGCAGAAAGCGTTTTCCGTCCAGTACCATCTCGTCGATGACGAACCCGGCTCGGGGCGCATTGGGAATTGCGCGAAACGCGTATTGAATGCTCGAGCCGCTCCGCTGCGCAGTTTGAAAAAGAAACGTGTATGCGGCAATGCTGGGTGCGAGCGTGTCGAGTGCGTAACGGTTGCGGTAGCGCGCTATGCGAATGGTCTTTTTCGCCGCGCCGTCGACAAGCAGCGTTTCGTCGCGCACGAGATCGCCGCTGCGATAGATGCGGTGCGCCTGCTCGATGTCGTGCGGGCCGGCCTGCGAGACCGTATACGAAAACACCAGCACCTTGGGCAGCGCAGCATGTAAGAGCGACCGTGCGTACCGCTCGATGACGACCTGCGAATCGAGCGGCGGGGCCTGCAACGCCGCAGCAAGCACGACTGCCGCCATCAGCACCGTCTTCACGCGCTCAGAACCGCCTGACGAATCGCTTGCAGCGCTTCATGCGCGGCGCCCGCATTCTTGCCGCCGCCCTGCGCTTGCGCTGCTTGACCGCCGCCGCGCCCGCCGACGATCGGCGCCGCGAGCTTCACCAAATTCCCCGCGTGCACGCCCGCCTTGACCATGTCGTCACTCGCGCTCACGAGCAGACTCACCGTTCCGTCATCGACGCCGGCGAGCGCAATTACGCCGCTGCGAAGCCTTGCCGGATCGCGCTGCCCAGGTGACGCAATGCCTCGGCATTCGCCTCGTTCACAACCGCACCGACGAACGTCTTCTGTCCGGCACGCTCGGCCGACTCCACGTATGTTTGCGCATCGCTCGCCGCCAGGCGCGCTTTGAGTTCGCCCACCATGCTCTGCAGTTCTTTGACATCGCGCTGTAATTTGCCGATCCGTTCGCCCAGTTCTTCAGGAGAACTGGCGAGCGATGCGGCAAGATCGCTCACGAGCTCTTGCTGGTGGAGCACGTACTCTTGCGCGGCCAGCGACACGCACGATTCGATGCGCCGGATGCCCGAGCCGATCGAGAACTCGCTCAAGATTAGAAACATGCCAAGCTCGCCGGTTGAATGTGCGTGCGTCCCGCCGCAAAACTCCACGGACGGGCCGGCTTTGACAACGCGAACGCGATCGCCATACTTCTCACCGAACATCATAATGGCGCCGCTCGCGCGCGCCTGTTCGATATCCATGACCTGCGTATCGAGCGGCGTATTGTCGCGGATCATTTCATTCACGCGGCCGGCAATCTCGTTCTTCTGCTGCGGCGAGAGGGCGCCGCCGGGCGAGCGGAAGTCGAAGCGCATGCGATCGATGCCCACCCACGAACCGGCTTGCGAGACATCGTCGCCGAGCACGTCTTTGAGCGCGCGCTGCAGCAGATGGGCAGAGGTATGATGCCGGCGTATTTCGCGGCGCCACTCCGGATGCACGTGCGTCGCTGCGCTCTCCCCCGTACGCGGACTGCCCGCGCACGAGTTTACCGTAATGGACGACCGCCTCGCCCTGCATCTGCGTGTCCGTAACGTCGAAGAGCGCATTCGAGGTCTCAAGCACGCCCCGGTCACCGATTTGACCGCCCTTTTCGGCATAGAACGACGTGCGATCCAGAATCACTTGCCCCTCTTCCCCCGCCTGAAGGTCGTTCGAGAGTTCGCCGTCTTTCAAAATTGCAACGACGGTTCCGGAACTTTCGAGGCCCTCATAACCCAGAAATTCGCTCTTCGTGGCCGGAAGTTCGGCAATTGAAACGACCCCGCGTTTCGAAGCGGCATCGGCACGCGCGCGCGTGCGCTGCGCGTTCATTTCCTGCTCGAAGCCCGCGTGATCGATCGCGATCCCACGCTCTGCCGCAATCTCGCGCGTGAGCTTCCATCGGAAAACCATAGGTGTCGTGAAGCGTGAACACGTCGGCCCCCGCAAGCGCATCGCCTTTTTTCGCGCCGGCGAGCAAGCCGTCCAGCATCGCAAGGCCGCGTTCGAGCGTGCGATCAAACGTTTGTTCCTCGGTGCGCAGCGCGCTCTGAATGCGCGAGAGGTTCGCGCGCAGCTCCGGATAGCCGGGCTCGAGCGATTTGACGACGGCGGGAATCAGTTCGGTCAGAAAACCGTTGGGATACCCCAGGAGCCGGCCGTTGCGGATGGCGCGCCGGATCAGAAAACGCAGAACGTATCCGCGATCGGTATTGCCCGGATACACCCCGTCGTTGATCAAGAACGTTACCGCGCGCGCATGATCGGCGATGATGTTGCGCCGCTCCAACCTGTCTTTTTCGGAGAGCGAACAGGCCCCGATAGGCGGCTGCGCATCGATAAGGTCGGTAAAGAGATCGGTTTCGTACATCGAACTCTTGCCGTTGACGACGGCCAAAATGCGTTCGAGTCCGGCGCCCGTGTCGATCTGCTTGCGCGGGAGCTGTTCAGCTTGCCTGCGGCATCGCGATTGTATTGCTGAAAGACCACGTTCCAGATCTCGACCCAGCGGTTGCCCTTGTTCGGACCGTCATCGCCGGCGTCGACCGCATTCTGCGCGCCCGAATCGTAAAAGATCTCCGTGCACGGTCCGCACGGCCCCGTCGGGCCCATGGTCCAGAAGTTGTCTTCATCGAAACGCGTGATGCGCTCGGGCGGCAAGCCGATCTGCTCGCGCCAGATCGTTTCCGCTTCGTCGTCGTTCGTGTGTACGGTGACGGCTAACCGCGCCGGATCCAAACCAAGCGTGACGGTAACGAACTCCCACGCATAGCGGATGGCCTCGCGCTTGTAGTAGCCGCCGAAACTAAAATTCCCCAGCATCTCTAGGAACGTGCCGTGCCGCCCGGTGCGCCCGACGTTCTCGATGTCGCTCTTGGCGCCGGCCACGCGCAGGCACCGCTGCACCGTTACGGCGTTAAGTGCCGGCGGCGGCTCGTCGCCAACGAAGGCGGGAACAAACTGCTCCATGCCTGCGATGGTGAACAGCGTGGTGGACATGGCGTCCGGAATCAGGCTCGCCGAGGGGACGTGCTTGTGCTCGCGGGACGTAAAAAACTCGACAAAAGCCGAGCGGAGTTCCTGACTTTGCATTCTAACAGGCGCATTCGCGCTGCGCGCTACGCGCCCCCCGTGGGCGGAGCCCACGGGCCCCCCGGCCTTCGGCCCCTTTGCCGTAGCACGTAACCGTCGCAATGGTTTTAGAGGCGGAGTTTATTCCTGGAGGACGTGGCGGAGTTTTTCGAGGGCTTTTTGTTGGAGGCGGGAGACGTGCATCTGCGAGACGTTCAGGCGTTTGGCGATCTCGGTCTGCGAGACACTCTCGTAAAAGCGCAGGTACAGGATGACACGCTCGCGGCCTGTGAGGACTTCGAAGGCGCGTTCCAGGTTCGCCTTGTCCTCCAAGAGCGCGAGGCCGGCGTCGTTTTGCCCGATGTAGTCCTGTAGCGTCTGCGACTTCTTGTCGCCCTCGCCGGAGAGCTCGGTGTCGAGCGAGAGCAGGTTGTACGCCTGTCCCAATTCTTGCGCTTCCAAAATCTCTTCATCGGTGGCGTTCAAGTGCTCGGCAAGCTCGGCGACCGTCGGACTGCGTCCCATCTTCACCGAGAGCTTCTCGATTGCGCGGTTGACCGCCAGGTTGAGTTCTTGCAGGCGACGCGGCACTTTGACCGCCCAGCCTTTGTCGCGGAAGTAACGCTTGATCTCGCCGACGATCGTCGGCGTTGCATAGGTGGTGAACTCCACGCCGCGCTCCAGATCGAAACGGTCGATGGCCTTGAGCAGACCCACCGTGCCGACCTGAATCAAATCATCCAGCGCCTCGCCGCGGTTGGCGAACTTCACAGCCAAGTAGCGCACCAGATTAAGGTGCGCGACGACCAGCTCGCTGCGTAAGCGCTCGTGATCCGGATCGTTCGGTGTCTTTTTCGCCTCCGCAAATCGTGCGAAGGCTTCACGCGTCCGTTGCCGGTTCCAGCGCTCCTCTTCGGCGTGTTGCTGCACTTTTATGTCGTTACTTTTTTCGTCATCACGAGATTCGTTCCGCGCTCGGGATGAACGTCGTACTCCACTGAGTCCATAAGCGACCGTATCAAGAACACGCCAAGGCCCCCGACTCGCGGTTCGCTCACGCGGCGCGACGTAATGGCTTCCGGACGCGTGCCGTGACCGTAGTCGCGAACGCGCACGGTGAGCCCTTCGGATTCGGTCTCACACGTAATCTCGATTTGATCGCTGCCGCTGGCATGTTGAATGCAGTTGGTGCATGCCTCGGCGACGGCTAATTTAACGTCTTCGATGTCTTCGATGGAAAAATTCAAGCGGTTCGCCACCGCCGCAACGGCCAAACGTGCCACGGCAACCCATTCGGCCTTGCTTGGAATGCGCAACTCAACCACTCCGAGCGAGCGATTCGGATGCATCAGAGGCTGATTCACACCAGCGCTTTCATCGCAGCGTCTTCATCGTCGTAGATTCCGAAGATCTTCACCAAACCCGTGATGTCGAAGATTTTCTTTATCTGCGGATTAGTGCAGACCAGGTTGACGGTGCCGCCGTGTTCGCGCACGCGTTTTAGTCCGCCGATGAGCACTCCCAGGCCGGTCGAGTCGATGTACCGGACCTTTTCCAAGTTAATGACCAGATTGTAGTGGCCTTTGTCGATGAGGTCTCCGATGGCATCCTTGACTTTCGGCGAGGTATATACGTCGATTTCACCGTTGAGATCGACGACGTACGTCTGCCCTTGCGCCTCACGAACGTTCACTTTGATATCCACTTTTGCTCCTACGAGTCCGAGATGGGTGATTGAGATTGTTCTTGGGAGAGATCTGTTCTGAGCCGGTCTGCAGTATCTTGACCCTCGTCCACGGCCGCGCCGACGTTGCTGCGGGCGTTCTCCACGACCGTTTTGCCGCGCGTATAAAGATCGGCCGCGCCGGCGCGCAGATCTCCGCTCGCATCCATGGCCATATTGGCCGCTTCCCGCGCTTTGCCGGCGATCGCGTCGCGCGCGTCTTCCTGCGTGAGGACGTAGGCGATGATGCCGCCGGCGACTGCGCCAAACAGAAAGCCGGCAAAGAAACCGCCTCCGCCACGTTGATCTCCGGGCTGCTCGTTCATCTATTTCTCTCCAGTTCCGTTCTCGCCGCGCACCAGCCGGCGCAAACCTGCGCTGATGCCGCCGAGCGTTGCGCCGACGTTAACGATAGTAGGCGAGATTGCATCCTGCGCGAGTTTTGCCGTGTTCGCCAGCGAACCGGCAACCTTTTCAAGCGAACCCACCACACCCGTTAGCCGCGCGATGACCTGATCCGCCGTGTCGGCAATGCCGCCGACATGCGCGAGTGTTTCACCGACCGGTTTCCCAAGTGCCGCAACTTGCTCGTCGACTCCGTCCAGCGTCCGGTCCAACCGTTTGAACGTGCGCGCGAGCGCCATCATAGCGAAAAAGACGCCTAAACCAGCGAGAAATGACCCGATGCCGACGGCGACATCGCGAAAGACAGACGAATCAAAGCCCGTTCCCAAGTTTTCCTCCGTTCGGGACTATGCCCCGGACGTGAACCAACTATTCCCCATTTTGCTCAAAAGCAAGCGGAGACTGCGCGTACCTCTGCGACCGCCCGCTCTAAGATGCCTACTGCCCGCGCGGCGTCGGGGGCTGCGGTCTCGCGGCCGAACGAGAAGCGCAGCACTCCCTTCATCCATGCCGGGGGCAGCCCCAGGGCCGCGATGACGTGGCTGGGCTCGATCGCCCCCGAGGCGCAGGCACTGCCGGCCGAGACGGCGATGCCGTCCAAGTCCAAGCGCATGAGGAGCTGCTCGGATTCAACGCCCAGGAACGAGAGATTCGAGATATGCGGCGAGCGCGGGGCTGCCCCGCCGTTCACCCGCACGTCGGCAATCCGGCCGAGCACCGCGCCTTCGAACTCATCGCGTAAGGCCGCAAGGCGTGCGGCACTTGCATCTCGCTCCTGCGCGGCCAGGTCGAGCGCCCGCGCCATGCCGACGATGCCCGCCACATTTTCGGTCCCGGCACGCTTGGCAAACTCCTGGCTCCCGCCGTGCACCAAGGGGATCAGCGCCGTTCCCTCGCGCACGAACAGCGCCCCGACGCCCTTAGGTCCATAGAATTTGTGCGCCGCCATGGAGAGTAGGTCCACGCCCAGCGCCTTCATGTCGAGCGGCAAGTAAGTGCAGCCTGCACCGCATCGGTATGAAAGAGCGCCCCGCGCTCATGCGCCAACGCCGAAAGCTCCGCGACGGGCTGCACCGTCCCGAGTTCGTTATTCACGAGCATCACCGAGCAGAGGGCCGTGTCATCACTTAGCAGCGCAGAAAAGGCTTGTGCGTTCACGAGCCCGTCGGCGTTTACCCCGCAAAGAGAGATGCTGAACCCCTCAGAACCAAGCGCGTCCAATGCGTGCAGCACGGCGTGGTGCTCGACGACGTCGGAAACCAAGTGCCGGCGCGCCTGCGCGCGAGCCGCGCCGATGATGGCCAGATTGTCCGCCTCGGAGCCGCCCGCGGTAAAGATAATTTCCTTGGGCTTGGCACCTAGCCGGGCAGCGATGCGTTCGCGGGCCTGGTCCAAGGCCGCGCGCGCTGCTCGACCTTCCGCATGAACGGACGCCGCGTTATGCGCCGTCTGCGAAAAAAACGGCATCATCGCTTCGAGCACCTCGGCCCGAACCGGCGTAGTCGCCGCGTAGTCCAAATAAAGCCGTTCCGTCACAGCACGTTCTCAGCGTTCGATTTTATCATGCTGGTGTGCGAAGCTCCATTTGCACAACTCCGAGAAGTAGCAACGGATAAGGCGGCCTGGACACCAACCCCAGGCCGTCTTTTTTTCTGGACGAGACCTGTGCTTGCGGTGTCCATTGACGTTGGTATGCTCCGGCGGATTTCCAACTTTTTTGCGCCGGACAGGATGTCCGTTTCAAAACTTTGTTCTCGCAAAAAAGTGGCTAAGTAGAAGTTCGCCTGGATGGCGAATTTCGAGCGGTCCGCCGGAGCATGCCAACGTCGATGGACACCGCAAGCCACAGGTCTTGGACCGATGCGCCCGAGCGATCACTTTTTCTTTTTGGTGCGGCGTGTAAAGATCCAATCGACCAGGCGGCGTTCTTCGCCTTGCGTGCCGGGTTCGTAGTAGGCGCGACCGGCGATGTTGTCGGGGAGGTACTGCTGCAGGCGCTGCGCGGGAGGCAGATCGCCTTCGTGACCGCGGTAGGCGTCGGCGGCATGTGCGTAGTCGTAATCGCGGCCGTAGCCCAGGTTTTTCATTAGGCCCGTTGGCGCGTTGCGAAGGTGGAGCGGAACCGGATCGTTGCGCGTCTCTTCGACATCGGCGGCGGCGGCATAGTACGCGCGCTTCACGCTGTTGCTTTTTGGTGCGGTTGCAAGGTACAGTGTCGCCTGCGAGAGCGGATAGAATCCTTCGGGCATGCCGATGAAATGCACGGCTTGTTGCGCGGCAACGGCTACGGAGAGTGCGCGTGAATCGGCCATGCCCACGTCCTCGGATGCAAGGATGACCAGGCGGCGCGCGATGAAAAGCGGATCCTCGCCGCCGTCGATCATGCGTGCGAGCCAGTAGACGGCAGCGTCGGGGTCGCTTCCGCGAATGCTTTTGATGAACGCGCTGATAACGTCGTAGTGCTGCTCGCCGCCTTTGTCGTACGAAACGGCGCGGCGCTGCATCGCATCGGCGATTAGCTGCGGTGTTATGATTTTGTCGTCGGCGTCGTGCAGTGTGGATGCGGCGAACTCCAGGGTTCCCAGAGCGCTGCGCGCATCGCCGTTTGCTAGACCGACCAGCGCTTCGCGCGCCGCGGGCTCCAGGCGCACGCCCAGCGTCCCAAGGCCGCGTTCGCGATCGCTCAAGGCGCGATCGATGAGTAGGCCCACGTCCTCGTCGTTCAGCGCTTTGAGCACGAAAACGCGCGAGCGCGAGCAGTGCGGAGTTTACTTCGAAAGACGGATTTTCCGTTGTCGCGCCGATGAGCGTGACGGTCCCATTTTCAACGTAGGGCAGCACTGCGTCTTGCTGCGCTTTGTTAAAGCGGTGAATCTCGTCGATGAAGAGCACGGTTCGTTTGCCTAGGGAGCGGCGGTGATGCGCTTCGGCGACGACCTTGCGAAGATCCGCAACACCGGCACTAACGGCCGAAAGCGAGGCAAAATGCGCGCCCGTCATGCGCGCGATTATCTCGGCAAGCGTCGTCTTGCCGGTTCCGGGCGGTCCCCACAGCACCATGGACGGTACGTTGTCGCTCTCGATAGCGCGCCGCAGCGCATGACCGGGGCCCACGATGTGCTCTTGCCCGACGAACTCATCGAGCGTCTGCGGGCGCATGCGCGCAGCTAACGGCGTCTTGGTGTTCGCGCCCGATTCGAAGAGACTGGGGTTCATTCAGCCGGCGCGGAATCGGCCATCAACGCGGCGGCGTCCGCATTGTAGCGATCGAGAAATTGAGGGAAGTTCGTGCGCTTTAGCGGTTCATCCGGGTATCCGCGCAGCATGTTGCGCGAGGTTGCAAACCGCGGCGCATTGTAGACCAGTACCTCGACATCCAGCCATCGCGGATAGCCACTGCGCCGGCGAATCTCTTCGGCGACGGGCCGTAGCGCGCGCCACATCGGCACGACCGCAAGGATGAACGGCGCGAACAGCCGCGGATCGGCAATGCCCAAATTGATCATCCGCGATACGGTTTGCAGAAAACCGCCCAAGCGCAAGATGCGATGATCGAGGCCGTCTGCAAAAAGAGCTTCGACTTTTTGCGGGTCGCCTAAGTCGAGCGATTCGACGTACGCGCGCGCCGCGACCAGTTCCGGCGTATTGATCTCCGCCATGATCGCCAAATAGCTTTCGATTTGATACGTAAGCCGCAGATGCTTGAGCTGCATTATTGCCGCAACGGTGCCGCCCAGAAGAACGAGCGCTCCCGCGATAGAACCGAAGGCCGCTGCCGCGTCCCATCCCATACTTAAGGGATCTTCGGGCCTTTGATGTTGATAGGCTTGGGCGTCGCGATCTGCGGCGTAATGCCGGGAAACTCGATGCGCACGTCGGTGTCGGCTATGCCGGCGCCGCTCTTTGTGTTGTAGGTTCCGGTAGCGGCGTACAGATCGCGGTCGCCCTGCACGACGTGTACGTCGCCCGTCAGCGTGAGTTGATGCGTAGCATCGTTCAAATGCGCGGTTTGCGAATCGGCGACTGTATCACCCTGCGCGTAATGGACGTGGCCTTTTGCATCGAAGAGATGCGTCGTATCGTTTACGGAAAGTTGGTCGGATGTCAGCGTAGCAGGCCCCTTGCTCTGTCCGGCATCTCCGCTTTGCAAACCGAAGTTTCCACTCTGATCGTGCACGCTCACGTTGCCGTAAAGCGAGATCAGACTTTTGCTTGAAGTTTCCTACGGCGCGGTCGCCTTGCACGACCGATCCGTCGGAGCGCGTCATCGTCAAATGATCGGGCGCCGAGAATTGGCCGCTTGCAAGGTTCGCGCTCATCTGTGAGGTTTGCACGTTCCACTGCCCAACCTGGCCACCGGCTGCCGGGCTTTTCGTAACCGGTTTGGGCGCCGACTTCTGCGCAGGCGCCGCCGCGAGCGTAGCGGCGAGGATTAACAGCGCGGCGATGGATCGATTCATTGCGTCAGGTGAACGTTGCCGAAGAGATGTAAGTCGTGCGTGAGTCCGTTCATCACGGCGCGGTCGGCGCTGACCGAGCGGCCTGCTTGATTGAAGTGCACGTTGCCGGTGGCGACATACGTTTTGCTTACGCCGTCAATGTTCAGGTTGTCGCACGTGAGCGTCGCGGGCGCGTGCGAGCCCGCTTGACCTGCAAATCCCGTGAGCGCGCCGTTGCTGTCGTGCAGCACGACGCTTCCGGTCAATGTGGCTTGATGAGACTTGAAGTTACCCGTTGCGTGATCGGCTTCGATGTCGCTTCCCGGACGGGTCAAGACGATGCGGCCCGGCGTGCTGAAATTTCCCGATTGCCAGTTCGCATCGAGCTGCCCCGTGCTCACTTGCCAATCGGAAAACGAAAAGCCGGCGCCGGCCGGGGCGGCACCGAGCAGCGTTCCAAGCAAGATCATCGTTAGCACACTACGAGCGTTCATTCGGCCTTTCGCATCATGGGCGCGCCGCGGACGGCAGGCCCCAGCAGTTCCGTTAGCCGCTGCATCGAGAGGACCCCTTCGCGAAGCACTAAGGGGTGCGCGCCGGTCATGTCGAGCACCGTGGAATCGCGCCCGTAACGCGTCGGGCCGTTTTCAACCAGCAGGTCGGCGCGGGGAAGGCCGGTCCACTCGCCCGTGCCGCGGTAGGCGCGCTCGCCGCTGATGTTCGCGCTGGTCGCGGCCAGCGGGCCGCAACGCTCCAGAATCGCGCAGCAGAGCGGGTCGTCGGGGACGCGGAAGCCCAAGGTCGGGTAACCGGCAGTGACATCTTGATCGATAAACGCGGGCTTGGGGATAATAATCGTCACGGGGCCGGGCAAAAGTTTGCGCGCTGCCACCGCCACCTCGCGCTGCGGGCGCGCATATTCCAGAAACTCGGTAAGCGTCGCCACGTGCAGCGAGAGCGGCTTATCGGCCGGGCGTTCCTTCGCGCCGTAGATTCGCGCGATAGCCGTGCCATTGCACGGGTCGCAACCGATGCCGTAGACCGTGTCGGTCGGAAAAATTACCGTGCCGCCGGCAAAGATGACCGCGGCCACCTCTTCACAGACGCGGGCATGCGCTTCCTTGCGGGCATCGATAACGTCCGAAACATTCACTTCGTAACTCTTACCCTGCTCGTCACCACAGGCCCTTGCCCACCGCCCGCACAAGTCGGGCGCATGAATCGCGCTCAGTTTCTTGCGGGGGCCGCCGCACTAAGCGGCATCGGGGCTTTGCCGTTTCCCGGGGAGTACGCCATCTTTGCTCAGCGGCTCGCCGATCCCAAGCCGTTCGAGGTGCGGGACGCCACGGCGATCATGCCATCGGCCTCGATCATCAAACTCTACATTTTGGCGGCCGTCGAGCAACAGGTTCGTGCGCGGTCGCTTTCCTGGAGCACGACGCTCCCGATTCCCTCTCACGCCATCGTTGCCTCATCGGCGATCTTCGAGCATGCTGCGCCGGGAAGTGTTGCGAGCATCGATGCACTTTGCGCGGCCATGATCGAGCAAAGCGACAACACCGCGGGCAACGTCCTGGCGGATTGGACGGGGTTCGATGCGGTGAATGCGGTCGCGCAACGATCCGGCCTGCCCGCGACGCGGCTGCGGCGGCACTTCATGGACTTCGCCGCGCGTGCGCGCGGTATCGACAACACGACGTCCGCGGCGGATATGGGGCGGTTCCTGCTGGACGCCGGGCGCGCAGCCCGCCGCGGAGATGCCGACGCGCGCCGCACGGTGGGCTACATGCTCAAACAGCGCGATCGCAAGACGATTCCTGCGGGCATCGGGCGGCGCGTTCCGGTTGCAAACAAAACCGGCGATCTGCCGGATGTCCGCCACGACGTCGCGATCGTCGATCCGTACGGCGCACACCCATACGTGCTAGTGCTTATGAGCTCGCGCCTGCGCGATCAACCGCGCGCGCTCATCGATCTGGCATCAATCGCACGCGAGATCGATCGCCGCGCGATGTCATCCTGAGCCTGACGAAGGGCGCACGTTACTTCGTATAATAAAGGCTACGCAGCAATATCGGCACATCCGGCAATGCCCGCGCACGCTGCGCCGTAGGTATACCGATCGCAATCCGCGCGCATCCTAAACGGACCGGATCAGCGAAACGACAGCATCGCACTTCGCCGGAAGCCGGGAGGGCGAGCATTGCTGCCGTTAGGCCCTCGATCCGATTCCGTGGGAATCGGACTCGGGGTCCTTCGACAAGCTCAGGATGACAAAAGGGGGGTTAAGGATGACAAGGCGGGCGAGCTAGATGCGGACGCGCATGCCGGTGCCGAGGGCGACGCACGAGAGCGGGTCGTCGGCGATGATCACCGGAATGCCGCAAACTTCGGCTAGCAGCTTATCTTAGACCGCGCAGCAACGCGCCGCCGCCGGTGAGGATGACGCCGCGATCGATAATGTCGGCCGCAAGCTCCGGCGGCGTCTTCTCGAGCACCGCTTTGACCGCTTCCACGATCGCGCCGACCGGTTCGGAGAGCGCCTCGCGGATCTCTTCACTTGTGATCTTCACCGTTTTCGGCAACCCGTTGATCAAATCGCGTCCGCGAATCTCCATCGCCAGCTCCGCTTCCAAACGATACGCCGAGCCGATCTTGATCTTGACTTCTTCGGCCGTCCGTTCGCCGATCATCAGGTTGTACACGCGGCGGATATAGCGGATGATCGCCTCGTCGAGTTTGTTGCCGGCAACGCGCAGCGATTGCGAGACCACGATGCCGCCCAGCGAGATCACCGCAACGTCCGTGGTGCCGCCGCCGATGTCGACGACCATGCTTCCGGAAGGACCGTCGATGGGTAAGCCGGCGCCGATTGCCGCGGCCATCGGTTCTTCGATGATCTCCACGTGTTTTGCGCCCGCCAGCTTTTGCAGCGTCTTTAACGGCGCGCTCTTCAACGCTGGTGATCTCGGCCGGAACGCAGATCACCACGTTGGGCTTGGGCCGGATCAGCGATGAGAACCACGAGCGGTCGCGCATCACTTTTTTAATGAAGTCACTCAGCATGGCTTCGGTGACTTCAAAGTCGGCAATCACGCCGTCGCGAAGCGGGCGGATGGCCTGAATGTGCGCCGGCGTCTTGCCGAGCATCAGGCGCGCTTCCTCACCGACCGCAAGCGTGCGGCCGTTGTTCATGTCTTTGGCGACGACCGAGGGCTCGCGAAGCACGATGCCCCGGCCCTTGACGTGCACGAGCACATTTGCGGTACCTAAATCGATCCCGATATCCAACTTGAAAAAACTCCGTTCTTATTCGCTGCGGCGCGTCGTAGGATACGCGCTTGTTTCGAAAACTCCGTTGGGCTCGGCGAGCGGCGTGATGCCGCTTGCCCGCTGCACCTGGGCTCCCAGGGCCGAAAGCATCTCCTCGAGCCGCTCGTGCCCGCGGTCGATGTACTCCAGGCCGATGATCTCGGTCTCGCCCTGCGCGGCCAGGCCGGCGACAACCAGTGCGGCTCCGGCCCGGATATCGGGCGCCTCAACAGGCGCGCCCGAGAGCGGCGCGCCGCCTTTGATGACGGCGGTGTTGCTTTCCATGGAAACGCGAACGTCGGCGCCCATGCGCGCGAGTTCGTTCACATACGAGAAGCGCGCGTTGAAGATCGATTCTTCGGCTACGCTCGTACCGGGTGCAGTGCATAAGAACGAGACCATCTGCGGCTGCAAATCCGTCGGAAAACCCGGGTACGGCGCGGTGAGAATATCGGTGCCGCCGGTTAGCCGGCCGGCCTGCACGCGGATCCAATCGGTGCCCGAGGTAACCTCGGCGCCGCATTCCTGCAGTTGAACATCAGCGCGTGCAAATGGTCGGGATTGCACTGCGTGACCGTAACGTCGCCGCGCGTTGCAGCTCCGCACAGCAGCAATGTACCGGTGACGATGCGATCGGGAATAATCGTGTGTTCGACGCCGTGCAGTTCGGGAACGCCCTCAATGAAGATGGTGTCCGAACCCATTCCGGAAATGCGGGCTCCCATCGCGCACAAGAAGGCGGCAAGGTCGACGACTTCAGGTTCCATCGCCACGTTGCGCAGCGTCGTCGTTCCCTCTGCAAGAACCGACGCGAGCATCGCGTTTTTCGTCGCGCCAACACTGGGCATGCGAAATTCAATCTCTGCGCCCTGCAGCCGTTTGCGCTTGGCCGTGGCAATCAAATAGCCGTGTGCGTTCTTGACATCGCAGCCCAGCGCCAAAAAGGCCTGTTCGTGCATATCGGTCGCGCGCGTTCCCAGAATACAGCCGCCAGGCAATGGCACTTCGGCACGGCCGAAACGGCCCAGCAGCGGACCGACGATGTCGAAGCTGGCATTGAGCTTGCGCACCAGCGTGTAGGGCGCACGATGCGATGCAACGTTGCCGGTATCGATCGTGATGGCACCGTCGGGCTCGTTGCGAAGGCGCGCTCCCAATGCCTCAAGCAGCGACCACATCACCGAAACATCGGTGATGCGCGGCACACGGCGCAGCGTTATTTTACCTTTTGCCAGCAGCGACGCAGCCATGATCGGCAGTGCAGCGTTCTTCGCGCCTTGCGTTGCAACGCTGCCCTCGAGCGGCGAGCCGCCGCGCACGCGCAGCGTTGTCTCTAAACGATCGAGCGTCGTCATGCCGGCAGCGTCTCGCACGTGAACACCCGCCCTTCATAGGGCCCGTCGCGAAGTTCGAGTTGCATTGTTCCCTGCGGCGTGTTGCGGATGAAGAGCTCGCTCCAAGCCCGACCGTCGATCTGCAGCAGATGCGCGTGACCGTTTTGGATCATGCCCGCGAACCGCAGATCGCCGTCGGCGATGCGAATACGTCCGTCGGAGTAAAATGCAGCAAACAGATCGCCCTCGCCGTCGTAGCCGCGGTAGATGCGCACGCGATCGTCGGCGCCGTCTTGCAAGAACTCCATCGGCGTTTGATAGATGCTGGGTGCAGCGGGCACATCCGTTTGCCCGGGCTGGGGCTCGGGCTCGGGCTCGGGCTGGGGCGGCTCGTTCAAGACGGTCGGAACGCCGGATGTGCGCGGCGATTCCGTAATCGCGCAAACCAAAGCCAGCGCGGTAATCTCAAGCGCTTTTTCGGCGAGGATGCTCCATCCGGTCGGGCGTGGCACGCTGTGGTGGTTCGCTGCGGAGCGATTAGTGTCCGGTAAGGCGCAGTTTGGCGTTTGCAAAGTCTACGGCAGCCGGCGAGCTTGCATCGGCCAACTCTTTGCGAGCCGCGGCAACGTCGATATCGTCGAACGCCAGCGCTTCATCCACCAAAATCGTCACGCCGTCCGGAAGCGCTTGCATGAATCCCTCGCTCGTTGCCAGTTCCAGCCGGCGGGCCGCGCCGTTCTCGACCACATTGGCCCGCAGGACGCCCGGCTTGAGGGCGCTCAAAAAGGGTGCGTGATTGGCAAGGATGCCTTCCTCGCCCTCGGTCGTCACGGCAATGATCAAGTCGGCCTGCCCTTCGAAGATCACTTGCGTGGGCGTAATGAGCTTGAACGGCACCGGTGCGGGCATGCTTTAGACCGCGGCCCCGATTTTCTCGGCGCCCTCGCGGACCTCGTCGATGCCGCCTTTGTAGAAGAACGCCTGCTCGGGCAGATCGTCAACCTTACCATCCAAAATCTCTTTGAACGAGGCGATGGTATCGGTGAGCTTGACGTATTTGCCGGGCGTTCCGGTGAATTGCTCGGCGACGAAGAACGGCTGCGAGAACATGCGCTGCATACGGCGCGCGCGGCCGACGGCGATCTTGTCGTCTTCGGAGAGTTCTTCCACGCCCAGAATGGCGATGATGTCCTGCAAGTCTTTGTAGCGTTGCAGCGTCTCTTGCACGCCGCGCGCAACGCGGTAGTGCTCCTCGCCGATAATCTGCGGATCCAGAATACGCGAGCTCGAGGCCAGCGGGTCGACCGCGGGATAGATGCCGAGCTCGGAGATCGGGCGCGAGAGCGCGGTCGTTGCGTCCAAATGCGCGAAGGTTACGGCGACGGCCGGGTCGGTGTAGTCATCGGCGGGCACGTAGACCGCTTGCACCGAGGTGATCGAGCCCTTGTGCGTGGACGTAATGCGCTCTTCGAGCGAACCCATGTCGGTCGCCAGCGTCGGCTGATAACCCACGGCCGAGGGCATGCGCCCCATCAGCGCCGAGACTTCCGAGCCCGCTTGCAGATAGCGGAAGATGTTGTCCATGAACAGCAGCACGTCGCTGCCGAGCTCGTCGCGGAAATATTCGGCCATCGTCACGCCGGTTTGCGCGATGCGGAAACGCACGCCCGGCGGCTCGTCCATCTGTCCGAAGACCAGCGTCGTGTTGGCAAGCACTCCGGACTCTTTCATTTCAAGCCACAGATCGTTGCCTTCGCGCGTGCGCTCGCCGACGCCGGTGAACACCGAGAAGCCCTTGTGCACGTAGGCGATGTTGCGAATCAGTTCCTGAATGAGCACCGTCTTGCCCACGCCCGCGCCGCCGAACAATCCGACTTTTCCGCCGCGCGTGTACGGCGCCATCAAGTCGATGACTTTGATGCCGGTCTCGAAGATTTTCGGCGTCGGATCCTGATTCTTGAATTCAGGCGCGGGACGGTGAATCGGCCACTGCGCCGCCGCCTTAACCGGCTCGTTCGAATCGATGGCTTTGCCGAGCACGTTGAAGATGCGCCCCAAGGTGCCTTCACCGACCGGAACCGTAATCGGGCCGCCCGTTGCCGTCACGACCGCGCCGCGCGCAAGACCGTCCGTGGATCCCATTGCAAGGCAGCGCACCTGGTTGTTGCCCAGTTCATCCTGCACTTCAAGGATCAAGTCGCGGGGCTGCATCGCCGTTCCGCCCAGGTCAACGCCGGCCGGTTGCGAGGCGCCGTTCGACGATGCAGCCTGTGCTGAGCCGGCCGAAGCATCGTTCACGCGGACCGCGAGCGCATCGTTGATGTTGGGCAGGGTTTCCGCCGTGAACTCGACGTCCACGACGTTCCCGGTGATTTGCACGACTTTGCCTGTGATAGCCACTTCAGTTACGTTCCTCCGACGAGCGCTTCGGCGCCGCCTACGATTTCAAGCAGTTCTTTGGTTATCGCGGCTTGACGCGCGTTGTTCATTTGAATGGTCAGTTCGTCGATGAGTTTGCCGGCGTTCTCGGTCGCGTTGTTCATCGCAAGCAGCTGCGCGGCATAAAATGCCGCATCGGTTTCGAGCAATGCCGAGAAAATGGTGAACTCGAGATATTTGGGCAGCAGGCGCGAGAGCACGAACTCCGGTGATGGCGCAAACTCTACTGCGGTGCGCGGGCCCGTCTGTGTCTGCTGCGCGCCGCCGGTCATTTCGCTTGCGGTAACGGGAACCAGACGCCGCACTTCCGGTTTCTGCGACATCATCGAAACCAGCTTCGATGAGACCAGGGTGATGTCCGAAATGTTGCCGTTGATGAAATCCTCCGAGACGCGGCCGGCGACCTCGCGCGCCAGCGCGAGTTTCGATGGCACGTTGATCTGCCAGGCGGGCCGGTCACCAATACCCCAGCGGCGCACCGCGTTTCGCGCTTTGTTTCCGACGCTGTAAAACCTGACCTGGGGGTGTTCGCGGCGATAGAGTTCGGCCGCGCGTACCACATTCGAGTTGAACGCGCCGGCAAGACCCTTGTCCGCCGTCATCAATATCACGCCGCTTGGCGCGCCCTCTTTGCCGGGCTTCATGAACGGGTGATCGACGCTTGAAACGCTGCTCATCAGGTCGCGCAGCATCAAGCCAAGCGTGTCCGCGTACGGGCGCGCCTGTTTCTGCGCCGCATCGGCGCGGCGGATCTTCGCCGCGGCGACTTGCTTCATCGCCTTGGTGATTTGCTGGGTGTTCTTCAGCGACCGTATCCGATCGCGAAGATCCTTTACCGACGGCATCTGCTAGAGCTCTTGTTGTATTCGGTCAGAGCCGCTTCGAGTTTTTGCTTGTTCTCATCGGAGAGCTGGCCGCTCTGCGCGATTCCCTGGGTGATGTCCGGATGCTTCTCGTGCAGAAACGAGACAAGTCCGCGCGCCCATTCCTGCAGGCGCGAGGTCTCGACGTCGCTCACGAAGCCCTTCGTCGCGCCGTGCAAAATCGCAACTTGATCTTCGTTGGCCATCGGTTGGTATTGCGGCTGCTTGAGCAGCTCGGTCAGCTTTTCGCCGCGCATGAGCTGGTCTTGCGTGGCTTTATCCAAGTCGCTTGCGAGTTTTGCAAACGCCGCAAGATCGCGGTACCGCGCAAGTTCCAGTTTCAGCGTTCCGGCAACGCTCTTCATGGCTTTGGTTTGTGCCGAACCGCCGACGCGCGAGACCGAAAGGCCGACGTCGACGGCGGGCCGGATGCCTTGGAAGAAGCAGTTGCGGCGTGAGATAGATCTGCCCGTCGGTGATCGAAATCACGTTCGTCGGAATGTAGGCCGAAAAGTCGCCGGCCTGCGTTTCGATCAGCGGAAGCGCCGTCATGGATCCGCCACCCATCTCGTCCGAGAGTTTCGCCGCGCGTTCGAGCAGGCGCGAATGCAGAAAGAACACGTCGCCCGGATACGCCTCGCGGCCCGGCGGACGGCGCAGCAGCAGCGCCATCTCGCGGTACGACTGCGCGTGCTTGGTCAGATCGTCGTAAATGATCAGCACGTCTTTGCCGCCGTACATGAGTTCTTCGCCCATCGCGCAGCCGGCAAACGGCGCGATCCAGCGTAGCGCCGCCGCATCGGACGGGCCGGACGTTACGATGGTCGTGTACTCCATCGCGCCCTTTTGCTCCAGAATCTGCGCGAGTGCCGCGACGGTCGAGTTCTTCTGACCGATGGCGACGTATACGCAGAAAACGCTCTTGCCTTTTTGATTGATGATCGTATCGATGGCGATGGCCGTCTTACCGGTGCTGCGGTCGCCGATGATCAGCTCGCGCTGGCCTTTACCAATCGGAATGAGCGCATCGATAGCGCGGATGCCCGTGAATAGCGGCTGTTTAACCGGTTGACGCTGCACGACCGATGGCGCAACGTTTTCTATCGTGCGAAACTTCTTGGTCGCGATCTCGCCCTTGCCGTCTATCGGATTGCCAAGCGGATCGACGACGCGCCCCAGCAGCGCCTCACCGACCGGGACCGACGCGATACGTCCGGTGCAGCGGACCTTGTCGCCTTCTTTAATCTCGGCATCGGGGCCCATAATAACAACACCGACGTTGTCCTCTTCAAGGTTGAGCGCAACGCCCTGCAGGCCGTTCGGAAACTCGACGAGCTCCGAGGCGCGCACGGCCGAAAGCCCGTACACGCGTGCCAGGTTTGCGCCGACCTCGATAACCGTTCCGACTTGATCTTCTTTGATGTCGGATTTGAATGCCGCAATCTGCTGCTTGAGAATCCCGGCAATTTCGTCAGCGTTAATCATGAAAAGAGGCGCTCCATTGATGTTTCATCAGTTTCTCGCGAAGAGGGTGCGGGTGAGTTCTTCTAAGCGGCCGGCTACCGAGCCGTCGATGCTGCGGTCGCCCATGGTGACGCGCACGCCGCCGATGAGATCCGGCTCGACCGTCTGCCGAACTTCGAACTTTGTTTTGTAGACCTGCTCCAAGCGCGAGACGACATCGCGGATCTCCGTTGGAGAAAGCTCTTTTGCGCTGGTGATGGTCAGCGGCTCCGCGCCGCGGCTGCTCAGCTCCAACTGCCGGTACTGCTTAACGATCTCCGGCAGCAGGGCTTCGCGCCGCTTGCGAACGAGCAGCAGAACGGAGTGCAGCGCGACTTCATCGGCGCTGCCTTGGAACGAAGCCGTAAGAACCTTCTCTTTTTCGCCGCGATCGATCACCGGCGACAGGAAAAAGCCCTTCGTAGTTTCATCTTCAAACAGCGCATCGGAAAGCGTATTGAGGTCGTTGCCGGTCTTGCCGGAGATTCTCGCGCTCGCCGGCGAGTTGGAAGATGGCGCTCGCGTAACGGCGCGCTACGGTTTGGTCGGCCATCAGTTGTTCGCCCCGCGTTCGAGCGATGAAAGAAAGCCGGTGACGATCTTGGAGTTCAGCGATTCATCCACCTTAGCGCTTGCTTGAACACGCGCGAGATCCAGAGCGCGATCCAGCAATTCATCGCGATACGTAGCGCGAGCAGCCGCGCGCGCCCGATCTAATTCGCCCTTAGCGTTGCGAAGGGCACGTTCGCCCTGCTCCCTAGCCTCGGCCAGCGCGATTTCACTCTCGCTCTTGGCGTGTGCGACGGAACGCTCCTTAATAGCCTTCGCGTCCGCTTGCGCGTTCACGATCTCCCCCTGCAATGCCACAACCTCCGCCTCGGCTTCATCCCGGCGGCGCTCCGCCTCCAGGATTTTGGCGTTGGCGTTCTCTTGCGCGCTCACAACGGCAGGCTGGATGTACTTCGTCCACACGAAGATGAGCACTGCCAGAAACAGCAGTGCGGAGAGCCCTTGGCTCCAAACGGAAATGAGTTCGTAATTCACGTGCGATCCATCAGGGTGCGCTCTACCATCAGCGAGGCCAGTTCTTGCGCGGCCTTGGGTTGTTCGAGCCGGGAACGCTCCAGTTCGGCCTCGACGGTGCTTTGCGCGCTTTGGACGGCGCTTGCCGCCTGCTGCCCGAAGCGCGTAGTTATTTCGGCAACTTCGTTCGAGGTCCGGGCGCGCGCTAACGCAAGTTCTTTCTCCGCGTCACGGCGCGCCGCGGCTCGGATCGCCTCGGCCTGGGCGCGCAGGGATGCGGCCTGCGAATGATGGCGGTCGGAATCGGCAGTGATGCTGTTGATATACTCGCGCCGCGCGCGCACGGCTTTGCCCACCGGGCGTAAAAAGATCGCGTTCAACAGCACGAAGAAAATCGCGAAGTTGATCAGTTGAACGACGAAGGTCCCGTCGAGGGATAAGAAGCCCATGCGCTGTCGACCCGGCGGCCGGTTAGTGTCCGGCTAGCAGCGTCGTCGCCATCGCCGGCACTTTGGCGATCACGAAGAACAAGTACAGTGCAAAGCCCAAACCGATGATCGGAAACACCTCAAGCACGCCGACACCCAAGAACATGAACGTCAAGATGTTGGGCCGGGCTTCCGGCTGACGCGCGATCGATTCGACGGCCTTGGCGGCAACGTTGCCGTCGCCGATGGCCGATCCGAAGGCGGCCGCGGCGAGAATCATCGAGAAGCCGATGACGGCAGCGGTAACAAACAGGGTTGCGTTCACGTAGTTCCTCTTTTCATAGTGTACTCGATGGCTTTAGTGTTCTTCTCCGCCGGTGGCCATCGCCAAATAGACGATCGTTAGAAGCGTGAAAACGAACGCCTGAACAGTGCCGATGAAGAAGTTGAGAAATTGAATGACGATCGGAATGAATGCCGCCGCGAGCGAAAGATCGAACGCTCCGATGTGGACCCCGGAGACGATAATGGAGTCAGGACGAACAGCAGAATCTCGCCTACGAAAATATTGAAGAATAACCGCAGCGAGAGGGTGATGGGGCGCGCCAACTCTTCGATGACGTTGAGGGGCAGCAAGGGCCAGAACGGCTGCGCGAAATGCTTGAAGTAGCCGATTCCGCGCTTCCGGATGGCGACGACCTGGATCATCACGAAAACCAGCACGGCATATGCAACGGTCGTGTTCAAGTCCGCCGTGGGAGAGCCGCCGTACGGGATCCCCATGAGCTTTAAAGGCACGAACCCCACTTGGTTGAGCAGAAAAATATACAGGAAAAGGCAGACGAAGAACGGCACGAACCGCTCGCCGGCCGGCCCGAGCACGCCGATGGAGAGATCGGCCAGATAGTTGATAACGCCTTCGAAGACGAACTGGCGCTTTGAGACCTGAGCGCCGCGATAGCTCGCGGCAAGCAGCCAAAAGCACACGAGCGAGATCGCCATCACCACCCAGGTCATGACGATCGTGTCGCCGTGTACCGTGCTAAGCTGCTGCACGAAAACATTCCCGTGCACCGAGTCTGAGCCCGGGCACATGCCAGATAATGTGATCGCCTATTTGTTCGTGCACGTATCTTCCGTTTTAACTGTCTTGTAATGCGGTCAAAGCATAAAGGGCAAGCGGTAGAAAAAATCCGGCGAAGTACAAACCAAGGGTCCATGCCGAAGGCACGCGCAGTGCCAGCGCCACGGGCACTATAGCAAAGAGAGCGAGCCGCCCAAAACTACTTATGACGAACGGCGCAACGCGCAGTCGCTCGAGGAGCCGTTCATTGATATACCACAACCAGAGGGCGTTCAGTAATCCGCAACTTGCCCCCACCAGCCAGACCAGACTAAACCACGGGAATCGGACCGCCAGCGCCGCGCCGGCCAGGGTGGCAAGCGCTGCCGAGAATACCAGCGTCTTTCGCTTGCTTTGCCGGTAGAGGCGCTCGGCAGCGGCTCCTTCGGCGGGGCTGGATTTACGTCGGGGCGGGGTGCTTTCCTCCCCTTTTGGGTCGCGCTCCACGGCCGCTAGCGAAGGAGCAGCCGGTAGGCCGAATACCCGCTGGCGGCAAGGCCGAAGACCAGTCCCAGAAAGATGAACGCGGGATTGCCGGTCCGGCCGGCTAGCCAGATTCCTAGGGCCAACGACGCGGCCAAAATTAATGCAATCGACAATCCCGCGCCGGCAAGCCGGCCGAACGTGCTCACGGCGCGGCGAAGGGTTCCGGGTACTCTGCGTTCCGCAGGCGGGCTAAGAGCCAGTCCACGATGCGGTTCGCCGCCCGGCCGTCTCCGTAGGGGTTCACCGCGCGGGACATCCGCTCGAAGTGCGCGCCGTCGCTCAGTAAACGGGCCGCGCCGGCCACGATGCGCTCGCGATGCGGACCGACCAGTTCCAGTGTTCCGGCGTCCACCCCCTCGGGGCGCTCGGTTTCGTCGCGCATTACCAGGACCGGTTTGCCCAGGCACGGCGCTTCTTCTTGAATGCCGCCCGAATCCGTGAGCACGAAGCGGCTTGCGCGCACCGCGGCGACCATCTGCGCGTAATCGAGCGGTTCGGTGAGGACGACCCCCTCCTGCGCCCCCAGCACCGCATGGGCAATGGGCCGCACGCGCGGCGAGGGGTGCACCGGCCAAAGAATCTGCGGACGCTCGGGCAGGCGCACGATATCCAGCAGCGCTTGCGCGATCTCGTTCATGTGCTCGTGGTTCTCGCGCCGGTGCGCGGTGACCACGACGACCGGCCGCGCCGAATCCAAGCGCTCCCAACCGCCGGGAAGCGGCAAGTTCGCACGGGCCGCCGTTTCCATGAACGCATCGATCACCGTGTTGCCCGTGACGATGATGTTCTCGTCATCCACGTGTTCTTGCAGCAGATGCCGGCGCGCAAGCGCGGTCGGCGCGAAATGATACTGCGCTATCGTGCCCGTGAGCCGGCGGTTCATCTCTTCGGGATACGGCATCCAGGGATCGCTCGTGCGCAAGCCGGCTTCAACGTGGCCCACGCCGACCTGCTGATAGAACGCCGCAAGGGCCGCGGCCGTACTGGTCGTCGTATCGCCGTGGACGAGCATTACTTCGGGTCGCACGGCGCGCAGCACGCCCTCCATGCCGGTCAACACGCGCGTCGTGATCTCGGTCAGCGTCTGGTCCGGCGTCATGACGTTCAGATCGAACGCCGGTTTGATTGAAAACAATTCCAGCAAATCATCCAGCATCTCGCGGTGCTGCGCCGTTACGCAGACGACCGCCTCGATCTCGGGATGCGCGGCAAGCGCGTGTACGACCGGCGCCATCTTGATCGTGTCCGGGCGCGTGCCGAAGACCGAGAGCACGCGCAGACGCCGCCCGCTCACAGGACCGCCGCTTTGAGGAGCGGGTGAAAACCGCCCGCGAAGAAGAGCGCGGCTGCGCCGAGCACGATGCAGATGACGTAGATCAGTAACACAGCTTGTCGAACATTTAACCCGTAGCGGAAGATCAGTTGGTGATGAAAGTGGCCGCGGTCGGCCTCGGTGATCCGTTTACCCGAACGCGCGCGCCGGAAAATGACGGCGGCGGTATCGACAATGGGCAGCGCCAGCACCACGAGCGGGGCCAGCAGCCCGACGGCAATCGCGGTTTTACTCGTGCCGATGATGGAGACTGTTGCAAAGACATAGCCGATGAAGAGTGCGCCGGTATCGCCCAAGATGATGCGCGCCGGATTGAAGTTGAAGGGCAAAAAGCCCAGGCACGCGCCGGCAAGCGTGATGACCACCAGCGCGACTACCGGATCGCCTTTCGTAAGTGCGATTGCGAAGAGAAAGATGCACGAGATGCCGGTAAATCCCGAGAGCAGGCCGTCCAAGCCATCGATGAAGTTGATCGCGTTCATCATGCTCACGTACCACAGCAACGTGAGCGGATAGGAAATCCACCACGGGAAGTACACGAATGCGTTGGGATCGTGCGAGAACGGACTGTGGATGAACGCAATGTGAAAACCAAAAAGCATCGAGATGACCGCGACGGCAAGCTGCGCGCCGAACTTAAAGCGCGGGCGCATTCCCATGATGTCGTCCCACAAGCCGACGCCCAAAATAAGCATGCTGCCGAAAAGCAAACCGATAAGATTGTGCGTTGCGTCGATCTGGTCGCCGAACGCGTCGATCTGCGCTTTGAAAAGCGCAAGCTTGCCGGCGGCGTGCGGACCCACGGGAAATAGCGTCTGCGAATGGCTCAGCGCCAGGCCCAACACGACAAATAGCGCGAACGCAAAGCCGAAGAAGACGCCCACGCCGCCGATGCGCGGCTTCGGAACCTCGTGCATGCGCCGCTCGCCCACCTCATCGATCACCCCAACGTGATGTGCAAGGCGGATAATAAACGGCGTGAGCGCGGCGGAACAGCAGGCCGCCAGCACAAACCCGGCCGCATATAAGTAGATCGGATTCATAGGCGCGAGCTTCCGCTTGTGGTGAACGGCACGAGCGCAACGCCGGCCTCGGCAAGCAGCTCCTGCGCGATGGGATCCGCATACGCTGTTTCGAAGACAATCTTACGGACGCCGGCGCTGATGAGCAGTTTGGAGCAGTTAATGCACGGCTGATGCGTTGCATAGGCGGTCGAGTCGGCGATATTGATGCCGTGCAACGCTGCTTGAACGATCGCGTTCGCCTCGGCGTGCGTCGTGCGCACGCAGTGATCGGCAACCATCGTGCAGCCCACCTCGGTGCAGTGCGCGACGCCGCGCGGAGAGCCGTTGTAGCCCGTCGTTAGAATGCGGTGCTCGCGAACGATGACGCAACCCACCGAGGCGCGCGGACACGTCGCGCGCGTCGCCACGGTACGCGCGATCTGCATGAAGTAGTCATCCCATCCCGGGCGCATGTTACGGACGGGGCCGGACCGCGACCGGAACGGAGATGCGTGCTTCCGAACATGCGATCGCCCGCATCGCCCAAACCCGGCACGATATAGCCGTGGTCGTTCAGGCGTTCGTCCAACACCCCCGTAACGATCCGCACGCCCGGATGCGCGGCGTGAATGGTCGCAACCCCTTCGGGCGCGGCAATCAAGCACACGAACGTTACATCTTGCGCGCCGCGCGTCACGAGCGCTTCAATCGCGGCAGCGCCGGAGTTCCCTGTCGCAAGCATCGGGTCGAGCACGTAAACATGACGGCGCGAAAGATCGTCCGGAACGTTTGCATAGTACGGAACCGGCTGCAGCGTTTTCGGATCGCGGTAAAAGCCCAGATGCGCGACGACCGCATCGTCGATCACGTCTAAAAACCCCGGCAGCAGACCCAAACCCGCGCGCAAGATTGGCGCAACCACCGGGCGTACCGCAATCCGCTGGGCGGTCGTTTCTTGGATGGGCGTCGTGACGGTCTGATTCTCGAGCGGCAAGTCCCGCGTCGACTCGTAGGCCAAAAATGCGCCCAGTTCCTCGAGCAACTTGCGAAAGACCGGCGTGGGCGTATCGCGATCGCGAAGCCGGGCCAAGCGATCCGCAATTGCGGGATGGTTGAGGACCGTGAGCGGGCCGGTTGAGGTATTCGCCATAGAGGGCGGGGCCTGTGTTAGATATATGGCCGTGGGAGTCTTGCATTTTGAAGTAAACGTGGGAAGACGATGCGAAGCGATGCGGCATGAAACACCGCTTCATTCCCGTTGCGTTCTGTGCCGCGCTCTTGGCCGTTTGTTACGCCCTTCCGGTTCACGCGCGCGCCGCCGCGCAACCGTACGCCGCGTTTACTGCCGACGCGCAAGTTAAGCCCGGGCTCTTTCCCATCTGGCAAAAGGGCGGGAAGGCCTACCTGGAGCTTTCGCCAGCGCAGCTCGACAAAAATTTCTTGGAAACGATCGTTCCGGGCAACGGCCTGGGCATGGGGCCGGTGTGGTGGGGCGACACGGATTATCTGCCCACGGAGCTGGTGCGTTTCGAGCGGCGCGGCGATCAGATCGTCGTCTTGTGGCCGAATTGGTATGCGCGCGCGCCCGGCAATTCGTCCGCGCAGCTCGCGAACGAATATAATTTTCCGGACTCGGTCGTGGGGACCGGGCAGATCGTGGCGCAAGATGCCGCGAACGGCAATCTGATCTTCGACATCTCATCGAGCCTGATGGACGACGAGCTCGACATGCGCAACATCATCGATGCGGATCTGCCGCCCGGCGATGCATACCGCTTGGATCCTTCGCTCTCGTACGTCGACGCGGTTAAGGCGTTTCCGCAAAACGACGTCATCACGATCTCGCAGACGTGGGCGACGGAGGCCAAGCACGTCATCGATACCGCTCCCGACGCTCGCCGCCTGCGCATCAACATCGTCTACAATTTCGTCCAGGTGCCGGAGGATAATTACCGTCCGCGTCTTGCGGACGATCGCGTGGGCATCTACGACGACATCTATCTGGATTTCTCAAACGATCGCCGCTCCGAGCGTCTCATGCGTTATCTGGTGCGCTGGAACTTCGATCCGGCGGATCCCTCGCGCCCCTCTCGCGCGCAGCACCCGATGGTCATTTATTTAAGCAACTCGGTTCCGGCGCAGTACCGCCCGGCGATCACCGATGCGTGCCTTGAATGGAACAAGGCCTTTGCACGCATCGGCATTTTGGATGCCGTGCAGGTTCGCCAACAGCCGGACGATCCGAATTGGGACCCCGACGACTACCGCTACAGCGTCATCCGCTGGCTGAACGAAGCGCAGCCCGGATTCGGCGCCGACTCGCAAACGCTCTTCAATCCACTTACCGGCGAGGAGATACGCACGGGCGTCATGGTTTCGGCAACCGTGGGACACAACGCGTACAACACGTGGAAGTACGTCGTGGATCCGGAACGTTACGGACGCAACACGGACCCCGTCCCCGCGAAGTTCATCCACGATTCGGTATTTTCCACACTCTTGCACGAGATGGGCCACAACATGGGCCTGCAGCACAACTTCATCGGCTCGATGGCCTACACGGCAAAGCAGCTGCAAAACCCGTCGTTCACGCATAAGTTCGGCATTGCGACTACCGCAATGGAATACGCGCCGCTGAACATCTGGCCGCGCGGCACGGGGCAAGGCGATTACTACCAAACCACGATCGGGCCGTACGACTACTACGCTATCAAATACGGGTACGCGAACATTCCCGGAGCACGTACGCCCGAACAAGAGCAGGCCACGCTCGCGCGCTGGGCATCGGCGTGGTCCAATCCGCTGTATCGCTACGCATCCGACGAAGACGTCGCCTGGGGCAACGGTCACGCTTCCGATCCGCGGTCGGAACAAGGCGATCTGACCAACGATCCGCTCTCGTGGTGCCAGGTGCAGATGGACGCGGCGCGCACGCAGATGGCCTCCATCGATCGTCTTTGGCCGCAGCCCGGGCACGATTATGGAGAAGAGACCAACGTTTTCCAAGGTCTGCTCGGGCAGTATCTGCGCTGCTCGGGAACGATCTCGCACTTCATCGGCGGCCAATACCTCTCGCGCGCGCATCGCGGGAATCCCGGGTCGCAGCCGCCGATCGTTCCGGTGCCGCGTTCGGTGGAGCAGCGCGCATTCTCGTTGCTCAACCGCTACATCTTCGATACCTCGCGCCTGGGCATCCGGGCCTCCACGCTGCAGCACTTAGGGTACTCCGAGTGGGCCGGCTACGGATTCACGGGCTGGGAGGGTTACGGTAATCTGCCCACGTGGGCGTACGATCCGCCGCAGCGGCACGACTTTCCGCTGGCGCAGCACATCGAACGCACGCAGCTCGGCGTTATCGATTTCCTCTTCCAACCCGCGGTGCTCACGCGGATCGACGAAAACCCGCAAGAGGCAACCTCGCCCACGATGAGCATCGCCGATCTCTTCACGTGGTTGCACTCAGGCATCTTCGGAAATCTGCGCAGCAGCACGATACCGCTGCTCTCACGCAACCTGCAACTCGCGTACGTCGGCCGTCTCGCGACGCTCGCCGGAAAACCGCCGGCCGGAACGCCCACCGACGCGCAATCGCTTGCACGCGTGGAACTGGCGCGTATCGCACGCGAGGCCCAGCAAGCACAAAGCGCGCGCCACGATCCCATGACGAGCGCCCATCTGCAGAACCTGATTCACACCGCGAATTCTAACCTCTCGGCGGTTCACGTTCAGTAGCGCAGCAGACCTGTGGAGGCGCCCACCGGGATGCGGTCACCGGGCGACCGCAATTTTTGCGAGAACAAAGTTTTGAAACGGCCCTCCGGGCCGGCGCAAAAAAAAGTCAGAGTTCGCCCGGTGACCGCACCCCGGTGGGCGCCTCCACAGGTCTGCTAGGGAACGTCGAAGCGCGAGGTGAGATCGTAGACGCGTGCGCGTAAGGATTCGAGCTTTGCGCGCGGTTCGATATCTTCTAGGCCCTCACAGATGATGCGGGCGACTTCGCGGCATTCGTCTTGTGCGAAACCGCGCGAAGTGATCGCGGGCGTGCCGATGCGCATGCCGCTGGCGACCATCGGTTTTTGCTTGTCGTAGGGAATGGCGTTCTTGTTGACGGTGATGCCGATCTCGTCCAGGTACTGCTCCACCGCTTTGCCGGTGAGGCCTTTGACGGAGAGATCCACCAGGAGCAGATGCGTGTCGGTGCCGCCGGCAACTAGGCGCAGACCGCCGCGCACGAACTCGTCGGCCATCGCGTGCGCGTTGTCGATCACGTTTTGCTGGTAGATCTTAAATTCGGGGCGTAACGCTTCGCCGAAAGCGACGGCTTTGGCGGCGATCATGTGCATGAACGGGCCTCCCTGAATGCCGGGGAAGATCGATTTGTCGAGCGGCTGCGCCCATTTCTCGTTCGTGAGAACGAGGCCGCCGCGCGGTCCGCGCAGCGTTTTATGTGTGGTCGAGGTCACGAAGTCGGCGAACGGTACCGGCGAGGGATGCAAGCCTACTGCAACCAGACCGGCGATGTGCGCCATATCCACCATGAAGACCGCGCCGATCTCATCGGCAATCTCGCGAAAGGGCGCGTAGTCCATCGTGCGCGGGTAGGCGCTTGCGCCCGCGATGATCATTTTTGGTTTGTGTTCGCGCGCGAGCGAGCGTACTTGATCGTAATCGATCGACTCGGTGTCTTGCTTCACGCCGTAGGCAATGGCATTGTAGAGTTTGCCGCTGAAACTAACTTTCGTTCCGTGCGTTAGGTGGCCGCCGTGGGCGAGCGACATGCCCAGGACCGTGTCGCCGGGCTGCAGCACGGCCATGAACACCGCCATGTTGGCCTGCGCGCCTGCGTGCGCTTGCACGTTGGCATGATCGCTCTTGAAGATCTGCTTGAGCCGGTCGATGGCTAGCGTCTCCGCCACGTCCACGAATTCACAGCCGCCGTAGTAGCGTTTGCCCGGATAGCCCTCGGCATACTTGTTGGTCATGCCGCAGCCCATCGCTTCGCGCACGGCTTTGCTGGCGTAGTTTTCCGAGGCGATCAGTTCGAGGTTCTGTTTTTGACGGCGATCCTCGTCATGAATGGCTTGGAAGACCTGCGGGTCTTGGGACTCGATGTGACCGAGCGTTAGCATATCTCTATCCTTACCACATGGAGTTCGAGTAGTCTTGGCGTAAGATCTTGCGTAAAGCCAAGAACGCAAAGACGGCCATCACTGCTGCGAGCAGGTACGAAATTCCCGCGCCGATCGCCGAGCGGTTGTGCAGTGCGGCGTATAAGTCGTACGCGAACACGATCAGCGCTCCGACAAACATGAGCAAAAGCGTGTTGCGTTTCATACCGGCGCCTGCACTTCGTTTTGCGGCGTGCGGGCATCGGAAACGCTCCCGGACTCAAGCGCCTTGAGCGTGCGTGCGCGCTGGTCGTCGCCGTATTCAAAGAGCTGCTGCACGCGGTAGGCGTGGCGTCCACCCTCGGCCGGCGTATTCAGGAAAATCTGAACGAGCCGTTCGATCATGTCCCAGCCGGTGAGCCGCTCCGAGATCGCGAGGACGTTGGCGTCGTTGTGTTGGCGTGCAAGTTCCGTCATAAGCGGCTCGAACACCGGGGCGCACCGCACGCCCGGAACCTTGTTGGCCGCCATTGCAATCCCCAAACTCGAACCGCACACGACGATACCGCGCTGCGCTTGACCTGATGCGACCGCCGCACCCACGGCGTATCCGAATTGCGGATAATCCACCGGTGTTTCATCGCTTGTTCCGAAATCGATCACCGTGTGGCCGCTCTCGCTCAGCATGCGCGCGATTCGGTCTTTAACTGTGAAGCCGGCGTGATCGGCGCCGAGGGCAATGGTCATCATCTATGCGCAGGGCCTTCCATCGAGCGGTCGAAAACGAGGGCGCCAATGAAGCCGGCATGTTCGAGCACCGCGTTCGACGAGCTCCTGCGCAGCGGTGAGCTGACGCAATTGGAGTGGCTCGATCTGTGTGCGCACGATGTGGCGGCGGACGGCGCCGTTTTTGACGTGCGCCACTTTCCGCGCACCGATACCGACTACCTCGCCCAGATCAAAAAGGCCGCGGCCGACTACACGGTGACCGTCACCGCCGTGCGGGACGACGGCTTCTTCGGCGCCCAGGCCGCGGTCCAGGAGCAAACGCTGGCGCTGGCGCTGGCACTCGGGGCGCCGCTGCTCAGCTCCACACTTCCGCCCGAGACGCAAATCAGCCGTTCGGGCATGCAAGAGCGCGTGAGTGCAGCGTGTTCGGCCGCAAAACGCGCAAACGTCACGCTGGCGCTACGCAACGCGCCGCGCACCTTCGGGACGAGTACGCACGATCTTAAACGCACGCTCAAGGAAGCCGATTCGGCCTGGCTGCGCTTCGGCCCGGATTTAGGCGCGTTCGACGTCTCGGACGAAACGGCGGCGATCGTGGAAAAAAGCGTGCTTGCTTGGGTCGCGCTCGATGCCGACCCCGCGCAGAGCATCCGTTTGCTCGGTGCGTACCGCGGGTTCGTCGTGCTGGATGCGGCCCGCGGCAATGCGAGCATGACGGAAATGAAAAACGCCGTGCGCGCCTGGCGCAAAGCGCTTTCGGAAAACGACGACCGCACGTAGCGTCTGCCGTACGAGGCTGCGAACCTGTTTTCTCACAGGTGGGTGCGGCCCGGGCGCGGGTCCGGCAGCTATTCAGCCAAAGCCATCCCCTCGTATCCGGAGTTGATGCTCCCTAGGTTTTCTCGTTGGTCCGGCACCTATGGTACGTTGCGCGCTATGCGCAGTCGACGTTCCAACTGTACCACCTACGGTCAAGTCTTGACTTACGGCCTTAATGTCGTGATTGGCGGGCGATGGCACTCTACGTTCCGCCGGGCGCCCGGCGAGATTTTGCCTTGGCAAGGGCGTATTTGACCCGCGATCCGGACGAAAAGCGCATTTTCGCGCGCGTCGAGAACTCGAAAAGGCACTTTGTCTTGCAGATCAATCACCGCGGCGACGACCGGTTCGATCCGAATTCGAATAGGATCGACTGGGATCCGTATAGTGCGCTGCGCACAACGCACGGCGGCCGGCAGTCGCCCGCACTGGGATTGGGGCACGAACTCGATCATGCTTGCGAGGCGCCGGGGCGCGAATCGGCGCTGAGCAACCGCGCGCTTCCGCGATACGATACGCAAGAGGAACGGCGGGTCATCCGCGGCTCCGAACGGCACGCGGCCGAAACGCTCGGTGAATCGGTGCGCTTCGACCATCGCGGCGCCTGTTATCGCGTGCCAACCCCCGTTTCGCGCTAGCGGCCCGTGGGTAACGCGCTGCCATGAACGATAGAGACCAGACCGACGGCGAGCCGCTCGAGGATCGCGGAACCGCTGATTCGGCACTCGATACGGCCGGCGACGATACCGGCGAAAACGAAGAAGACGACACCCTAGAGGACAGCGAGGAGTAGCTCGCGGTCGAGGAGTCGGGCTATGCGGTGGAAATGCTGCCCTATGGCTCTACGCTTATCGGTCACTCCGCTTGAACTGCCGCTCGTTCATCCGTTCACCATCGCGCGCGGAACGGAAACCGTTGCGCGCACGGCAGTTTTTCACTTGGCCTGCGGCGAGCACCAGGGCTTGGGCGAGGCGGCGGCGATCGCGCGGTACCACGAGTCGGCCGACACGGTCATCGCATATTTCAACGAACACCCGCTGCGCTCGGGCGATCCGTTCTTGCTGGACGTGCTGCTTGCGCCGGAGATTCCACCCGCTGCGCGCTCGGGGTTGGACATTGCGCTTCACGATTTAATCGGCCACATCTGCGGCCAGCCGCTCTACCGGCTCCTTGGGTTGGATCCGCAAGCAACACCGCTCACCTCGTTTACGATCGGCATCGGCGATGCGGACACGACGATGCGCAAAGTCGCCGAGATCGGCGATCATCCGGTGCTCAAAGTCAAGCTCGGCAGCGGCGATGCGCGCGCCGAGGTTGCGACCATGGAGCTGATCCGCTCCAAATACACCGGCACGATCCGCGTCGATGCAAACGAGGGTTGGAGCGCGGAACAAGCCGTGGATGTGCTGCGGGAATTCGAACGCTTCGACATCGAGTTTTGCGAGCAGCCGATAAAAGCGGGCCATCCCGAACAGCTGCGCTACGTCCGCGAGCATTCGCGCATTCCGATCGTTACGGATGAAGATTCCCTCACCGCCGAGGACTTGCCGAAACTGCAGGGCTGCGTGGACGGCGTGAACGTGAAGCTTGCCAAGACCGGCGGCATCCGCGGTGCGCTCAAAATGATTCACGCAGCGCGCGCGTTGGGCATGAAAGTGATGCTGGGCTGCATGGTGGAGAGCCAAATCGCCTCCAGTGCCGCCGCGCACATCTCGCCGCTGGTCGACTGGGCCGATATCGACGGCCCGTTCCTGACCAAAGACGATCCGTTCGAGGGCATAACGTACAACCGCGGCAAGATCGTGCTTCCGGACGGCCCGGGCCTGGGCGTGCGGGAGAAAAGCACGGCACGCGCATGAAGCGCCGCTATCTCATCCTTGCGCCCGACCTGTTCGCGGAAAACGCCAAAACGGCGCATGGCGTTATCGCATACGGCGCGGATGAAACGGTTGCGGTTGTCGATCCGTCGTGCGCCGGAAAGCGCGTTCGCGATGCGGTGCCGTACTTAAAGAGCGATGCGCCGATCGTCGCGAGCGTCGCTGAAGGCTTGCACTACCGTCCGACCTCGCTGCTGATCGGAATGGCGCCTAAGGGCGGCAAGCTGCCGCCCCTGATGCGCGCGCAGGTCCTTGAGGCGATCGCCGGCGGATTGGAGATCGTCAGCGGCTTGCACGACATGCTCGGCGAGGATCCCGAATTTGCAACCGCTGCCGCCCAGGCCGGCGTTGCGATTTGGGACGTGCGTAAAACGCCGGACATTCCGCTCTTCACCGGCGAGGTGTACAACGTTGCGCAGCCGGTCCTGCTTGCGGTCGGCAACGATTGCGCCGTCGGCAAAATGACCGTCATGTTGGAACTGGCCAAGGCCGCGCGCGCGCGCGGCAAGGATGCGGCATTCGTGCCGACCGGGCAGACGGGCATCATGATTGCGGGCTGGGGCATTGCGGTCGATCGGGTTATCTCCGATTTCGGAAGCGGCGCGGGCGAGCAGCTCGTGCTGCAAGCCTCGCGGCAGAACGCGGATTATATTCTCGTGGAAGGGCAGGGCGGCATCAACCATCCCGCCTATGCGCCCGTGACGCTCTCGTTGCTGTTCGGCTGCGCACCCGATGCGCTTTTGCTCGTCGTCGATCCTAAGCGCACGCACATCGAAACGTTCGGTACGCCGATTCTCTCCTACACCAAGTCTGGTGGAAACGTACGAATCGCTGTGCGCAACCGTTAAGCCGGCGAGTGTCATCGCACTTGCGCTCAACACCCACGGGCTGAGCGAGGAACGGGCGCGAGCGGCTATTGACGAAGCGCGAACGGCCACAGGGTTGCCGGCCGACGACGTGGTCCGGTTCGGCGCACAGGCGCTGTGGGATTCACTGGTTCCCGAACTGGCAAAGCGCAAGCCGCTTTGCGCGCAGATCGCCGTATGAAGACTCTGCGCAGAACGCTTGCAGCCGCATCGCTCTGCGCGCTGCTTTTGAACGGTTGCACCAAAACCGGCGTAACGACGAGCGGAGGGCGAAATAGTTGGACCATTCCGGGCACCGTACGCGTAGGCAATTCCGACGAACCGGACAGTTTGAACCCGCTTTACGGTCACAACGATGCCTCCGATCAAGTGGACGGACTGCTCTATTCCAGTTTGCTGCGCTATGACGATAACGGCAATTATATTCCGGACCTTGCACTGCAAGTGCCTACGCTCCGGAACGGCGGCATCAGCAAAGATAACTTGACCGTCACGATTCACATGCGCAAGGATGCAAAGTGGGCCGATGGCGTTCCCCTAACCGCGAAGGACTGGCTCTTCACCTATCACACCGTGATGAATCCGCTCAACAACGTGAAGACCACCCTGGGCTGGGACGATATTGCCTCGGTGCAGACGCCGGATGATTACACGATCGTCGTGCATCTGAAAAAGCCGGATGCCTCGTTCTTGGGGAACCTCGCGTTCGGCGGTGCAGCGTATCCGCCGCTTCCCGAGCACATTTTGGGCAAACTGCACGATCTCAACCGCGCGGATTTCAATGCGCATCCGCTCTCCAGCGGCCCGTACGTACTCAAAGCGTGGACGCACGGCGCCCTGCTCTCGTTCGTGCCCAACCCGTATTACTTCCGCGGCAAGCCGCACGTCAACGTGCGCTGGATGGTCATTCCGAACGACAACACGCTCTTCAATATGCTGCAAACGCACCAGATCGATGTCGAATTGGGCGTTAACGAGAACGACATTCCGCGCTTGAGCGGCATCTCGGGCTTGACCGTGAACCACCGGCTCATCGCAAACTGGCGCCACATGGGGATCAACACCAATCGCCCGTTTCTGAAAGACCGGCGCGTGCGGTTAGCGTTGGCCGAGGCGATCGACTGGAAGCGCATCAACGACACGAGCTACCACGGCTACAACCAACTTGCGGTGAGCGATATCTTTCCGCTCTCGTGGGCCGCGCCGGACATTCCGCGCTACAAGTACGATCCGCAGGACGCAAAGCGGCTGCTCGCACAGGCCGGCTGGACGATGGGCCCGGACCACTGGCTGCACCGCGGTGCCGACACGCTGCGCCTTTCGATCTCGACCGGAACCAACAAACAAGAGAATGTGGAATCCGAGGTACAGATTCAAGGGCAGCTCAAACCGATCGGCATCGAGATCGACGTGCGCAACTATCCCGTCAGTCTGCTGTTCGATCGGTCCGGCCCGCTCTACACCGGCAACTACGACCTGGAATGGTCCGTCGATACCAACGGCGCCGATCCGGACAACGCCTGCGACTGGGTGACCGACTGCATCCCGCCGCATGGCGCGAACACGTCCTGGCTGAGCGATCCCATCGTCGATCGCACGGCCCACGCCGCGGCGCAAACGTTCGACACCACCCAGCGTAAAGCGCTCTATCAGCAAGAAGAGGAGCGCATTCATCAGCTGGTGCCTGCCGTTTTCTTCTATTGGGAAGTGGAGTACAATGCGGCCAACAGCGATCTGAAAAACCTCAAGCCGGCGGCATTTATCCAGGATACCTGGAACGCTTACGCATGGGATATATAACCGGCCCGTGCTCGCGCTAAAAACCGCTGTTGACGGCGGCGCAGCGCTCACGTTTGAACCGGCGCGGGAAGGCGTTTTGAGCTGGAACACGTTTGCGCAGCGCGGCGTGCTCGAGTTTCGCATCCTGCGCGCGAATACGCCGGCGAGCCCGTGGCTCAAATATGCACAGTGGAATACCGATGGGCGGCTCTCGTGCAGCCCGGTGCATGCCGATGTGAAGGTAGATACCGACGTCATCCGCAGCACCCTGCCTTTTGACGGCATCGAGGTGCGCGCGGAGGGGGTCGATTTTCGCACCGTTGCCTTCGCTGCACCCGCGCACGCATCGCCTTCGCGTCCGTATGCGGGCGCAGCGAACGTCCTGGAGGTACCCCAGCGCTCGCAGTATGTTGTGGAGGAGGAGCGCGGCTGGTGCTCCGCCGCCTCGCTGTGCATGCTCAACGCATTCTTCGGTATGGAGGGTGATGTAGCAAGTACCGCGCGCGCCGTCTTCGACCGTGCGTACAACGGCACCGGCAATTGGGCGTTCAACGTCGCGTATAGCGGCAGCCTGGGACTGCGCGCCGCCGTCGCCTATCTGCGCAATCTCGATCACGCGCAGTTGCTCATCGACGCCGGCCTGCCCATTGCCATCTCCTACAGTTGGAGGGATGGTGAACTGCCGGACGCGCCCATCGAGCATTCGGACGGGCATCTGGCCGTACTTTGCGGCTTCGATGCGCAAGGCGACTGCGTAATGAACGATCCCGCGGCTCCGGCGATCCGCACGGTCTATCCGCGCGCAGCTATAGAGCGCATCTGGCAGCGCAGCAACGGGGTTTGCTATGTTGTCGCGCCGGGCGGCGTCGACTTCGTTTCGATCGTTAACAGCTGATGCAGCCGCATGACCGGATCACGGGATCCGTGCGTTCCGACGTTCCATTGCATATCGCGTTGGTTGAACCCGAGATACCGCCGAACACGGGAAACGTTGCGCGTCTGTGCGCCGCGACGGGATCGCAGTTGCATCTGGTCGCTCCGCTGGGGTTCAGCATCCAGGACCGCGAGCTCAAACGGGCCGGGTTGGATTACTGGGAACATCTTGCGGTGGCGGTGCACGAGTCGCTTGAGGCGTTCTTGGAGCAAACGGCGCATTTGCGGCGGTGGTATCTTTCGACGCGCGCACAGCGCCCGTACAGCGAAGCGCCGTTCGAGCGCGGCGACATGCTGGTTTTCGGCAAGGAAACCAAAGGATTGCCCCAATCGCTTCTCGATCGCTTCGCGCAGCAGACGCTGCGCATTCCGCAGCGCCCCGGAAGCGTCCGCAGCATCAATCTCTCCACCGCCGCAGGCATTGTTGCCTATGCAGCGCTCGCGCGCATGCGGTTTCCGGAGATGCGGTGACGGCGCGTTCGTTCGACCACATTCAGCGGGCCGTTGTGCGCTGCACCAAGTGTCCGGAGTTACGGGCATACTGCGCGGCGGTAGCGGTTGAAAAAAAGCGCGCCTACCGCGAGTGGACGTATTGGGGTAAGCCGGTTCCGGCGTTTGGTGATGCAGCCGCGCGCCTGCTGTTGGTCGGCCTAGCGCCCGGCGCGCACGGCAGCAATCGCACGGGCCGCATGTTCACCGGCGACTCTTCGGGCGATTTTCTCTACCCGGCACTTCATCGCGCGGGTTTTGCAAGCCAGCCGTTTGCGCTCTCACGCGAGGACGGAATGCAGACTGCACGACTGCACGATCTCGGCAGCGCTTCGCTGTGCGCCCCCTCAGAATAAGCCCACGCCCGACCAGCTGCGACGATGCTTTCCCTACTTGGCGGAAGAGATCGGCGCGCTGCGCAACCTGCGGATCGTCGTCGGCTTGGGATCGATTGGAACCAAAGCCGCGATTGCCGCGCTAAAAGCGCAGTCATTCGCAGTCGACGATCGCGGATGGCGCTTCGGACACGGAGCGGAGCTGGAAGCACGCAACGGGGAGCAACGCATTCGGCTCATCGCCTCGTTTCACCCCAGCCGGCAGAACACCAACACGGGCAAACTCACGGCTGCAATGTTCGATGCAATCTTCGCGCGTGTGCGCTCGCTGCTTACTGCAGCTCCGTTACGCGGCCGCACGAATCTACTTGCTTGAGCGGAATCATCATGCCGTTCGGACCTGCCTTGTACGAAATCACGCGCGCGGGCGGTGCGTTGACTCCCTCGGGACCGTACTTGCTTTGCAGCTCGACCAGCACGTCGTGGTCGTTTTCGGTGTTTTCGGTTCCGCGAACCAAGACGTACTGCTGTACGGCGCGGTTTTTGGCAAACAGCACCCGGTACGTCGCGCCGTTGCGCGTGACCGTAACCTCGCCGCACGCCTGCTGCGCGGCGGCCCGCCCGTTGGAGACGCCCAGCGCCAGCAAAGTAAGCAGGCTCGCGAGCACGATTCGCATCCGTAGCACTCCTTTTGTATCGGACACTAGGAGCGCGAAGTCAAGCCGAGGTCGCGCAGCAAGCGGTCCGGCACGGGCGAGGGCGCGTTCATCATCACGTCGCGAGCCAGCTGATTCTTAGGAAAGGCGATGACATCGCGAATGTTCGTCTCGCCGACAGCCAGCATAACGATGCGGTCGATGCCCAGAGCCATGCCCCCGTGGGGAGGCGCCCCGTACTCCAGCGCCCGCATGAAAAATCCGAAGCGGTCCTCTATTTGCTGCTCGCTCATGCCGAGCATCGTGAAGATCCTCCGCTGAAACTCCGGCCTGTGAATGCGGATCGAACCGCTGCCCAGTTCGTACCCATTGAGCACCATGTCGTAGTGCTGCGCGCGCATCTTCATCGGTTCGCTCTCGATGAGATCCCATTGATCCGGCAGGGGCGCGGTGAACGGATGGTGCGAGGGCATCGGGGCGCCGCTTTCTTCATCGGCCTCGAAGAGCGGGAAATCCGTCACCCACGCAAAGGCGTACGTCGCCGGATCGCGCAGTCCGCACCGCTCGCCGATCTCGTTGCGCATGCGTCCGGCCACGCTCAGGGCCGCAGCGCGAGCGTCCGCAAACAGCAGCATCGCATCGCCCGTTTGCGCGCCCGTACACTCGCGCAGCTGCGCGACGGCCGCATCGTCGATGAACTTCGCCGCCGAACTTTTCACGCCGTCCGCGCCGAGCGCAATCCAGACTAATCCCTTTGCGCCGTTCTGTTTGGCAAGTTCGGTCAAAGCATCGAAATCGCGGCGCGAGAGCGCGGCCCCGCCGGGATACCGCAGCGCAATAATGGCGCCGCCGCTCTGAATGACCGATTTGAAAACGACGAACTCCGTGCCGGCGAACACGCCGTTCACGTCCTGCAGCTCGAAGGCCGAAGCGCAGATCGGGTTTATCCACGCCGTAACGCGCGATCACCTCGGCGTGCGAAAAGCGTGGGAATGCAGGCAATTCGACGTCGAGTGCTCGTTTCCACACGTGCCGGATGCACGACTCCATTAGTTCGAGCACATCCTCTTGCGTCGCGAACGACATCTCGACATCAACCTGCGTGAACTCCGTCTGCCGGTCGGCGCGCAGATCTTCGTCTCGCATACAGCGAGCGATCTGCATGTAGCGCCCGAAGCCCGATATCATCAGTATCTGTTTGAGCAGCTGCGGTGACTGAGGCAGGGCGTAGAACGAACCGTGATGCAGGCGGCTGGGCACGAGAAAGTCGCGCGCCCCCTCGGGAGTGGACTTAATGAGCATCGGGGTCTCAATCTCCAGGAACTCCCGCTCGTCGAAGAAATCGCGCATCGCTTTGACGATCCGGTGGCGCATGGCCAGATTGCGCTGCAGACGCGGGCGGCGCAAATCCAGATAGCGGTACTCCATGCGCAGATTCTCATCCACGTCCTCGTCCGAGTTCACGGGGAACGGCGGCACGAGTGAGCGGTTGAGAAGTTCCAAGCTCTGGACGCCGACTTCAACCTCGCCGGTCGGCAGTTTTTCGTTTTCCGTGCCGGCTGGCCGTGCGCGCACGGTCCCCAGCACGCGCACCACATCCTCGTGACGCAGATGTTCGGCATCTTTAAAGGATGCGTGCTTGGGATCGACGACGATCTGCGTGATCCCGTCGCGATCGCGCAGGTCGACGAAGATCAGGCCGCCGTGGTCGCGCCGGCGGTTTACCCAGCCGTTCAATTCCACGACTGTGCCGGCGTCTTGCGCGCGAATCGCTCCGCAGGAGCGTTTACTCGTGTTTTGCATGCTTCTCGTCATCTATGGCGTTCTTGATACCTGAAACGTAATAGTACTGTTGAATTACATCGCGCGCAAACTTCGAGCTCTTCGCGCGTGCTGCAAAGAAGCCGAGCAGCAGCGGCATTTTGCTTAGCGCGGAGTGCAGGCCCATCGAGAGGGGCGTCATTCCCAGGTTCGCCATGACGGCAAAATCGGGATGCTTGCGGTAAAAGCGCGCGGTCGAACGTCCGGCGAGCTTCATCTTCTCGACCTGATCCTCGTGCGGAACGTCCTGGCAATGATAGTTCACCGCCGCGGGCTCGTACACGATCGTGATGCCGGCTTTCTGCAAGCGGTAACCCAATTCCAAATCCTCGTGCCCGTATCCGGTGAACGATTCGTCGAACGCTCCCACGCGAAGCAAATCCTCGCGCCGCACGGATGCGTTGCCGGTGAGAAAGTATAGCCAGTCCAGCTGCCGCTTTCGCGAGGACGGGTGCAGCGAGCCGCGCTCCCGCGGGTGTTCGGACTTGTAACAGATACTCCTCGATCGAAGCCACCTGCACTTCCCATCCCACGACGGCGATGCGCGCCCGCTGCCGGTGCCGCGCAAGATGCGCGGCAATCAACCCCGGGTCGGCGATGATGTCCGAATCGTTGAAGAGTACGATCGCCCCGCGCGCTTGCTGAATTCCCGCGTTGCGCGCCATGGCGCGCCCCGTGTACGCGCCGGGCAGATGACGCACGTTCGGCGATTCGGCGGCGGCACCGGCCAAATACTCAGCCGTCCCGTCGTTCGAATTCGAATCGCACACGAGCAGTTCGTAACAGTCGCGCGGCACGTCTTGGCGCAGCAACGATGGAATAACGTGTTGCAGCGTATCCAGGCGGTTGTAGGTCGGAATGACGACTGAGAGTTCAAGCATGCAAAATCTGCGTCACGGCGTTTACGATGGCGGCGCGGAACTGCGCGAGTTCCTCGCGCGATTCGCCGGCCGGCTTTTGAACGAGCGCGCCTGCGACGCCATACGGTGCCCATTCCTGTGAGTTCAACCGGAAGTAGCGGTGTTCGAAGGCAACGACGGTTGGCCTGCGCATTGCGCTTGCGACATGCGTCGCACCCGTATCGACGGTGACGACGGCGCGCGCCCGCTCGAACACTGCCGCCCATCGGTGAAAGGGCAGGCCGCCGAGCAGCACGTCCGCCGCACGGGCGTCGGAAAACGCGGCGACGTACCGCTCGCACTCGGGCGCATACGTAACCACGATCGGAATGCGCAAGGCGCGCAGATCGGACATCAGCGCCAGCGTGGAGTCAAGCGTGCTGCCGCTCGTGAACCAGCGTAGTCCTAAGTGCACGACGAGCGGATCGCGAGGAAGGAAGGCGATAGCTTCGCGGTCCGCCTCGCTGATGTCGAGCCGCAGCGACGTCTGCCGTTGCCGGGCGCCGGCGAGCGCGACCAGATCCAGCAACTGATCGACCTCATGGCGCACGTGACGGTGCGGATCGTGGTCGCAAAGATCCGGGTCGGCCTCAGAGATCATGACGCGGTTCGCGTACCGGCGCAGGGTTAAGCGCGCAAGCCAGCGCCGGACATACGTGTAGCCCACGCGTACGGGAGCGCGCGTTGCCCCCGCAATGCGCAGATCCACCAGCCGGGGAGCGAGCGCAATAGCAACGTCTGCGCTGCGAAAGCGCGCGCCCACGCGATCGGGATCTTCGCCCGCACGGACCTCGACAATCTCATCGATATCCGTATTGCGCTCCATCACGACGCGGTTGTAGGAACTGCAGACCATCGTGATGCGCGCTTTGGGAAAGGACGCGCGCACGGTTGCAACCGCCGGCGTCGAGAGCACAAGGTCGCCGATTCTATCCGTTCGCGAGAGCAGAATGTGCACGTTCGAGCTCGTCATAATAGGCCCGGCTTGCTTCCCGCCGTGCAGCGCGCAGCTCGCGCGGCGTGAGCGGTCCCTCGCCCTGGGCGGCCACGCCACCAGAGGCCGTTACGTTTTGCATCGCGTCAAGCCAGCGGTGCACGGCCTTGTTGACCGGATTGTCGCCCGTTGCCAGCGCCGTGCGCCAATGGGGGTGCATTTTGCCCAATTGAACGGCCGTTCGCGCCTGCGCGCGCGCTTGAGCGATCATCTTGGCGACGTCGGCGCGGCGCGGGCGCGGTTTGTAATGATAAGCAAGAGCGCGCCGGTTAAACGTCGCCTTAACGCCTGCAAAGCGTAAGCGCAGCCCCACGTCGATGTCTTCCCAGCCGTACTCTGCGAACGATTCGTTGAAGCCGCCGATGGCGCGAATGGTCGCCAGGGGCACGGAAACGTTCGTTGTCCAAAAAAAATTGCCGCTGTAATCTTTGGGCATCCAGATGGGCGCGGGCAAGTCATCGAGCTCTCCACGTTGATCGCTGCCCCGCGGACGATTCGCAGCGGATGCCGCCGGTGCGAACGCAGATGCTGCTCCACGAAGACCGGAATCGGCAAGACGTCGTCATCGATAAAGATGATGCGCTCGCCACGCGCGCGCGCGATGCCCGCGTTTCTGCCGGCGGCTAAACCCGCGTTTTCCTGATTGACAACGGTAAAGGCGCAGGTCGCGCGCGCTTGAGCGCGCTCTATCACCGCGGGCGTCTCGTCGCGCGATCCGTCGTTGACAAGCACCACTTCGTAGCTCTCCGGCGGCGCCGTCTGTTCGAAACACGCATCCAGCACGCGCTCGAGCAGATGCGCGCGGTTGTAGGTGCACAATTGAATCGTCGCCTTCATTCGGGCAGCCCGTTCGACGCGGCGGGAGCGGAAACCAGCGAACGCGCTGCTGCAACGATCCGTTCCACGTCCAGATGTTCGATGCAGGCGTAATCGGGACAGGTCTCTTTGCGCTCGCCGGGGCGGCACGGGTAACTCGCGCGGACGACCGTAGTGCGCGCGCCAAGCGGCGCCCAGCGCTCGGGCGTATCGGTCTGAAACGGAAAAATGCCCACGGTCGGCGCACCGCAGGCCGCCGCAACATGCATCGTGCCGGTTGTTATGCCTGCAAACAGCGCGCACTGCGAGGCAAGCGCTCCAAATTCACCGATGGACGAACGGCCGGCAATCGATACCGCGCCGCCACCGGCCGCAATTGCCTGCGCTAGAGGCCCGTCCGCTTGCGAACCGCTTACGAGCACCGGCAGCCCGAAAGCCGTGCTCAACGCATGCGCCAAGCGCGACCATCCTTGCGTGGGCCAGATGCCGCGTTCGCTTGCAACGGCGTTTGCGGGGTGCAGCATGATGAATTCGCCGGGTCTGACATGCAGTTCGGAAAGCAGTGCAGCGGTTCGCTCGCGATCTTCTTGCGTGGGAATGAAATGTGGAACCGGATTCGGCACGTCGCACCCGATAACGCGCGCGTAGTCGAGCAGAATCTGCGACCAGTGCGTACTTACGTCGCCGTTTTCGCTGCGCACGACGACCCTGTGGGTGAAGCGCCAGGAGTACAGCCGGCGGGCTTGCCCTACCCGGATAGATATGCCCGCGGACTGGGCAATGCGCGCGATGCGAGCCGTCGCCCAGGTAATGACGGCCACATCATACGCGCGATCGGCAACCATCTTAGCGACGTTTTGGTCGTCGGTCTGCGAATCAACGAGCACCTCGTCCACGTCGGGCACGCGAGCGAGCGCGGCTGCATGCCCAGCAACGGTCAGTGCATCCACGCCGGGGTAATGCGCGCGCAGTGCCTGCGCTACGACGGTTGCCATCAGCGAATCGCCGATGCCGCCGCCCGCGCAGTAGAGCAGGGCTTTAGCCGGCACGGGACGCGCGGGCCAGCGCGCGGGCAAGTTCGGTCGTATAGATCCCGTCAAGCAGCTGCGAACGTGCAAGGGCGCGCACCGCGGGCGGAAAGCGGTCGTCTTGCGCAAGTCCCGCCCACCACGGCAGCAGCGGCTCCAGAGCCCTGGCGCGCAGCAGATTTACGCCGTACGCGCCCGTCGCAGTCTTTACCCGCGAGCTGGGATTCTTGTGCACGAAACGTACCGCCATGCGCGCTTTCTCGATCGACTTTTGCATCTCGGATTCAAGGGTGACTTCTTGCGGCGGCTTGATGTGCCAAATGTAAGCGTCCCATGCAAACTTCGCACGCATGCCGTGCTCGCGCAGCCGCACGCCCAACTCCGTGTCTTCCCAGCCGTACAGATTGAACTGTTCGTCGAATCGCCCGACGGCCTCAAGCGCGACCTTTGGAATCGATACGTTGCACGTGCACAAAAATGCGCGCGAGTAATTGGGCATCGCCGGTTTGGGGCGCTCGTGATAGGAAGGCACATTAATAATCGGGCCGCTTACAACGAGGTTCGCGGCAGTGTGCGCGGCATCGTGCGCGGCAAGAAAGCCCGGCGGCGCAGCGATGTCGTCGTCGCAAAACAACACCAAATGGCCGGTCGCGGCGGCAATACCGCGGTTGCGGGCGGCGCCGCGGTTCGGGCGCTCTTCGTACAAATAGGAGATCTCGAATGTTTGGTGAGCGCGCGCATGCTCCACGACATGCGGCGTTGCATCGCGCGATCCGTTGTCGACGACGATCACTTCAAAGGACGGCGCGCCGATCTGGCGGCCGAATGACTGGAGCGCATTGTCCAAGTACTCGGCGCGATCTTTAGTGGCGATGACAACGGATATCCGCAAAATGTTCAGGCCTGTGGGCTAGTGGAGCATGAGGATGCCGGCAGCCATGCGCACCGACGCGCCCACGTGTTCGCGATAAAGACTGCGAAGCGCCTGCGCGCTGGAAGCCAGCCAGGCCTCGTCCGCCAGCCGCTCCAGGGCCACGCGTGCCACGCGGCCGGGCGTGAGCATCCCCTTGATCTCGTGAACGAGCGGCCGCTGCGCGTCCATGTTCGGCTGCGTATGATAGGTGAAGCGGCGCGAGTACGTCAGAACCGCCGCGCGCTTGACGGCCGGACCCAGGAGCGGAATACGATCCAAATAGGTCAGCGGGCCGTTGATGACGATCAGTTCGGGGGCGTTGAGCGGCGTGCACGAAACGACGGGCGTGCCGACCACGGCCAGTTCGATCACTTTGGTCCCCGGGATGGTGACCGCCAGCCGCGAGCGCGCAGCGGCTGCGACGGCGTTGCGCACGACCGGAAACCGCTGCCCGCCCTCGGCCGAATGCAAGAAGAGCGCACCGCCTTCGTCCAGCAGCGCACCGCGCTTGGCGAACATGCGCGGATCGCCGCCGCGCTCCAGCGCCCGCGCCACATCGTCGAGCGGTGTGAACGGCGCGATACCGAAGGCGATGCGCAGCTGCGGCTGTTCGCGGAGCATCGCGAGCGCGGCCGTGAAGAAAAACGGCACCATCTGCTGCACTTCACGCGCGCGCGAGCCCGGCATGAACAGCACGTCGAGCTCGCCCTCGAACTCCGCCGGCAACGCGGCTTGCGCAAGCGCGCCGTCGATGGCCAAGTTGCCGACGCGCTGGATCTTCCCACGGGGGATACCCTCTGCTTGCAGCTCGCGCTCGTTGGCTTCACCAACTGCGAATGCACGAGCCGTGGCGAGAGCATACCGCTGGCGCGAAAACTTATAGGTTGCAAGGGCGCCGCCGAAACGTTTGTGCAAGCGCGCCGCGTGCATGAGATCGCCGCCCAGGTACTGCACCACGTCAAACCCTTCGGGGACCCCGTCAACCCGCGCGCCCAAGGCGATCTTCAGATACGTCTTCGGATCGTACACGACCGTCTGCGGAAACGTGGAGCGCACGTACCCGGGTTCGTGGCCGCTGGCGTAGTCGTCGGGGACGAAGAACACATGCACCTGCGCCCCCGGACGCTGCGCGTAGAGCGAATGCAGCAGCGGCGTAAGCCAGCCGGCGGTCTCGCCCGGACCGTTACAGGTTACCGCCAGGCGCATCTACTGTTGCTCGGGCGAGCAGTAACGCGCAATGATGCGCGCGATCGTGTCGGTCGTGCTACTGCCTTCCACGTGGGGTGCCAAACGGATCTCGCCACCATGCGCCAGGACGACATCCCGCTCGGGCAACTCGTCCTCCCGGTACTGCGCGCTCTTCACGTGCACGTCGGGCGCAAGGGTATCGAGCAGCGTTTCGGGCGTGCGCTCGCCGAACTCCACCACCGCGTCCACCGGGCGCAACGAGCGCAGAATCAGGGCCCGCTCGGCAAACGGAACGATCGGCCGCCGCGCGCCTTTGATTGCGCGCACGGAGTCGTCGCCGTTCACGCCGACGATCAGCGCATCGGCTTGCGAGCGCGCCCATTCCAAGTACGTGACGTGACCGCCGTGCAGCACGTCGAAAACGCCGTTTGTGAAGGCGACGCGTAAACCACGCGCGCGCAGATCCTCGCGCCAGGCCGCGGCCTGTTCTTTGGTGAGCAGCGGCGCGAGCCGTTCAGCGGACGGCATCGCTGACCAGAGCCAGAATCTCATCTGCGGTCGCCGTTGCAGTCCCGAGTTTTTCGACGACAGCGCCGGCCGCAAAGTTTGCAAGGCGCATGGCGCTCTCAATGGACGCCCGCGCCGCCAGGGCCAAGCACAGCACGGCGGCAACCGTGTCGCCGGCGCCGCTGACATCGAACACCGTTCGCGCAACGGACGGAATGTGCAGCCGCTCTCCGTCGCGCCCGAACAGCGACATGCCGTGCTCTCCGCGCGTGATGACAACGTAGCGGCACTCCAGGCGCGCGAGCAGCGCGTTGCCCGCGCGCTCTAAACTCTGCTCGTCGTGAATCTCAATGCCGCAGGCCTGCGCAGCTTCATGCGCGTTAGGCGCAACGCAGGTGACATTGCGAAACAGGTCAACGTTTTGCGGTTTCGGATCCGCGACGACCACCGCGCACCCGAGCGCCGCTTCAACGACGTCGCGGCCGAAGAGCCCCTTGGCGTAATCGCTGAGCACTACCGCGTCCGCACGCGCCGCGAGCGAACGGACGATCGCGCACAGCTGTGAGCGTTCGGCTTGCTCGAGCGGGCGTACCGATTCCCAATCCGCGCGCACGACTTGCTGGTTGTGCGCCACAACGCGCGTTTTGCGCGTGGTCGGCCGCCCTTGCACGCGCAGCAGACCGCCGGCGTCGATCTGTTCTTCCTCAAGCAGATCGACGGCGTACTGCGCGAACGGATCGTTGCCGATCGCCGCCGCGAAATCGACGCGTGCACCGAGCGCGCGCAAGTTGTTTGCAACGTTGCCCGCGCCTCCTAAGGTAAACGAGTGATCGGTAACCGCAACGACCGGTACGGGCGCCTCGGGCGAGATGCGGGTAACGGTTCCCCAGATCCACTCATCGACCATGACATCGCCGACGACCAGAATGCGGCGGTCGCGCATCCGTTCAAAAAGCGTACGCGCATCGGGCGGCGCGAGCGCTGCGGGAACCACGGTTATTGCTCGAAGATCAGGCGTTGCTCGACCAAATCGCAGACGATGTGCGCCATGGTCTGATGCACTTCTTGCACGATGGCCGAATAACCGTCGGGCCCCATCAGCAGCAGATCGGAGACGCGCGCAACCGGTCCGCCGCCGTTGCCGGTGAAGGATACGGTCACCGCCTCGCGTTTGCGCGCCTCTTCAAGCGCCAGCACGAGGTTGTTCGATTTTCCGCTCGTCGTGAGCGCGACGACGACGTCGCCGGGCTGGACGAACGCTTCGATCTGCCGGCGGAACACGTGATCGTAGCCATAGTCGTTACCCACCGCCGTCAGCGTTGAGGTATTGACCGAAAGCGCTTCGCTGTATAAACCCGGACGCTCGCGCAAGAACCGCCCGCTCAATTCGGCCGCCATGTGCTGCGCCTCGGCAGCGCTGCCCCCGTTGCCCATCCATAAAATTTTGTTGCCGCGCCGGAGCGCCTTGACCATGGCATCGGCAATAGCTTCGCACTGCGCGCGGTAATGCGGCGCGTCGTAAATGCCGCGGCGATCGGCCAGCAGCTCATCGAAACCGCGCCGCCCCGTAACGTCTACGGTTCTATCCAAAACATCTCCTGACCCAAGGAGACCAGCTCGCCGTTCTCGGGAATAATTCGCGTAACGATACCCGCATAGTCGCTCGTGATCTCGTTGAAAAGTTTCATCGCTTCCAAAATACACACGACCTGACCCGCTTCGATGCGGTCGCCGATCGTCACGAACGAATCGGCATCCGGGGAGGGCGAGCGGTAAAACACGCCGACCAGCGGCGCGGTAATCTTCTTCGCATTTCCCGCAGCCACGGGCGCGGCGCCCGAGGGTTGCGGAGCGGCCGCTTGCGCAGGGGTCACGGGGCCGGGCGCCGTGCCGCCTTCACGCCGGACGAGTTCGAAAATCTGCCCCCCGACCTTTACCTTTATGGCGTCCAGGTCGTGCTCGTGCATGACTTCGAGCAACTCTTTGAGGGTGTCGGTCTCGTCCACGGGCTCGCTCATGCCTGCATCTGTTCCACGAGGGAGGGCACGAGGTCTTTTCCAAGGGGCAAACGCCGCTCCGAGCGGTCCGCCAGGTCGCGCAGCACCGCCTCGCCGGCCGCGATCTCGTCGCTGCCCAGGACCAAGGCGTAGCGTGCATTGTTGCGGTCGGCGATCTTCAAGTGCGCGAGCAGCTTGCGGTCCTCATAGTCGATGAAGATCGGCAGATCGAGGGAGTAGCGCAGCAGCGAGCACATGGTCACCAGCAATTCGCGCGCCGGAGCGCCGAGCGGCACGAGTTGGATGCCTTTGCGTTCGAGCTCGGCGGCGCCGGCCGCTTCGAGGGTCATCAGCAAACGTTCGAGCCCGAGCGCGAACCCGACCGAGGGAACATCCGGGCCGCCCAGCGAGCGGATCAAATCGTCGTACCGCCCGCCCGCGCACACGGTGCTCTGCGCGCCGAGCGCGTCGCTGGTGAATTCGAAGACCGTGCGCGTGTAGTAATCCAGCCCGCGCACGATGCGCGGATTGACCACGAACGGTACGGCAATTTGTTTGAGGTACCGCTTGACCAGCTCGAAATGTTCTTTGCACGCCGCGCAGAGATACTGCTCGAAGGAAGGAGCAGACTCCAGAAACGGCTGATCCTCGGGCGCTTTCGAATCGAGCAGACGGAGCGGATTGCGCTCCAGGCGGCGCTGCGAATCCTCACTGAGCTGCGAGAAGTTGGGCCGGAAATGCTCGAGCAGGGCCTCCCGGTACGCCGCACGGCAGGTTACGTCGCCGATCGAGTTGAGATTGAGCGTGACCTCGATGCCGTACGAACGGAACAGGTGCATCGCCATCGCGATCACCTCGACGTCGGCTTCCGCGCCCGCGTAGCCAATGCACTCGATGCCGAACTGATGCGCTTGGCGGTACCGCCCCGCTTGCGGACGTTCGTAGCGGAAAATCGGGCCGACGTAATAGAAGCGTTGCACCACGTTCGGCACGATCGCGTTGTGCTGCAGACCGGCCCGGACGACCGGTGCCGTCCATTCCGGGCGCAGCGTCATCCGGCGCTCGCCCTTGTCGACGAACGTATACATTTCTTTTTCCACGATGTCGGTCGCCTCGCCGACACCGCGCTCGAAGAGCTCGGTGGATTCGAAGATCGGCGTGCGGATCTCGCCGTAGCCGTAGCGGCGGCCGAGCTGGTGAATGCGCGACTCGAGCTCCAGCCAGCGCCCGCTCTGCGGCGGAAGTATATCCTGCGTGCCGCGCGGCGCGACGATCTTCGATGACATAAGCCCGGAGGTGGTTCGCACTAGCGGACGGGCGACCTGCGCGTGATTGACGAGCGTGGAGAACGCATTCATTGCAACGTCTGCAGCGGCGTTACTTGAAAGCGTGCCCTTCATGCTCGCCGCGTCGCTGCTTGCACAGCTGCCGCTGCGGCGGCTCTCGCGGATGGTCCCGTACCTGGGATGCGGGTGTGGGGCGGGTCCATCCGCGCGTTCCCTCCCGGCAACGTTTGCGGCCTGGCTGCTCTTCGGCCCGGCCGTCGCGCTTGCGCGATTCGCCGCGGCGTGCGCGATCGGCCGGCTCTTCCAAGGCCCGTCCAAGGATCGTGCGCCGCATGAAAGTGTGCTCTCGCACTCGCTGCGCTGCTGCCCGCCGCCGGAGCATCGGCAGCGGCAGCATTATTCGGGACGTTCCTGACGGCGCATACGCCGGCGCCCGCCGCCGCGGTAGGCGCGGCGTTCGCCGCCTTTGCGGCATCACCGTGCGCGCTAGGCGCCCTCGCGCTCGGCGGAGCGCTGCGCGGCATCTCGCCGGCCGCCGCGATCGGTTTTCTCTGCGTTGCCGGCATCTGCGATCTGCGGGCATTCGCAGGAAAGCGCGCGTGTTGCGCGCAGCCGCACGATGCATGCGCGTATCTGCTCTTGACGTGCGCGTGCGCGCTCGCAGCCGCACGAACGGGCGCAGGTCTCGTGCATCCGGCATTTACCGCCGCGCTCTGGGTGTGCGCCGCCGCGTGCGCAGTCATGGCCATTCGTCACCGTGCGCACTCCAACGCGCGCCTGCGCGCGGCACCGGCGATCATGATTGCGGGCGCGATTCTCACGGCGCCCGCACCCGAGTACCACGCAACGCAGACGACCCTCGCCGATGCCTTCGCCGGCGAACGTCTCGATTTCACGGGCGTCGCGACGCAAACGGGGGGCGCAACAACGCTGGTGCGCTATGCAATCACGTGTTGCCGCGCCGACGCCGCCCCCGTGGTCGTCCGTCTCTCGCGTGCGCAGCCTAACCTGCGCGGCTGGGTACGCGCCCGCGGACTGCTAACGGGCGATGCATCGGGTTTGCGCCTTCGCGTCGAGGAACTGCAGACGATACCGGCGCCGGCGGATCCGTTCGTGTACCGCTAAGGCTTGCGCGGCTCCAGCAGCTCGACCGGAATGCCGTTCGGATCCTCGATGAAAGCAATCGCGCGCGATCCGCCCGGCGATCGCTTCACGTCTTTGAGGATCTTCACATTCTTGCTCCTCAGCGCGGTGACGTATGTTTCAAGATCGCCCTCGACCTCGATGGCCAAATGCTCGTAGCGGTTGCCCAGTTCGTACGGCGGATGATCTTCCAAATCGTAGACGAGTTCGATATACGCGTCCCAATTCTCGCCCACGAACGCCATGTCGGCATTCCCGGGATAGTGGTAGGGCCCGTCGAGCAGTTTCATACCGAGCACCTGCGTGTAGAAGTCGATCGACTCTTGCATGTCGTTTACGAAGATCGAGGTGTGAAGATAACGTGGCATCAGTGCAAAAAATACCTATGAGTGGAAAACACCAGCGAAACGCCTAAGCGATCTGCGGCCTCGATCACTTCGGCATCGCGCACGGAGCCCTCGGGTGCGATAATCGCCGAACAGCCGGCATTGGCCGCCGCCTCCAAACCATCGGCGAACGGGAAGAATCCATCGCTTGCGCACGCCGCGCCCTTCGCTCCCTCGCCGGCGCGCACGCCCGCAATCTGCACCGCGCTCACGCGGTTGGTTTGACCCGCGCAGATCCCGCGCGTTGCGCCGCCCTTTGCGATCACCACGCCGTTGCTCTTGACGTGCCGCACGACATCCCAGGCGAACGCAAGGTCGTGCCATTCCTGCGCAAGGGGTTCGCGTTTGCCGACCACGCGCCAGGCTTCGGCTTTGAACTTGCGATCTTCTTCCTCGGCGAGCACGCCGCCCAGTGCGCTGCGCAGCGCGCAGCTCGCGCTGCAGGCGATCCGGCAGACCCGGATCGTAGCGCATGATGCGCAGGTTCTTTTTCTTCTTGAGCAACTCGAGCGCATCGCCCGCAAAGGCGGGCGCCGCGACGATCTCCAGAAAGAACGAAGACAGCGCGCCTGCGGCGGCTGCATCGATGGGCGCGTCAACGGCGATGATGCCGCCGAATGCCGAAACCGGGTCGGCATCGAGAGCGTCCCGCACGGCTTTTTCAACGGCCGAACGCTGCGCGACCCCGCACGGGACCGTATGCTTGACGATCGCCGCGCGCACGAAGCGTTCGCGCTCCGAACCGAACTCGGCACCCAGCGGAGCGCGCGAGAGCAAGCGAAGCGTGGCATCCAGGTCGAGTAAATTATTGTACGAGAGCCTTTGCCGTGCAGTTGCTCGGGCAGCGCGGCGCGATCGTGCACGTAAAACGCCGCCCGCAGTTGCGGGTTCTCGCCGTACCGCAGCGGCTGGGCGAGCGGCATCGTGAGCGTGAGTGCTCCGGGAAGTTCGCTCGGAAGCACTTCGCCCTCGGTTGCAAGATAATGCGCGATGGCCGCATCGTATTCGGCGGTGCGCTCGAACGCCGCGATTGCAAAACGCCGGCGTGCATTTTCATCCGGTCCACCCTTTGGCAGCGCGGCCAAAAACGCGGCGTATTGCGAGGGGTGGCTCAGCACGTTGACGTGGGCGAAGTTCTTTGCCGCAGCGCGCAGCAGCGAGACACCGCCGATGTCTATCTGCTCGATCGCCTCGGCAAGCGCCGTGCCCTTTTTTCGCGACGGTCGCCTCGAATGGATACAGGTTCACGACCACGGTCTTCAGGTCGGCAATTGCATACTGCCGTGCCTCGGCCCGGTGTCCGTCTTTGCCCCGGTCGTAGAGAATCGCGCCGAACACTTTGGGGTGCAGCGTTTTGACGCGTCCGTCGAAGAGCGGCGGAAACCCGGTGAGGTCCTCGACGTCGCGCGCATCTATCCCGTGCCCGGCGAGAAACGTGCGCGTACCGCCCGTTGCATAGATGATCGTACCGCGCTCCACGAGCGCTTTGGCGATCTCCGCTGCTCCGGTTTTATCGGAGAGCGAAAACAGCGCCGCGTCAGGCAATCGCGGGCTCCGGCTCGCGCTCTTCCTTCGTCAGCTCGGCCGAGATAATCGAGCTCACGCCCGCCTCGCCCATCGTCACGCCGTACATGCGGTCGGCCATCTCCATCGTCTGCTTGTTGTGCGTGACGATGATCATCTGCGATTTGCTTGCGAACTCGCGCACCATGCTCGAGAAGCGTTCGATGTTGGCATCGTCCAGCGCCGCATCCACCTCATCTAGCAGATAGAACGGCGATGGACGACTTTGATGAGCGCAAAGATCAGCGCTGCGGCCGTCATTGCGCGCTCGCCGCCCGAGAGCGTGGGCAGCGGCATCAGTTTCTTGCCCGGCGGCTGCACCGGGATCTCGATGCCGGTCTCCGACAGATTCTCCGGATTGGTCTGCCACATCTTGGCTTGACCGCCCGGAAAGAGGCGCGCGTACATGTCGCTGAATGCGGCCGAGACCAGATCGAACGTCTCGTTGAACTTGGCTTGCGTCTGCTGTTCGATCTCGCGAATCGATTGCAGCAGCGTCTCGCGGGCGGGAGAGATCGTCAAGCTGCTCGCGCAGGAACCGTTCGCGCTGGGCGATCTCCTCGCGGTCGGCTTCGGCGTTCAAATTCACGTTTGCATAGAGCGCGCGACTCTTCGCGCAGACGCGGCAAGTCGTCGGTGGTGGTATCGGGCTCGTCTTTGTAGCGCTCCGGACATCGCGGCATTCATCGTCGGTCGCCGGGTTCTGCGCGAACTGCGAGACCAGCATGCCGAGCTCGGCCTCGATCTCCGCCAGACGCGTTCGGTGACGCTCGCCGCCCGACTGCGCTTCGCGCTCGGCGATCTCGGCGCTGCGCACCTCGCCCTCAAGGCGCGTCACGTCGTCGGCCAGTTTTTCGCGCTCGCGCCGTCCGGCCTCGGACTGGGCATCTGCAGTGGCCACACCTTCGCGCAGCGTCCGCAATTCTTCGAGCGCCCGCTCCGTCTGTTGCGTGAGCGCCGCGATCTCGGATGCCATCTGCTCGCGCGCGGCGGCGCGCGTTCCGTGTCCTGATCGATCATGCCCAGGCGCGCTCTTGCACCGTCGCGCTCGGCGCCAAGCGCAGCCGCGCGTTCGCGCAGGTCGGCGGCACGTGCAGAGGCCTGCGTTTGCAGGTGCTGGCAGCCGAAATGCCCTCGCGCGCCCGCGCAAGATCTTGCTCCAAACGCGCGCGCTGCTCGTCGCTGGCAACGTCCTCGGGCTGCGCGCCCTCCAGCGCGCGCTCGCGTTGACGCGCGGCGGCCGCCTGCGCGTGCAGCTCGGCCGAAGCCGTACGCGCGGCGTCGAACTCCCGCTGCATGCGTTCGGCATCGGCCGATAGGGCAGCCATCTCGCCGCGCAGTTCGCTCAACGTGATCTCGGCTCGTCCCAGCGCTTCTTTCGATGCGTCACGAACGGTGCCCGCGCGTTCGAACGCTGCGACTGCACCGCGCAGTCTGCTCTTCGACTGCGCTAAATGCGCGTGCATCTCCGAGAGCTGCTCGCGAATCGTCTGCGCCTGCACGCGGCGCGAGAGAATCGACTTCTCGCGCTGATGCCGGCCGCCGGTAATTGCGCCGCCGCCGGCGATCTGCTCGCCCGAAAGCGTAACGATCGTATCGCGCAGGCCGTGCTTGCGCACCAGCTCGATCCCGGTTTGCAGCGTATCGACGAGCAGCACGCCGCCCACCAGGAACCGCACGATGGACTCGTACTGCGGCTTGGTGCGGATCAGCGTGTGCGCGTAGCCGATCACGCCGCGCACGGCGCGCAGCTCCGCGCCGAGCTCCTTGCCCGTGCGATTCTGCAACGTGTCGAGCGGCAAGAACGTCGCGCGACCGAGTTCCTTCATATTCAAGTAGTCGATGCCGCGCTCGGCATCTTCTGACGTAACCGTCACGATGTTGGAGAGCCGCGCGCCGAACGCAACGTCCATCGCGCGCGCGTACTGCTCGTCGGTGGTAATGAGATTCGAGACGATGCCCTCGATGCCGCGCAGCTCGCCGCGCTGCCACGCCTCCACAACCGCGCGCGTACCGGGCACATGGCCCTCCAGCGCATTCTCAAATTCCTCGATCGTATGCAGGCGCGACTGCGCCGCGGCAACCTCGCTGGAATACTCGCGGTGCGCCGTCTGCGCGTGCGTCAGATCGCTTTGCGCCGCGGCGGCGGCGCGTTCGGAATCCTCCACGCGGGCAGCGCGCATCGAGCAGTTGCGTCTCGAGCGTTCCCAGCTGCCGTTCGCGCTCGGCGAATTTATGACCTCGCCGCGCCGGAGGCAATCTCCAGCGACTCCGCGCGAACGCGCGCTTGCGTTGCTTCTTGTTCCAGGCGCTCGGCTTCGGCACGCGCGTTCTCGCCCTGCACGCGGCGCTCGGCCTTGCGCGCGGCGAGCTCGATGCGGCCGCTTCTACTTGACGCAGCTGCGTGAAGATTGCGTCCAGTTCGCCGCGCGCTTGCGCCAGCGCCGTTTGCGCGCCCAGTTCTTCGTGCCGCGCTGCGTCCAACTGCGCTTGCAGCGGCTCGAGTTCCGACTGCAGGCGTTCGATTGTGGATTGCAACGCCTCGCGCTCGCGCGCCACGCGATCCGCGTCCTCGGAGGTCTGCGTATTCTGCGCTTCAAGGGTTTCGCGGCGCGCGAGCGCGGCGGCGTAATCGGCTTCCACACGCGAGAGTCTGCGCGCGAAGGTTTTGGCTTTGGGTGCGCAGTTCTTCGAGCGCGCGCTCCTGCTGATAGGCGTGCGTGCGCGCGGCCGCGACGTGGGCGCCGAGTGCAGCGGCCTGCGCTGCGGCCGAACTGCGCGCCTCTTCGTTGCGCTCGAGCCTCGGCTTTGAGCATCTCGCGCTCGGCACGGCGCGACGCACCGGCGCGCAGATACGAGAGGATCTCCAAATCGCGAACGCGCGCGCTCAGTTTGCGGTACCTTTTCGCGCGCCGGACTTGCGTATCGAGTTCGGGAACGCGGCGCTCGAGTTCGGAGATCAGGTCGTTGATGCGAATCGCGTTCTGTTCGGTTTGCTCCAACCGGCGCATCGACTCGTTCTTGCGCGCGAGAAACTTATTGATGCCGGCCGTCTCTTCGAAGAGCGCACGGCGGTCGGCGGGTTTGCTGGTAAGTATCTGATCGATCTGCCCCTGCGAGACGATCGGATACGAGCCCGGCCCAAGACCCGTGCCCATCAGCAGATCCATGATGTCGCGCAGGCGGCATTGATTGCGGTTGATGTAGTACTCGATCTCGCCCGCGCGATACGCGCGGCGCGTGATCTCCACTTCGGCAAACTCGATGGGCAGGCGGCCGTCGGTGTTGTCGAATGTGATCGAGACTTCGGCAAGCCCCAGCGGTTTGCGCTGGTCGTTGCCAAGAAAGATCACGTCTTCCATCTTGCCCGAACGCAGGCTCTTGCTGCTCTGCTCGCCCAGCACCCAGCGGAATGCATCGATCAAATTCGACTTGCCGGATCCGTTCGGACCCACGATAGCCGTAATGCCGCCGGCAAAATCCAGCGTCGTCGGTTCGGCAAAGGTCTTAAAGCCGAACGTTTTAATTTTCTTGAGTTGCATTCGTTAGTCCAAAGCGTTTCTGAAGAGCGAGTAGAGCGTGCGCGGCGGCGGCCTGCTGCGCTGCTTTCTTCGACGGGCCCGTCCCGGTTCCAAGCGTCTGTCCGGCGACCTGCACGTCGGAAGTAAAGGTTCGAAGGTGTGCCGGGCCCTCACTGCGCTCGGCGTAAACCGGGGTGCACGAGAGGCGTGCCTGCGTGAGCTCCTGCAGCAGCGTCTTGGCGTCGGCCAGCGCGGCTCGTTCCAAATCCACGGACGGCACGTGCTCCCCGAGGACGAACGTGCGGGCCGCCTCCAGACCGTGTTCCAGATAAAGCGCCGCCACGAACGCCTCGAAGGCATCGCCGATAATCGAAGCACGCTCGGCGCCACCGTGCGCGCGCTCGCCCGCGCCCAGTTCGACCAGGTCCGCAAATCCCAGGCGTTTAGCGCTCTTGGCAATGGCTGCATCGCTGACGATCGCCGCCTTGCGTTTGGCCAGCACGCCCTCACGCTCGTCCGGGTAGAAGCTCGTACAGCCGCTGCGCAACGATCATGCCCAGCACGGCATCGCCCAAGAACTCCAGCCGCTCGTTGGATCGCACGTGGCGTTCGGCCGCCGCACTGTCGTGCACGAAGGCCCGCTCGATGCGATCGAGCTCGGCATTCTTGATGCCCGCGCGTTCGAGCAATTCACGCAATCGCCGCCGGCGCCGTTCGCCCGCCACTAGGCGCTAGCGAACCTTGCCGAAAACTACGACGCTGTTGTGGCCGCCGAATCCGAATGAGTTTGAGAGACCCACGCGCACGGTTGCCGCGCGCGCAACGTTCGGCACGTAATCCAGCGTGCATTCGGGATCGGGATACTCGTAATTGATCGTCGGGGGCATCATGTCGTTCTGCACGCTGAGCACCGTTGCGACGCCTTCGATGCCGCCCGCGGCGCCGAGCGCATGACCGTGCATCGATTTGGTCGAGCTCACGGCAACGTTCGTGCCCGCACCCAAGACGCGTTCGATCGCTTGCGATTCGGCCGAATCGCCTTGCGGAGTCGAGGTGCCGTGCGCATTGATGTAGTCCACATCGCCCGGACTCACGTTTGCGTTCTGCAGCGCGCGCCGAAGCGCAAGCTCCACGCCCTTGCTCTCGGGATCGGGAGCAACCAAGTTGTACGCATCGGCCGACTGACCGTAGCCCAACACTTCGGCGTAGATGCGCGCATTGCGCGCGATCGCGTGCTCGTGATCCTCTAGAATGAGGATGCCGGCACCCTCACCGAGCACGAATCCGTCGCGCTCTTTATCGAACGGCCGGCTCGCGCGCTGCGGATCGTCGTTGCGCGTGGACATCGCCTTCATCGAGCAGAAGCCGCCCACCGCCAGCGGCGAGATCGTCGCCTCGCTGCCGCCGGCAACCATCATCGGTGCCTCGCCGCTGGCAATATAATTGTACGCCGTGATGAGCGCGTCGTTGCCGCTGGCGCACGCGCTCGAGACCGCAAAGAGCGGACCGCGCAGGCCGTACTGCATGGAGATCTGCGCCGCGGCTGCGTTGGCCATGAGCATCGGGATGAAGAACGGGCTGATCTTCGCCCACGTGCCGTCGCGCTTGGCTTTCTCCGCGCTTTGCCAGAACGTCAGGATGCCGCCGATGCCGGTGGCGATGATGGCGCCGCTGCGTTCGAGCAGCTCGGGCTCGGAGAGATTCAGACCCGAATCTTCGATCGCTTCTTTGGCCGCGACGAACGCGAGCTGCGCGTAGCGGTCCATGCGGCGCGATTCGCGCCTGCCGATCAGCGTGTCGGGATCGAAGTCCTTAACCTCGGCGGCAAACTTCGTGGCAAAATCCGCCGTGTCGAAGACCGTGATCGGGCCCACGCCGCTCTCGCCTGCGACCAGCCGTCTCCAGAATTCGTCCTTGCTGTTGCCTAAGGGAGTCACCGCCCCCAGGCCGGTAACGACCACGCGCCGCTTGTTCAAAACGTCCCTTGGTTACGGCGGGTGGGAGCGGGACCCTTTTGCGAAAAGAGCGGCCATGCTGTTGCCCGCGCTACCGCCCGCCTTCTCCCGCCTCCGATTCTGATGTACCACCGGGTCGACGTGGACCGCCCCGCGGACGCCGTGGGCCGCGATCTGACCATTGCACCGGCGCAGTTCGAGGCGCAGCCTGCAGGCGCTGCGGGCGCACGGGTTGCAGGCCGTGAGTGTTGCCGAGATGGACCGGCGCCTGCGGCTGCGCGAGCCGCTCGGCCGCATCGTCGTGCTAACTTTCGATGACGGCTACGCGGACCAACTGCTGTATGCCGTCCCCTTGCTGCGCAAGTACGGAGCGAACGCGACCTTCTATATTATCAGCGGCCAGGTGGGCAGGCCGCGGCATTTGAGTGGGGCGCAGTCTGCGGCAGATGAACCGGCTGGGGTTCGATATCGCCGCGCACGGCGTGCAACACGACGATCTCTCGCAGATGACGTTCGCGCAGCAGAGCTACCAAATTCAGACATCGATTGCGAAACTGCGCGCGTACGTGCACGCCCGGTAGACTCGTACGCCTATCCGTCGGGGCGCTTCAACGCGCAGACGCTCACTATCGTGCAGCGCGCTGGCGTTGCGGTGGCGCTAACCACGGATGCCTCGTACGTCCTGCCGCCGCAGAACCGCTTCGAACTCACCCGCCTGCGCATCAGCAGCGATTGGAGCGCTGCGGCCTTCTGGGCGGCGGTGCGGGCGGCGCGGCGCGACCGCATCACCGTCCGGCGCTAGGATGGAGAAACGGAATGTAGCCGTGCGCGAGGATCGCAACGATGCTCGCGGGCGTTAGCACGTCAACCTCGGGCGGTGCGCGTTCAAGCGGCTTGCGCTCGCAGTAGCCGCCGTCGGACCACGCCAGGAGCTGCGATTCCAGGAGCAGCCAACTCTCTCCATCAAGCGCGACGAACGTTCCGTCGGGCAGATCCTCGAGACGCGCGCGGTACGTGCGCTTCATGCGCCCGTTCAGCCGGTCCGCATGGATGCGAGCGTCCATTATGTCCGCGCTTACGGGCTCGCCGTGAACCGCGGCCCATCGCGCCCGGAAGTCGCGATAGGCCGGGCGGCGGCATTCAGCGCACGGCCGATGCCCCGCCGCGAAGCCCGCGGCTTCGTCTAAGAAAGAGCTCGGTCCAGCGGTGGGGCGTCATGACGCGCCGCCGGATGCCTTTGTACTCGAGCGTGCAGAGGATCCAACGCCGGCTGGTCCAGCGCCGGACGATGGTGCGGTCGCCATCGTGCAGGACGCCGCGATTGCCGGTGAAGAGCCCACGGCCGGCGAGCCGTTCCAACTCGCCGAAGGGGGTGACCCGGTTTTGAAGAGGCATGCCGGATTGTATCCGGTTGACGGCCCCCTGGCCTTCTGATAGACTATCGCGGCTATGTTCCTTTTCGATCTTCAGCTGTTTGCGTCCAAAAAGGGCGCCGGCTCCACGCGTAACGGCCGCGATTCGAACTCGCAGCGCCTGGGCGTCAAGCGCTACGGCGGTCAGCAAGTGCTGGCCGGCAATATCCTCATCCGCCAGCGCGGCACCAAATTTTACCCGGGCGAGAACGTGGGCATCGGCAAAGATCATACGCTGTTCGCGCTTTCGGACGGCATCGTGGAGTTTGCGACCCATCGCAACCGCCAACACGTTCACGTTCGCGCCGCCGCGCTCGCGTAACGCGCGCTCAGCGGAAACCCCTTCAAGAGGACCGCTGAGGTCCTCTTTGTCTTTGCGGGCGGCATAGCGTGCAGTTCATCGACGAGGCGACCCTCTCGGTTGTCGCAGGCAGCGGCGGAAACGGCCTGGTCGGCTGGCGTCGCGAGAAGTACGTGCCCAAGGGCGGGCCCGCGGGCGGCGACGGCGGCCACGGCGGCACGGTCTATCTGCTGGCCGAGCCCGAGCTCTCCACGCTGGTGGAGTTCCGCTTCAAACGTCAGTTCGCGGCCCAGGCCGGTAACGGCGGGGGCACCTCCAACAAATCCGGGCGCAGCGGCGAGGACCTTATCATTCCGGTTCCGGTCGGCACGCTCGTGTACCGCACGCTCGAGGGCGAGCCCGAATCGTTCCTAGCCGATCTGCGCACTCCGGGCGAACGCATCGCCGTCGCTAAAGGCGGCCGCGGCGGCCTGGGCAACCAGCATTTCGCCACCAGCACCCGGCAAGCGCCCCAGTTCGCCGAGAAGGGCGAACCCGGAGAGCGCTGCACCTTGCGCCTGGAACTGCGGCTGCTGGCAGATTGCGGCATCGTCGGACTGCCCAACGCGGGCAAATCGACGCTGCTCTCGGTGGTTTCGGCGGCGCGCCCGAAGATCGCCGACTACCCCTTCACCACCTTGGAGCCGCAACTCGGCGTCGTGCGCGTCTCCGAGGAAGAGTCGTTCGTTATGGTCGACATTCCCGGGCTCATCGAGGGTGCGCACCTGGGAGCGGGACTGGGCAATCAATTTTTGCGCCACGTCGAGCGAACGCGCGTGCTCATCCATTTGCTCGACGGCGGTAAGCCGCTCGACGAGATGCTGGCCGACAAGGCCGTCATTGAAAACGAACTCTCGGCGTGGAAAGCGGGTCTCTCGGAGAAGCCGGCCCTGCTGGTCGTCTCCAAACTCGACCTACCCGACGCGCAAGAACGCTTGGAGCAGATGCGCGAGCGCTTTCCCGGCGTTCTGGGCCTGAGTTCGGCCACCGGAACCGGCGTGCGCGAGCCTGGTCTATGCAGCGTGGCGGCAGATTCAGGCGACGCCACTGCCCGAGATCGTCGTTCCCGAGCCCGCACACATCGTGCTCAAGCCGAACGAACCGTTCGTCATTCAAAAGGACGAGGGCGCGTTTGTCGTCAGCGGCGAGCGCGTGGAGCGTCTCGCGGCGATGACCGACTTCGATTCCGATGAAGGGCTTGCGCGGTTCGAGCAGATTTTGGCCAAGATGGGCGTGGATAAGAAACTGCGCGAACTTGGTGCGGTGGAGGGGGATACGGTTCGCATCGCCTCTTTTGAATTTACTTATAGCTCGTTTTTTGCCCGGCGGGCTGCGGGTGCTTGCGTCTCAACCGGGTGACCGCGGTGATTTTTCCATCCGTGGAAAAATCACCGCTACGCCGCATTTTTGCGAGAACAAGTTCTGAAAAAGCCGTCCGGGCTTGCGCAAAAATGCGGAGTTCACCCGGTTGAGACGCAAGCACCCGCAACCCACCGGGCAAAAAAGAGTTTTCGTGAATGAAGCGATGCGGTGTGAACGGTATCTTGAGAGAGACATCTGGGCAGTGGGGAAATGATAATCATGACGATTGAGGGCGTGTGAGGTTAGGGGTTTTTGGGGGGACGTTTGATCCGCCGCATAATGTGCATTTGTTTGTTGCGGAGTCGGCGCGGTTAAGTGAAGGGTTGGATCGGGTGTTGTTCGTGCCGACGAATAACGTGCATCATCGCAGTAAACCACTTGCCTCTGCGGCGGACCGGGTTGCGATGGTTGCGCTCGCGATCGAATCGAATCCGCATTTTCAGTTGGATGAAACCGAACTCGATCCGGGTGCGACCGGGTATACGGCGGATCTGTTGCCGATTCTCAAAGAGCGGTATGCCGGGGCGGAGTTGACCTTTATTACGGGGGCTGATTCGGTTGCGAGCAATGCGTGGCAAAGGTTTGAGGAAGTGCTCGAAGCGCTTGAGGCGTTCTTGGTTGCTCCGCGCGCGGGGGTGAGCCCGGAGGCCGTTTCGCGGATTGTGGCCGCCGTGCCGAATGCGGATTTGCGCTCGCGCGTGAAGACGCTGAACTTGCCCGAAATGCCCGAATCTGCAACGCTTATTCGCACCTTGCTCTCGCAAGGCAAATCGGTGCGCTACTTGGTTCCCGAGCCCGTGTGGACCTATATATCTTCGCACGGTTTGTATAACGCTCAATGAAATGGGGCGCGGCGTTCCTTGCGATCGGAGCGATCGGCGGGTGCGCGGGATCACCCGGCAATGCGGCGCAAGGTGCGGCGCAATGCAGCCGCGGGCTGCAGGCCATAGAGGTGCGTGATAGCGGAGTCGTAACGCAAGTGCTCGGCACGCACAGCGGCCCCGGCGGATCGCACGAAGGATTTTTCATCCGCTTGGGCGCGCGCGAATACCGCGTCGAGGACAACATCGATCTGACGGGCAGCATTCCGCTGCACGCGGGGGAACGCGTCGCGCTGCAAGGCGAACTTGCGTGCAACGATCTGGTCATTCATTGGACCCATCGCGACCCGCGCGGGCGTCACGCCGGCGGTTATCTGCAGGTCGATGGCACAACTTATCAATAGCATCGTCTTGGCCTCGGCCTCGCCGCGGCGGTTGGAGCTGCTCCGCTCGCTGCACCTCACCGTGGACGTCATTCCCAGTGCGTACGGTGAACCGGACCGTCCGGAGTTGACTCCGCGGGAGCTTGCGGTGCTGCACGCGCTGCATAAGTGCGAAGATGTCGCACCGCGTGCGCACGGCCGCGTGGTCGTCGCCGCCGATACGGTGGTGGACGTTGACGGCGTTGCGTACAACAAACCGCGCGATGCCGAGGATGCCGCGCGCATGCTGGACGATCTCTCGAGCCGCACGCACGTCGTGCATACGGCGTTTACGATCGCGAACGGGATGTCGCGCGCTTCGCATTGCGAGAGCACGCGGGTAACGTTTTTCGCGCTGAGCGGCGAAGAGATCGCCGCTTACGTGGCGAGCGGCGAGCCGATGGACAAGGCCGGAGCATACGGCATTCAGGGCTACGGTGCGACGTTGGTGCAGCGGATCGAGGGCGACTTTTATACGGTCATGGGCTTCCCTCTGGCGCAGTTCGTCCGCGTGCTGCGGGAGTTAGGTTTTGCGCTGCCGATAACGAAACAAGGTACGACACCGATTTAACGACCGGAGCGAACATCTTTACCTATCGGGACGAGCGCAGACTTTTTGCGGTGATCGGCGTGATCATCGTGACGGCGCTCGTTGCGCTCATGCAAGTGAGCGCCTCCCGTTCCGGTTCGCCAAGCCCGCTGACCACGACCGTGACCTCCGTCGGGGTCGTGTTTGAGGAGGCTGTTTCCGCGGTTGTTTCGGCCGTGCGCGGAACCGGGGAAACGGTGCTCTCACTACCCTCGCTCGAACGCGCGAACGCGCAGTGACGCGACCAGAACGTCCGGCTCGAAGACGAAAACGCCCGTCTGAATGAGGCCCTTGCGGCTTACCGGGCACAAGCCGGCCTTGCGCCCCGGCTTGCGGAATATCCGGCCGGCATTCAAGCCCGCGTCATCGGCTTTCCGCCCGAGAATGGTATTCAAAGCGTGACCGTAGATAAAGGCACGCGCTCGGGCGTGCAGCGCGACGACGGCGTGCTGGCCGCGCAAGGGGTGGTCGGGCGGGTGGTGGAGGCGGGGCCATTCACCAGCAAAGTTGCGCTTTTGACCGACTTCACAAGCACCATCCCGGCGATCGTGCAACGCGGGCGGTATTGGGGCGTTGCCAAGGGCGATCAAAGCAGCGTGCGCCTGGAATACGTCTCGCAGGATGCGCCCCTGCGCGTGGGCGACCGTATCGTAACGGGCGAGGCACGATCGTTTCATTCAGGCGCGCTCATCGGATCGATCGTAAGCATCCAGCGCGGCAACTCAACGCTCTATCAAACCGCCGTCGTTAAACCGTCCGTCGATTTTTCCCGAATCGATCGCGTTGTCATTATTCCGAAGTAATCAACCGACCGGCGTTCGCGTCACGACGCGAAGCGGCAGCAAAGACGTCCCGTTCATCGGTCCCGCGTGGTGGCTGATGGGGCTGTTGCTTTGCGGCGCGCTGCTCGTACAGGTGGAGGTGATGCACTACCTCGTTTGGCGCAACGCCGAGGCGAGCGCGGTTCTGGTTTTGGCGGTTTGGTACGCTCTGCACGCCGATTGGCGGCGTGCAGCCGTCTTCGGGCTCATCGCAGGTGCCTGCGAAGATGCTCTGAGTGCGCAGACGGGGGGTGCTTGGACGATAGCAACCACCCTGACGGCAATCTTTGCAAACACGCTGGTACGCTGGTTCTTTGCGGACTCCGTTCCGGTCGCGGCGGCGATCGTCTTTGCCGCGACACTGCTGCGCAGCATGCTTTTCTGGATCGTGATGGCGCTACAGAACTATCCGCCCGGTTACGCGCGCCTGCATTTGCACGAAGCGCTCTGGTCGGCGCTTATGAACGCCGCCCTCATCGCGGTTGCACTGGCCGTCGCGCGTCGCTTCGACCGCGAGGCGATGTAGTGAAGAGCGATTACGGCCGCCGCGGCACCCGCTGGGAGTTCTCGCCCTGGCGCACCGGCTTCTTTGCATTCATGTTTCTTGCGGCACTCGTGGCGGTTGTCGTGCGGCTCGTGCAAGTGCAGTCTCGTTCACGGCGAGGAGTACCGCACGGCGGCGCAAGCGAATCAGGTTCGCCTGATACCCGTTGCTGCGCCGCGCGGCCTCATCTTCGATCGCGCCGGACGCGTTGTCGTACGTTCGCGGCCCTCGTTCGTGGTTGCGCTCATCCCCTCGGTTGTCAAGGACATCGACGGCGAGCTGCGCACGCTTGCCCAAAGCATCGGCGTTCCCGAGCAAAAGCTGGCGCACGACTTTTGCATCATCACGGCGTGAATTACAAGAATTTCGATGAGGTCGCCACCTACGAGCCGTACGGCCCGGTGATTTTGGCCACCGATATTCCGGTTGCCCGCGTGAGCCGTCTCTCGGAGATCTTAGACGACTTGCCCGGAGTCGATTTAGAAGTGCAGGCGATCCGCGACTATCCATATCACAGTACGGGTTCGGCGATCTTCGGATACGTCGGCCAGATCACGCCGGATGAATATAAGCGTTTACGCGCGCACGGCTACGCGATGAACGACGTCGTCGGCAAGGATGGCATCGAGTATTCGTACGACGACGCGCTGCGCGGTCAGCCCGGCGGGCAGCGCATCGTTGTCGATTCGCAGAGCCAGGTCGTGAGCGGCGTGAAGCTGCCCGCCAAGGCCCCCGTTCCGGGCGACGGCCTCGTGCTCAACATCGATTGGCGCCTGCAGCAGATCACCGAGGCGGCGCTCGCAAACGGCATTCACGCATGGACCGGCGGAAAGCGCAAGCTCGGCGGCGCGGTCGTCATTCTGGACCCGTGGAACGGTAAGGTTCTGGCGCTCGCAAGTTATCCAGGCTTCGATCCTAACGCATTTGCGGGCGAGGACTACGACAAGGTCGCGCACTACCTGCTCGATCCGGCCGAACCGCTGTTCAACCGCGCTATAACGGCGGCCACGCCGACCGGATCGACCTTTAAAATGATCACCGGGTCGGCCGCCATCACTGCCGGCGTGGTCAAAGTGAACGAAACCATTTACGATAGCGGTGCGTGGAACTGCTACGGCGCGGAGTTTGAAGATATCGCAGCCGGCGGTATCGGGAATACGCAGTTCGTGCATGCGCTCGCGGCATCGTCCGACGGCTACTTCTATCAAATGGGGTGGCGTTTAGGTAACGACCGCTTGCGCAAGTTTGCGCAAGCGTACGGCATCGGGCAGCTCACCGGAATCGATCTGCCGGGCGAATTCAAAGGCAACTACCCCACCAACGCGTGGATGCTCAAAGTCGCGGGCGTACCGCTCGAGCCCTCGGACGTCTGCAGTTTGGCGATCGGGCAAGGGGCGCTGCAAGCAACGCCCCTGCAGATGGCCAACGTGGAGTCCGCCGTCATCAACGGGGGCACGCTCTACAAGCCGCAGATCGTCGAAGCACTCCTCGATCCGCAGGGACACCCCATCAAAACGTTCGCACCGCAAGTGATCCGCCGGGTTCCCGTAACGCAAGAAGCGCTCAAAGCCGTCCGCGACGGCATGGCGCAGGTCACGGAGCCCTGGGGAACGGCGTATGGCCTTGCGATCGATGGGTTACCGTACGGCGGAAAGACCGGCACCGCCGAGACCGCCGGCGGCGCGGGTCCAAACACGACCTGGTTCGTTGCATATGCGCCGGCACATCATCCGCGCATCGCAATGGCCGTCTTCGTCGACCGCTCCGGAGGTTACGGAGCCAGTGTCGCCGCGCCGATCGCGCGCGAGATCATGGTGAAGTACTTTCATAAGAAAGCGTAGACTGGATGAGCGAGCGCAGCGCGGGATCGCGCTCTTCGGCGAGCGCCTGTTGCAGCACGCCCCGGCTCCATTCGGAAGGCACTAAGCTCAAGCGGTCGATCATGTCGCGGCGAAGACCCTCGTCGGCATCCTCAATGGAGTCATCGATCAGTTTGGGCCATTGGGGCACGGCGGGTATCTCTTATCGAGCGAACGAATGATCGACGAGTCGATTCCGAAGAGCAGCACGCCCACAATCAATGCGACGACTAAGAGTAGTGTGTAATTAATCGACAGCAACGGGCGTTGCCGCGCGCAGCGCATCCAGCACCGCGCCGAGCGCATCGTCCAGCGTGCGGTTCACGCTCGAACTAAGCACGCGGTGAAACTCGGGGATCGGCAGCGTCTCCAGCACGCCGAACACTTTGAGCAACTCCGTGCGGTACAACCCTAAAACGTCGCTGCGCGACCGGCCCGTTCCGGAGCCCCCGCCGCTGTACTCGATGCGCGATCCCAACATCTGGGCGTTCACGATCCAGGGCGCGACTGCACCCAGCGGCGCGCTTTCCAACTCCTGGCTGCGCGCGCGCAGCGTTTGGCGCTGATCCCGCCGCTCAAGCGCACGATGCCCGAAGGCCGTTCGTTGAGCGGTTCGGCGGGCGCTTCCAGCACGGCTGCGACCAGGTCCCGCAGCGCAAAGCGGCTCTCGCGATCCTCTAAATCTTTCGCGGTGATTTGGAGACGCGGCACGCGCAAGCGCACGAACAGCCGGTCCAGCGGTGCGCGTATGGCGATCGCCGCATTGTGAATGACCTGCGCCGTTTTAGGATCGGCGCCGGCAAGCGCATTCGGAAAGAGTGTGCGGACCGCGAAAATGTGCGGTACGAGTCCGCCCGCATCGCTCTTTTCCAACGCGCGCAAAGCCGTCACGAGCTCTTCCGCGGAGAAGTCTACGAACAGCGTGGGCGTTTCCGATTCGACGGACGCGAGTTCTTCGAGCTCTTCGAGTTCTTGAAGCGGCTGCGCGGCGGCAGTGACGCGCGCGGGCTCGCGCAGCGGTTCGCGCGGACGTTCGGGCAACTGGGGCATCGTTTCGGCCGGCGGAACGATGGCTTCGGGCGGCGGCGTTTTGATTGGCGGCACGAGCTGCGCGACCGAGATTGGCGTGCCGCCCGCGCCCGCTTCCATGGATGGCGATGAAAGAACGTGCAAGGTCGGCGCCGAGAGCGCCAGCGTTTTATTTCCGTCCCACTCCAGCACGACGCGGCTGTCGATCGCGGTTCCCGCTGCGACCGGTGAGATGACGATCATCTCCCAGCGTACGCGCAGTTCGATCTCGGGGTTGACGTCGGTGAGCACCAAACCGCGCTGCGACCAGCTGCGATGTGCCAAGGTCATCCGAGATGGCAATGCCGTTGAGTTGCGTGCTTCCCGGGATGTAGACGCCCAGATTCGGCGGCACGGCACGGATGAGCAGATGTTCGGCGGGCCCGTCGCCGCTGTTACGCGCATGCACTTCGTACGTGATCCGCTCGCCGGCTTTAATATGTTCGCCGGGATTGCTGAGCAGCAGCGCGTCGCGCGAGAACTCGGGCTCTGCCAGCGTGGGAATGGCCAGCGGCTCGAATTGTACGGGACTGATGCCGCGTCCCGAGAGCGTGCCTTCGATCCGTAAGCATGCGTTCGCGGCGCGGCGGGCGCACCAGGCGCACGCTCACGCGCGCTTCGTGCGTGGTCTCCGCGGGAACGGCACCGAATTGCAGGCTCGTTCCGTCGCGCCGCGCATTTTGCGTTCGTTCCAAAACCAACTCGGGCGGCAGCAGCAGATCGAGCTGCGCGCCGCGCAGCACGTCGGCGCCGTCGTTGGTGAAGCGGATCGTGATGTCGTGCGTTTGGCCGGGCCGCAGCACGCCGGTCTGTTCGCGAAGCCACGTGCATCCTTCCGGCGCAACGTGCGGACGCGAGCGCGCGATGATATTGGCAACGCCCAAATCGAACGTTCCCGAGCCGAACTCCAGCACGGCTCCAAGCGTGAGTGCGTACGGTCGGGCACCGGCGATGCAACGCGCGCGCGAATCGTGAAGATGCGCTCGCTATGCGGCTGAACGATGCCAAGCGAGAACGGCTCGCTGTAGCCCACCGGTTCGTCCGCGGTTTCGGCGATCGTAACGTCTTCCAAAAATGCGCCTGCGATAACGCGCAGCCGGACATCGGGTTCGGCAGCCGTACCGTCGTTGAAAACGTGCGCCGTATACGTGACGTCTTGGCGCGCTTGCGCGATCGTGCGATCGACCTCTAAGTAATTGCGTGCGCGCGTGAAGCGCGAACTTACGCGGATGCGCAGCATGCGCGTGAAACGGCGTTCGCCGCCTTTCCAGCGCAGGGTCACGTTCACCGGAACTTCGTCGGCTTCTTGAATGACGACGATTCCCGAGATGCCCACGTCGACCACGCGTCCGGAAGCGATCGTACCCAACGGGAACGTTTCGGCCGAGAAGGCCTCGTCGCTGACCGGTTGCCCATCGATGTGCGCCGAGCCCGGCGTATACGCGATGCCGGCCGGCAGATCGATGTTAACCGAAACGTTTTGCGCCTCACCAGTACCGGCATTGAGTGCGCGAACCGTCATCGGCACGCGCGTGCCGGGCGAGACGAATTCATCGCAGAAAACCGTGAGCGCCGTTTCCTCGTTTGCAAAGTCCGGCAGCGAGCCGATTGCAACCGGCTCCGCATAAACCGTAAACTCGGCAACCTCGCGCGAGGATATCGTGCAGGCGGCTTCGATGGAGGTGTTGTCGGGCAGCGGCGAGTCGACGATGACTTGATATTCGATCTCCACGCTTGCGCCGGGCGCGAGACTCTGCGCGATCACCTGATCGGCGGCATAATCGAACGGCTCGTCGCCGACGTCGAGAAGCGCGCGGCCGGCAACGCGCGCGCTGCGCGCGATGTAATGGGTGCGCGCGGGAACCGGCAAAAAGGCGAGCACGTCGTGCGCGCTGGACGAACCGGTATTGGCCACAACCGCGCGCACGACCAGCATGGCACCGGGCGTGGGGCGATCGGGCGAGGCAATCTTCACGGAGGTCTGCGCGCCCTGCGGCCTGCGGGCGGCTGCGGATCGTGAGCCGTTCTACATTGGAGGCGACAACCGGGGTTTGATCGGTGGCAAGCGCCGCTTGAAAAATCGACTGAGACTGTCTTCCACCCGTTCGTTCACGCGGAAGCTGCACGCGACCCGGCGCTGCGCGTTCGGGGCGAGTTCGCCTAAATCGGCACCGGCAGCAGCAACGAAAGAGCCACCCTCCAACGGCGCATCATCGACCCGGTCGCTCCCTTCGACGTACGTAACGCCGGACGGATTCGCAAACCGGACGCGCACGCCGGTAGCCGGGGCGCCGCCAAGGTTCGAGAACGCGAATTCAACGCGGATCGTCTCGCCGGGCGAAACCGCTCGCGACGGCGTGACGACAAGCGTCCGCAACGTCTCCATAAGCGGTAAGGAGCCGGGAGCAAAGACGCCGCTCAGCGCGCCGGGTTAGACTGTTCGGGTGAAGCCATCCGCCATTCATGTTCTTTACGGGCGCCCGCGACCCTGGGACAGCGTTACCGCAGCAGCGCGAGAGTGTCAAGAATTCGTTGTGCCCGCTCTCCGGGATGACGCTGCGCGTAGGCCTGCACGGCTGCTTCCTCCTCGCGCGCGGCAAGGGCATGCGCTGCCGCGAGCGCGACCGCATCCGAGGGATCGTCCAGCGCGTGCACCAGCAATTGATGCGATCGCTCGTCGTGCAAATTGCTCACCGCGAACAGCAAATCGCAGCGGCCCGCCTCCGAGAGTCCGGCGAACTCTTCGCCGGCCTGCGCCGTCCACTCCGTGCTGGCACGCCAGGGCTGCACCGGGGTCCGCTCTTGTACCGGCGGCGCCGCGGCGCGCGGCGCGAAGATGGCGTACAGCCCGATAGCCGCGCCCACTACGAACACGGCCAAGAGCAGCACAACGATGGAGTTCACGCGCGCACGGTTGAAAGATGCGCGCGCACGACATCGAGTGCCGCATCCAAAACAGGATACCTGCGGCGCTGAAGCGCGTCGATAAAGCCCATCTCTTCGAGCGGAACGAGGTGCTTGTCCAGGTAGCGATGAGCATGCAGCTGCGGTAGTTGCCCATCTCCTCGCTCTGCCCGGGCAGGAGCCGCGCGAAGATGGACCAGGGAAGGGCAGTGGCAAGAGGCGCATCCGCCAAGCGATCGCGCAAGGCATGCAGCGCTCGCCGGCATCGCAGGTGCCGCGCAGCGTCACCGAGCCGGCCAGTTCCGCCGCGGGGACCACCGCCGTCGTCCCAAGCAACGACTCGAGCGCAGCGCCAGCCGCTGCGCTCTCAATGTCGCGCGGC
>CAVPCC010000024.1:0-133054 GCA_963702335.1 Vulcanimicrobiota bacterium | reverse complement strand
TTCGCGCAAAGGCGTGGGTATTCCGGCCCGCGCGGCTCGTTGGCGCCGCGTGAGTTCGGTCGCGTCGCTTCGCCCGGCGTCTCGTCATCGCCAAGCTCGCCGTCGTCGAAGGTGTCGCTGGTGGAGGCCTGTGCGCTTTCCATCGCGCTTTCCGACATTTCGTCGGTCGAGGCCTGGTCCTGGTCGGCGCTCATCTCCTGCGCGGCGTCGCTGTCCGGCGAGCCCTCGGCACCCGATTGGTCGTTCTCGCCGTCAGGGTTGTCGTCCTGATTGTCGTCGTCGTCGGCCTCGGCGTTGCGATCATCGCCGAGTTCGAGCGCGGACAGCAAATCATGCACGACGTCGCCGAACTTGGCCTGATCTTCGGTAACCCGGCTCAACCGATCGAGCCGGGTTCCGATCTTGTCTTCCAGGATCGGACGCCAGAGATCGACCATCTTGCGCGCCGCCGCGGGCGGTGGGAGCCCGGTCAGCCGCTCGCGCACCAGCATCGCCAGCGCATCCGACAGTGGCGCGTCGGCGCGATCGGTGATCTCGTCGAACTTGCCGCGATGGAAATGGTCGTCGAGCATCGCGGTGAGATTTTTGGCCACGCCGGCCATCCGGCGCGAGCCGATCGCCTCCACCCGCGCCTGCTCCACCGCCTCGAACACGCCGCGCGCCTGCGGGTTTCCCGGCATCAGCTTGCGATGCACTTTCGGATCGTGGCAGGCGAGCTTCAGCGCGATCGAATCGGCGTGACCGCGCACGATCGCGGCATCGCGCCTTGTCATCTTGCGCGCCGGTCCGGCAGCCGGGCCTTGCCGGGCGCAAGTCCCGGACGTTCCGCGGCGAAGGTCACTTCAAGTTCGGGCGCCTTGGCAATCGCGCGCAGGCAGGACGTCACCGCGCGCTTGAACGGCTCGGTCGGCGCTTCCTTTGATCCGGTGCGGAATTTTATGTTCGACGTCGACATTGCGGCCTCACCCCGGTCGTGCCTGCGAGAGCAGGCATCCATCACCACCGGCGGTATTGTTCCTGATCCTGGATACCATCATTCTATCGAAACGCCGCGGCGTATGAGGGTCCCTGCTTTCGCGGGAATGAGCATCAGCTCAGCGCCACGTTCACCGACGATTCCGTCAGCTCGATGTTGAAGCAGCGCTGGTAGAACTCGGCGACCAGCGGCCGTTCCAGTTCGTCGCATTTGTTGAGGAAGGTGAGGCGGAACGCAAAGCCGATGTCACCGAAAATCTCGGCGTTCTCGGGTCGAAACGCGCGGGCCTGCAAGCCGCCTCAGTGAACCTGCCGCAAGCCAGCCGCAGCCAGCACCTCGTCGGCCAGCTCGGCCGGGGTGAGCCTGTCCGAGCGCAGCATGAGCGTCCCGTCCGGCTGGTGGGCAGCGGCGTCCACGGCCGCGTCCACCTTGTTCAGGCAGAACTCGCGCGCCCGTTGGTCCACCTCGGGATCGGGGGCGTAGACCACGCGGGCATTGAGCCGCTGCCGGAGCACACCCGCGTCCAGCTCAAGGAAGACGTGCAGGACCTTCTCGCCTGCGGCTACCGCGCCTTCCGGCAATCAATTGACCGTGGCGCTGGCGCAAGAGCCGGTGTCTCTGGACCCTTTGCTGCTCGAGGGCCCCACGGCGTACGCGGTCGGCGATCTGTTTTATAGTTACCTGACGAACTACGATTCGGACGGCAACCAGATTCCCGACCTCGCCCTGCAGGTTCCCACACTCGCGAACGGCGGCGTCTCATCCGACGGCATGCACATCGTTTTCCACCTGCGGCGCGGCATCCGCTGGCAAGACGGCGCGCCGCTCACCGCGGCGGACGTCGTCTTCACCTACCGCGCCATCATGAATCCGGACAATGCCATACCCTCGCGATTCGGCTACGACGCCGTGGCCTCGGTGGGCGCACCCGATGCGTATACGGTTCGTCTGGTTCTCAAGCGTCCGCTCTCGCCAATCGTGCCGTTCTTTTTTGGCGGCGACAGCAACTATCCGATTATGCCCGAACATGTCTTAGGACGATACGCCAGCGTGAATAAGGCGCCGTTCAATACCAATCCGATCGGCTCGGGCCCTTATAAACTCGTGCGCTGGGACCACGGCGACCGGCTCGTCCTTGCGCCCAACCCGCTTTATTACCGCGGCAAAGCCGCTATCGGCCGCCTCGTGCTGCCGTTCATCCACGATCAATCGACAATCGAAAATGAACTGGTCACCAATGAGGTGCAAGCGGCATTAGAGCTTGATGCCTCCCGCATTTCGCAGTCACGCGCCATTCCCGGTCACCGGATCCGTCGTCACGCCCGTTCCGGACGTCACGCAATGGGGTTCAACACGACGGATCCCGTCTTGCGCGACCCGAACGTGCGCCGCGCCCTGGCAATGGCCATCGATCGTGCCACTATCGTGCGCAAAGTCAGCCACGGATTGTACGACGCCGGGACGGGAATGCGCGGACTTTTCACCTGGGCGTTCGATCCGCACGCGGATACGCTGCAATATACCCAGACGCAAGCAGCAGCCCTGCTGACGCGCGCGACCGGCGGAAAGCGTCTTCACCTGCAACTCGCGTTCCCGGCCGGTTCCGACATTGCGGCTGCGTTCGCAACGGAGTTGCGCGGCGGAGAGCGCTGTGGGCGTCGACGTTTCGTTGAAGCGCTACACCCGCGAGGTGTACCTGGCAAACGACGGACCGCTGCTGCAAGGCCGCTTCCAGCTCCAGATTTACGGCTACAGTTCGAACTACGATCCCGATGCGTCGTGGCTCTTGGCGTGCGACCAGCGCAGCCCGAACGGCTTTAATCTTGCCCGTTACTGCAATGCCGCGGTCGATGCGGCGCTGCAACGCGCCAGGGAATCATTCGACCGCTCCGTCCGGGTGAAGTCCTACGCGCAAGTACAGCGTCAAATCGCGCAGGATTTGCCGTACTACTTTATCCCCAAGGCAGCGAAATGATGCCTGCCCGACTACCGGAATCACTACGCGCAGCCCCTGTCGCCGTTGATCTCCCGGGCGTCTGGACGTCGCCGGAAATTTTGGGAACCCGACCGCCAAGGAAACGCTATCGCCAAAAAAAAGTCGGCGGTGCCAAAATTTAGTTAAAGGCATAGGAACATTCCTAAAAATGGCGGATTCAGAGCGCCCCAGCCGGCGGTACGCCGTACTCACGCAAGGGTTTCTGGCGGACCCGATTACCGGCAAGACAGCACAGGGTGTCATCCGCTTCCGGCCCGAGGATATCGCAGCCGTTATTGATTCGGACCACGCCGGCAAGCGCGTGTCGCAGGCGGTACCCTCGCTCAAGTGCGATGCCGCCGTGGTAGCGACGCTCGAAGAAGCCCTCAAGTGCAATCCGACGTCCTTGCTGATCGGCGTCGCAACCGTCGGCGGCCATTTACCCCCGGCCATGCGCTCAATCGTATTGGAAGCGATCGATGCCGGGCTCGAAATCGTCAACGGCATGCACCAGATGCTCAGCGAGGATCCCGAGATCGTCGCCCGCGCCGCCCGCAGCGGCGCCCGCCTCTGGGACGTGCGCGCAGTTCCGCCCCTTCCGATTTTCCGTGGCGACGCATACGACGTACCGCAACAGATCGTTCTCGCCGTCGGAAGCGATTGCGCCGTCGGCAAAATGACCGCCGTACTGGAGATCGAACGCGCCGCCATTGAAGCCGGAACGCGCGCCGCCTTTGTTCCACGGGTCAGACGGGCATCGTGATCGCGGGCTGGGGCATCGCTGTCGATCGCGTCATATCGGATTTCGTCACCGGCGCATCCGAACAACTCGTGCTGCGCGCACCTCCGGGCAATGAAGTGCTGCTGGTCGAGGGTCAAGGCTCAATTTTCCATCCGGCCTATGCACCCGTTACCTTCGGTTTACTCTACGGCTGCGCGCCCGACGCCTTACTGCTCTGTCACCGCCCAAACACGACGCACATCGACGGCTTCCAAAACAAGATCCCAAGTCTATCAACGCTGGTAGAAGCCCACGAAATGCTCCTGCGCCACGTAAAACCCGCTCGAGTCGCCGCCATCGTCCTGGACACGTCCGCCTTAAGTGACGCGGCAGGCTCGCGACGCCATCACGCAAGCCGAACAAGAAACCGGCCTCCCCGCCGACGACCCAGTCCGCAACACCGGCACAAAAATCTGGCACGCAATCGCCACCGAGTTGCAACGCACCCCAAAAGGCAGCGCCGCCCCCCTATTGTCATCCTGGCTGCCAGCCATTACAATTGTCATCCTGAGCTGTCGAAGGACCCCGAGGCGCCGAGGGGCCAACGTATCCGCGCGCGCCGCGCTCCGCAAAGGTAGCGCCGCGCATCCGCGCGCCGCGACTTTTAACCCCGCTGCGCTCTCTCATCCTGAGCCATCTCAATCTGTGATCTGAGCCTGTCAAGGACCCCGAGGCACCGAGGGGCCAACGTAGCGCCGCGCTCCGCGCGCCGCCACTTATAAACCTCGCTGCCCCATATCGTGTAAGCGAGAATGTTCACTCCTCAATCTCTATAGCTGACCGTCCTACCCGGTTCAAGTGGTGCTCCAAGCCTTGGATGCTCATGCCCCACGTTGCGACCGGGTTCATCGGAAATCTCGGAAGTTCGTAGAGCGCCGTCCACCCATGCGAGTGCGTTACGTAATCACGCTGAATGGCGGAATGTGAGTCGCTCACTAATCCGCATGTATTCCCCTCGTCCTGGCACGCGATAATGGTGAGGTACTGGTATGTGTTCCATCCGAAATTCCCAAACAACGAGTCGAAAATGACGACTCGTACCGCACCGTGCTGTCCCTCCACTACATTCCAGACTTGCCTGATTTCCGTTTGCGCGGTACCACCCCAGCGGAACGGGTACATGCGGCTTGGCTGGCAGCGAAAGCACGCATTCCTCGCGCGCGATACGGACAGTCCACGTAAACCAAGCAAAGAGCGGCCGTAAAGATAACACCGATTCGGCCAATCGCGGGAAGTGATTCGAATATTGCCAGGTAGTCCAAGGACGGACTACGGCCGTTTACGGACGCAAGTAATGCGCGAACCAATCGCCCATGATATGCAGCCGCTCCACGCGGTGAATCGGCGAGCCGGTGCGTGAAAGATCGTGATTCTCGCCCGGCACATCCACGTATTCCACCGTGCGCCCCAGTACTTTGAGCGCCGTGAACTCTTGCAACGTCTGATCGATCGGCGTGCGCGTATCCTCGTCAGAATGCAGCAGCATCAACGGCGTATGCACGTGCTCGACGTACGTCAGCGGCGACTCGACGTAATTGCGGCTGGCCGGAATCCCACGGATTGCCGAACCCATAGCGCGGATCGGTAAACAGCCCAAACCCATTGTTCGACGCAAAATCGGCAACCAGCTCCTCCGTCGACATATTACTCACCGCGCGCTCCGCAATGGCTGCCTTGTAGCGATTGGTGTGCGAGACAATCCACAGGGTAGCATACCCGCCATAACTGCCCCCGGTCTCGCCCAACCGCTGCGCATCGATGCCCGGAAACAACGTAAGCGCGCGATCCATTACGCGCTGCTCGTCATCGAACATCGCCTCGCCCCAATGCGCGCTCAGCGCCGATTCAAACGCATACCCGTGGCCCACACTGCCCCGCGGATCCGCAAACACCACGTTGTAACCTTGTCCCGCCCAATACTGAAGCTCGTGGAAGAACGTTTGCCCGAACTGCGTTTGAGGACCGCCGTGAATATCCAGAATCGTCGGCCGCTTACCATGCGCTTTGGGCCCGACCGCGGGCATGAACCACGCCTGCACGTCGAACCCCGCGTTATCTTTGACCGTAAACTCCCGCGGCGTCGAAGCTGCACGCTCGCAAGATACGCATCGTTCATCCCGGTCAGCCGGCGCGACTGCCCCGTGCTCAAATCCAGCACGTAGACTTCGCGCAAATGCGTGAAATCGGACTTCGTGTACGCAACGGTGCGGCCAGCGCGGTCCATGCTGCAATCGGCTGCCTCGCCCGCGTCGGTGAGCTTGGTAACGCTGCCGTCGGCCGTATTGAACTTCACCAGCGCGCTGTAGCCGGGCTCATCCACATCGGTTACCGTAAACGCATCTTTGGGAGCAAATTGAAAACCGCACAAACCGCCCGGCTCCCCCATGTCGGCAAGCACGGTGTCGCCGAATTGCACGCTATTCTGCGCCACCACGACATGCGCCACGCCCGCGCGATCGTTGCGAACGATCTGCGGAAACGCCGCCGGATCCGCAACGCCCCCGCGCGCCGTCCACAAATTCCCAGCGTTATCATAGCCGATCAAATTGTTCGCCGGCTGGTTCGACGCCAATTTGTGCATCGCCCCGCCCGACGCCGCAATCGTGTACACATCGTTCGGCCCGCCGCTCGCGCTCACGTAGCGCAGCGAATTAAACGCGATCGTTTTATCATCGGGCGACCACGCCGGCCCGTTTTCCGACCAGCGCGGCCCGGAGGTAAGCGCATGCGCGTCGCTGCCGTTCGCATTCATCACCCAAATGTGCGCATGCTGATCGTACACAAACCCTTGCCCGTTCACTTCAAACTGCAGGTTATGAATGATCCGGATGTCGCTTTTCTGCTGATCCTTGCGCGGTTTGAATCCGGCCGCACCGAAACTCTCATACGTGGCATGCGGTGCATCGGTGCTGAACACCCCATACGCAATGTGCGTACCGTCATGCGAATACACCGCACCGCCCGCGCCTTGCGCCGCATGCGTAAGTGCCTTACAACGTCCGTTGCAACAGTATACGAGAAGATCTGCGGAAACTGCCCCTTTTTCAACGGCCCTTGATTGAACGCGATCGTCCTGCTATCCGGCGACCACGCGGGCCCGGATGCATGCCCCGTTTTCGTAATCCGCTGCAACCCGCTCCCATCGGTCCGCACCAAATATAAGTCCGTCGCATACCGGTTCTTCGGCCCATCAATACGCGCCGCGACAAACACGACCCGCGTCCCGTCGGGCGAAATCTGCGGCCCCGAAATAAACGTCAGCCTACTACAAATCCTCAGCTGCAACAGGCCGCATCCCCGCAGCCCCCGCATGCACCGGAAGAGCCACGCCAACGAGCAAAGCGCAGACGATAAGAACAGAAAACGATCGCACAATCATGTCCCCAACTATTGGCTGCGCCCCACCCTTGTCATCCTGAGCCCTCACTTTGTCAACCTGAGCCTACCCCAATTGTCATCCTGAGCCTGTCGAAGGACCCGAGGGCACCGAGGGGCCAACGTACCGGCGCCCCTAGCCGCTCGAACCCCACGCCCTGATGGTATGATGTGCTATGCAACCTATGCCAATCGCGCCTTACGACGACAAGCCCGAAATCGAACTGCTGGACGGCGAGGCTCGCGCCAAGGTGAGCCCGCGGTCGCGGCACTCGATGGTGCAGTACGCCATTGCGACGCTCATCGAACGCTGCGCCGGCGAGCGCGGAGCCGTTGGTACCGAATGGCGCTTCCGCCTACCAACGCAGCTGGGCGCGGTATTGGTGCCGGATGTCGCCTTCGTTTATGCGGAACGGCTTGCGCAATTAGAACCGGAACTGCGGCAAGAGCCACCGTTTTCTCCCGACATTGCGGTGGAAGTGCGTTCGCCTTCTGACGATGTCGCATTTCTAACCCGCAAAATCGCGCGCTATCTTCAGACCGGCGCCGTAATTGTGCTCGATGTCGATCCTGCGCGCCGTCTTATAATCGCGCACGCTTCCACAAACGATGTGCAACAGTTCGGCCCCGGAGCGACCCTCACTCAGACCGCGATTCCGTGGTTAAACCTCAATGTCGACGACGTCTTCTCACGCCTAGACCGCTTCGGCCTCTAACCTTGTCATCCTGACCCCCACCATCGTCATCCTGAGCCTGTCGAAGGACCCCGAGGTCACCGAGGGGCCTTCCTACGGCCCACCCGTCGTAACAAACTGCTTGTAAAACGCATCCGGATTCATCGGACGCCCAAGGAAGTTGCGCACTTCAACATCCGGCTCAAGCGTGCGCGCCGGCGCTAAAATGTCGCGGCGATACCGCATCCCGACGGCGGGATTCTCCAGCCCGCCCTTTTGAAACGCCGTGAACATGTCTTGCGCATACACCAGCGCCCACAAGTAGCTGTAGTACCCCGCATCATAACCGAACAGATGCCCGAACGACGCTTGCGGATGCGTCCCCGGCGCCATATCCAGCGGCGTATACTCGTGCGCGATCTGCGCCCACACCGCCGTCGTATCCACATGCGGCCCCGACGAATGATACGTCATATCCACCAGCCCCAACCGAATTTGCCCGACCGTAAAATACGCCTCGTTCACGTACCGCGCCGCAACCATCTTACGAATCAGATCGTCCGGTAGCGGCTGCCCGGTCGTAACGTTCGAACTCACTTCTTTCAAAATCGACGGCTGCCACATGAAGTTCTCAAGCATCTGCGAGGGCGCCTCGACGAAGTCCTGACGGAACCCCGCGCTCAGCGTTTCATACGGCGCCGTTGCAAGCAGCGCCGCCAAATTATGCCCGAACTCATGGAAGAACGTCACCACATCATCGTGCGAAAGCAACGCCGGCGCACCCGGCGCAGGCCGCGGCCAGTTGCCAAGAATCGCCGTGATCGGCGGCCGGTACGTCCCATTCGCCAATCGCCGCGTCGGCAACAGCGGCCAGTTCGCAAAGTGCCCAAACTTGCCCGGGCGCGGGAAGAAGTCGAAGTACGTCGTGCCGATAAACCGCCCGCTCGCCGTATCGAACACATTGTACTAATGACATCCTGCGCATTCCACGAATTCGGATGCTGCACTTTCACGAACGTCACGCCCAGAATCTTATGGTACAGATTCATAATCCGGTCGATGACCGTATTCACCGGAAAATACTGCCGGATCGCCTCGTTGTCCACCGCGTACTTTGTCTTAACCAACTGATTGTTGTAATACGAAACGTCCCACGGCTCGATGCTCGCGTGCGCATCCCCCGTGTCCTGCGCTTTGAGCGCCGCGAGCCCCGCCAAGTCGCGCCGCGCCTGCGGCAGCAGCTTCGCATCAAGCGTTTTTTCGAACGAGAAAACCCGCTGCGGCGTCTGCGCCATGCGATCCGCTAATTGATACGCGGCCCACGACGGAAAGCCGAGCAGATGCGCAAGCCGGTCGCGCACTGCAATGGCTTGCTCCAGCACCGCCACATTGTCCGGCGCGCGATTGTTGTACGCCATGTAATACGCCTTGCGTGCTGCGGCATCGCGCTCGTTGTTCAAAAACGGCGTGACGGTGCTCTCGTTCACTTTAACCGTATACGAGCCGTCGGCATTCTTGGTCAGCGCACTCACAAACGTCGCCGGCAAACTCGCCGCCTGCGCCGCCGTGATGTTCAGCGTGGTCGCGTCGTTGTTCAAGTTCTCGGAGAACTTGCTGCCCAGCGCGGTAAGTTGATTGGAAAGATCCACAAACGCTTTGCGGTTCGCCGCCGAAAGCGCCGCACCCGAACGCCGGAAGCTAATCAAGTACATGTCGAGCAGTTTCTTATCCGCAACGGTTCTCGCCGTGCCGCTCTGCCGCACCGCCGCCAGCGCCCGATACACGTCGGGCCGCGCGCCGAACGACGAGAAATAATTGCTCTGATCGATATTGCACTGCTCGGAGGCATCGCGCACGGCCTTCTCCGTTGCCATATTAAACAGAAACTGTTCCGCAATCGTGCGATCGTTCAGATCCGCCTCGGCGTTCTCCAGCGGCAGCATCGTATTTGCGAACGTCCGCTTCCCTTTGAGCGCCATAATGCGCTTTACCGCGCTATCGAATGCACCGATCTGCGTCTTGCAATTCGCCGCAATCTGCTGCGGGCTCAAATTCCAATCCACCTCGGTCGGATGCGCCGCCTGCAACGGCACCCCCGCCGCCCCAACAGGCACCGCACTCCCAACAAGCGCGAACAAAAGAATCGAGCCGACGACGCGGCCAATGACGTTATGCAAGATACCCTCCGATAAGTGAGCCTCTTACTTTACGCCCTTGTCATCCCGAGCCTGTCGAAGGCACCTAGTCATCCCGAGCCTGTCGAAGGCACCTTGTCATCCCGAGCCTGTCGAAGGCACCTTGTCATCCCGAGCCTGTCGAAGGCGCCGTTGTCATCCTGAGCCTGTCGAAGGACCCCGAGGCATCGAGGGGCCCCCGCAAGGACCGCTCCCCATGAACCGCGCGCCGATCGCCATCTGCCTACTCGTCACGCCCTTGTCATCCTAAGCCCGTCGCAGGCACCGCTGTCATCCTGAGCCTGCCGCAGCGCCGTTGTCATCCTGAGCCTGCCGCAGCGCCATTGTCATCCTGAGCCCGTCGAAGGACCCCGAGGCATCGAGGGGCCACCGCAAGAACCGCTCCCCATGAACCGCGCGCCGATCGCCATCTGCCTACTCGTCGTCCTCACGGCCGCCACCCCAACACCGCAGGCGCTAGCCCCATTCACCGCCGCAGGATCACTGAGTGTCAACGCCAAGCGCGAGCCCGACAAAACCGCCGCGTTCCAAACCGCCGTCCGCGTCCTCCACCGTGACACGCGCTGGCGCATCGACGTCAGCAACATGACCGCAACCGCCAGCGATCCCAAAACAAACGCCGCAGCCGCACAATTCCTGCCGAAGGGCACGATCTCGCTCATCATCGACCCGGCGAAGAAGCTGATCACCACCTGGTCCTCCATGCACGCGCTCTACTTTCAAACGAAGATGGCACTGCCGCCCGCCGCAAAGAAGAAGACGACGCAAGCCACCCAATCCCCCCTTGACGCACTGAACTCGCTCACGCAATACGACGTGCTCAGCGAATCCTTCGCGCTCATCGGCCACCAACCCGTGAACGGACGCACGGCCAGCGTCTATCACTTCACCGCGCAGACGCAAAAACACGGCGGCAAACCGCTGAACGTCACCGCCGGCCTCGCGCTCGCCGACGATCTGCACGGCGTTCCGATTCACCTCGACTTCACCGCGAGCGACACCGCAAGCGCCCAAAGCGCAACCGTGCAAATCGACCTTACCGCAATCTCCCTCACCGCGCCCGAAGACGCGCTATTCCACCCGCCCGCCGGCTACAAGAAGACGGCGCAGCCGCTCGCGGTGCTGCATTAGATCGTGAAACGCTCGGCATTTCTCGGAACCGGCGCTGCCGCCGCATCGGCGCTCCTAGCGCAAGCACCCGCGGCCGCGCAAGCGCCAAAAGCGATGAGTACCATCAAACCCCCACGCCTGCATCCCGGCGATGCGGTCGGACTCATCTCGCCCGCCGGCCCGATGGGCTCGCCCGACGATCTCAAACACGGCATCGCGCAGATCGAGCTCCTCGGCCTGCGCGCCGTGGTCGGCAAACACGCGATGGACAAAAACGCCTACCTCGCCGGCACCGACGCCGCACGCGCCGAGGACGTCAACACCTTCGCGCGCGATCCGCAAATCCGCGGCATCTTCGCCCTGCGCGGCGGCTACGGCACAATGCGCATCCTCGATCTGATCGACTACGCCGCCTTCACCGCGGATCCAAAAGTGGTCTTGGGATTCTCCGACCTCACCGCGCTACTGAACGCGATCACCCTGCGCACGGGTCTGGTCACATTCCACGGTCCGGTCGCGGCCTATTCCACCTACACGCCGACCGTCGTGCGCGAAATTCAAGCCGCGACCATGTCCGCCGAACCGATCGGCACGCTGCACAACGCAACAACGGTCACCGTCGTCCCCGGAACGGCGCACGGCAAATTAGTCGGCGGAAACCTCACGCTGGTCACGGCGCTCATCGGCACACCGTACGCCGTCCCATGCGCAGGCAACATCGTGCTGCTCGAAGACGTGCACGAGGAGCCCTATCAAATCGATCAACTGCTCACCACGCTCATCATGAGCGGCGCGCTTCCCAGCGCAGCCGGCATCGCCGCCGGCATTTTCATGGAGCCCGATCGCAAGCAGAGCGACGAGCCCTCGCCCGAACTTGCGCAGACGCTGCGCGACCGGCTAACGCTAGCCGGACGCCCCGCGGCCTACGGCATGCAATTTGGTCATATCCTGAACCAGTGGGTGCTGCCGCTGGGCTTGGATGCAACGCTCGATGCGAGCGCGGGAACGCTCACGCTCGCCGAACCGGCGGTGACCTAACATACGAACTAATGGAGGCAACAACATGATTCAACTGCGTTCGGGCGTGCGTTTCGCATCGGCACTGCTGATAACGTGCGCGCTGGCATCATCAGTCGCAAGCGCTGCACCGGTTCGCAAGGGCACCGGAGCCAAGATGTGCGTACTTACGCAGGCCGACTTTCGCGCATTCGGTACAATGGTGCTCTCGAAGCCGGCCGTAAATGTGGATAGTCCCCAAAACGTGTACTGCGTCTATCGCGGAAAGTCGGGCGCAACGGGCGGCGTCGAATTGGACGTCTTTTTCCCAGCCGGTCAGAGCCCAGCCGACATCGCCCAGACGTTCAAAACCGTGTTGGGCTCAGACCCCGGCGCGCATTATCAACCCGAAGGCGTACCCGGCGCGGCTCAGTCCGTGTTCTCGCTCAGCGTTCCGCAAAGCGGCTACGTCCCGTTTGCCGCCAACGCGGTGCAGCGCGGCGACCTGGTCTTTTCGATTTCCTTGCCGTCCTCGCCGTTCGCACGCCGCGAACTGCTCAATCTCAGCGAACTCGTACTCTCACGATTGCAGAAGTGAAGCCAAAAAATCGCCCACCCGACCTGAGCAGTTGGGTGGGCTTGGATTCGAGGCCGCCGTCTCGTAACCTAGTTCGTGACCGTAATAATTCCGGTCATTCGCGAATTGTCGTGATATAGGCAACCGTAGAAGTAGGTTCCGGCTTTCGTAAATGTCAACGAGAAACTCTGCCCGCCGAGCAGCGAGCCCGAATTGACCAAGTGACTACCATCGAACGTCGTTCCGCCGCTGCCGGGATCGGTGGGGATATTCGGCAGATCGTCCTGCCCGGCAACCGGGAACGTAACCGTGTGCGGCTCGTTGTTGCTTTCATTCACCCAGGTCAGCGTCGTACCAACTTTGATGGTTTTGTTCCCCGCTGCCGCACTTTGCAACTTGTCGTATTGGTTCGTATTGAAAAAGCGAAGAATCGTTGAATCGGTCGGCTTTCCGGATCCTAGACCGGGCGAGATGCCGGCGGCAAACGTCGTTCCGCCGACGGGGAACGGAAACGACCTAACCGATATCGCTGCAAGTGCGAAGTCGTCCCATTCGTCGTTTTCACTTTGGTTCAGATAGTATTGCGCCGAATGCGGATACGCCGTCTTCGCATTCTGAACGATCACCGTCCCTTCCATCGCCGGTTCGTGGAAAAGACAATAGTATTTGAATGTGCCGGCCTTAGGGAATGTCAGTGAATAGGTTTGACCGCCAAACTTAATGCCCGAATTGGTAAACGTGGAACCGTCGTACGTCGACCCGCCTGCCGGAACGACGTCGTTCGGGTTCGCGGGAGACGGCAGCGGCTGGCCACCCAGAAAAGCGACCGTGTGCGCATCACCGCCGACCCCGCTCGCGAAGTGCCACGTCAGCGTATCGCCCGCGTCAATCGTAATCGTGCGCGGGAAAAAGTCGAGGTCCTGATTTGCATAGGAATCCGTGGACGCTCCAGCCCCAAGATTCCAGGTTACGCCGCTTGCGGCGACTGTTTCGACCGTCCGCCCACCGGTTTGCGGTAGCGTCGAAAGGCCTTGATTAGAAGCTCCACCCGCCGAGCACGCTGCCAATACCAATAAAAGCAAACAGCAAAGCGCTTTTCTCATGTACTCATCTCTCTTTCACAACAGATGAGCTCATTAGACTGCTCGTCTGCGCTGCACGTCGTGAGCCGAAAGCCCTTACACGTTTGTTCTCCGAGCGAGAAAACGAACGCAAGCACCCTCTATAGGTGGTCTCACGCATTGCGTGTTTAACTAATTGTAGCGCACCGAGACTCGCTTCCTCACCGACCAGAAAACTACCGATAGGCCGGGGCTTAGCCGAGTCGTGGCGAAAAGAGGGCCGCGGGGAACGCAATGGACGATCGTAAACTGGTATACGCCGCAGATATTCAGCCGCTACTCTATCGTGCCTGAGCGTTACGTTGTCTTGGCCCAACGGCCTCACGGCTACTCATCCTATAATGATGAGGAGTGGGTGATCTACCATTTCCCAGACAGGTATCGTCGACTGCTGGAACGGCCATTAACACGCTTTGTTTATTACCGTCCGTCCGAGGGGGCCGAAAGAACAGAAGCACGCCATTACTTTGGGCATGGGGTTCTTGGTGAAATATTTCCGGACTCTCGAGAGCCCGGAAAATGGTATGCTCCCATCCTCACGGGCAAGCAGCGATTTCGGCGCCCGGTTCCGATCCGCGATATTAACGGCGTCTATTACGAGACAGGTTCGGCGGAAAAGGTTCCCCAGTTCCAATTTTATGCCGTTCGCGATATCGGCGAGTTTGAATTCCAACGCATTCTGATCGCGGGGGGAATCGTCTCATCATCCGAGTTTTCGCCGATGGTTACAACCGAGACAGTCTTGGCCACGGGCTACGTGGCGGGGGCTAAACCACCAAGCGATATCTTACGAGAAGTATTTGAAATCCCAAAGGGAACCGGCTACGTCCCGTCCGGGAAGGAACCACCCAGCATTTATGAGTCGGCCAACCTTCAAGAACGGGCGAGGCAGGATCACCAAGACGCGTTAGAACTTATTCGCAGGGCAGCGGCGCGGCTTGGTGGGGCCACGTTCTACAACAATTATTTGGACTTATATCTAAGAATTGGGGAGAGAAAATTTCTCATTGAGGCTAAGAGTCTCAATAATCCGCAAAAGGCTGTTGATCGTATGCGCTATGGCATGGGCCAACTATTTGATTATCGAATACGCCTCGCTGCCGAAATTTCCGGTGCCGTACCCGTGCTAGCATTTGGAAAGATGCCGCCCGCCGAAACATCATGGATTGGCGAAATCCTGGAGGGAAATGGCGTCGCTTTTGTCGCGTCCAAGCAAAACCGGATCGTAGCGCTCAACGCATTGGCTCAGTCACTACCTTTTGCCGAGCCCTTATAACCTGCCGAGGCTTCCCACTAGCCCCTGCTTATGGCTCTTGCCTGAATCCTCAGAAATCTCACAATAGGCGCAAAGGAGATTTACTAGCGCCATCGATCTTGGGGTCTTGGACGTGGCATCAAGCAACCTTTGGCTGCAGACAAGCACGCTGATGCATTGCGCACGTGAGATGGCCACGTTAAAACGGTTGCGGTCGAATAGAAAGTCTAGGTTGCGCGGGATATCGGCAAGGGACGACGTCGCCATCGAGTAAAAGACCACGGGCGCCTCTTGTCCTTGAAACTTGTCTACAGTTCCCACCCGGATGCTCGTGTGTCCGGCAGCGATCAAGAGTTCTTGGATGCGTAGCCGCTGCAGGTTGTATGGGGCCACGACTACTATGTCCCGCTGGGTCAAGTAGCGTTCCGGTTCGCCGTTGATAGTTACGCTGCCATTCAGCAAGAGGCCAATCTCGAATACCACCCTCGCAGCCTCCTCGTCTGAGCGGCGACTGTTGCCTTCGTGCTCCATGGGAATATAGACGAGCCCGCTACCGACAAGTCCGGGCGATTTCACTCTATTGCTTTCCGTTCGGGCGTTGTTCCGGAGCCGCCCATCGTAAATCGCTTCAGACAAAAACCGGCAAATTGTCGGATGCATGCGATAGCTCTTATCAAGGAAGATGCCACGATCGGCCGACACGGTGTCATGATCGCCCAGCAGAGGCTGCAGAACCGACAAGTCGCATCCAGTCGGGTGCGAACCCTGCGCCACCTGCGGCAACTGCTTCGGATCGCCGAGCAGTATGACGTTGCGCGCAGCAACCGAAGTAATCAGCGCATCGGCGAGCGAGATTTGCCCCGCCTCGTCGATGATAAGATAATCGAATTGCCCGGCCAGCCGTTCATCGGCCCATGCGAAGGTTGTCCCCGCGGCGAGCTGGCAGCCTTCCTGGAGTAAGTCCTCGACGTTCTCGGCGCTTTCGACCATCGGCCATTCGGCGAATGCCTCGTAGCGCGAGCCGTCGGTCTCGCTTTCCTTATGGCAGCCATTAAAGCGGTAGTTGCGCTCTTTGGCCGTTTCTTCAACTTTCCGAAGAAGGTTATGCACGGCTTTGTGCGCGTTCGCGGCGATGCCGACGCGCTTGCCGCCTTGCAGCAAGTCGACGATCACCGAAGCGCCGATGGTGCTCTTTCCCGAGCCGGGCGGGCCTTGGATGAAGAGCGCGCTATTGTCGAGCCGCTGCACGACGTCGGAAACGGATGCTTTTGTTACTTCTGCCGGTTGGATGATGCCGTTCGATGCCTCACGGTCCTTCGACGGGCTCAGGATGACAATTGGGGGCTCAGGATGACGGGGTTGTAAGCGGGGCGGTTGTAAGCGGGGCGGGCGCGCTAGAAGAATGTCGACCAGTGCGGGATGCGTCGTATCCAAGTTGCCCGCGAGGTAAGCGGTTGCGATCGTTTCCAACGCAGCGCGTTTCTTTTTCGTGCCAATCGGCGTGCCAGGAATGAGCGCGCGCAGGCTTTCGGGCGCGATTGCGCCCGCGAGTTTGATTTGTAACCGCCGGGCCGTGCCGTCGATATCGATGATCTCACCGGCACCTTTTTGCGTGAACGGATCGTGCGGCTTTTTGCCGATCCGATGCTCTTGGGCCGGGAACGTGTAGGTGTACACGGAGTTCCGATCCTTCGAATTGACCTTATACGGCGCGACGTCAGCGCAGAGTTGCAGACCGCCGATCGCCTCGTCGTCGAATTCCAGCAGATCTTCCGGATTGGCGCAGCGGTCGAAATATTTCCACCACTCGGGCTTGGCCTCCCGGCGATGATATTGCAGCAAGTTCCCCAGAAGCCACCGCGCGCGCAGCGGCTCAGCCCAGCCGCGCAGTTCCTCCAGCGAATCCGGCGCGGCGAGATCGTCCAGCAGCCGGTGCTCCAACTCTGATCGCTCGTCATCCTCGGCCGGTGTTACCTGCGGATCCGGTCGCCACGGAATCGGCTCCGAAAGTGTCGCATTCAGCTCGTCACGCAGATGAGCAAGCCACTCGCGCAGTCGAAACGTCGAGCGGCAGTCGTCTTCGTTATACGCACGGATGTCTTCGAGAATCGCATCGTCGCCGGTCGCCAGCCACGATTCGAACATCACAATCGAATCATCGCCGCCCTTCGTATGCGTGGCGCGGCGCAACCCGTAGAACGCCTCGACCTTCTTGATCGAATACGACGGCTGCGAGATCCACAGTCCTTGCTTAACGATCGGATAGAGATCGATAAACACGCCTTGGCGCAAGAAGTCGTCCACCTCGCGCTCGCGCGATGCAAACCGCCCCATCAGCCGCTTGAGCGCCGAGACCTCGTACGCGGCGTAATGGTAGACGTGCATCTTCGGATACTGCTTGCGCCGCTCGACGACAAAATCGACGAAATCCTCGAAAGCTTTCTGCTCCTGCGCCGGCTCCTTGGCCCAGAAGGCGCGGTACTGGCCCTTCGATTCCTCAGGGTCCTTCGATACCTCAGGATGACTTGGCGGGATGTAAAACCCCCACAGATATTCCAACCCGCGGTCGGCGCGGAACAGCGGGTCGCCTTCGATGTCGAAGAAGATGTCGCCGTCGGCGGGTTCGGGCAGTTTGGCAAAGCCGCTCAGTTCGTCGGCTTGCGGGCGGAATTTGTAGAAGTGATGGATACCCTGCCCGTTACGCTTGGCCTCGCGATGCAGATGCTGCTGCCCCGCCTGCGCGCGCAAATAGTCGAACGTCGTCTCCGACATTTTGTTCGGCCGATGCTCTTCAGTCGCCGCCGCCAGCTGCGCAAGCGTTGTAATGCCGGCGGCGTTCAGTTTGTTCATCTGATCGCGACGCATGCCGGCCACGATGCTTAAATGATCGTCATCGTCGCGCTGCTTCTCGCAGTCGTTCGACCACGGGCAGATGGCGCAGTGCGAGCACTCATAAGGGTACACATCGCCCGCGTCCGCATTGGCCAGCATCGAGGCCTTCACATGCCGGTAGTACGCTGAGTAGTCGTTGAGTTTGAAGCGGCGCTCTTCACCGCTGCCCAGCACAATGTAGCCGTACTGCGGCATCGCGCCTTGAATGCGCGCAAGGTGCTCGCTGTAGTTGCAGAGTTGAATCAAGAAGTACGGCTTGGCTTGCAGCGCGACCTTGGTGTCGATAACCTCATAACTCCACGCCCACCGCTCGCACGGCGTCTCCACGCGCCGCAAGAAATCCGCGCGCCCCAAAAACTGCCCATCGTAGAACGTGGCCTGATAAATGAGATGCACGCCCTCGGCCATCGCCGCAAGCGTCTGCTGCTCGGCCGCCCGCAATCCCTCATCGGTGTTTTCGGCGCGGTCTTCAAAGGCAACCAGCGCATCGCCATACAGGTCGCGCAAACGCTGCAGATACCGCCGCTCGTGCTCGTCGCCCTTGCGCGCGATGAGTTCGGTGCTCTCATCCCGAGGCGGGCGCGTTCGCTCCCCGCGCGCCACTTGCCGATCGAGTTCGGTCAAGTGCTTGCACTCCAGGTAATTGTTCAAATCCGACGCTGAATACACATAGCGCCCGTCAATCAGTTGCACCTTACGCCCTACTTCCGCGACCGGTGGCGGCCGTCATGCACGATGGGACCATTTTGCTTAGCGCCCAACGACCACGAGGAGAGCAACCAACCCAACCGCGAGCACCAGCAGCGCGATACAACCGCACCCGCCGCATCCGCCCGGCCCGCTGGGCTTCCCGTGCCCGTTGTCGCCGAACAAAATCATGTACGAGGCATAACTCCTGGGGTCACGCCAATCGAAGGGATTCATATGAGCAGCCCTGCGCGGTACACGGCCCGCCAAACTCGGTTACGCATGGCCGTCCCGATGGTTCGCTTGCAGCCGCGCTTCGAGCAGTAGATCTCTCAGACGCGCCTCGGTCGAACCCGTGGTCCAGCCGAAGCCTTTCTGGTACAACCGGTGCTCCGTGTGTACGCTTGCATACAACGGATGGCCCGCGCCGCACCGCGCTTGCGTCCTCATGTTGCAAACATACACTCGACCCGTGCCATACGTATGGCGAGCGTAACCTGTACTAATCAGGTCAGTCAGCGAAATGTCACAACTGGACTGCGCTGAGAGAACCCGCACATGGCGAAACACGGAGCCACCGATCTAGGGGGTAATGGTGCAAACGCAAGCGATCCGCTGGGAAACTATAGAAACCTTCATTGGCTTCGGCCGGCCCAGTGCAGCCGTGCTTTTCCTCGGCATGGAAGAGGGTTTACTGGCTGGCACCGACCTGTCGGCAGACTTAAGTGCGCGGTCGGCCTACGGCGAGTACATGGATTGCACGAGGCGCAATCCTCACTCGCTGACTGCAACAAATATTTCGGCCCGAACGCGGTGTGTCAGCGGACTTGGCGCCCCATGTGTCACTTGATGCTGCGCCGCGCGGGTATTTCGAATCCAACTAAAGAACAGCGTACGCGATACCAGGCCGAGAAACTCGGGCGCACGACAGGAGAGACGCTGCTGGCCGAACTTATGCCGTACGCCTGCCACGACAAGGGCTCGTGGCCGTATTCGGAGCTCTCCGCGATTCGGAACTCGTGCGGCGTACGACGCGCAGATGCGCCCGCAGCGTGTTGCTTTGTTCACGAAACTCATTGCAAATGGGGGCTTCGAAGCAGTGGTTTGTTATGGAAAGGCCGATTGGCCCACCTTCATGCAGATCTTCGAGGGCACACGATGGCGTGATGCGGACAGTTTCAAGATCGGCAGCATGGGCGACGCCCGTGTCGTATTGGCGCCTCATTTCAGCGGACGCGCGTTCAACACCGAAGGGCAGCTTAACCGCTTTGCCGATCTGGCCCTAAATTAATGCCATGAACAATGTTGACGATATCTGGAATAGAATAATTGCCTGCGCCGGTCAGGAATTTCGCCAAATCCGGGGGAAACCGTTTACGTACGAGGCCGGTAACGGGCACATTAAACTGAACACAACAAATCAGAACATCGGAAAAAGTCAAATTGCGCAGGCGGCAGCGCTAATGCCGCTCAACAGTACGGCGTCGCTTCAACATCTGCGTGCCCCTTCATACATTTTTGCGCTGCTAACGGACCCCCGAATTATCGGCCCGTAGTGCCTCGGAAACCTTGGTTAGCGAAACGGCAAGCCTGTATTCGAACAAGGACACATCACGTAACGCGCGAGCAGGCTAATACTAGATCCTCGGATATGGAACTCGCGATTATGACTCCCCGCACGCGGCTTGGCGGTTTGGCAATGTGTCTTTCAATCCAGGCCATGTATCGTAGGAGCTGACCCACGACACGATCGTACCCGCGCGAAACCTTGAGTCCGATGACGACCGGGTTATCCGAAGTGTCTAGCGCCAGGATATCGATATAGCGGCTCCCGACGGGGAACTCAAGGGCGCTTATACCCTCCAACTTATCAAAGAGGCGCAGCCCTCGCTCGATGAGCGACAGGTTTGACGCCAAATAATTCTTGAGGTCGGATTCGTAGGCAAACTCCTCGCCACGGTCCTCATCTACCGCTGAATGATCTAAGTCGTTCGCAGACTCGCCGGCTTCGAGGTCTGAAGCCGGGTCCTGTCGATCAGCGTAAATCGGCGTCGGATCGGACGCTGGGTCGTACAGTCGCAAATGGCCACTATCGATTTGAAAGAACAGATCGTTCTTGGGAGTTGCATTGTAGTACGTGCGTGTCTTTGAATTTGTCGTCGCTAGAATGACCTGAGCGTTGACCGTGTTCGGCTTTATCTTCGGATAATTTGTCCGAAACCACGGCAAGATCGACTGCTTAGCGAACGCCTGACCCGGCTTTATTTGGGCCTCTGCTACAAATAGTTTGAGGAGGCTCGCGCACGGGCCGGTCGTAAATCGCCATGCCAGGAGTTTACCCAGGTTCGCTCGCCGTGAATGCGCACGCGCGGTTTAGGCCGCATCAGGATTCGGCTGCTCGAAAGCCTCGTCGCGAGTACATAAGAGCCTTGGCTCACGCCATAGCGCATGCGTAGCTCCTTAGGAGCCCGCTCTGAAGCCCGCGATCCGCCGCACGTTGTCGGCAACCAGCGGCAACGGCAGGCTGCCCGCCGATAGCACCGCCGTGTGAAAATCGCGAATATCGAACGCGTCCTTGCCAACACGCGCGCGCATCTCGTCGCGCAGCATCACAAAGTAGTCGTCCCCCAATTTGTATGCCAGCGACTGCGCCGGAATATCGCACGAGTAGCGAATCGTCTCGGAGTTGATCTCCGCATCCGACATGCCGCTGTATTCGCGTAGATAGGCGCGGGCCTGCTCCAGCGTCCAGCCCAGCGCATTCATCCCGGTATCAACCACCAAACGGCACGTCAAAAACGCATCCATCATCAAGCGACCGTACTGCTCTTCGGGCTGCGTATACATCCCCATCTCGCCGGCGAGGGTGGCCGCATATTCGCCCCAGCCCTCGTTAAACGCGTTGATCAGCGTGCGCTGCCGAAGTTCGGGCAGCGACGTATTCTCCAACTGCAAACCTAAATGTAAGTGATGCCCCGGCATGAGCTCGTGATACGTCAGCGCCGCCACATTGGGCAGGGCCCGCCGCGTTAAATTCACCGCGTTGAAATAATACGTCCCCACCGGATCCGCCGCCGTCGGTTGGCCATAATACCCGAACGTCATCGAGCTCGAGACCTCGGCCGGCAACGCCGCGGCCCTCACCGGCGCGTCCGGAATGCGAGCGAACTGCGAGAGCAGCGCTGGCGCGATGCGATCGATCGAGTGCTCGAACAACGCCCGCACCGCATCCGCTGTCCGCGCATGCCATCGCGGATCCGCATCGATAGCCCGCTCATACGCACGGGCATCGGGATGTCCCGCCGCTTGGGCAAGCGCCGATTTGCCGTCCGAAATCCGTTGCATGCGCGTATGCCCGGTTGCATGAATCTGCGCGGCCGCTAGCGGCAGCGTCGTATGCAGCCGCACGAGTTCCTCGTAGATTTCCGGCCCGCGCGGATACTGCGCCATCCCCACCGCATCCGGCGCCGCCGTGCGGTACGACGCGTCGAGGTCCCCCAACAGCCGATCGTATGCGGGCACGATCAACCCGCGTATCGCACCCTCCACTTGCCCCGCAAACCCGTTACGATGCACGCCCGCAAAGCGCGCTTCCTCAACGCTTAGCGCCCGCGGCGCCACATCCCGCAACGCGCCGAACAGTTCCACCGCGCCGTCGCACTGCACTTTGGGCATACGGATTCCGCGTTCGGCCTGGCCGCGCGTACGTTCTGCGAACTGGTCGAGCAGGCGCGCATAATCCGCAAGCAACGCCAAATACCGGTCAAGGTCTCCCGCGCTCTCGAAAGAAAACATACGCAATACTTTATGAATTTCGTTGAGCATATGCCCGCCGCAATATGCGGTCGGAATGAAGAGCCCAAAGAACCCCACGCGCAGCGGATCGCACACGACCCACCACCAATCCGCCTCGCGCGCCCAAATAGCCGCATGATGGCGCGCCACCTTCGCCGTTAAGCGCAGCTCATGTGGTAAATCCGCCAAATCCAGTGCATCGATACGCATCTGCAGATCGCGCCCCACGCCCGATCGGCGCTGCGCTTCGGCCTCACTAACCTGCGGCAATTCACGCCACGGCGCCTCGGAACTGGCCAGCCACACCGGAGCGCGCCGCATCTCCGCCGTTGCATCGTCAATCGCGCGCATTGCGCGCCCGACCGTTTCATCCTTCGGCCTACGGCGCATCGCGGACCTGATGCCAATGCAGATCGCCCGGCCCCGCCGATTGCAGCAGCACGCTGTGAATCGACGGAATAATCGTATGATTTCCCGCCTGTGCAAGCAGATCGCTCAGCGAGGCATACACCACGCCCGCATCGCGCAGCTGCGTGAGCGTATCCGTCAAACGCGGCGTACGCGCCGGGCGTTCGAACGCGGTCAGCGCTCGTCCCTGCGGAAGCACACTGGTCGCGGGAAATCCGGCGACGCTGCGAAAGATCAACTCCGCGTACGAGGCATTCGCCCAGCCGAAATCCGCGCGCGTGAACAGCCAATAACCGCTGGGCCAAAAACTCTCATGGATCAGCCCGTCGGCGCCGTCCGTCTCGGCAAGCGTGGTAACGGCTTGCGAAACTTCGGTCTCACTGCCGGCCGTTAGCGCGCGCGCAATGATGCCCAGCGGCCATACGAACCCCGGCGGTGTATGCGGGCTGCCCAGCCCCTCGGCGTAGATGCCGCTAAAGTAATACGGATTGTGCGATGAAAGCGCAAAGGCGCGCGTGTTCAGATACGTCGGATCGAACGGCGAGCAATAGCCGATATACGGCAACGCCGTCAGGTTCGGAATGTTCGCATCGTCCATGTACGTATCGTGACCCTGGCCGTCGGTTTCGTACACGTACATCCAACCGCCGTTTGCGCCGTTCCACACACGCCCGAAGCGTTCGATGCCCACGTGCACTGCCGCCGACATCGACGCGGCTTCATTCGCCAGATTCGTATCGCCGTACCCGGTACTCGCCAAATATGCGATGTCCGAGAGCGCAACGGCAGCGGCCGCTTCTTGCGGAATATTGAACGGATGACTCACCGGATCGTCCGAGGGGCGGTACGCCGACCAAATCATGCCGGTGTCGCTATTATATGCGCTCTTATCGAAGGGGTGATAGCGGCTGCACTGCGCGTGCAGCTGCTCGCAGCGCCAGGTGTCCACGATCCGCCGCATGGCGCGGTGCAACTCGGGCGTGAAGATGACGCGGGAATGCGTTTGCTGCCAAAACGTCCATGCCAGCAGCACCGGCCACGCCGGCGACCCCGCTTCCCACTTGCGTTCCCACACCGCATAGTTCGCACGAAACGCGTTGGCGTAGGGATCGGCGATGATATTGTTTGCCTCGCGTTGGATGACGCCGGCAAAGCGCACCGCCAGAATCGGATACGCGGGAGCAAAGCGGACATACGGCAGCGTTTGCGCCGCGGAGTCGCGCATCCACATCGCCGGAATATCGCCGGTCTGCACGTACGTCGTACCGTCGGCCTCGCTGTAAAAGTCCGAGAAGAGCGTATGGAAAAGGGTCGATGCATCGATTGTCCGCGTGCGATTCCCGGTAAGCGGAATGGCGAGCGGCCGGGCTTGCGCTGCGGGCATGCCGGCGGTGGCCGCCAGCAACGCCAGCGCTATCACGAGGTTGCTTGATCGCATCATCCAAGTGAACCGTCATTCATGCAGACGCGCGCGGCTGCCTGTCTCTCAAGGCTTAAGCGTGGCGGAAAAGCGGTCGATAATCAGGGCATGGAATCGCTTGAACGCAATACTATGGCCTTTGAAATTTGGCCGTATATGGTGCTGATCGAAGGACCGGCTACGGTGATTGGGCGCCTGTTGCAAAATCTTTACGAAGATCCCGGCATCGAGCGCGGCCGCTGGACGGTCGACCACACCATGCGCTCGCGCCTGACGTACGCTCAACATCTGCAACGCGGCGGCATCGCCAAACGCCGCCAAGGCATCGGCGTCAAGGACACCACCGTCTTGGAGTGGGTTCAAAAGCGCTGCGCAACGTACGCGCTGGAATGTCACCTATTCGGTAAACGCGGCTAGCGACTCTTGCTTGGATGCCGACGAGATCGCCCACGCGTCGGCTATTCTCGGCGTGCCGATTGGCGAGGACGATCTCATCGTCGAAGTTGCCCGCAAGTTACTGTAGGGCCATGCGGGGTTAAGGCTGCGGCGTTGCGGTTGGGACGGCGACAGGTGTGGGCTGTGCCTGAGCGTCTGATTGCGAATCGATCTCGGCTTTTGACTTGATTGTTACCAGGTTCCAATCGATTTGCGCCGGACGCACGCCGTAATTGGCGGCCGGAACGGTCGCTGAGTCGGAAATCGCGACATGAAACATCGTGCCGTCTTTAATCAGAATGTCGTTACCGCGGTGCGTAAAAACGCCTAGACCGCCGAAGAGCAGATACTGCCCAAACTCATTGCCGTTCTTTTCAGAATTTTTGTCGGCATCGGCGGTCGCGCCGTTGGTTTCTACCGCAATCGTAGTGCCGTCGGGTAAGACCAAGCGCTTTACCGTGAACCGCAGCTCGCCGCCGGCATGCCACATACCCGCGCGTTTAATGTGTGTAATTTCGCCGTAACCTGGCGTGCCCTTCGGCGCAACAAATTGGCCGCGGAAGTAGTAATCTTCCGTCGTTATGACGGCGAACGTGTCGCCCTCGGTCGAGATGCGCGAGCCGATGTCGCCGCCGATCAGGCGAACACTGATCAAGTCGCCCGTGGGCACGCGAATAAGTGGGGCCGGGGTTGCGGTGGGAAGCGGTTTGCCTACGGCCTTCGCTGGAGCACTCTGGGCTGAAATTGGAAGAAGAAACGCGATGAGTGCGAGCGCGAGAAATGGCGTTCGATTGTATTGCACGTTACCAACCTTCATGAATGGAAAAAGAGCGCAGTGGCAAAGAGCTGCGGATTCCCCGCTTATTCGCCGTGCACAACCATGCTACTGCCAACCCTCGCCGCACGTATGGCAGGCACCGCTCCAACACTAAGCGCAACGCTGCTTCATTGATGCGCAGCGCAGCCGTGCGTCGGTAATCGGTTTCGGGCGAGGGATCCGGCGCGTACACCGTGGTTTAGGCCGACGGCGATCGGTACTCCGCAGCAATCGCCTCAACAACTTCGCGCGCCTGCCGCACCGCATCGGGCGGCGCAACGACACGCGCCTCGGCTCCAAAACCCAGCGCCCAGCGGATAACCTCGCCCACGTCGCTGAGGGTGAATGTAATCGTCGCCGATTTATCCGCATGCGTTTCAATCTGCTGATCGCGTTGCCACACGCGCGAGGCCGCCGAGGGCGCAAGCGCGGGCGAGAGCCAGACCGAAACCCGGTGCTCACCGCTTCCTTGCAAGAACCCGATAACGCCGACGTCTCGGTAGCGCTCGGGAATCGGCTGCGGCGTGAACGAGCCCGCACGTTTAACCGGCGGCACGATGTTGTCCAGCGCGTAATATTTCCACGACCGCGAACCCGTATCGCGGCAAAGCAAGAAGTAGCGCCCCGAGCGCGCGTACACGCACGCCGGCTCCACGCAGCGTTCCTTGCCGGTATACCTAAAGGTGACGCGCGCATTGTTCGCCCACGCGGACTGCAGTTGCTCAAACGTCTGGGCAACGCGCGTGCCCTCGCTCAGCGTGGGCGTCAGAAACCGCAGAAATGCCCGTTCGCCGGCAGACTCTCCCTCCAGCGTTTCCAGCTGCGCCTCGACCGGCGTGCCCAATGCATGCGCGGCATCGTGAATGAGCGTGCGCAGCGCCTTGGCATTCTTATCGATCGCCGTGGGGCGCGCGTCGAAGTCGAGCAGGCGAATCTGATCGTTCTCGCTTTTTTCGCTCAAACGAAAGCCGGCGCGCTGCCCAATCTTGCGCAGTTCCTGAAAATCGCGCAGCAGACTGCGCGCGCTGGTGCCGTAGTCATCGCTCAAGCGGCTGATCCGCACGAACTTGTTGCGGATGAGTTCCAGCAGAATGCGGATCTTGCGCTCCGTGGCGTCGTTCGGAACGCCCGAAGCGCGCGCTTTCCCTAAACGTTTCCCGGCCATGGCGTAGGGATTCATTTCGAGGCGAGGTGATACCGCCCGCAATTCGGGCAGTGATACGCGTGGCTGTGTTTGCAGCGCGCCTGCCGCGCGGCGCTCCGGCTCTCGTAGGCAATTTTAACCACGCCGTCGGTGCGCCGGCACGTGCGCGGGCGCTGCATTTTCGGCACCAGCACGTGCTTCCCGTCCGGTAGTATCCGGTCTACAAATATCAGGTTCATGCCGTCCTCCCTGACCTCATGAGACCACGCCCGGATGCCATACGTGTGGCGAAATGCGACCCCCGCTGACCGACGGCTCGGTTGCCCGGTCTGATGCAGATCGACGTATTGTCCGATAAAAGGCTTATGTCGACGCTATATGTGTGCGGCGCCTGTGACCATGCGGTCTTCGCGCACGACGAAAATGGCTGTGCCGCTCATCTTGACGCCGCGGGCGCGCAAAGCATTTGCCCCTGCGCTCTGCGCCCGCGCGATTTCGTGCGCAATCGCGTGCTCTGTGCCGTGGTTGACGCAACTGACGTAGCCCGTCACTTGTACGCCGTGAGCGAACCCGTTCGGACAACCGATGGATAGACTGAAATGCGACTGGAAGCGCGATGACCGGCGCTGCTCGTCCGAGCCGCGCTTTTTGTGCAGCCAGTCCCACGTACTGTGCGGACGTCACGCCGCGACTTTGCGCGACGGCCGCAAGCGCCGATCGACCGACCGCGAATGTTTACTATGTTACTCGCGCGACATCATCGACTTTTACGCGGAGTCCAACACGATGGTGCTGCAGCGGCGCGCGAAGGACGGGTCCCCGCAGGCAGTGCAGGCCAGCGTAAATGTTGCGGTCGAGATCATCAGGCGACTTCGTTACCCGGAGGACGCTTCGCTGGTGCCCGCTCCGGACTCCATGGCCCGCGTCAGGACGGCGCCGAACAAGAACAACTGCGCCGAATAATAGATCCAGATCAGCACGACGATCAGCGATCCGACCTCGCCGTACGCGGTCTCGGGTGAAACCGCCGGAAGTACAGCGAGAGCAGCAGTTCGCCGCCCAGCAGGATTGCGCTCGTAACCAGTGCGCCCAGCGCGCAGTTTCCCCAGCCCGCCTTGACGTTCGGCAGCACGCGATACGTAACGGTCAAGAAGACCGTGAGCGCAAGTAAGTTCACAGCGAAACCTGCCGCGTGCCCGGCCGCAAGCGCAACGAACAGCGCCGCCATCGCGAGCAGTGCCAGCACGCCCACCACCACCAGTACGTGCAGCCGCAACGCGATTGTGCGCCACACACCCCCGCGCTCATCCTCTGCCACCTCCCAGACGTCGTCCAATGCCTCTTGTACCTGCATGAAAATTGCGTACGCAGCAAAGAGCACCAGGCCGGCGACGATGACGATCGGCGTCGTCTTCAACTGATGTTCGGACGCGCGCACCAGCAGATCGATGCCGTGAGCGCCGCTGTTGCCCAGCATCGGCTGCAATTCACCCTCAAGCGTTTGCAGAACGTGCGCGTGCCCGAATAGCGTGCGCGCGAGCACCAGCATCATGAAGGTGAGCGGCGCAATCGAGAACACCGCGTAAAACGCCAGCGCAGTTGCAACCCGCGAGACCCGGTGGCGCGACCACATCCGTGCGACGCGCTTGACCAGCGGTGGAATGGCCATTGAAGGCCATCTACCCGCTGTTACGCCGCTTTAATACCCGTGATCGCGCAGGCGGATAAGATCGTCGGCGCTCAAGTGCGTGTAGCCGTGCGAGCGCATGCGCTCGATGAACGAGATGCTCACGCCGTGGTCGGCAAGCCGCACCACATCCTCGGCGCTCGGATGGTAGCCCAAGCGGTGAAGCCCTTCGATGAAACTCGTGCTCACGCCGTGGTCGCGCATGCGTTGCGCATCGAACGGCGAGATGTTGCCGTAGCCATCGGCCGCCAGCGCCTGCATGTACTCCGCGCTCACGCCGTGATCGCGCAGATCCACGAGCTGCTCGCCGGTGAGATTCGGATCGCTGCGCATCATTGCGGCGGCAAAAGAAGAAGAAACGCCGTGGTCGCGCATGTTGATCAGTTCACGGACCGTCTTAGGGTGCAGCGGAACGTTGCGCATCGCGCTGATGTACTTCTCGTTTACGCCATGTTCGATCATATCGGTAAGGTCTTGCGCGCTTGGCCGCGCAAAGCCGGCGGCCAGCAGCATATCGAGCGTCGCCACCTTGAAGTCGCTCATGGCCAAATGAAACTGCATGCGATCGTCCAACCCCACGACACCGCGACGCGCAAGTTCGCTCGTGAACGTACTGCTGGGCTCAAACGTCCAGCTGCCCGACCCATGGTGGTTGGCAAACCACCCGTCGGCGCGAAACGTACCCGCATCGCGGACGATCGCAAAGCCCTTGTGTTCGCCGCCCGAATCGAAGTCGGCGTTGGAAAGTCCGCGCAGCTGCGAGAGCGCAACGTCCTCCTCTTCTTGCCAATTCTCGTTATTATTCGCGCTCACGTGCCGGTACGTCAGCTCCAGGCTCACCATCCCCGCTGAATCAGAGGGTTGAACCATCCACGTCCCGGTGTACGTTTCAGCGGACGCGGGCGCGGCGGCAAACGAAGAAATTAAGAGTGCGGAGCACAGAACCAATGCAATTCTCATCGTTGTTTCCTTTGTTTTCAAAAGCCGGAGTCGTGCAGCCGGATAACCTCGTCGATACCGGCATGCGGATGCTTTTCGTGAACGCGCATGAGATACTCGGCGCTAATGCCGCGGTCGGCGAGCCTGATCAGGCCATCGGCCGTGAGATTCCCGTCAAATGCGGCGTGTGCCGCATCAACCAGCGTTGCGCTCACGCCGTGATCGCGTAGCGCGATAAGGTCGTCTACCGACAGGTGCGTAAGCCCCGCATTCTGCAGCGCCTCGAGCAACATATCCGCACTCGTGCTGCGCGCGTACGAGGGAGCCTGCGACTGCGCATATGTGGCCGCATACGAGGTCGCATACGAGGTCGCATACGCATATGCGTACCTTTGCGCGCTTGCGGTCGCTCTCACCGTTTGAACGTGCTTCAGCGCTTCCACGCGTGCGATCCGCCGCACGCGAGCAAGCACGGCGTGCAAGGTGTGCTGCTGCTCCAGCGGCGCAATGGTCGGCATGGGTTTGATAGCAGGCAGCGGCGCAATTCGCGGCAAGCGCTTTGGAAGGTGCGGATGCACCGCCGGCATCCGCGCAGCGGTGTGCAACGGCTGGAGCGGACGCAGCGCCTGCGGCGTCACAAGCACCTGCGCAATAACCGGAACCTGCACGCGCAGCACCAACGCCGCCGCCAGCACCAAAATCACCCCGGCCGAGAACGCGAACCGGCGATTCATACGCAGCGAATGATTGACGGCGCGATCCAGCAGCACTTCCAAGCGGTGCAGCAGCTGTTTGCGTTTGAAGATCAGGCTCGGCACCGGCGCGCCGCGGCCTTGCGCCCACTGCGCCATTGCCGTCGTGTCATCGCATACGCGATCGGATCGCCCAGCCCGTGCACCGCGGCATCGTCGCAAATCTGCTCGCGATACAGCGCCAGCTCCCGCAGTGCGATCCGCACGCCGGGGCAGAAGAAGGCCAGCGCGCCGATAATGCGGTGCAGCACGTTCTGCACGTCATCGTAGCGGCGCACGTGTTCGGCCTCGTGCAGCACCACGCTGAGCAGTTCGTTCTGCGGCGCGCCCAGTAACTCGTGCGGAATGACGATCAGCGCAGGCACAAAGCCAAGCACGCACGGCGAGGTCAAACTCTCCGACGATGCAAACGCATACGGCCGGTCGATCGCCAAACGCGCATTCACCGGTGCTGCAATGCGCCGCGCTGCGCGGCGCGTAGCGAACATGCCCGCCATATCGCGCGCCAGCAGCGCCAGTCGTACCAGCGCGATGACGGCCAACAGCGCAAGCGCAATCCACGCACGCTGCATGGCAGCGGTAACCAGCGCAATGCCGCGTTCGCGTACGGTCGGCGCCGCCGCAGCCACGAGCGCCGTGCGAACCGGTGCCGCACCGGGTAGGGGCTGCGCAAGCCGCACGCGATAGGCGGGCGCCGTCACGCGAATTGCGTACGGCCGCGCGGCAAACGCATAATTGGCAAACGGCAGGGCAATGCAGATGGCCAGCAAGACGCTCCACACGGTGAACATGGTCGTGGCATTAAGTGATCGCACGCAGCGGAAGAAGAAATAGGCCAGCGCGCACAGCACCGCACCCTGCCAGGCGCCGTTGAAGATCGCAAGCAGCATTAGCGGCGCGTTCATTTCTTATCCGCCTCTTCAATCAGCCGGCGCAAATGCGCGAGTTCATCGGCGCTAAGATTTTCGCTTTGCAGCAAATTGAGCGCCAGTTTCCCGGGCGAACCGAAGAATCGCCGCACCAGCGAATGCACGGCCGAACGCGAGGCCTGCGCGCGATCGACCAGCGGGAAATAACGAAAGGCGCGGCCCTCTTCCGCATGCCGCACGTAGCCCTTTTGTTCCAAAATGCGCAAAATGGTCTGCACGGTATTGAACGCCAGCTGCTTGGGCGCATCTACGGCGGCGAGCACTTCGCTCACCGTGCCGTTGCCGGCGGTCCACAGAACCTCCATAACGCGCTGCTCGACCTCGGTCAGACCCTCAGATTTAGCTCGCGGCACGGCCCCTCCGCCCTCACACCTAAGATTTTAGGTGATGATACCACCACACCATTTCCTTGTCCAGCCTCCCGACGAAGCGCCGCCCGCCGCGCGCCGCCACTTTTGAACCCCAACCGCGCTCAGTCATGATTGTCATCCTGAGCCCCCCTTGTCATCCTGAGCCCCCCTTGTCATCCTGAGCCTGTCGAAGGACCCCGAGCCTGCCGAGGGGCCAACGAATCGCCGTGCACTCCATGCCTTACGGCATCTTGCGCCCAAACCGGGCAAGCCGCATAATCGAGCAACCTCTGTCCGAAAAAGGGTAGCCCGCTTGTCGTTGATCGAATCCCGCTCGTTCCAGCTTTCAACCCTGGCCCTGTTTGCCGCCCTCGCAGCGTGCGGCGGCGGCGGAGGCGGCGGCGGCGGTTCGACGAGCGGCGGCGGAAGCGTCATCCCCACGCCCACCCCGACGGCCGCACCGCAAACGGTAACCGCATCGGCCACCCAGCCGACGACGGCGCCCATTCCCGCGACCGGCGGTTACAGCGGAACGATCACCATCCCGACGGGAAGCGGAACGGCAACCATCGCTGATTCCACAAGCACGCCCTCGGGAACGCCGGTGCTCTCGATCGTCAAAGGCGCCAAAGTGCGTACCGTTGTCGCGTCCAACAACACGCCGCTGCTCTATTTTGTCGTAACCGCGCAAACGGCCGTGACGCTGAGCGGCGTTCCCGGCTTTACCGTCAACGTGCCTGCGGGAATCACCGGCAGCGTCTACATCGCAGCGCTCGAGAACGGCGTGTGGACAACCGTTGAAGGACCCGCAACGATCGCTTCGGGCACTGCAGCATTCGCTCCGGGCAATGGCGTTGTCACCATTGCGGCCGGACAATCGGCGTACTTCTGTTTATATCAAGGCGGCACCGTGCCCACGCCCACGCCGTCGCCCACGCCGACGGCAACGCCCACCGCAACACCCACGCCGAGCGCCGGCAACGAACCCGCGCTCGCGGGCCCGCCGTACACGCCCAACCTGGGATGGGCGCCCACCTCGGTTGCAAATCAATTGAACTTCCCCGTGCAAAGCGGCTACAACGGAACCGGACAAACCGTCGCGATCATCATGGACGCCTATCCGGCCGCGGGCGACTTAAGCACGTACTTCGCCGAAATGCTTACGGCGCGCACCGGCACGATCGCCAACGTGGACGTTGACGGCGGCACGAGCGCTGTGGACAGCGGCGAGGCAACGTTGGACACCGAAACCGTCGCGGGCCTCGCGCCGGGCGCGAACGTGCGCATCTACGGCATTCCCTCGCTGAACACGCAACAAATTGACGACGCCATCAGCTCGGTCGTCAGCGACAACCTGGCAACGGTTATCAATCTCTCGGCAGGCGGCTGCGAGTATCCGGACATGTCGGCAACCGATAGCGTCATAGCCCAAGCGGCAAGCGCCGGCATTGCATTTGTGGCCTCGTCCGGCGATGAAGGCAACGAATGCGCCGAAACGGCCACGACCAATCAAGTCGGCGTCAACTTCCCCGCAAGCGATCCGAACGCCATCGGCGTGGGCGGTAACGAAACGGAGCGCACCGGGCATCAGCTCACCGACATCGAGGTCTGGAACGACAATTCGTGTTCGTCCGGCCAATGCGCGGGCGGCGGCGGCGTCTCGCAATACTTCGCGCTGCCGGCCGTGCAGAGCGGGCTGGCCGGGATCGCGTCGCAAACCAACCGCAACGTCCCCGACGTCACGCTGCCGGCCGAATCCGTGGGCGTGTACGTGGGCGGACGATGGGCATTATTTAACGGCACATCGTGGGCCGCCCCGATCTACTCGGCCATGCTTGCACAAGTGTACGAATACTGTCGTTCCTCGTTCCAAGATCCGATTCAGGTTCCGTACTACGTTTACGCCCACAATAGCGCGGCGTTCATCGATGTCGTCGCCGGCGACGATCAGCTCGGCGCAACCACGCCCTTCTACGCCGCAGGTGCGGGCTACGATGATGCCAGCGGACTGGGCATTCCACTGGGCATGCCCTTTGCCCAGACGATTTGTCCGAACCGGGTCCCGGCGCTCGGCGTGCGCCGCGTTTCCGCCGCAATTGCGCGCAGCGTGCAGCAAAGCGGCGCAACCACGGTTCGCGCGCTGCGCTTGAACGCACTCGCCGATCTGGGCCGGCGCAATCCGCAAGCAGCGACGCGCATTCAACTCACGCTCGCCCCCACCGATGCGGCTGCAAACGAAACGCATGCGATCGCGGCCTTGCGCGCCGCGGGCTTCACCATCGTCCGCACCTTTGGCGCCCATACGGTGATCGACGCGCAGGCGCCGTCATCGCTCGTCGAACAAACCTTCGCCACGGAACTGCACGACTTGGCACAAGGCCGCTACGGCGCGCGCTACGCCCCGGTGCGCGACGCAACGATCCCGCAAGCGCTCGCGCCGTACGTCAGCGCCGCAGTGCTCGATAACGTGGTCACGCTCTCGGTCCCCCACTAACGATGAACCCGCCCGTTCGCGCGGTACTGGTTTTGGCGTTCGGACTCTGGAGCGGCGTGATGATCGGCTTTGCTTTCTTGTTCGCACCGCTCGCTTTTTCGACGCTCGGACCAACGCCCGTGTTCGCCGCTCTGATCGCACGAACGATGGGCGCCATCACGCTCTTCGGCTATGGGTGTGCCGCCGCCGCGGTCCTTGCCTCACTGACGGACCTGCGAGCAAGACCCGCTCGCGCCGGCGCGCTCATTGTGATAGCCCTGGTGATGTCGGCGCTGGGCTGGTACGAGGTGCACGCGATCGTTCCGCTCATGCAGCAAACCGCGCTGCACACGCCGGCGTACGACGCGCTCCACCGGCGTTCGAGCAGCATCTACGCCGCCGTGCTCATCCTTGGACTTGGCGCAACTACCTGGAGCGCGTGGACTCGGGCGTGAGCCCGCGATCGCGCAGCATCGGCGCAACATCCGGCGCCTTGCCGTAAAATGCCCGAAACATCGCGTCCAGATCTTCGGAATGACCGCGCGAGAGGATCAGATCGCGGAAACGCTGACCGTTTGCCCGCGTCAATCCGCCGTGCTGCACGAACCACTCATAGGCATCGTCATCGAGCATCTCGCTCCACGCGTACGCATAATACCCCGCCGCATACCCGCTTGCCCAAATGTGCGCAAAGTACGTTGAACGGTAGCGTGGCGGCACGGCCTGGAAATCCGTTCCCGACGCCTGAAGCGCATGCGTTTCGAACGCATCCACGTTTTGCGCCGGTGCGCTTGCGGGCAGCGAATGCCAGGCCATGTCCAGTTCGTCGGCAGCGATCTCCTCGCCCAGCGCGTACCCTTGATTGAACTTCGCTGCGCGTTCGATTTTGGCTAAGAGCGAGGGCGGCATCGGCGCATGCGTCTGGTAATCGAAGGCGTAATGCTTGAGCACGGCCGGATCCAGCGCCCAATGTTCGTTGAACTGCGAGGGGAACTCGACAAAATCGCGTGAGGTCGCCGTCCCCGCAAGCGAGGGATATTTCTGCACCGCAAAAAACGCGTTGAGCGCATGCCCGAACTCGTGAAACATGCCGGTTACGTTGTCCACCGTGAGCAACGCGGGCTGCCCGGGCGCGGGCTTGGGGATATTCTCGACGTTGTAAACGACGGGTTTCGTGCCCAGCATCTTGGACTCGCGCACAAAGACCGACATCCACGCGCCGCCCGATTTGTTGTCGCGCTTGAAGAAATCGAAATACATCAGCGCAAGCGGCGCGCCGCCGGCGTCGTAAACCTCGAACACGCGCACGTCCGGCTGATATACCGGAATGTCGTGACGCTCTTTGAACGTAATACCGTAAAGCCGGTACGCCGCATAAAACAAGCCGTTGTGCAAGACATTGTTCAACTCGAAGTAGGGGCGTATCTGCGCCTCGTTGAGATCGTACGTTGCCTTGCGAACTTGCTCGGCATAGTAGTCCCAGTCCCATGGTTGGAGTGAAAACGCGCCTCCGTCTTGCTTAATGACCGCTTGAATCGCCGCCGCCTCCTCACGCGCCTTGATGCGCGTAGGGCCGATGAGCCCATGCAAGAAGTTCTGTACGGTTGCGGGTGTCTTGGCCATCTCCGTGGTCAGCGCATACGAGGCATAGTTCGGATAGCCGAGCAACTGCGCTTTTTGCGCGCGAAGCTGCGCCATCGCCGCAATGGTCGCCCGCGTATCGTTGGCATCGCCTTTTTCCGCGCGGTTCCAGGAATTCGTGAAGAGCGCTTGACGCGTTGCCCGGTCGCTCAGCGATTGCAGCGAGGGCTGCTGCGTGGTTTTTGGAGGGCGATCATCCATTTGCCGTCCAGATGGTGCGCTGTTGCCGTCTGCGCGGCCGCATCGACGGCGTTTTGGCTCAGGCCGTCCAGTTGCGCCTTGTCGCTCACGACCAGCGCTCCGGCCGCCGTAGCCGCCAAAAGTTTGCGCTCAAAATCGGCCTGCAAAGTTGCCAAGCGTTGATTGATCGCGCGCATCCTGGCCTTGCTTGCGGCATTCAAGCCCGCGCCGTCATGCAGAAAGTCGCGGTAGTCTACCCTCACCAGCTGCGCTGACTCGCCATCCAGGTGCAGCGCTCCCAGCCGTCGGTAAACCGATTGAACGCGCCCGAAGAGTTTGGCGTTCAAATAGATCTCGTCTTGATGCGCTGCCAGCAACGGCGCGATAACTTGCCGGACCTGCTGAAGCTGCGGATCGGTGTTTGCCTGCGCAACCGCATCGAAGGTGAGCAGGACGCGATTGAGCGTCTGCCCCGAGCGTTCGAGTGCAACCACCGTATTTGCGAACGTGGGCGGTCCCGGATTATCGGCAATGGCCGCCACCTCTGCGCGCTGCTGCGCGATTCCGGCTTGGATGGCCGGAAGATAATCATCATCGGTGATCCGGTCGAACGCCGGCGCGCCGAACGGAAGCGTGCTGGGCGCCAGCAGCGGGTTTTGCGGCGCACCGGGCGCAGTTGCGCGGACGCCAACGACGAGCGCCGCGGCGGCAAGTACGGCAAGCCGCGATGGAAAACGGTTCATAGCGCGCATTTCTTGCCCGGGCGGCCGGAGCACCTGCACTCGGCCAGGGCATACCGGAGAACAATCTCGAAAGCACAAGGCGTGCAGCCGTTTGAATTCGCGATCGCGTTCTTTTCCTTCATCTATGCGCTCGCGCTGACTCACCTGTTGCTCTCTATTACGGCGCTGATCCGCAACCGCCGGTCAGTGATCTTTAGTCTGCCGCAAGTGCTCTGGATGACGGCGGCGCTCTTGAACCTGATCGCTAACTGGATCAGTCTGTGGGATTTCCACACGATGGCGTCGGTCGCGCTCAGTGTGTTGCTGACCGGCTTTATTCTGAGCATGCTCCAGTACTTTGTCTGCGCGCTCGTATCGCCGGACCCGCGTGAACCCGACCTACGCAAATTTCATGACGAGCAGAGTAGAACGTACATCGGAGTATTCGCGATGTTGGTGATTTTTGCAGTTATCATAAACGCAATGGCCGGCTCTTTCTTGGACACCGCAAAGTGGGCGCAGGAAAACGCGGTTGTGCTGTTTATGGTTCCGAGTACAATCGTGCCGTTGGTTATTCGCAAGCAGTGGGCGAGTATCGCAGGGGCGCTGACAATCGTTGTGCTCTCGATTTACTATTTGATCGCCTATTACCCGGTCCTTAAGTAACGGCAGACCGCAAAAAGAAAACGCAGGGCCAATGAGCGGCCCTGCGATTATCGTCACACCCGGGGGACGAACGTTTAGGTCTTAGCCGTCACGCGCGTCGCGACGGTGCGCCCTTCGTCAAGGTCCAGCAAGTCGGGCCACGTGGAAACGTCGGTGCGCGTGGGCGCAATGCTCGTGCGCAGCTTGTTGAAATGCTCCAGCGACTCGCCGGTAGGCATGTGCGTCAACGTGTCGGTATTGAACGTCTCGATCTGCTGCGGGGTTTTCTTGGTGAGCAGACCTTGAACGTAGGCATCGATATCGTTCTCGCCTTTCGCCGTCTTCACGACCGCGAGAAAATCGGTTGCGTTCGTTCCCAGGAAACCGAAGAGCGCTTGGTCCATCGGGCAATCGTAATGATACTCGCCGATGTGCCCATCCGCGGTCGCTTTTGCTTTGTCCGTGGTGCGCGCAAGTTGCACGATGCCCAGAACTTTTTGGCTGACGCTGCGCGGAGCGGTTTTGGTGAGATCCATGTATGTAACGCTTTCTTCGAGATGATGTGGTTCCGGGCGGGATAACCGAAGCAAAGCGCACGAAGTTGCCGAAAAGAAAATAAACTTCAGCCGTGCAGGTGGATTAGATCCCCCGTCGTATCGGCGGGCGCTTGCCGGAACGTATCCAAGCACCGGAGCAAAATGCCGGCGGTGACCAACGCATCGCCCAGCGCTCGGTGCGGCTGCATTTGGCGCTCGTCGCCGCGCACCAGACGGAAGAGGTGATCGTCTACATCTAAGTACGAGCGCAGCGTTTGGCATTTGTAGTTGGGCGCCGCGGGGAAACTGCGGCGCGCCAGACGCACGGTGCATAACCAGGGCAGGTGCGCGATGCCCGGCAGAAAGCCGCGATCGAAGCCCGCATTGTGTGCCACCATCGTTGCACCCGCGCACATGCGCCGCAGCCGGCCCTGCGCCGCAGCAAAGCTGGGCGCGTCCGCGACGTCGGCGTCGCTGATGCCGTGAATGCGCGTTGCATAGTCCGGTATGGTACGCCCGGGGTTGACCAGCGTGCTCCAACTGCGCACGATACGCCGGTCCTGCACCAGAACGCACGCCATCTCCACCACGCGATCGGTCCGCGGGCTAAACCCGGTCGTCTCCACATCGATTACTGCGTACCGCATAGGAGAAGTGTGCGTTCTGCCGATGACATACGTATGGCATTAGTCATTGAGGCGCCGCGGGTGCGTCTGCGCGGGTGGACCGACGCTGATATTGAGGCGTGGGCGGCCATGAACGCGGACCCTCGCGTCATGGAATTTTTCGTCGAACCCACCCCGCTGGAGCGATCGCGCGAACAAGCCGCGCAGATGCGCGACGATCTAGAAGAGAACGGCTACGGCTGGTTCGTGCTCGAGCGCAAGGATCAACCCGGGTTTGCAGGCGTCGTTGCCATCGACGACATCCGCTACGAGATGCCGTTCAAACCGCTGCGCGAGATCGGCTGGCGCCTGCCGGTCGAACAGTGGGGCCACGGCTTTGCCAGCGAAGGCGCGACCGTCGCGATGCGCTATGCGTTCGGAACGTTGAAATGGCCGCACCTCATAGCCATGACGGCGGCAATCAACGAGCGCTCAAAACGAGTGATGCGCCGTTTGCGCATGACGCACGATTACAACGACGACTTCGAACATCCGCGCGTCCCCGACGGCCACGCGCTCAAGCACCACGCACTCTACCGGCGCTCATCCCCCGATGCAAAAGATTGCCCCAACTGCGGCGGAACGAACGTGATTCCCATTATGTACGGCGTGCCGGACGCGCAGATGTCGGAAGAAAACGACCGCGGCGCGGTTGCCTTAGGGGGAGCCATCGTCTTCCCCGACAATCCGCGCCGCCAGTGTAAGGACTGCGACCAGGCGTTTTAACTAAACGGGAATCTGCTGCGCGAGCTGCTCTTTCTTCGCGGCCATTTTCTCGCCCAACTCGTTGAGCTCGTCTTTGCTCAGAAGTTGACGCGCCTGTTTGAAGAGTTCGGTCTCTTCCTCTTTAACGTGGTGCTTGACCAATTCCATCAGCACCTGTAACTTTGCGTTGTACGTTTCATCGGTTGGGTCTAAGGCGCCGGTTTTGTCCAGCATGCCCTTGATGTTGCCGTGCTCTTCGTATGCCTCAAGTACTTCGTCGCCTTCCTCGGTGTTTTGCGTGGTTTTCGCTTTGAAGGCGGGATAGAAAATCTTCTCTTCGATTTCAGAGTGAATCGTGAGTTCGTGTTTTATCTGCGCGAAGAGCTTGCCGCGCGTTACGTGCGCGTCATCGCTAAGCGCCTCGACCTTATCGAAGAGCTCGGTAACTTTTTCGTGGTCGGTTTTTAATAAGGTAATAGCATCCATGGCAACGTTATACCCAACTTCCGCCGGCCACAGAAGCAAGCAAAGGCCGCCCCGTCCCCGAACCCGCACCCCTCATGAAGCACGCGCCGCCGCTAATTTTTCTCGTTCTCGTTCTAATTGGTTGCTCACAGCAACGGCCATCGGCTCAGTTGTCCCCACCGCCTCAGTTGTCCCCAGCGCCTCAGTTGTCCCCAGCGCCTTGTCATCCTGAGTCCACCCTCGTCATCCTGAGCCCGTCGAAGGACCCCGAGGCCGATTCCCGCGGAATCGGACCGAGGGGCCAACGCCCGTGCGCAACCCAACCGTCGTCGGGCACCCTGCGCGTCGCCATCCCCCAAGAACCCAAAACCCTCAACCCGCTCCTCGCCTCCAACTCGATCGACGGATTCGTGTGGCGGCTGATGTTCGAGCCGCTGATCTCCGCGGATCCGCACGGTAAGCCGTTCCCCATGCTGGCGGCGCACGTGCCGGCGCTCGAAAACGGCGGCATCTCGCGCGACGGACTGACGATCACCTACCGCCTGCGCCCGCACTTGGTCTGGAGCGACGGCAAACCGCTCACCAGCGCCGATGTCAAATTCAGTTGGGCCACGATCATGAACCGCGACAACAACGTTGCCTCGCGCCACGGCTACGACGACGTCGCGTCCATCGACACGCCCAACGCCCTCACCGCCGTCATCCATTTAAAGAAACCGCTGGCCTCGTTCGTGAACACGTTCTTCGCCGAGAGCGACCAGCCGTACGGCATCGTGCCCCAGCACGCGCTCGCGCAATACCCCAACATCAACCAGGTCGACTTCAATCAAGCCCCGCGCGTGAGCGACGGTCCGTTTCTCTTTGTGCGCTGGTCGCACGGCGATCGCGTCATCCTCACGGCGAACCCGCGCTTTCTGTTCGGCAAGCCGCACTTAGCCGGCATCGACGTGATCACCGTCGCCAACGAGAACAGCGCCGTGAACCTCCTGCGCACGGGCGAAATCGACTACATGTTCCAAGCCTCGATCACGACCTATCCGCAGCTCAAGGACGCCGCCGGAATTCACATCGTGCTCAACAGCATGAACGGCTACGAGGGCCTCACGTTCAACACGCGCCGCAAACCCATGAGCGACCCGCGCTTCCGGCTTGCAATGGCGTACGCCATCGACAAAGCGCAGATGGTGCGCGACCTAACGTTCGGTCAGGAGAAGATCGCAACCGAAGACCTGCCCGACTGGATGTGGGCGAACAATTCCTCGCTCACCCCCATCGCGCACGACGCGGCCAAAGCGCGCGCGCTGCTCGCGCAGGCGGGCGTAAAAACACCGCTTTCGTTGGTGCTCGTGACCGATGCCGCCAACGTCACGCACAAGCGCGAAGCCGTGCTGCTGCAAGCGATGCTGCGCGACGTGGGCATCGAACTTGAAGTGAAAACGTATCCGGGCGATCTGCTCTACGCGACCGCCGGCGCCGGCGGAATCCTGACGACGGGAAACTTCGATCTCTCGCTCTGGCCTTGGTACGGCGGACTCGATCCGGATGACTCCTCAGCAGCTCGCGTGTGCGAACATTCCGCCTCACGGTTGGAATGTAGAAGCCTATTGCAACCGCGAGATGGACGCACTGCAAAACACGGCGCTCGCCCACTACGATCTTGCGACACGCGCAGCCGCCTATCATCGCATCGAAGCACTGATGGCGCGCGACAACCCGATGCTGTTCTTCTGGTGGCAACGCCAACAAGAAGCCATCCGCACAACGTTCCAAGGCTTCGCCCCCAACCCAGTCACCGAATCCTGGAACGCCTGGCAATGGTCCCTGTCATCCTGACCCACACGCTCGTCATCCTGAGCCACACCCTCCGTCATCCTGAAACACACCCTCCGTCATCCTGAAACACACCCTCCGTCATCCTGAAACACACCCTCCGTCATCCTGAGCCTGTCGAAGGACCCCGAGGCACCGAGGGGCGCACGTCAGCGCCGCACCTCCGCGTCCACCAGCTCATCGTCTCCCTGAGTCACACCCGTCGTCATCCTGAGCCTGTCGAAGGACCCCGAGGCACCGAGGGGCGCACGTTATCGAAGGGCGCTCAAGCAAGCACTTAGAAGGAGTGCGCCCTTGAGAGGTGTGGGCTTTTGAGAAATGCGTTTACGGCCGGCCTTATAAGCTCGGCGAGCTCAGTGTTAGCTGCATGTGGAGGCGCCGCCGGAGGAAACTCCGGCGGCGGATTGCCCCCGACACCCACACCGACGCCCTCAATCACAACCGCGCAAGGCACGCTGGTTGACGACCCGTCGGGTGCTCCACTCTCGGGCGTAACGGTCCGGCTAGATCCATGGACGTCGTATCCGACGCCAGGCCCCTCGCCCACGCCGGTCATGACCACGACGACGGACGCAAGCGGACACTTCACGATCACCGCGCACAACGGCGCCTACATGCTGGTCATCGGCTCGGACAGCAACACGGACACGACGCGCCCGACGGTTCACGATCACATCGTGCTCGGGGCACAAGCCGTCCTAGCCGCGCCGAGCATGCCACCGATTCCGGGCATCACGCCCGCTCCGGTCGAAACGAACGGCGACTACCGCCTGGTCACGATCGACCAAACGCACGAACTCCCATGCATACAAGACTACGACCAACAACGCGCCAACCATAGTTTACCAAGCCCTGTCATCGACGAGTGGCTTACCGAAAACGTGCGCGCGGCTGTGAGCCAGAGCGTCACGCCGTACAATAAGCAAGTTGCGCAGAGCAACCCATACGGCTTCTTGACGACCGGTAATTCGACACAGACGGGGGGAACGTCATGCGCCACGATGGCAAGCAATGCGTTTTCGAATCCGGCTGACCAAGACCCATTCGCCTCGCCCTGGTATGCAGGCTCGTTTTTGCCTTACCAGGCGAGTAACGGGAACCTGCCTGCCTATGGCGCGAGTGAATTTCCGTACGATCCGCGCATTATTCCGGACCCGAATGCGCTGGCTTGGCCGTAAAACGTAAACCTCCCGAAAAAAGAAATAAAACGCGCTGTCCCGGCAGCCTGTGCTTTTTGTTCTGGCGGCCAGATTAGTCGCTAACGGTAAATGTGGTATTGGAGCGCGTGATGATCGTCTTGATCGGACATCCGACCTGCTCGGAATGCATATCCGCTACATGAATACTAATTGCGCCGGTTCCCGTCCGCTCTACTCCGCCATCGCCATTCCCTAATGTGATAATGGTGCCGGGCCCACTGCTCACCGTCCACACGTAAGTATCACTGATCATCTGTCCACCGCTGTTGCCGCCGCCTTGAGTCGAGCAATCCGGGGGTTCACCGCTCGACGTGCTTTGCGCACCGAAATCGCAAGTATCGCCCAAACCCACCAGGGTGTACGAACCCGAGCAGCCTGCGACTTCATAGGTAACCATTGCCGAGTTCGGCGTGCTGTTGTTGTCCTGCCAGGTTGTAGCGCAAGCGGGCTCTGCAGTCGAGGAGGCTTGGGAAACCAGCTGAGCTTGTGGACCCGCCTGATTGCCGGGATAGGTCGCCGCAATGCTCACTGCTAAGCCGCACGCATTGCCACCTTGCGCAAAAGCCCCACTGTAGCCCGGCTCGTAAAGCGCTACGTTCGGTAACCCATTCGTAAACGCTGCACTCGATAGCGTAATGCATCCCGCGCTATCCGTGGATCCGCTAACGCCGCTGGGCAGCGCTCCGGTCGGCGCAACGGCATTCGCAAGCGGCGTGCTGAACGAAGCGTCGGTAAACGCACGCGCTTGCCCCGCGTATGCCGAGCACGGAGCATACCCCACCGCCGCATCCGCAACCGCGCCGCCGAGCAGCGCATTCACCGCCGCGCCAATCGCCCGCGCGCCAACCGGCGCAAGCGAAGTCTGCAGCGACTGCCCTTGCATCGGCAGTTCCACGAACTGCGGCCATGCCGCAAGCGCCGGCGAGGGCGAAGGCGAGGGCGTGTAATTCAGCACCACAATATACCCGCTAGGCGCGGTGAGCGTGGAAAGATGCAACTCGCTGCTCTCATTCGCGCTCTGCACGCGCACATACGTGATCTCATTCCCGCCCGCAATCCACGGCGCACTGCTGAAAAAATGCACCGCCCCATTCTGCAACGCCGCATTCGCATACAACGGCGAATAAATCCGGCTGGTCGCGTCCTGCAGCGCCGTCAGCGGATACGTCTGCGCATAAAACCCCGTAACGCCCGCGTAGGTTTGGTCCACCGTCGCAGAACCGCCCGGCGCGCCGTACAAATACCGCGTCAGCGTCTTAGCCGCCGCATTATAATCGTAAGCCCAAAAGTACCCGCGCTCTTTGCCGTCGCGGTTGAAGAAGTCCACTTCGTGCCCGTCGGCGTTCGACTGCCCCGCAACGTCGCTCGGCGGCGTAAAGATCGCCCACGCCGAATCCTCATCCGTCTGCAGCCGGTCGAGTAGTTCGCCCATCTGCGCCTGTTCGCTTAAATGCGCGCCCGTCGCATGCAGCGCCGTGAGCGCCGCCCTTGCCGCGGCAACGCAAAAAACGCCAAGCACGACGGCAGCCGCCGCGGCGACAAGGACCTCGAGCAGCGTAAACCCGCGCGAATGCTCGTTCACTATTCTCAATAGTGCCCAGGGGGCGGTTCGCGGCGCCCACAGAAGACGCTCCGATGGAACGATGGCCGCAGCTCCGCCTGGACGAGTGGAAAGACACGCTGGCAACCGTTCATATGTGGACGCAGATCGTCGGCAAAATCCGCATGGCGCAGGAACCGATGCTCAACCACTGGTGGAATGTAACGCTCTACGTAACGCCGCGCGGCCTTACCACAAGCGCAATGCCGTACAAAGGCGGCCGTACGTTCGCAATCGACTTCGACTTCTTGAACCACCGCCTGCTAATCGACGGCTGCGACGGCGAAAACGCCGGATTCGCACTGCAACCCATGTCCGTTGCGGCATTCTACGAACGCGTGATGAGCGAACTGCACCGGCTGAATATCGAGGTGCGCATCCGCACCGTGCCCTCGGAAATTGCCGACGGCATTCCGTTCGAGAACGACACAACCCATGCGTCCTATGACAAGGACTACGTGGAACGTTTTTGGCGCGTGCTGCTGCAAATCGATCGCCTCTGCAAGAAGTTCCGCTCGTCGTTCCTAGGCAAAGCCAGCCCCGTGCATTTCTTTTGGGGAAGTTTTGACCTCGCAGTGACGCGATTCTCCGGAAGAACAGCGCCCCCGCATCCCGGCGGAATTCCGAACATGCCCGACTCGGCAACGCGCGAGGCCTATTCGCACGAGGAATACAGTTGCGGCTTTTGGCCCGGCGGCTTCGGCATGGAGGCCGCGCTGTACGCGTACGCCTATCCCGAACCTGCCGGCTATGAGCATGCCGCCGTTACACCCGCCGCGGCCACATGGAACGCACAGCTCCGCGAGTTCATGCTGCCATACGAAGACGTGCGCACGTCGCCCGATCCCGACGCAACGGTTTTGAATTTCTTCCAGACGAGTTACGAGGCTGCGGCGGATCTCTTAGATTGGGATCGCGCTGCCCTGGAACGGACGCCACCATAGGGGGGGCGCTGCACGGTCGCCCTGTGATCAAACGGCCTATCGCATGTAACCAAGGAAGAGCCAAGCCAAGCCTCAAGCGGTAGTCTACGCTCTTGTGATAGATGGGGGGAACTTCGTGCATCTAGCCCGCGTTTGCGCGCTGTTCGCAGCGTTGCCACTGGTTATGCTTGTCTCGGGATGCGGTCGTGGCTCCGTTGCGCCGGCGTTGTCGACGGATCTGCCTCGCCCCGCCGGTCCCGCACCGGCGCCGACAGCCAAGCCCGCACCAACCCGCTCCCCGGCCCCTACGCGGACGCCCGCGCCCACACCCAGGCCCACGCCTAGGCCCACGCCCAGGCCCACTCCGAAGGCCACCCCGACGCCGACGGGCATTTCGAACTCGTACGCGACGACCGCCTTCATGCCCAGCTCGATGGACAAGGTTAGTGCCTTCCAGATCTTTGATGAAACCAATAACGGCAGCGTCAGCAGCGGCGCCGCGGAAGCGCACGGTTCGCGCTACGCTGCCGTCTGGGGCGCTCGTCCCGGCATGGGTGCAATCTGGCGCGCCGCAAACCGCGCGCTGGAAAGTTCCTACTACATGCTCATGGATACGGATCAAAGTTCGACCGGATGGGGCGCTATCGGTCACTCGCTGAAATGGTGGCAGGCGAATCATCCCTCGTGGGTTCTGTACGAGTGCACGCCGGGGGGAACCCCAACCAAAAATCCCGCATACGATTCGGGACTTCCCAATGTGCCGCTGGATATTCGTAACCCCAACGTCGTGACGTACCAGATCGCGCAGCAGGCCGTTCCCTACGCGCTGCGCTCCGGTTATAATGCGCTCGCCGTCGACGAAGTCACGTTCTGGTTTCCGGGCGGTAGTCGCGGAAATTATCCGTGCGGAACCTGGAACAATGGAACCTTTACGCGCGAATATGATGGGCCTACCGATCCGTCGTGGACGAAGGACGTGCTGGCCTGGGTTGAGGCGGCGCATGCAATCGCTAAGGCAAAAGGGGTAAAAATGATTGTCAACCACCCCGGCGCCGCCCTCGATGCGAGCGAAGAAACCCTGCTTGAAAATGTCGACGCCGATATGGACGAGACCGGTTTTACCGATTACGGACGCTCTAAGACGACGTCGGTCGATCCCGTCACGCGCGAAGTAACGTGGATGAAGTTCGCGCAAGCACACGGAACCGCCGTGCTCATCAATCAAGACTGGGGTGCAACACACGTTGGTGCGCCCGAAAAGGACTACTCCATCGCAACCTACCTCTTAGGGAAGGAACAAGCCGCCGCGCTCTTCGTGTCGCCGCACAACGGTTACGGACTCGAAAACTGGTATTCTGAATACGACACGGACATCGGCGCCCCGTGCGGCGAATATTACGGCGGCAGCCAATTCGACGCGACCACGCCGGCGCTGTATTTTCGAAAGTTTTTAAATGCGCTCGTTGTCGTGAACGCGGGCGGTAGCGGAGCCGAAACGGTCAAACTTCCCAGCGACCACACCTATCAGGACATCGAAGGCCGGGCGGTAGGGACGTCCCTAGCGGTCGGAGCGAACGACGGATACGTTTTAAAGACAACCAACGGCTGCCGGTGAAGGGGAATGGCGCCCGGCTAAAGTGGAATCGGGCCGCCCTGAAGCGAAGGGCGGATCATGAAGACGCGGGCCATCGTTCGTACGGCCTTCATTCTGATCTTCACCGCTGCTGCCATGGTCTTGAACGGCGGCGACATTTTGCTGCCTTGGCACCCATTCTCGACCTACGGATTCTCCGCCAATAGCACCGGCACCGTAACGGCCGCCGACTCCATCGTCGAAAAAAGCGGTTTGCGCGCAGGCGATCGGATCGATATTAAGCGCCTGCGCCCGGTGGACCGGATCAGCGTCGGCTACATGAGCGGGGCCCCCGAAGGAAACGTGGTTCACCTACCCCTTGCGTCCGGCCGCGTTGTGACGCTGCGCTCGCACCAATACCAACGATCCGCCGCCGACAACGTAACGGACGTGGTGAGCGTCATCGCGCTATGGGTATTTATCGTGCTTGCGGCAGTCCTCGTTCTGCTGCGGCCGATGCCCGCCACATGGGCCTTCTTTATATTTTCGTTCGAATTTTGCTTTCAAGGAACGTTGCTGCCCGAATCGCTGCACTTTCCCGGTCTGCTAACGGTCGCGCTCGTTAGCGATGTTGCGTTCCCCGCCTCGGCGGCGGCGTTTATCTCATTCGCGTTGCGCTTCCCGGACGAACGTCTCAGCCGCACCGCGCGCATGCTGGAGCGTGCGCTGATGTTCGGCATCGCTCCGTTGCTCGCGTGCTGGAGCGTTGCGTCGTTCGTTCACGGGGTCTTCGGCGGGTCGCCCGCCCCTGGGTGGCAGGTCGGCCTGTACGCATTCGCGATTGGCTTCTTGAACGTTTTTGGAGTCGGCATTCTGCTCGTGCGGTACGTCACCGCCGATGCGGCCAAACGTAACCGCTTGCGGTGGGTGGTCGCATCGTTCGCGGTGGCCTTCCTCCCGATAATTTGGGTGTACATCGTCGAGAATGCCGCGGGCATTCTGCCGCCCGTGTGGATCATCAACGTGGCACTGGCGTGGCAGACCCTTTCGCCGATTGCACTTACCTACACCGTGCTCAAACACCGGCTCTTCGATATCCGTTTCATCGTTAGCCGCGCGCTGGTTTATGCGATACTGACCTCTGTAACCGTCGGTGTCTTGGCGCTTATCGATTGGGCCTTCGGGCGCTGGCTTGCGCAGTCGCGCTTTGCATTGCTGGCGGAATTGGCGCTTGCGGTTGTCCTGGGCGTGCTCTTAACGAGCGCGCACCGGCAGGTGGAGCGGTTGCTAAACGACGTGATCTTCCGCGCGCAGGCGCTGGCGCTTCAAGCACTGCGGCGTTTTGCGCAAGAGACAGACCTCATTGGCGATCCGCGTGACTTGCTCGGCCAGACGTACGAAGCACTGCACAGCCGGCTTGAAAGCGATTACGCGGCGATCTACACGGCGCGGGGCGACACGTTCGAACTTGCAACGGCGCGCGGCGAAAACATACCGGCGCGGCTATCGAATCACGACTTCGCCGTGCTGCGCCTGCGCCGATGGCACGAGCCGTTCGAATGCGATGAGCCCGGTCACCCGCTGCGCGGTGCATTGCTTTTGCCGATGAGCGCGCGCGGACAGCTCGTGGGCTTCGTCGTGTGCGGACCGAAGCTGCGATCGTACGCATTATCTGCCCGAAGAGGTAGAAGCGCTCTCGTTGCTGACGCACCGCGTCGGAAGCGCATATGCCTTGCTCACGTTGCGTCCGTTAGGATTCGACGACCTTACGCGTGCTTCGATGACGTCGTGAAAACCGCAGCGCTAAGAACGGCGTTCATTCTGCTCTTCACAGCGATATCGATGGTGTGCATCGGCTCGGACGCCGTCGTTCCGTGGCATCCCTACGGGTTGTTTGGAATCACTGTGAACGGGGCCGGTCAAATCACGCAAGTGGATCCGGCGGCCGCGCGAGCGGGGCTTCGCACGGGCGACCGGATCGACGTTGCGCGCATGCAGCCCGCGGACCGGAATTCACTCAACCGCCCTGTGCTGCCCGGACGCGTCCTGGCCTTGCCGCTGGCGTCGGGACGCGTGGTGACGCTGGTTGCGCATCCAAGGCACCGGACGACACTAGATAACGTCAGCGCGCTTTCGGTGCTCCTGGGATCTCTTGCATACATCGCGCTCGCGGCGTTACTCGTCTTGCTGCGGCCGATGCCCGCGACGTGGGCGTTTTACGGCTTCTCGTTCATATTCTGCACGTACGCGGCGATGCCGAACACGTGGCCCTTTCCATTTGTAATCGCCGGATACGTGCTGCTAACAATCGCAGGCGCGCTCTCTCCGGCGGCCTTCATCTCGTTTGCGTTGCGATTTCCGGACGCTCGTCCAAACCGCGCTTGGGAAATCATTGAGAAAGTGCTACTGCTCGGCGTTGCCCCGCTAATCGCTTTATCGAGCTTCGCCGAATTCAAGTTCTACGTGTTCGACGGCGTTCGAAGCCCTGGATGGCAGGACGCCTTGCCCCAAATACTCTCCAACGGCATGTATGCGTGCGCTATCGTTATTCTCATAAGCCGCTACGCCGTCGCAAAAAATATTGACCGGAACCGGCTTCAGTGGGTTGTCGCGGCATTTGCGGTTGCCTTCTTGCCGTTCTTAACGTTGACTTCTTGTGGCACTCGAACCTCATCAACCCCCCCGACCCGGCAATCATCAATCTTTGCCAGATGTGTGAAGTGCTCGCGCCGATTGCCTTGGCGTATACGGTGCTCAAGCACCGGCTTTTCGACGTCAGGTTTGTCGTCAGCCGCGCGCTGCTGTACACGGCGATGACCTCGCTCGCCGTCGGCGTACTGGCGCTGGTGGATTGGGGTTTCGGCAAATGGCTCGCGGAATCGCGCTTCGCACTGGTGGCCGAGCTCGCGCTCGCGCTACTGCTGGGCATCTTGATGACCACGCTGCACCGGCGAATAGAGTACGTGCTCAACAGTGTGATTTTCCGCGCACAGATGCTTGGCATGGCGGCGCTGCGCCGCTTCGCGCAGGAAACCGATTTGATCGCCGATCCGCAGCGCCTGCTCTTGCAGACTCATGAAGCACTGCGCTCGCGCTTGGAATGCGACTACGTCGCCATCTATACTGCAGACGGTTCGTCTTTCGCGCTGGCCGCGCCGCACGCGACGGAAACTCCGGCGCTATTGCCCGGTGACGACCTTGCCGTATTGCGCCTGCGTCGCTGGAACGAACCCTTTGAGTGCGATGAGCCGGCGCATCCGCTCCGCAACGCGCTTGTCGTGCCGATGGTCGCCCGGGCGCCGCTCGTGGGCTTCATCGTCTGCGGTCCCAAGCGCGACCGCACGCATTATCTGCCGGACGAAATCGAAACGCTTATGACCCTCGCACACCGCGCGGGCAGCGCGTACGGGTGGCTCACGCTGCGCCCGCAGCAGGCCTTCTCGTTGCCTTCGTAACCGGCGACTACGGGGAGAGCGAGGCCAGATTCGATCTAACGGCGGCGGTCAGGTCGGGAGCGCCGGCCGGAGCATTGGCGGCGATCACGTTCGAATAGCCGCGGGACGTCGCGATCTTGTTTGCCTCATAAAGGATCTGCGCGACCATGCGTTTGCGCACGGCATCGCGATCGTGGCGCAGCCAGGCGATCTGCGATTGCGTGTGCGCCGTGTCATCGTCGTTCGCGTGGCGAAGCGCGTCCCAGTTCGAGCGCAGATCGTCGCGCGCAGTGTTGAACGCGCTGCCGTCCGGCATGCGGCTTTTCACGAGCGCATTGTATTGCGTCTGCATGTCGGCAATGCTGCCCGACGGCCCGGGAGGGGTGAAAAGCGGCAGTGCGCTCGCGCTTGAGGTTTGCGACTGCAGCACGCGTTCGCGCGCAGCCAAATTCCCAACGCTGCGTGACTGCAGATCGGCGCTCATCGCGGCGATGTCGGATTGCGCCCGCGCGTAGACCTGCGCGCTGTACGCCCGAAGGGTCGCAGCGTCCGCCCGCCGCGCGGCGGCAAGAGCGGCATCTTCTTGCGCCTGAATGGCGGCCGACTGTGCATTCATGCTCGCCCGCACCGAACTTTGCAACACCAGCGTCTGTAACTTCGCGCGAAGCGAGAGGCGAGCCGGCGCGTGCGCGCGCGCCAGTTCCAGCAGCAGATTCGATTCGCGGTCGCGCAGTTCTTGAGCGCGCAGCGCGACAGCCTGCTGCGAGCGTTCGCTCACCGAATCCACGAACGCATTATAGGCATTCTGCTGCTGCGCCGACAGCGCCGCGCGATACTGCTGCATGTCGGATTGCGCACCCCTCTGCACCCCAGCATGCTGCTGCTCATACGCCTCCTGTACGTGCCGCTCTATGGACCCACTATCATACTGCGGCATCGAACTACTGTCATGGTGAGGCATCGAACTACTGTCATGGTGAGGTATCGAACTACTGTCATGGTGAGGCATCGAACTACTGTCATGGTGAGGTATCGAACCACCCTGAGCCTGTCGAAGGGCCACCCCATACCCCGCCGTAACCCGCGCCGCATCGTTCGCAACCCCCGCCGAAGCATTCGCAAACTGCGCATCCGCATTGGCAAACCCCGTATGCAGCGTCCCCTCAAGCGCGGCGATCTGCCGATCGTACTGCGCCAGCGTGCCGTACAACGGATGATTCCGAAGCAAAGCGTTGACGTCAACATACGCCGGCCGCGTCTGCGCACTAGCCGCGCACCCGGCGAGAAGAAGAACCGCAGCCAACAGCGCTCGTCTCATCAGAACTTATGCTCGTAGGTCATCGTAAAGCCGCTCGTGCCCAGCAACGGCTGCATGGCATTCGTGCCGTAATTGTAGCCGAACATGTTGGTCGTAGGCCGGTAGCCGACCAGCGGCGGCGAATCGGAGTGTGCATCGTGAGCGCAAACGCCGTGGATTGCCCGTGGTGCGCCTCGATGCTCAAACTGCGCGTTGACGGCGTGCCAAGGTTTTCGGAAAAGACCGCCGTGACGTGCTTGCCGAACGCTTTGACGGCGTTAAAGCCGAAGCCGCTGGTGAAATCGTCGGTCAGTTGCAAATTCTGCAACCCCAGCGCGTTGCCGAGCGACGCCGAGAGCGGCTCAAGCAGCGATTGCGTGAAATACGTATTGACCTCGCCCATCGCCAGGTTCGAGATCTCCGAGCCCGCGTTCACTCCCTGAATGCCCCCGCCGGTTCCGTTCAAGTTATTCAAGCCCGAAAGCATGGCCAGGAGCTGCTGCTGGCTGTACCCACCGGGCTCCGAGTCGAAGGTGAGCTGCATATTGTTGGGCGCAAGGCCGGTGACGTGCAGCGCGATCTCGGTGACCGGATTGCTAACCTCGGTCGTCGCGGTTGCATCGATAGTCGGCATAATGCCGTCCGCCGGGTCGAAGTGCACGTCGGCGTTTTGAATGGTAAACCGGCGCAGGAACGTCACGGTGCCGCCCGTCGAGTGGAACGTTCCGCGAAGCGTCGGTGCAGCCATGGTCCCGCCTACGGCTACGTGACCCTGCGCGCCCACGTCCACGCCCGAGCCTCTGCACGCGCACGTCGTTCCCCACCGTGGCGTTCAAATTAAAGGCCAGCGGCAGCGGCGCGCTCGGCGCCGACTTGGGCGCCTTGGGATTCCAGAACGCGGTCAGCGGAATGCGTGCCGAAGGAATGTCCACGTTGCCCGCAATGGTTGCAATTCCGCCCACGGCGCGCGATGCGGTAACGTCGCCGTTGATCTTGCCGCGGAAGTATTTGGGGCTATTGATCTGCGCGTTTCTTGCAACGATGTGCGTGCTGAATGTCGCATCGCCGGGGCGGCGGAAGTCGGGAACGTGCGCGCTGCCGTTCATCGCCAACGTGCCGCCGCCGACGTTCGCGGTAACGTTTTGCAACGCGATCGTATTGCCGGCAAACCCGAGCGTTCCGTTGATCTTGGAGATGGGATTCTGATCGATCGGCCCCACGAAGTAGCCGTTGCGCAGCGCAATACTGCCGTCGAAGAGCGGGTTGTCGACGTTGCCGCTCACGTTCATCACGCCGGCCATCGTGCCCGCTAACCGGTAGCCGTGCGGTAACGCGCTGCTGAAATCATTGAAATCCACGTTGTCCACGCGCACGTTCATGGCGATCGGAGCGTTCCGCGCCGCATGCAGCGGAACCGTGCCCGAGGCCAGGATGCGCCCGCGCTGCAGATCCATCTCGCCGTGTTCCAAGTGCACCTGATGCGCGTTCCCGGCAACGGTGCCGAAGCTTGGGCACAGTCAGTTTCTGATAGCGCAGCGCTGCCAGCGTGAACGTATCGCGAAGCTGCGGCTGTGCGCGCGTGCCGGTGACGGCAAGCACCGTATCGAGCGACCCGCCCGCATCGTACGTCTTTCCGGTGATCGTGGTCATCAGTCTGCCCAGGTCCGCACTGGTTGCGTGCAGCGAGAGCGCAAGCGGATCGTTGGGATGAAGCCCGAACGTGCCCGAGCCCTGTGCGGTGAGATTGGGAATGCGCACGACGGCCTGTTGAATCTGCCCGCGCCCGCGCGCCGCGGTCATGGCAACCTGCGCCTGTTCGATATGCACGCGTCCGACCGTTCCGTCCACAACATTCCCGCGAAGCGCAAGGTCCACGTCGGGATAACGGCCGCGCGCCGTCGCATCGGCATCAATGTGGCCCGTCACCGGCGCGCGATATCCCAGCAGCGGCAACCACGTGCCCAAATCGAAACCGCGCAACCTGCTCGTCATATTCATCGATCCGCGCGGCGTGTACGTGCCGTTCACCAGTACGCGTCCCGCACTCCCGCCGATATCCGCGTTCGCGACGATGCTTTGTCCTTGCATGTGCCAGTTCGCCAGCGTTTCGCCGATCGGATAGCGGCGGAAGCGTACGTTGTGCAAGTTGATGCTGCCGCTGCTCGAAACGCTGCTGCCGGCGGAATCCAGATTGAGCGCAAGCCGCCCGTTGCCCGCGAACATGTCGCCCGCATCGAAGTAATCGTTAAAATCGGCAAGGTCGGCATGCGGGGCGCGCAGGCCCGCACTGAGGTGACGGTCCGAAAGCGCGGCGTTGAATGCAAGTGCCGTCGAACCGACCACCACGCCGCCGTTAGTAACCTGCAAGTTGGTTCCGGTACCCGCAAACGTTCCATGCAGGCTGCGGAATGCTAAACCGTGCACGCTGCCTTCGGGCGCAACGAACGAACCGGCAATGGCCGGCAGAGTGCCGCTGCCGCCCACGTGCACGTTGGCGTCGACGCTGCCTTCAATGTATTGCTTGTCCATGCGCGGCGAGAACAGCGCGATGGTGTCGTGCACGTCCAGCGCTCGCATCGACGCATTCAAGTCGTACTGCGGGTTCAGCGGCGCGCCCATGCGAAGGCCGCCTACGCTCCCCTCAAGCGCAACGAATGCCGGCCCCACGCCCACTAGCGCATCGCGCAGGTTCAACGTATCGCCCGCGTAGGCGAACGACGTGTCGGCGGTCACGGGATAGCGCCCCATCTGCGCACGGTCTAGGACAATTGAGCCGTTCACGCTGGGCGCAGCGAACGAACCATCGGCCGTCGCGCCCAGATTTGCAACGCCGCTTTGCAGCGGAAGCCCCGTCAATCGCAGCGCTGCCAGCTGCAGATTGGAGACCGAGAGCGCCAGATGCGAGCCGCCCGCGCCGAACGTGCCGCTTGCAACCGCATTGGCGGTCTGCGCGACGCGCGCGCTTGCGGCGTAGATCTGCACGGCCTTGCCTTGCGTGCCGACGGTTGCGCTAAGCGCGTTAATCGGAACGCCGCGGATGCTGGCGCCCGAGAACTGCGCGTCCTGCACTTGGGCGATGCTGCGGCCGCCGTCGTACACCAGCGCGACGGGCGCATCGATCGTTCCGCTGGCCGGAAGGTTGCCGGCAACGCTTGCCAGTGCCGAAAGCGACCCGTGCAGATGACCTTCGAGCGCAAGGTGGCTCGTGCCGCTCATCGTTCCGTGTGCCTGCAGCGAGCCGAACGATCCGCTCGCGTTCAAGTTTGCAACCTGCACGTTGCCGGGCGCGCCGCCGAACTGCGCGTGCGCCTGCGCGATTCGCATGCCGCTGAACGCGGCGTCGCGCACGTCCACCGTTCCCGAGAGGCCGAGCGCCTTGGATTCCTGCAGTGCAAAAAGATCGCCGCTAATCGTCCCGCGCAAGGGCGGCATGCCGCTCACGTGCAGCCCCGGAAGCTCCGCGACGCGATCGCCGCTAACCGTCAGATCGTTTGCGTTCACCAGCGCCGCGATGCGGTTGTGCGGATGGTCGATCGCCACTTTTGCCGCAAGGCCGCGGTAATTCAACGCGACGGTGCCCACGCCGGTTGCCGTGATAGCGAACCTGCTCGCAAGATCGCCTTCCGGCGAGGTTCCGCTCAGCGTCCCCTGCGTGCGCACTTTCGAGAGCGAATTGCCGCTTGCGAGCAGCGTGGCTTGCAGCGGCATATCGGCAAGAACGGCGTTGGCATAAGGCACCTGCGCGCTCGACCCGCTCAAGCCCGCGAAGGCCTCGATGGCATTGGGTTCGTTGTTGAGCGCCACGCGCCCGCGCACGCCGGCGCTAAAGCCCGCATAGCGCAGCGTCAGATGTAAAATATTCGCCGTCTTGCCGTCAAAGGCGATCGTGCCGGCCGCATTACGCAACGGCAGCTCGCGGAAATCGATCTCGGGCGAGCGCAGCGCAATCATCGCCAGCGGAGCGCGAACGGATCCTTGCACCAGCATGGAGAGATCCACCGGCCCGCGCAGCGGAAGACCGGCCGCTGCCGCCGACATCCCTTTGAGGCGCGCAATATCGCTGTGCGTATTGATATTCAACCGGAACTGCGGTGCGCTCAGGTCGTAGATGCCGCCCGTTACGTACACCGGTGCGCCGGCAACGCTTGCAACAAGGCCGCTGGTCGTCAGACCGGCGCTGGTCATATCCAGCGGGCCGTGCACGCCGGTGATGGGCGCCGAGACGTTGGCCATCGTGATCCGCGCGCCGCGCATGGTTGCGCTCGCGGCGAAATTGCCATAGTAGCGCGCGTCGACGTTATCCAAATATCCGGCGCGCATGCGGATGCCCGCATTATTCAGCGCATAGTTCACGAGCTGCGGAAGCGGAACGTGCGCCGCCGTCCAATGCTGCAAGTTGAAACCGGCCGGCGCATCCATGATGCCCGCGCCGCGAATGGGATACGCTGCGCCACCCGCCATGTACGCCATGGTTGCGTGGTACGCCGTTCGCGCCGCGCTGTGAACGTCGGCATCGATAGTGACGGCGCCGATCTGAATCCGACGCGCGCTGGGATCCAGACGCGTGTTATCGATGACCGCAAGCGTTCCGCCGATGACGCGCAACGTGAGGTTCATCGGCGTGCCGCCCGCTCTCGAAGGGCCCCCGCGTGCCAGTTTGGGCAGGTTATACGTGCCGTCGGCATTGTGCACGACGGTGATGCGCGGGTTGCGGATGACGATCGACTCCAGACCGTACAACCGTGTGCTTCCCGGCAACAAGTCTCGCAGGTTGTATTTCACATTTAGCGCCGGAACTTGCGCGAGCTGCTCGCCGCGCACGCTGATGCGGACGTCGGTTAAATTTGCGCCGTTCGTGTGCAGCGCCATGCCGCCAAACTGCATCGTCGTGCCGGTAGCGGATCCCAGAATCTTTGCAACCAGCGCGCGCGCAACGGCGGGCTGAGTAATGACGATGACAACGGCGAGTGCGAAAACAAGCACAACCCCGAGAGCAACCAGCCGCTTGTTCCGCACAGCATGCATATCGACAGGGTTATGCCCACTGCGACCGCCGTGACCACGGAGAGCAAGCGAGCGCGCTTAGGTCTTTAGGATTTGGGCTGCGGGAAGGTCGGGCCCACACATCACCTCGTGCCCGTTAGGCCGTTAGCCCGTAGTGGGAATAGGAAAGGCATGCGCGAGGACGAGCAGCGCGGCATCACCCGCCGCGTTTTTGTCGGCTATTTGAGCGTTCCGGCCGCCGTTTCGCTCGGCGTTCCGGTGGGTGCGGACGCCGCAACAACCATGGTGCAGCCCGAACAACCGCCGCAGAACATCAACATCGTGCTCAATCTAAACGGTGCGAAACACGCGCTCAGCATCGATTCGCGCGTGACGCTTTTGGATGCGCTGCGCGATCGCATCGGGCTGACGGGCACGAAGAAGGGCTGCGATCAAGGAACGTGCGGCGCGTGCACGGTGCTCGTGAACGGCCGGCGAATCGTCTCGTGTCTGACCTTGGCCGCCATGCACGAGCACGACAGCGTGACGACCATCGAGGGCCTCGCTAAAGGCGATGAGTGCATCCGGTGCAGGCGGCCTTCATTAAACATGACGGGTTTCAGTGCGGCTTTTGCACCTCGGGGCAGATCGTCTCTGCGGTGGGAATGCTTGCCGAAGGGCATGCGACCGACCGCGAAACCATCCAACGCCAGATGAGCGGCAATCTCTGCCGCTGCGGCTGTTACCCGCACATCGTCGATGCGATTGCGCAAGCCGGGCAAGGCGCATGAATCCTTTCCACTACACGCGGGTTGAAACGATGCGTGCCGCGCTCGAAGCGGGCGCCGGCACGCGTCTTACGCGCTACATTGCGGGCGGAACGAATATTCTCGATCTGATGAAGGACGACGTGGAGCGTCCGCGCGTCCTGGTGGATATCAACGCCCTGCCGATGAGCGCCATCGAGCAGCGCGGCGATGCGCTCTTCGTCGGCGCGCTCGCGCGCATGAGCGTCGTTGCCGCGCATCCCCTGGTGCGTAGTGCGTTGCCGATGATTGCATCCGCGCTCGATCAAAGCGCCTCGCCGCAACTGCGCAACATGGCCTCCATGGGCGGGAACATTTTACAGCGCACGCGCTGCCCGTACTTTCGCGATCTCGCAACCCCGTGCAACAAGCGCGAGCCGGGCAGCGGTTGCGGCGCACTGCACGGCGTCAACCGCAAGCAGGCCGTGCTCGGTACCAGCGAGCACTGCATTGCCGCCCACGCCTCCGACGTGGCCGTGGCCTTGATGGCGCTGGACGCGCGTATTGAAGTCTCGGCTGCGCACGGCCAGCGTACGATCCCGTTCGATGCGTTTTACCGCCTGCCGGGCTCCACGCCGCATTTAGAAACCACGTTGCAGCGCGGCGAACTGATCACCGGACTGCTGCTGCCGTTGCTGCCCTTTGCCGCGCACTCGGTCTATGTCAAAGTGCGCGACCGCTCGGAGTACGATTTTGCGCTCACCTCGGCGGCGGTGGCCCTGGACGTTCAGAACGCAACCGTGCGCGACGTTCGCATTGCGCTGGGCGGCGTTGGAACCATTCCCTGGCGCGCGCCGCAGGCCGAACGCGCGCTCGTAGGCACAAGCGCAACGCGCGACTCGTTTGCGCGCGCGGCAGATACGGCACTGGCTGATGCGCGCGGTCAAGGGCAGAACGACTTCAAGATTGCCCTTGCGAAGCGCACGCTTATTCGCGCGCTCGAACAGGCGGCGGCCGCATGAGCCAGCCCGTTGTCGGAAAACCCTACGACCGCGTCGACGGCCGCCTCAAAGTCACCGGCGGCGCACGTTATACGCCGGACGTTTCGGTCGCATCGCTCACCCACGCAGTAATCGTGCCGTCCACGATTGCTAATGGCCGCATCGTTTCAATCGACGAGTCGGCCGCGCGCAAGGCACCAGGCGTGCTGGAAGTGATGACGCACCGCAACGCGCCGCGCGTGACGGCGAAGAAGAACGGCCCCGAAGACTCGTTGTTGTTCTTGCTTCAGGACGAGGGCGTGGAATTCGACCGCCAGCCGGTTGCGGTTGTCGTTGCCGAGACGTTCGAACAGGCAACGCACGCGGCATCGCTGCTGCGCATCCGGTACGACGCGCAGGCGCCGCTGACCGAACTGGCCTCGGGCAAACCGTTCGTGCCCAAAGAGATCTTCGGCGATCCCGCAACGCACCAGCGCGGAACGCCGCTCGCCGCGCTCGACGCAGCCCCGCACCGCATCGAGCAGACGTACACCACGCCCACCGAGCATCACAATCCCATGGAGACGCACGGCACGCTCGCGCACTGGGACGGCAAAAAACTCATGGTGCACGACTCCACGCAGTGGCCGTTCGGCGTGAAGCGGCGCCTTGCGGCGATCTTCGGCATCTCCGCCGACGACATCACGGTAAGCGCGCCGTTCGTGGGCGGCGCATTCGGCGGAAAGGGCACGACGTGGTCGCACGTTCCGCTGGCGGCTATGGCCGCAAAGATGGTGAAGCGTCCGGTGAAGTTGATCGTGACGCGCCCGCAGATGTTCGGCTGGGTCGGGCACCGCCCGCAGACGGTACAAACCGTTGCGCTCGGCGCGGACAACGACGGCAAGCTGCTCGCGGTTCGGCACACCGCGATCAACGAAACCAGCATGTCGGACGAATTCGTCGAGCCCAGTACGGTATTCAGCCGCGATCTCTATGCGGTGCCTAACTTTGCGATGTCGCAGGAACTGCGCCGTCTGCATATCAGCAAACCGACCTATCAGCGCGGCCCCGGCGAGTCGACCGGCGGGTTCGCGATGGAGTCCGCCATGGACGAACTCGCGCACGAACTGAAGATCGATCCCCTCGAACTTCGCCTGCGCAACTATTCCGAGAACGATCCGGATTCGGGCAAGCCCTACAGCAGCAAGAAGCTGCGCGAGTGCTACCAAGCCGCGGCCGATCGCTTCGGCTGGTCGCGGCGCAACCCGGTTCCACGCGCGGTGACGCAGGACGGCATGCTGGTGGGCTTGGGCATGTCCACCGCATCGCGCTCGGTGCACCGCTCGGAGGCCGCGGGCCGCATTCATATGAACGCCGACGGCACGATCGTCATTCAATCCTCGACGATCGAACAAGGCACCGGCTCCTCGACGGTGTACGGCCAGCTGGCCTCGGAGATCTTAGGCGTCCCGTTCGAGCGCGTGCGCTTTGAATTCGGCAACACCACGTTGCCGTTCGCGCCGATTGCCGCGGGTTCGCAAACCTCGGGAACGATCGGCTCGGTGGTAGTGGCGGCAGCAAACGCGCTGCGCGAGCGGCTCGATTCGCTGGGCGGCAAGGTGCCCGCGCAAGGCATCACCATCGACGTACAAGCCAAGCCGCCGCAGAGCGAAGAATTCGCAACGCAAGCCTTCGGCGCCAACTTTGCCGAGGTCCATGTGGATCCCGATCTGGGAACCGTTCGCGTCGCGCGCTTTGTCGGCGCCTTCGACGGCGGCCGCATCCTGAACGAGAAGACCGCAACCAGTCAGTTTCTGGGCGGCGTGGTCTGGGGCATCAGCATGGCGCTCTACGAGATCTCTCGCTACGACAAACGCATCGGCCGCATCATGAACGCAACGCTCTCGGAATATCTGATTCCGACGAACGCCGACATTCCCAACGTAGAACTCATCATCGTCCCGAACGACGATGCAAACATCAATCCCGCCGGCGCAAAAGGCATCGGCGAAGTAGGCATCTGCGGCTCCTCCGCCGCCGTCGCCAACGCCATCTTCAACGCCACCGCCATCCGCATCCGCGACCTCCCAATCACCCCCGACAAACTCTTACAATAACGTAGTCATCCTGAGCTCTCACATTTGTCATCCTGAGCTCCCACATTTGTCATCCTGAGCCTCCCACATTCGTCATCCTGAGCCTGTCGAAGGACCCCGAGGCCCGATTCCCGCGGAATCGGACCCGAGGGGCGGCACGCGACGCGCCTCGATGCCTCGGCGTCCTTCGACAGGCTCAGGATGACAACGACAGGCTCAGGATGACAACGACGGTCACGCCCAATGCGCGCAAGTCGTTGTCTCATGAATGAGCGATATGCCGCGCATCGTGAGAGCGTCGAGCGAGGGCCGGTTCTGGACCGGATTCGACGCTACGCTTATCGATACGGCGGGCGGTGTGATCGAACTAACGCAACGTGCGAATCATCACGTAAGCATGGACGTCGGCGGCCCGGTGCGCGCGTCGTGCCGCGTTGCGGGACGCACGCATCGCCGCTTGCAGCAACCGGGCGACATCGATATCGTACCGCTTGGTTACACCGCGCGATGGGAAGATGCGGGTCCTACCAGCATGCTGAGCATCCATATCAGCCCCGCGCTCGTGCGCACCGCTGCCGAGGGCATGGGCGTGGATGCGGATCGTATTGCTCTCGCGCCGCAAATGCAACTCACCGATGCGCACGCGCAGCACGTCTGTTGGGCGATTCTGGCCGAACTCAAAGACGGCGACCCGAACTTTCGCCTATACGCCGATAGTTTAGGATTGGCGCTTGCCGCCTATCTGCTGCGGCGCTATGCGCCCATCGTGCCGGAAAAAGTGCCGCGCAAGCTGTCGCGATCGCAGTCTAACCGCCTGCTGGAGTACCTGAGCGCAAACCTCGATCAGAACCTCTCGCTTGCCGAGCTTGCCGCGGTCGCCGGAATGAGCGCCTCGCACCTCAAGGCGCTTTTTAAGGAATCCGTGGGCGTACCGGTTCACCGGTATGTCATCGAACGCCGGGTTGAGGCGGCAGCCAACCTGCTGCTTACGGGAAAACCGCCCAGCGAAGTTGCCGCGCGGATCGGTTTTGCCGATCAGAGTCACATGACGCGCACGATGCGGCGTGTGCTCGGTGTGACACCGGGCGAGATCAGCCGATTGTTCTAAAAATCATCCGAACATGAGCGACACCTCCGAACGCGCCTTGTTAAGCTCGGCGGGCCTTGAGTTTAAACTCAAAGGCCACTGTAAGGAGGAACCATGCCAAACCCAAGAATCCGGCATGCGTTCGTCGCGGTGGTACTACTCGTATCGTTGCTTGCCCAGGGAACATGGGCACTGGCTGGCACGACGGGCGGTATCACCGGGTACGTACGCGACACGGATGGGGTTGCGGTTAGTGACGCTCGCGTCACCGTAAGCGCCCCTTCGGGCGGTGCGTCCACATCAACGGACAACACCGGCCATTTCTCGTTCCTTTCACTCTCACCCGATACGTATACGCTCAACGTTACGAAGGCGAATTACCAAAACACGTCACTCACGGGAGTGACGGTGTTCGCCGATCAGGTTCAATCGTACGCGGTGGTAATGCCCAAACAATTAAAGGTCATTGTTTCGGTTCACACCACGGCCGGCAGTCTGGTCAAGTCGGGTGTCGGCGGCGACATCTACAACGTCGACCCCTCGCATATCCAGAAAACGGCTGCGCTGGGCGGCGGCGGGAACCTTGATTCCGCATACTCGGCCATTTCATCCGTTCCGGGCCTGGTGGTCGGAACGGGCGGCGCGGGTTGGAATCAATCGGTCATCGTGCGCGGCAACAACCCGTTCTTTACGGGTTTCGAGTACGATGGAATTCCCGTTAACCGCGCGTTCGATAATTACACGGCCTCGACGGCGTCCAATCTAGGTTTGCAGGAACTGCAAGTCTATACGGGCGGCGGACCGGCCGGCATCTCATCGACGGGCACCTCGGGATTCATCAACCAGGTCATCAAGACCGGAACGTATCCCGGTTACGGAACGCTTTCGGGCGGCCTTGCCACCGAGGCGTTCTATCACGAGGCCCGCGTTGAAGCGGGCGGTGCATCGCCCAACCGGAATTTCAGCTACTACGTTGGAATCAGCGGTTACGATCAAGCGTTCCGCTTCATCGACAACAACGACGGTGCCAGCTTCGATCAACTGGGATCGATGTACGGCACGTACGGGTTCGCCACGAACTTCACGTTCACGGGTCAAGGCGTGCTCAACGCCTGCAATCCCGAACTTAGGGCTTGCGGATCCCACGCTGCCGCCCCAAGGTTGCTTACCGCAGCTTTGGAACGGCTTCGGAACCGACACGTTCAATACCGATCGCGAGACGGTCGTGAACCTGCACTTCGGTCTTCCGCGACATGACGGGCAAAAGGACGACATCCAAATCCTGGCCAGCAGTTCGGCGCTGAAGGAATACTTCGGCAGCGACCTCGCGGATCAAGGCGGCCCGGGCGGCATCAACGGTTACGAGGTCGCGATGACCGGATTTCCGTACTGCCCACCCAGCGGCGTCGGCTTCGGCTGCGCGGCGACGGGCGGAGCCCCGAACTTCCCCGCATACACGGACCCCTATACCTACAACCTGCCGTTCGGCACGAACATCGCCGGCATTGCGCCTTCGCGATACTACCAGCCGAACAGTCCGCAGAACCGCGCTGCCGGCGCGCCGATTCCGTTCGATCAGAACAACCTGACGAACAACGACACCGGCGCATTCAAAGTGCAGCTCACGCACCCGCTGAACAGTCAGTCGTTCCTACGCCTGATGGGCTATACGTATTTCAGCGATTGGACGGAGAACGGTAACCTTGCCGCTTCGACGTACCTCTCCGGGTTCTCACCCATCGCTCCGAACTACGATCTCGTCACGCACACGGCCGGCGGAATCTTGTCGTACTTCAACCAAATCAACGACAAGAATCTGCTGCAGTTCACGGCCAACTACACGCACGCCGACGTAAACCGGTTCAATAACACCGGCTTCCTCGGCGGCGCAACCACGCCCATCGGCTTAATCGCCGATCACAACGGTGTTTACTCGTGTTACAACTACACCGGCAACACCTACACCTACCAAGGCGTTCCGTACGGACCCGGCGCAGCCGTGCCGTGCGGCGTCACCGACGACCAAGGCACCAAGCCCTACCAGAGCAGCGCGGGTCACGTAGCGGCTGCGGGCGTACCGCCGATACCGGCGAACGCAGCCGCGAACGGTGCGTACTTCGGAACGCTCTACAACGGCAACGCCAGCGGCACGTTCAACAACGTCGTGCCGAATTTCTACGCGGCGTCATTTGAAGATCAGTGGCGTCCCTCGGAGAAACTGACCATCAACGCCAGCATTCGCTACGATCAATTCAACTACGGATTGACCAATGCGAATACGGGTCAGAACCCGTTCTACGCGCAGATCGTTCAGAACTACGCGTGCTACAATCCCACCAACGGCACAGTGCAAACGCAACCGCTCGGACCGGGCGTCTTTCCGCCCGCGCCGATCGTGCTCGAACCCACCTGCGCCGCGGGATACGCGCATCCGAATGGAGCCACTCCCGGCGTGCCGGCGTTTACGCTGAACACGCCCAGCGTGTACTCCATTAAATACTGGAGCCCGCGCGTCTCCGCAACGTATACGCAAAACCCGGATACCGTCTGGCGCTTCTCGGCCGGCCGGTACGCGGAACCCCCGCTCTCGGCTGCCGTGGAGTATCTCTACCGCGGCGGAAGCGGAGCCAACCTGTGGGGCAACTTCTTGAACTTGGGGACGTTCTCGCCGTTCCACGCCATACCGGGGCAAACGTCGGCGCAGTACGATCTCTCGCTCGAGAAACGCCTGCACGGCACGGCGGTTAGTTTCAAGATCACCCCGTTCTACGACACCACTTCCAACTGGGAAGAGCAGTCGTTCATCGGAGCCGGTTTTGTAACGCAAATTCCGGTCGGAAAAGCCCGCAGTCTACGGCGTTGAATCTCAACTCAATTACGGCGACTTCAACAAGGACGGTCTCTCCGGTTTGTTGTCGTTTACGTATACGAAGTCGCAGGTTCAGTTCCAACCGCTGCTTGGCTCGAGCCAAATCCAACAGGAACAGATCGCCGTCAACAACTTCAACGCGTTGACGTCGGCGGGCGGCGGAGTGCGGATGCTACGCCCCCAACTCCTCGACGCCTGCGGCATGCGGCGGAACGGCTATTGCCAATCCGTATTACAACATGTCGCCGGTCAACGCAAACGCGCTGCTTCCGCTCAACGGCTGGTACCCGCAGGGTGTCACCGCGTTGGCGGGCGGCGGTTTGAACCCCAACAACTACTCCTGGTTCAATTCCCCGTACGTTACGAACCTGGTGCTGAACTACCGCCACGCGAAGTTCGCGATTACGCCCAGCATGCAGATCCAAGCCGGCGCGCAGTACGGAAGCCCGTACGACGTCGTCGGTGAAGATCCGCGTAACTGCGCGGAGAATCAGGGAACGAGCGGCGTGGTAGCCGCAGGCTCGGCAACGGCGCTGAACTGCGACTTCACGCAGGAAACCAACGTGGGCAGCGCACCGGTATACGGATACCTGTACGTGCCCAATCCGCAGACGGGCAAATTTGCGACCCCCGGTGGATTCAACGAACCCACCATCGCAATGCTGAACTTGCAGCTCTCTCTACGACGTATCGCCGAAGGTCACGCTGCAACTCACCGGCTCCGACCTGTGGCACACGTGCTTCGGCGGTTCGAAAGAACCGTGGACAACCGCATACCCGACGAGCCAATACAACTGCGGGTATCTGGCAAACAGCAACTACGTGAGCAACTTCTACAACGGTGCAAGCCCAACCACGGCAAGCGCCAACTACGGAGTAGCCGCGTATCCTTGGGAACAACAGAGCTATCTTCCGAAGTTCAACAACAGCGTCGGCGGATATTTCCCGTTTAACCTGTACCTACAAGCACAGGTTAAGCTCTAACATCAGCTAGCCTCAGAGGTGAGGCCAAACAAGGCGCCCCGCGCACCACGCGGGGCGCCCTTGTCTTCCCCCACTTTGTCATCCCAAGCCCCCACTTTGTCATCCTGAGCCTGTCGAAGGACCCCGAGGGAACCGAGGGGCATCGCAACGGTTGCAACGCCCTTCGGTACCTCAGGGCCCTTCGACAAGCTCAGGATGACAAGAGAAGAGCTCAATCGCGCATGCGTTTGTCCGGTTCGCGCGTATGCGCCTCGTCTTGCGAATGATGCTCAAACACATCGCCTGCAATCGCTTGCGGTCTCTCGCGCGCATCGCCGTCGGGTAGCACCAGCGTGCCGGCACGCTCGCTCATCGACTGATCGTCAATCTCGATCTCGACAATCCCATCGTAGCCCGCCGGATACGCCTGCCGCGCACGCCCGATTGCGCCGGTGCTCAAAATAACGTAATCACCCCGCGCAAGCTCCCGCTTGAGCCCATGTTCATTTGAATCCATATCCACCATATGCCCACCACCATCACCGCGAGCCCCCCACTCTCGTCAACGCGAGCCCCCACTCTCGTCACCGCGAGGCCCCACTCTTGTCATCCTGAGCCTGTCGAAGGACCCCGAGGGAACCGAGGGGCCTCCCAACGCCGACCACCCTACGACCGCGCCGCCCGCAGCTCCGCAACACCCGCCCCCGCAACCGTCACGCCGACGAGCACGCAAAACAGCAGCCCCGCGGTCGAGAGCCCCAACGGGATCGCCGCAAACCCAACGGCGACGACCGGAATGGCCAGCCCCAGATACATCAGCACGAAGTACGCCGAGATCACCTCGCCGCGGCGCTGCGTAATGCGTTCGTTGATATTCGCAAGGCCAAAGCCCATCACCAAGCCCTGCCCAATCCCGTCGGTGATCGCGGCGGCGAAGATGGCCGCCAAGCTGTGCAGCGCAATCGACACGGCAAGACACGCAAGCCCAATGAAGAGCAACGCGCAGCCAATCGTAAACGCCGTGCCTTTGGGAACGCGTTCGACCAGCGTTTGACCAAGCGCCGATGTCCCCATGAGCAAAAAGACCAGCACGCCCGTAACCGCGGGCGAATGAACGTGCACTCCCGTTGCCAAAAACGCCGGCGCAACCGCGCTGAAAACGCCGGCAACCGCAAACGCGCAAACGGCCGCGACGGACGCGCGGATAAAGATCCCGCGGATCTCTTGCGGCACGCGTAACCGTTGGAACGAGAACGCAAACGAGCCGCGCGCATCCGCCACGGTTTCCGGCGCCGCAAGCACGCCGCAAAGCGCGAGCACCACGAGCGCGAAATCGACCGCGTACGAAAGCTGCAGCGGATACGGCGCATACTGCGCAAGCAACCCCGAGAGCAGCGTTCCAAGCCCCAAACCGCCGACGTTGAAGACAACCGCAAGCAGGGTGACGGCACGGCGCCGTTCGGCCGTAGCGTAATCCACCATCGCCGCCGTGCCCGCGCCGGTAAAGATGCCGGCGGAAATTCCGGAAAGCACGCGCCCGGCATACATCAGTTCAACACCATGGGCGAAGAAGAACGCAAGCGCGCTACACGCGGAGAGCGCAAGCCCAAGCAGCAGCACTTTCTTGCGCCCGATGCGATCCGACTGATGTCCGAAGAGCAATAGCCCGGCGACGACCGCGAGCGCATACACCGCAAAGATCACCGTGATGATCGGCCCGGTAATCCCCAGCTCGCGCTGATACAACGGATACAACGGCGTCGGCAACGTCGTCCCCAACATATTGACGGCAAACGCCGCCGCAATAAAATACAGCCCCCTCATCGTCATCCTGAGCCTGTCGAAGGACTACGATTCCCGAGAATCGGACTGAGCCTGCCGAAGGGCCGCGTGCTACGAAGCTAAGCCGCGTTCGTGTCCGCCTGCACCGCGCGCAGCCGCAGCCGCTCGCGCAAGGCCGCGCTGGGCACGCGCACTTTATCCGCAAGACGCATGAGCTTGAGCAGACGGATCGTCCACCAGGTCATGTCGATCTCGTACCACGCCATGCCGTGGCGCGCGGAGTACGGGAATGCGTGATGGTTGTTGTGCCAGCCCTCGCCGAACGAGATCGCCGCAACCCACCAGGAGTTGGTCGAAAGATCGGTCGTTTTATACGTGCGGTAGCCGAACATGTGCGTTGCGCTGTTCACGAGCCACGTCGAATGGTAGGCAAACACCAGACGCGCGAAGATGCCCCAAATAACGAACGGCCAGCCGCCTAGTGCAAAGAGCGCGACCGCCAGCAAAATCTGCAGCGGCAAGTGAAGTACGTGCAGCACGCGGTAGAACGGATCGCTCCAAAGGTCCGGGCAGTAGCGCTGGTAGTCTTCTTTGGTGCGCGGGATGTTCGGATTGGGTTTGTAAAGCCAATCCATGTGCGCCCACAGGAAGCCCTTCACGGTGCTGTGCGGATCGCCGTGTTGATCGGCTTGCGCGTGGTGAAGGCGGTGCGTGGCGACCCACTGGATGGGATCGCCTTGGAAGGCCAGCGTGCCGAAAATGGCCGTTAGATATTCAACCGGTTTGATAAGCCGTACGCTGCGGTGCGTGAGCGTGCGATGGAAGCACAGCGTCACGCCGAGCGCGCCGGTCAGGTACGAAACCACGGCGAACACGACAATGGCCCACCACGAGAAGAACATCGGGAAAAACACGCCGATGGCCCCGATGTGAATAAGCAATAAAGCCGTTAAGGTAACCCAATTAAATTTTTTATCGTGCATCGTCGCCCGCCTTTTGCCCAAACACGGGCGATTCCATGCTACAGAACGCAAGAACGCCCGGCGCGGTTGCACCGGGCGGCTTGCTGCTGCACCGTGGAGAAAGTTTTAGACCAGGCCGGCCCTGATGGCGTAGACAGCAACTTGGGTACGCGCCGTCAGGTTCATTTTCGCTAAAATATGCGAGATGTGGTTCTTAACCGTCTTATCGCTAAGCGAGAGCCGGCCGCTGATTTCTTTGTTCGAGAGCCCCTCTGCAACCAAGCGCACCACCTCAAGTTCGCGCTCGGAAAGCGTTGCCAGCGCGTCCCGTTCGGCGGGAATGGCCACGACCTGCAAATGCCTGGCGCGCCGGTCTTGTGACGGCTCCGGGGCCATCTCTTTAACGGCGCTCAGCATCTGCTCGAGCGTTAACTCGCGCAGGGCCTCAAGCAGGCACAGCCGGGTCTCCGGGGCGACCTCGCCCAGGTACGTTTCCGCCCGGGACGTGGCAACGGCCTGATCGGCCTCGTCCAAGATCACGATGTCGGGCCGCATCTCGGCGACGGGAGCGGTTCCGATGGTGAGCGCCTCACCGATAACTTCAATCTCTTCGTCCAGTTCTAAGAAGCTGTCAAGGTTCGGGTGACAAGCGGGTCTTTTCCGACGACCATAACGCGGGCCGCGGATTGGGTGAAAGGGCCATCCGTGAATTTCTCCCTGGTAGAGCGTGGGCAACGGCTCTGAGCACCCAGTACTAACCCCTTCTTTAACTCGGGGTACGGCCGAGCGTTCGCTTTACTGTACCGTAAGAGCTTTTCATGGTTCTTACGGACTATTGCCGACCAATTACAAAATGCTTACAGGCAACCCCATGCTCTGGGGGGTCCGGGCGCCCGGGTGCGTCGTAGTAGGCAAGGGTGACATTGCTACCGGGCTTGCTAGAGCTGCGGCGCGACGCGCTTTTGGACCGGGTTGAGCGCGCCCAACCGAAGATTCTCGCCCTGATCGCGCCCGCGGGGTTCGGCAAATCCACGCTGGCTCGACAGTTGATTATCGGCAAATCGGCCGCCATCTGTGACGTTTCCGGCATCGCCGACGATCTGGATCTGGCGCGCCGGTTGGTGCCGGCGCTCGCGCACGAAAGCCCCAACCGCACGCGCACCCTGACGCAGCGCGAGCTGATGCTGGGCGATGGCGGAACCAGCGTTGCCGAGCGCGTGAACCTTGCGCTTGAAGCGTGGAAAACGCCGACGGAGCAAGCGTTTTTCGTGTTCGAGAACGCCGAGCACATCGCACGCAACCAAACGGCGCGCGAGTTCTTTGCGCGCTTGCTCACGCACCGGCCGCAGGGGCGCACCGTGGTCGTTTGCGCGCGCGAAAACCTGCGCGTGCATTTGACGCGCTTTGCGGCGCCGCACGAAATCTTGACATTACGCGCCGAAGATCTGGCGTTCGAGCGCAGCGAACTCACGCGTGTCTTTCACCCGTCGGCGGGCTGCAAACCGCGCCCGCCGCCGTCGTGGAACGCATCTTCGAACTCTCGCAAGGGTGGCCCATTGCCGTCTTTCTCCTCAAACGCTTTGAGAACGAAGGGCGCATGGAGCATTTACTGCAGAGTTTGGACGATATTGCGTTCGAAGAGCTGCATGACTACTTAGCAGACCAGGTGCTCGACTCGCTGGACGCTGGGCTGGTCTCGGCGCTGTTTGCGTGTGCGTGCATCGAGCGCGCAACCGTGGCCGATTTGAACGCGGCGCTGGGCGACGAGGCCGCCGTGCGCGCCTTGGCGGACTTCGCCCGCGAATCGCCCTTCTTGACGCGCAATCTGCAGGGAGAGTTCGAACTTCATCCCATGCTCGCCTCACTGCTCACCGAGCACTGCGAGGAACAACGCAACGAACTGCTCGCGCGGACCGCTGCGCGGTTCGAGAGCGAGAAGAATTTTCAGCGCGCCGCGGAGTTGCACTTGGCGCGCGGCGACCGCGGCGCGGCAGCGCGAGCGCTGGGACAGCATGAAGTGATTCGCGATCACGCGCCTTCGATGCAATACGCGCGCGTGCTCTCCTGCCTGGACCGGTCGCTCGTGCAGCGTTACCCGCGCTTGTGGGCGGTCACGGCACTGCTCCGCATCTTTTGCGTGGACACCGAAGAGTTGCTCGACGAGGCAGAATCCCTCTGGCGCACGCTCTCACCGGAAGCTACGCCCATGGAACGCTACTACATACTGGCCTTCCGCGTGCTGTTTATGAGCTACATGGGGCTGCTCAACGAAGCGATCGAGTTATTGGAACGCTTTGCGGAAGAGCACCACGTCACCGAGCAGCCGAAAAATTATTTGGAAGGCTATCTGCTGTACCTGCTCGGGCTCATGCGCGCGCGCACCGGTTTGCTCAGCCGCGCAGAGCGCGATCTTACGGTCGCGCTGCCGCTCGTGGGCGGCATGGACGTGATGGCTTCGGGCACGCTGCTTGCGCTCGGCGCCGACGTCGCGCGCGTGCGCGGCGAATATACAATCGCGCGGCAATTCGTCGATCGCGCCCTGGAAGCGGCGAAGCGTTCGGGATTGCAAAACTTCGTGGCCTTCGACTTGGCCGAGGCCGCATTCGGTGCATGGCTGGCGGGCGATGACGCAACGCTGGCGCGGTACGCGAGCCAGTTGGAAGAAGCGGTCAATCACAGCGGCGTGCGCGGCTTCGGCTATTTTGCGGCCGTCGTCCGCGGGCGCGCGGAAGAGCCGCAAGATGCGGACTTACCAAAATGGGTTGCGTGCGGGCGCATCATCGCCGCCGCGAACGCCGGAGACCGGACGCATTCCGTACGCCATGCGCGCGCAGCCGTGGATGCCGCACGGCAATACGGCGGCCCGTTCATGGAGTGCCTGGCGCACATCACGCTGGCGTTCTTCGATGACCTGCAGTTTGAAGAGCACGTGCGAAGCGCAACGCGTGCCGCGCAGCACTGCGACTCGCCTCCGCTGGTGCGTGCGGTGGACGCCGTTGCGGCGCACCGGAGCGAAACCGGCATGCTCGGCGCGCTTATGCACCGTCTGGAGCGCGAACGCGTAGAGCGCACGCCGATGCTGGAGATCGGCCTTGCCGACGGCGTCGTGCGCGCGAGCGGGCGCGAAATAACGCTGACCGAACGCGAACTTGCATTGCTCGTTGCCCTTGCGCTGCGCCGCGAAATCGTACCGCGCGGGCGTTTGGCGGACCTGCTGTGGCCCGAACTGGACGACTACGCGGCGCGCAACGCGCTCAGCGTATGCCTGCACCGTCTGCGCCGGCAGCTCAACACCGGCGAGGCGATCGTTCGCGGCAAGGAAGGGTACGCGCTGCACGATGACGTGCGCGTGGACCTGTGGGAAACGGAACGCTTGGTCACCGCGCTTCGCGGGCGCACCGGCCTGAGTCACAGCGAGCGCCGCGCGCTCGAGCACGCGCACGACCGGCTCAGCCGCCCCCGTCCGGAGCGCATGCAGCATTGGGAATGGTTCGAGCCGACCGACCGGCATCTCTGGGAGCTGCGCTGGAAATTGCGCACCGTTTGGGTGCCGATGCTTTGCGCGAAGGGGATCCCGCGCACGCACTGCAGTTGGCTGAAGAGATGATTGCCTACGATCCGTGCGATGAAACCGCTCGAACGCTTGCGATCAACGCGCACCTGGCAATCGGCGACCGGGGTGCCGCGCTGCGGCAATACCGCCGCTATCGCGAGACGCTTGCCGCCGAGCTGCAAGTGGAGCCCTCGCCCGAGATCAAACTGCTGGTCGGGCTGACGTAACGCCGTGCTGCATCTGCTGGTTGCCGCGCTGCTCCACTACGACGTGCTGATCTCGGCAGGGCACGAGGGGCGCCCGCAAAGCTGCGCGCACTTTCATCATGCCTGCAACATGGGTGCGGCGGGAGAGAGCGCGTGGAATACGATCGTCGCCGACGAGGCCGCGCGCGTGCTGCGCGCGCACGGCCTGAGCGTTGCGCGCGAGCCGGCCGATTTCGAGGGCACGTTCGCTGTGGCGCAGCGCGGTTTTTATCCACTTCGACGGAACGGATCCCGCCTGCGGCAGCAAAGCATCGATCGGCTATCACACCCAAGCGTCCCGGCCGCTTGCCAACCAGTGGCGCCGCGCGTACGGCGCGTTCTTTCCCTTCGGTTTTATGCCCGACAATTTCACCAAGAACCTGAGCGACTATTACGGCTTCCGGCAAGTGCGCGCGCGCAACGGCGCCGTCGTCTTAGAACTTGGCGAGGTTACTTGCCCCTCTCAGCGATCGTGGCTTGCTCCGCGCTTAAAACAAATCGCCGATCTGATCGCGAACGTGCTGATGGAATGGCTACATCGGCGGAACGATGCCGTGCTCGCCCACTAAGAGGTAGGACGCAGTAAGTTTGCCGCTCGCACTGCGCACGCCGAGACGAACGTGCGCGCCCGGAACGAGCATGGCACGCGAACCGCTCTCAATGTAAACCACGGGCGCGTTTGCCGGAATCACGATGGTCTTCGTGCCGCTCGGGAACGTCATGGTAATTGTTTTGCTGCCGCCGCGCGTACCGACGGTGCGCACCGTGGAGTTGGCCATCATGCGTGCGTGCGAGACGCTCTTCACCGTGCTGTTCGCCATCATGTGACGGCCCTGGCTGTCCATCTTGGTAAAACCCTCGCCCGTCCCGCGCAGTGCGGCGGCAAAAATGTGCACTTCGGTTGAGATGTAGGTGCCGTTCGCCTGCGGAACGACGGTCGTCCCGATGAACGAGCCTTGCCCGACGTTGGCCAGCGAGGATTTCTCCAGGCCGAAAAAGCGCATGTGCGGGCCGAACGTTACGGTCTGGTTACCGGCGGATGTTTTGACGACGACGGCGTTCGCCGCTACGCGCACGAGCGTACCGGTGAGCGGCGTAAGCTGCTGCATGGGGGTCGCCGCCACGAGCAGTACCAGCAGCCAGAGAGCGGAAAAACGGCGCATGGGGACCTCCGGAAAAGCGGCAGTAACGGGATGACACCGGGAGCGTCGCGGCAAACAGGCGGGTTATGCGTCGTTTCGTTTATCCATTCATCGCGTTGCTGTTTTGCTGCGGGGCTACGCCCGCGCCCGATCCGTTGGCACAGTTGCAGTTCCGCAATTTGGGGCCGCAAGTCTCGGGCGGACGCCTAGGAGCGGTTGCCGGCACGGATCTGGATTCCTCATTATACTACGCGGGCGCGGCGGGCGGAGGTGTCTGGCGCACCACCAACGCGGGCGGCACCTGGTCGCCGGTCTTCGACTTGCAGGACGTGCAGTCGATCGGCGCCATTGCGATACGATCCGGTCAATCCGAACGTGGTATGGGTGGGCACCGGCGAGGGCGCACCGCGTAACGACGTCATTCAGGGCGACGGCTTGTACCGCAGCGAGGATGCCGGGCGCACGTGGCATCACGTGCTCTGGCTGCACAACGCGCTGGTCGCGCGCATTTTGATCGATCCGCGCGATCCAAACGTCGTGCTCGCCGGCGTGCTGGGCGATCCGTTCGCGGATTCGTTGGACCGCGGCATGTACCGCACGAGCGACGGCGGACGCACGTGGAAGAAAACCCTGTACAGTACGCCGCGCACCGGCGTTTCGGATATGAGCGCGGCGGATGCCGAACCGGGCGTGGTGTATGCGGGCATGTGGGATTACCGGCGCACGGGTTGGAGTTCGCAAAGCGGCGGCCCGAACGGCGGGCTCTACAAGTCCGCGGACTTCGGCGCAACCTGGCAGCGGCTCTCGGGCAACGGCTTGCCCGGCGGAGCCACGGGCCGCATCGGCGTTGCAGTTGCACCGTCGAATCCCAAGCGCATCTTTGCGCTGATCGAATCTGAAGCAGGGCCTGCTCTGGCGCAGCGATGACGGCGGCCTGACCTGGCACATGATCTCGAACAATACGCTTATGGACGAGCGGCCGTTTTACTATACGCACGTCTATGTGGATCCGACGGATCAAAATCACGTTTGGACGCTCTCGGTGCACGTTGCGGTGAGCAAAGACGGCGGCAAAACCTGGAAGGTCGGCGCGCGCGGCGTGCACGGCGATAACCACGCGATGTGGATTTCGAAAGATGCCAAGCGCATCATCGAGGCCAACGACGGCGGCCCCTCGTTCTCGTTCGATAACGGCAATAGTTGGAGCATGCCGCACAATCTGCCCATCGCGCAGCTCTACCACATCGGCTACGACCGGCAGAACCCGTACCACGTTTGCGCGCCGTTGCAAGACAACGGCGTGTGGTGCGCGCCGAATAATCCGCTCGGCTATTCGATCACCGCAGCGCAGTGGTCGGACGAAGGCGGCGGCGACGGCACGTACGCCATGCCCGACCCTGCCGATCCGAACATCGTCTGGGACACCAGCGGCGGCGGCAACGCGCAGGGCGAGCTCTCGTACACCAACATGCGTACCGGGCAGGTGGTCTACGTGCAGCCGTATCTGCGCGACCAGAACGCCGTTGCGCCGCGCGATTTGACGTACCGCTTCAACTGGGAAACGCCGTTCGCGTTCGATCCATTCGATCCGCACCGGCTGTGGGTGGCGGGCAACGCGGTGTTCGAGAGCAGCGATCGCGGCATGCACTGGCGGCAGATCAGCGGCGACCTCACGCGCAACGATCGCGCGCACGAAGCGATGAGCGGCGGAATAACGCTCGACGTGACCGGCGCCGAAACATCGGAGACCATCCTCTCGCTCGAACCCTCAAGCGCGCGGCGCGGCGAGCTGGGCGGGCACCGACGACGGACTGATCCAAGTCACCACCGACGGCGGCGCGCATTGGAAGAATGTGCTGCGTCAAGGGTACGGACGTTTTTCAAGCATCTCGGCCTCGACGCACGATGCGCGCACCGCGTACGCGGTCTACGACGCGCACATGATCGGCGATCGCACGCCGCACGTCTTCGTCACGCACGATTTGGGCGCATCGTGGCGTGACATCTCGCAAGGCCTTCCGCTGGAAAGTCAGGCGCATTCGGTTCGCATCGATCCGCGCAATCCGCAGCTGATCTACGTCGGCATGGACACCGGGCTGTGGGCTTCGTTCGACGGCGGTGCGCACTGGCGCAAGTCAGTTTGAATATGCCGGCCGTCTCGGTGCGAGACATTGCCGTGCAGCCCGACAGCAACGATCTGCTGCTGGCAACGCACGGCCGGGCGGTGTACGTGCTGGACGATCTCACGCCGCTGCAGCAGTGGCAAACGGCAAGCGGCACGCGGCTCTTTCCGGTCCGCGCGGCGTATCAATGGAATACCCATCAATGGTCGGGCACGCATACCGACGGCGCCGCACCGCCGTACGGCGCCATCATCACTTTTTATTTGGATCGCCTGGACAAGGACGCGCACGCGGAGATCTTGGACGCGCGCGGTCATGCGATACGCCACTTCAGCGCGAAAGATTTAAGCCCGCAGGCGGGTTTCAACCGCTTCGTGTGGGACACGACGCAAGATAAGCCGGTAGATTGGAAGTTCGCGCCGCCCTGGAATTCGGGCCTTGCTAACGGCGTGCCCGTGGTGCCCGGAACGTATACCGCCCTCGTGCACGCGGGCGGTCTGACGATGCGCACGCCGGTCGTCGTGCGGCAAGACCCGCGCACGCACTTTACGGCCGCGCAGCCGCGAACCGCGTACAACGAGCAGGTGCCGCTGTACGATGATTTCGATCGCGTGGATGCGGCGCTCAATGTGCTCTCCACCGTTATCAACGAAGCGCCGCTGCGCTCGCAGGGACTAAGCCCCCGAGGGCAAGGGTCACTCTACTGGGCAGTGACCGAGTTGCGATTCAAGCGAAACGTCTTCTGCTCACGATCACGCAAAATCCGGTGAACGATCAGGACAACGATTTCCTCACCGACATTCTGCGCGAACGGCTCCAATCGGCGCTTGGTTACGCAGGCGGAACGTACGGTCCGCTGCCCAGCTCGCAAGTAACGCAAAACGCGCATATCCGACGCGCTCACGCTGGACCGCATGCGCGCGGTGCAGTTGTTCGAGCGCGCTACGCTGCGCCCGCTCGATGCGCGCCTAGCGGCGCAGAAGCTGCCCGCCCTGGAAAAACAAACCAAGGCCCCGGAGGTCTATAACCCCGACGGACCTTAAGAGGCCGCCTACCACAACACGCGCACCGGATAGGCGGAAATAAGCGGATCCGGCGTAACCACGGTCATAGCATGCTCGATCGCTTGGCAAACGATAATTCGATCGAACGGGTCGCGATGCAGCGCCGGCAAGGCACTCAAATGAAGCGTAGCCGACTCCGAAATGGGCAGCTCGAGGATGCCGCGTGCGATGCGCTGCGCCGGGATTAGTTGCTTAGGCAACTGCGGTAACGCGAGTTTTCCAATCGCGTGCTTGACCGATATCTCCCACGCGGACGCCGCTCAAATGGACGATATTCTCGGAGTCCTGTAAGGCTCCGCGCGCTGCCGCGCTCAGTTCGATCGAGTCTTCCATGACCCAGAGAAACGTGACCGTCTCGAGCAAGATGTTCAAACATCGTCCCCGGAAAACAGCGCTTCGATCTCGGGCGATAGCGGTTCGAAGAAGGCTCTTTGAAACGTGCAGACCTTGCACCGGCGAGCCCAGAACGCGCGCCGTGCGTTTGCGCGGAAGCGCCCGCAGTTCTGCGATAGGCTCATTGCGCCGGCATACAATAACGATCGCGCCGCGTTCGGCACGCTCCACGAACGCGGAAAAGTTCTCCTTGATCTCCCGGATATTCTCCTTAATCATGTAGTCACATTGTAGGCCAATGATGTTAGGCCGCGGCAGCGGCAGGCGCCGGGCCCGTGGGAAGCAGCCCAAGGCGTCCGAGCCGCTGGCGTACCCCGTTGTACGTGCGCCCGAAGAGCAGCGCAAGATCGGCAATGGTGTTGCCCGCACTGTACAGGCGGGCCAGTTCTTCATCGTCGCTCTTGCTCCAGGCCTTTGCGCGACGCGACAAAGAAGAATGCGACTACCGTAACGGCCCTGCATGCCATACGGTGGGCACCGCGCTTAGTGCGTGATAATAATGAACCGCTGCACAAATTCCGCAGCGTCCTGGGCTAGTTCATCAAAAACGTTCGAACAGATGAGTGGCGCTTCGTCGGCGCTGGCGCGCTCGTAACGAGCGTGCAAGTCGCCATCGGCATATATCCGTCCGAACAATTCGTTGTTCAACTTTGCCCAATCAACGCGAAAGGCCGGTTCTTCGACTTGAGAGTCGTGCATACGCCTCGTATCGGCTCGAAAGCTCGCGGCTTCTAGAAGGCCGGTCTGCAGGCAAGCGATAGAGCGCGCCCGGCTCGGGCGGGTATAACACCGCAGACAGAGGTGAAAATGGGAAAGATATTTCGCGCGGTTCGGTTCATCGGCTTTGCACTGGCGGCAGTGGGAATGGCCCATCGCGGATGGCAAGCGTACCAGCAGAAGAAGCAATCGAGGGACCCCGGCTCCCACTCCGGCCAACCGGGCGAAGGAACGGTGTGACTCCAGGCAGGCGAAAGGCCCGTGGAGCAGGGACCGTAAGCCCGATTGGCGTGTAAGCGAGCGCAGTCTATGATGAACTTCCTGAAGGGGGGCTCGCGAGGGCTAGACGCGACCCCTCCTTCCAGGGCATTTTAGCTTTTTGGGGGGATTCAGATGACGGGTTACGATCGCATTTGGTTGCGCGTGAAGACGTTGGCCGCGGAACTGGCAGAGGGGGCGCTCCCCGAACATGCTGCGGAAAAAGCGTTTGCCGAAGCGATGACGAGCGAATCGATGGAGTGCGTGCCGCCGGACGCGGTGGAATTCTACCGGCGCGAGATGGAATTGTTAAGGTCCGCGCGCTTAAATGACACCGTCAGAATTGCGATGTCGTCATGCGGTTCTTCCAAGAGGGCTTCGGAGGCTATGCGCTGCGCCGGGGAAGCGGAATCGAAGGGTTCGCTCGTCTGAACCACGCGGAGCAAGTGCTCCATGCCTTCATCTATATCGCGGCCTGCCTCGACCAATCCGTCGGTATAGAGCACCAGATGCTCGGCGTCGCGCAGCTCGATTTCACGTTGCGCCCGTTGCTGATCGAACCGCCAACCCAGCGGCGAACCGAACGAGGTCAAGAAGTTCGCGGAGCCCTTGCCGCAGAGCAGCGGCGGCGGATGACCGGCGCTCACGAACTGCATGCGCTCGCGATCGGCAGTGATGACCCCCAGGAATGCGGTTGCTGCTGCGTCCGGATGCTCGTCATGCAAGACATCTTCAACGCTTCGCAATGCGGACGGCAAATTTAGCGCGTTCTCCCAATACGCGCGCATCATCAGCGTTCGCAAGTCTGTAGCGGATCTTGCCCATGATGATCGCGGCCTCGAGCCCGTGTCCCACAACGTCGCCCACGGAAACGACGACCGACTGGTCGGGGAGTGTAAAAGCGTCGTACCAATCGCCGCCCACGGCCAGGTGTTGCGAGTTGGGCTGATAGAACGCGTCAATGGCGAGATCGTCGGCAATCGGCGCCCGCGGGGGCAGCGAGGCCTCTTGAAAAGCGGATGCAACCGTGCGCTGCTGCTCGTAGAGAGCCGTCAGTTTGAGTTTGGCCTCACGTTCGTCGTGGATGTCCATGGCCGTGCCGATCCATTGCACCAAATTTCCGCCCGCGTCGCGCATCGCAATCGCACGGGCAGAAAACCAGCGGTACTCCCCGGTGGCCGCTTCGCGAAGGCGGTACTGCATTTCGATCAGATCGCTTCCCCGCGCGACGGCATCGCTCCAATCGCGCGCCACCACCGCGGCGTCGTCGGGGTGCAGGAAGTTCACCCATTGGGCCTGGGCGTCGCGCTCGAACGGTTCTTGGCCCGTGTACTCATACCAGCGGCTGTTGAAATAGGTCACCACCCCGTCCGGACCCGACATCATGACAAGCACCGGCATCGCCTCGGCAACGTCGCGTTGCGAGACCGTGGGAAGGTCCCCTACCAGGTCTGAATGCGGGCGCATGGGCGGCTAGGTTTTAATCCTGAAGGAGCGTTTTCCCGCGCTTTGCCGATATAATGAAGAGCGCCGATGGTTGAGATCTTTTATCGCTACCGCGTTCATCCACAGCAGGTCCGGGCGTTCGAACACGCTTACGGATCGCAGGGGCCGTGGGCGGCCTTGTTCGGCCGTCACTCGGGCTACCGGCGCACGCGGCTTTTCCGGCACAAGGATCAGCCCGGCATCTATGTGACCGTGGATGTTTGGGAGAGCAAAGCGGACTGGGACGAGTTCCGCAAGCAGAATGCCGCAGAGTACCAGCGCCTGGACAAACAGCCCGCCATGCTCAGCTCGAAGAGCACTTGTTGGGATTTTATGACGGAACCGAAGAGTACCGTGCGCCCGTCGATACACTGGCTTAACTTATCCCGCGCTTGCTTGCCGAAGGGTCCACCTGCCCATTGGGCTAAGCGCTACGCAGAATGATACGCCCCGTAGCCGCGGACGGGCGAATCGAGACGGGTGGCGCGTTCACCCCGATTCCACGCCCCCGCTTAATCGAACGTATCGCCGCCGCAGCAGCACAGCGCGTCGTCTTGATCGTTGCACCTGCCGGCTACGGCAAATCCGTTGCGCTGCGGCAGTATCTTCAAACGTTGGCCCAGGATGACGTCGCGCGCTTCGACATGCGCCCCGAACACGGCAGTCTCCTCGGTTTTCTGCGCGGCTTTTCCGAGTCGTTAACCGTCATCGCGCCCGATGCGCGCAAAACCGTTTCCGGCGCCTACGAGAAGAATGCATCCTCCAGCACGCCCGGTGCCGATCTTGCCATGTGGATGCACGCGCACATCAAGAGTTTTAGCGGCGTGATTGCCGTGGACGATTTGCAACTGGCCGAGAGCGACCCGCAGATCGCGCGATTCTTAGTCTCGCTGATCGAACGCACGAAGGGACGCGCGCGCTGGATCTTAAGTTCGCGCTCCGCGCTGGATCTGCCGGTGGGATCGTGGCTCGCATACGGCGAGATGGACCTGGGCATCGACGAACACGACCTGGCGTTCACCATCGATGAAGCGCGCCAAACGGCAAAGACCGTTCGCGTTTCGGTGCGCGACGAGGAGCTCGAACAGATTCTCGCGATGACCTCGGGCTGGCCGACCGCCCTGAGCTTCGCACTGCGCATTCCACGCGATCGGTCGACCTGCGCAACATCGCTGCGAGCACGCGCGAGATGGTCTACCTGTACCTTGCCGAGCAAGTCTATAACGCGCTCACCGAAGAAGACCGCGAGCTGCTCCGTCTCATCGCGTTTCTTCCGGAGATCGATCTCGACGTGCTTCGCTGCGCGGGATATCCGCGCGCCAAAGCCCGCGTGGAGTCGCTGCGCGACCGCGTGGCCTTCATCTATCCCGAACGCCCGGGCGTCTACCGCGCGCACGATCTGTTTGCCGAATTTCTGCGCCACGAGCTGGAACTGCAAGGCGATGCCGCCGTGAATGAAACGCGCCGGCGCGCCGCGCGCGCGCTTGAAGAAGCCGGTCGCATCGCACCCGCCTTGCGCGTCTTCGCGGCCGCTAAAGCGCAGGACGACGTGCTTCGCATGCTCGCGCAGCACGGACTCGCGCTCATGGAACATGCGCACGGTGATGCCGTCGGCGAGGCCTTGGATGCGCTGCCGCAGCACATCCGTTCGGAGAATACGATACGCTATTGCGCTGCGCGGCATGCGCGAATCGGACGCCGGCCGCTTCGATCGCGCGCAGGCGCTCTTCGAACGGGCAATCGCGCAGTGTGAAGATCGCGCGCTCGGAGCATCGCTGGCTCTCCGGCTGGCCTCGCTGCTCTTCAATCAGAGCCGCGATATCATTACGCTGCTCGAGCCGGTTGCGGCCGACGTCGTTCTGAGTTTAGACGTGCGCGCTGAGGCCACAAGCTTCTTGCTGCCCGGTTATGCCTTTGCCGGGCGCCTTCCGCAGGCGCTTGCGGCGATGGAAGAAGCGCGGCGTCTTGCCGCGATGGTGGATTCGGACGACGTGCGCGCGCGATTGTACCACCGCATGGGCATCGCGGCGCTTACGATGGAGCTGCCGCCCGAGCGCGCAACCGAATATTTCGGCCGCGCGCAGGCAATTGCCGGCGAGTCGGGGTTGTTCGTCACGGCGGCGGCTGCGCTGGGCGGGCTTGAAAACGTCGCGCTGCTCTATGAAGACGATCTGACTAAGAGCGCGTGGCTTGCGCAGCAGGCGATGACCGCGGCGCTCAAGGCGGGCAATCGCTATTCGCTCCAAGTGGCCCTGCTGCAGCTGATTCACATCGAGATGCGGCGGGGCACGCCCGAGCGGCTGAGCGCATTAGAGAAACAACTCGCCACAGGCCGACCAGCGATGCCAGCCGCATCTACTACGTCGCGCACGCGCGCGCCATGCTCGCGGCCTGGAGCGGGCGCTTTGATGAGGCCTACCGGCTCCTCGCGCTCTCGCCCGACCGCAGCACGTATAACTTCGACCGCGTCTACAATGCGGCGCTCATCGCGCTTTACGCGCTCGGCGCGGGAAACCGCGAGGCCGCGCTCGCCGCATGCGCAAAGGCGGGCGAATTGCTCGACGCCGGCGGATTCGAGTACCTGCACGGCCGGCGAGCCGCGGAGATCGCTCGCGGGCTGTGCGCAATCGTCGAGGCGCTCGCAGGCCGCACGACCAATGCGCAGCGTTTGCTCGGACCGCGTGCGCTCTGCGAGGGTGCCGCCGTCGAGGCGATCCGCGCGGCAGCCTTTGCCGTGATCCGGGCGATGAAGCAGCGGACGCTGATCGACGAGGTGACCGAGGCTCTGGGCGGTATCCATGCCGCCGGCTACGGCGGGATCGCATTACTCCTGGAACGCGTGGCCGAGAGGGCTGCCGGGGATCCCGTCCAGGCCGAGAACCCGCTCACACGCGCCGAGATCGAGGTCCTGGAGCAGTTGGCCGAGGGTTCGAGCCCCAAGGAGATTGCTCAGGCCACGGGTCGCAGCGTGTATACTATCCAATCCCACATCCAGAACGTCATTAAAAAACTAGGGTGCAGCGGCCGGACCGAGGCACTTTCCGTAGCACGCCGGAAGCACCTCATTAATATTAACTAGATACGCCGGCACGAGGCGGTTGTATGCTTAGCCCATGATAACTGCCGCCATCGTAGTCGCGCTCTGTTGCGCCGTCGCCATTCAACCGCCCGTCGCCGGCGGCTAACCCCACATGATGCAAGCCGCCGCTGCGGCGCTCGCGAAACAAGTTCCAGCGCTCAGTAGACTCGCCATCGAGCAGATTCACGACCCGGAGTCTTTAAGCCATCCGGATCTTGAATCATCCATGCAGGTAATCGTCGATCGGCTCTGTCTCTCGCTGCACTCTCCAAGCCCGTAGGCCTGGTGACCTGGGCAACGCGCGAAGGCCGCCGTCTGGGTGTCGGCCGCACGTGCGCGTTACTCGATGCAGCCGCGCAAGCGGTTGCCGAACGCGCCGCGACACTTCACGCGAATCACGCACGCGTGCTTGCCTTCCTCGACGTCCTCAAGGGCGAAGTTCACGCTTCGCTCGCTTCATTAGACGAACGCCCGCAGCGCGAATCCGCAGTTCACGCCGATGCGATGGCCGCTTTGTTTGCCATGCTCGGCGAGGCCGATGCGCAGACGTGCTGCCATTCCAAAGCAACGGGCGAATGGGCGCGGCGTCTGGCCTGGTCGCTGCGGCTCTCCAAAGAGATGAGCGAATTCATCGAACTCTGCGCGCTGCTGCACGACATCGGAAAAGTTGCAACGCCGCAACATATTTTGCAGAATCCCGGTCCGCTCAACGAATTCGATTGGACCATCATGCGCGAACATCCGGGTGCGGGTCAGCGCATTCTCAGTCAAATTCCGTCCCTTGCTCGCTGTGCCATGGTCGTACGCGCGCACCATGAACGCTACGATGGGGCGGGGTATCCGGATGGACTTGCGGGTGAGTCCATCCCATTCGAAGCTCGCGTCGTTGCAGTTGCCGACGCCTTTCACGCCATGATCAGCGACCGGCCCTACCGCAAAGCGATCGCGCCTCGCCGCGCGCTCGAGATTCTGCGCGACGGCCGCGGCACGCAGTGGGATCCGGTAATTGTGGACGCGATGCTTGCAATGCTTGGAACGGCGAGTAATAAGGCCGCGGCCGCGGACGCGGACGTTTCGACCGCCTGACTCACCCATATCGGGATGTGGGCTAAAGGCGCGTCCGGTCTCCCCGGGACGCGCCTTTTACTTTTCCATCGGGCTTAAGAGAGCGCCATACAGCAGGCACACTCTGGGCGCATGATGAGCGCATGGAGTACATCATCGGTTCGGGGGCGATTCTGGAAACGGGCCCTGCGGGCGGCATCACCCCGGCCGCGTTGCACGCCCAGGTCGATGCGGCGCTTGCTGCCGGCGTGGCGGCCGCGGCCATCGATTTTGAAGGCACGAACGGGGACGACGTGCGCCGGCTGCTGGTCACGCTCGCGGGCGCAACGGCCGCGCAGATTCGCGGCCGCCTGACCGCTCCGCTTCGCGCGCGCGGCGATTGTTCGCTCGCCGACGTGCTGGAAACGCTGGCGCGGGCCGGCGAGTGCGCCCAGGTTCATCTCTTCGCGCACTGGCTGCCCAGCGAGGAGCTCTGCGCAGACCTTGCCTCCCGCGGCATTTCGCTGCTCGCGCACCCGCTGGAAAGCATTGGGGCTTGCTCGGTTGTGAGCGGCCAACGGCACCGCCGCGTGGCCTAGCACAGCCCGTTCTAAGGGTTTGCGCCGAGCATCTACCGTACAATGATCGCAATGCAACCCGCCCGCGTCGCCGTCGTGGACGACGACCGCTTCGTCCGAGAAATGCTTGAGCTTGGTCTTGCCCGTGAGGGCTACGTGGTGCGCACCGCTGCCGACGGCATTGCGGCGCTCGACCTCGTGCGCGACTGGGATCCGGAAGTGATCGTACTGGACATCATGATGCCGAAGATCGACGGCGTCACGCTTCTGCCGCGCCTGCGCGAGATCACGCAAGCGCCCATTCTCATGCTCACGGCCAAAGGCGAGACCGCAGACAAAGTTGCGGGGCTGGGCGCGGGCGCCGACGACTATCTGGTCAAGCCGTTCATTTTTGAAGAACTGATCGCGCGCCTGCAGGCCAAACTGCGCCGTCCGCAGCTGATTGAAGAAAACGTGCTGCGCTGGCACGACGTAGCGATGAACCCGGACACGCGCGAGGTGTGGCTGGGCCGCGAGCGTTTGGAACTCACGCAACGCGAGTTCGATCTGCTCGATATCTTCATGCGCGAGCCGCGCCGCGTCTTCAGCAAAGACCATCTGCTGGAACTGGTCTGGGGGCACGACTTCGAGGGCGGCCCGAACATCGTGGAAACCTACATCTCGTACCTGCGGGCAAAGATCGATCGCGCGCAGCCCACATCGTTTATCCGCACGGTACGCGGCATCGGCTACGGGCTGACCCAATGAGCGCAGCGTAACCTTGCGCCGTTCGCTTGCATCGCGTCTGGCTTCGCTCTATGCGCTGCTGCTGGGCATTACGGTACTGCTCGTCATCGCCGCCTCATCCATCGCGCTGATCTACGAGCTCACGGGATTCACAAGCGACCTGCTGATCGCAAAGCATGAAGAGTCGCGTTTTTTAGCCGCACGCTTCGAAGACGATGGGATGACGCTCAAAGATGCGGCGCCGCGCATCGTCTCGGCTGTTTCGGGAATCGGTCTGCACGTCGCCGTCTACGACACGCATGGTAATTTCTTGGGCGGCGATAAGAGCGTGCGCCCTCCGGTGCTTGGGCGCGTTTTAGCCGGCATGGTGACGCTCCCCACCATGGGCTCGCACCCGGGCGACGCGATCGAACGTCCGCATGGACGCGGCCGCGGCTCGCTGCCGGGCGGCATGCCGCCGCCCGAAGGGCGCCGCGAGATGCTCAGCGTTGCCGCAATTCCGGGCGGCTATGTTGCCTTCCAGGCCTCAACGTGGATCATCCTTACGAACCTCATCCCGTACTGGTGGATTGTGTTCGCCATCGCCCTCGTGGCCGTTGCTGCCTCGTGGTTTATCGGCCTCTATTTCTCGCGTCAAGCGATCGCGCCGATGAACGAAGTGACGCAGTCGCTCGAAGCGCTTGCCGGCGGTGACTACACGCAGCGCCGGTTCGTAACGGCGCGCGGCGATGAAATTGCGACGCTGACCGAGGCCTACAATCAGGCCGCCGCCGGTGTCGCAGCGGCAATGGAAGAACGCCGCAGCACCGAGGCGCGCATGCGGCAATTCATTGCCGATGCGGGCCACGAGCTGCGCACGCCGCTGACGGTGATCGCGGGGTACATCGACGTGCTGCGCCGCGGCGCGATTGCAGAGCCCACCGTCGCAAAACAAATTTTAGGAACCATGGCGATTGAGAAAGAGCACATGCGCGGGCTCATCGATCGCTTGATGCGTCTTGCGCGCATGGACGCCGACACGGCGCCCGAGCCGCGCGCCATCGATGCCGGCACGTTCTTGCGCGACCAATGCGAGGCCGCACGCCGCATGGACGAGCGCATCGTCATCGACTACAGCGTCCAAGACCTGACGGAGATCTACGCAGACCGCGCCGAACTTGGCGAGGCCATCTGGAACCTGATCGAAAACGCGCTCAAGTACGCGCCGGGAGCGCCGATCCACTTGCGCGCCTACCGCGAGGACCGCAACGCCGTGCTGAGCGTCCGGGATGAGGGCCCGGGCATGACCGAGGTCGAGCGCATGCATGCCTTCGAACGCTTCTATCGCGGGGACGCGCGCGGCGAGATCCCCGGGACGGGTTTGGGCTTAGCGATTGCCAAGCGCGCGGTCGAACGCGCCGGCGGCTCCATCAGCATCGAATCGACATCCGGCCAGGGCACCACGGTCCAGATCAAATTGCCCCTTTAGGGCATTCTCAGGTGATCCTAAACGTAAGAGTGGTACAACCTTACCGATGATTCGCCGAGTCTTGTGCTTATTTACCACGCTCGCTTTGCTGAGCGGCGCGTTGCCCGCCCTTGCTCAATCCGATACGGGCGAGATTGTCATTGTCGTTCAGCAAGCCGATACCAAAGCGCCCGTGGCGCTGGCGCGCATCCTCTTGGACGGACCGGTCATCACCAGCGAATACACGGGCGAGGACGGCCGCGTGCATTTCACCGAAGTCCCCGACGGCATCTACCGCGCGCGTATTAACGCTCGCGGTTTCCAATCCGTAACCTCGCAGAACTTTGAGGTGACCAACGGGCGCGTGGTCACGGTGAGCATCGCCCTGGCTATCGCCACGAACCTGCCGCTCAAGACGATTGCTTCGGTTACCTCGACGTCGACCGCGTCGGTTTCTACCACGACGATCGATCAGAACAGCGCGCAGCGCAAACTCTCCGACACGCTGGCCGATGCGCTGGGCAAACTCTCGGGCGTAACGGTTTCAACCTCGAGCAACGATAGCGATGCAACGCAGACGGTTTCGCTTGAAGGACAAGACGCAAGCCAAACGGCGCTCACGTTGGACGGCATTCCGCTCAACGCACCCGGTACGGCGGGCGACCTTCGCGCGATCGGCACGGATCTGTTCACGCGCTCATCGGTCTCGTTCGGCCCGCAAACCGGCGGACTTGCCGGCGGCGTGAACTTCTCGACGCTCTCGCCTACGCTCTCGTGGCAGAGCGCGTTCTCGATCTCGGCGGGCAGTTACGGCAAAAACAACTATTCGTTCGGCGAGACGGGTTCGCTCGGCAAATTCGGCATTGCCGTCATGCACTCGTACCGCTTGCAGCCCAGTCTGCTCGACGGCGATACGTTCTTGGATACCAGCGGACTGGACTATTCGCACGACGGCGATAGCCAGCAGATCGGCACGATGCTCAAGCTGCGCTACCAGCCCAGCGACTCGCAGACGCTCAACGGCATGTTCATGCACACCACCAGCGGATCGCAGTTGGTCTGTGCGCAGGTCACCGGGCCGCTTCCGTGCGGCTACGGTCCGGGCAACAGCACGAACTCGGACTTCAAGCTGTACTCGCTCACCGATAGCGCCCTTATTGGCGAGACGGAGTTTCAAGCAAGCATCTACGGCATGCAGGTCGGCTCGACGCGCAACGAGCTGGACCGCTACGTGGACGGCGCTGCCGAACCGACCGGCACCTCGCAAACCACCAGCACGCAAGGCCTAACCTTCAGCGCCCTGCTCCCCTCGCGCGACCGGCATACGATCTCCATCAACGGTTATTCGACGAACAACAGCAGCTCGTTCACTCCGCTCGTTGCCTCGGCGCAGCCGTATGTCTTCTCGGGACAGAAGACCAGTTATTCCTCGCTGACGATCAACGACACCGTGCGTTCGAACACCAAACTGAAGATCAACGAGTCGCTTGGAATGAGCCATGCGTCCAACGCGCCTTCGACCATCCTGATGGGCATCGGCGGAACGTGGAGCCCGACCACGGCCGATTCGTACTCCGTGAGCTATAACGTTGGCGGCGTTGCGGCCCACGCCGGACGCTTCGGCATCTTGAGCGATCCGTCGTCGCTGCGCTTCGATTGCAATGGGGATATCGCGTACGGCAACGCCCCGGGCGATCAGCCCGGCGCAAGTTCCAGCAGCTCGGGCCGGTTCAGCTATACGCACAAGACGCGCGCCGGACTGATCAGCGCCTCGCTCTACCGCCAGGTACAGCGCGACGTCATCCTGCCCACCCAAGTCAACGGCTCGGTACTGGCATCCAGCGCCATCTTTCCGCCGGGCTATTTCGATAGCGTCTACAACGGCTTTGCTGGCGCCTGCGGCGGCCCGCCGTCGTTCCCGATCAATAACACCAGCCAGTACGTCTATTTCTCCACGCCGATCGGCAACGTGAACCGCATCTACGAGGGCGCGCAGCTCTCCGGCTTCTACACCCTGGGCAACTTGGTCGTGCAGCCGTACTTCGACGTGCAGGTTGCCAAGGCGCTCAGCGCCGACGTGCGGCTCAACAATCCGTACTCTATCACCATCCCAGGCTCGCAGCTCCCGAACGTACCGCTGCACCGCGAGGGCATAACGCTCGATTATAAAGCGCCGCGCTCCGCCGTGGAGTGGCTCGCCGACGCGAACTACACCGGGTCGAATAATTCACAGAATCTGCCTGCATACGCAACCGTGGATGCCGGCGTGAACGTGCATCTGGCTAAGGGCGACCTGACGTTCGCCGCGAGCAATGTCTTCAACACGTACGGCAGTGCGTTCGCCAGCTCGAAGTGGGCCGTACCGTATATGACGGCCGGCGGCATGCAGATTGCAACGATCGCGCGTCCGAATTCGCCGCAACAGGTTTCGGCAACCTACACCGTTCGTTTCGGCCAAGGAATCAAAGCGGATGATTCGCGCACGCTGCTCGCGCAAAACGGCGGAGGCCCGGGCGGACCCGGCGGCCGCGGCGGCTTCCGCCAATTCGGATCGCCCCTTCCCGATACGCCGCCTGCGGATCCGTTCGCAATGAGCACGACGCCGAACTGCACAGCCGATGCGCAGAAGACCGCAAAGCCGCTGCTCGACGGCCTCAAAGCGTACGTCGCGCAGATCAACGCGCTCAAGAGCGGCGGCGTGTATCCGGCTACGGCTCCCGCTGCAAATATTCCGGGCTTAAGCGTGAAGTATCACAGCTTGGGATCGACGTACGCGCTCGAACTTTCAACAACGCAGACCACGCAGCTGCGTTTCGATCTTCGGCTGCATGACGTTCCACGCAACCGACGAGGCCACCGCAAAGACGCGCAACCTGTTCGTTCCGCCGGCACCCGCGGGCGGCGGCCTATTCTTCCGGCCCACGATCACGTTCATGCCTTCGGTCGGCATGTACTTCGTGCGCCGCCCGCCGCAGGCAGGCGCGGAGAGCTTCCGTCTGTACGCGCTGCCCACCGCAGCGCCGAAGACGCCGTTTGCCGTGCACGCCATCAGCACGTCGTGCACGAGCGATCTGCATACCGCCGCGCAAACCGCACTCGCGCAACTGCAAGCGCACTTCACAAGCAACGCACCCGCACCGCTCTGGACGATAACGCCGCACACGGCACCGGCGGGCACGTGGTACGCGCTCGAACCGGCGGACATCAGCACGGTACCGGCGCTGCTGAACTGCGGCCACATCGCAAGCGCAGTCAAAGCCGACATCACCAAACTCGGCTGGGACGGCGGCGCACCCCCGTCGCTCAACTACACGCCCGCCCTGGGTCTCTACCTAGTCCGCCCCCAACCCCGCAACGGCCAAGGCGGTCCGGGCGGCCCCGGCGGCCCGGGTGCTCCCGGCGGCCGCAACGGCGCTACGCCATCACCCGCTCCGAGCGCGAGCCCTTAATTTGTCATCCTGAGCCAACCCCACCGGTCATCCTGAGCCAACCCACCTGTCATCCTGAGCCAACCCACCTGTCATCCTGAGCCAACCCACCTGTCATCCTGAGCCAACCCACCTGTCACCCTGAGCCTGTCGAAGGACGCCGAGGTATCGAGGCGATCGTCCATGCAGCTACCGCAAGTACCGCGCCAAAAACGCGTCCCCCGCAGTGTCCGCATCCACCCAGACTCTGCCACCGCAAAAACCCGTGGATCTCGTTCGGGATGACCATCTCCTCAAACGGAACGCGCGCAATGCGTAAGCGCTGCGCCAGATCCACCGTCTGATGAAAGCGCACGTTGCGATCGTCATCGCCCTGGATCAGCAACACGGGCGAGCGCCACGTCGAAATATATGCATCGGGCGATGAAAGCCACGCCGTTTTCAAAAACGCCTTCACGTCCGGCTGCTGATACCGCTGCTCCGCCGCATTGCCGAACCACTCCGGAAAATCCGTCCAGTCGTGCACGCCGTGAAGATCGACGCCCACTTTGAAGATATCGGAGTTCTTCGCAAGCGCCATCGCCGTAAGGTAGCCGCCGTACGAGCCGCCATAGACGCCGATGCGTCTCGCATCCACCTGGGGCAAGCCCTGCAAATACTTCGCGCCCGCGACGATGTCCTGATACTCCGATGCACCCTGCGGCCCCGCGTGCGCCGGATATTGAAAGTCGTGCCCGTACCCGATGCCCAGTCGATAATTCACGGAAAGCACAACGTAGCCCAAACTCGCGAGATACTGATTATTGCCGTACCCATACGAATAGTAGTCAAAGTAATGCCACGTCGTCATCATCTGCCGGGGCGGCCCACCGTGAATAAAAACAATGGCCGCGTGCTTGGACGCACCGCCCGGCGGCTCGAACAGTGTGCCTTGCACCATCGTGCCGTCAGCCGAACGAAATGAAACAAGCTTAGGAACGACCAGATCGTTCGTAGGATAATCTGCCGGAATCTGATCGCTGTTGAGCTTGCGCCCGTTATACGCAATCGTAAACGGCTCGCGCGACCCCGCGTTCACATACGCGACGCCGCCGGTTACCGCCGCAGGCCACCACTGGCTGTCATTGCCCGAGGTAACTTCATGCGGCGTTCCGCCGCCTGCGCCCACGCTGAACAGATGCCGCCGATCGTTGTCGCCCGGCGTCGATCCGGTATTCGCGCTGTAATAAATCGTGGCGCGGTCCGGCGAGATCGCCGTGTCCTCAACCATGAAATGCCCCGGTGTCAATGCTTGCACCGCGCCCCCGGACGCGCTCACGCTATAAATGCCCGGCCAATTCGTTTGCTCCGAGATGAACATCAGCCGGTTTCCCGCAAGCCAATCCATCTGCGGGCCTTTAATGCCTGGGAGCGTATCGCGCAGCCCGCTGCCGCTATGCCACACCTGGTGCGCGCTTCCGCTTGCAACGTTCGCATCCCAAATCGCCCAAAGCCGCACGTGACGCTTGAGCGGATCCTCCGGCGGTCCGCCCGCCCCCGGCATCCGAAGGAAAGCAATCTGCGTTCCGTCGGGCGACCAGCGCCCGGCGAAGTCGCGCGACGTCGAGGGCGCAAGAAATTGTACCGGCGTCCGTTGATCGCGATAGATGCCGATGAACGAATGATCCCCGCGATCGGACGTGAACATAAGCGCTTTCCCGTCAGGTGAATACTGCAAATCACCGTCCGGCGCCCGGTCGAAGAAGAGGCGCGACTCACCCTTGCTGCCATCGATAGGGGCCGCAAACACCGAGTGATCCGGATCGTGAATGTACGCAACGCTCGCTCCGTCAGGCGAAATCACCGGCGCGTCCCCCGTTCCAATCTGCTTGGGTTCACCGCCGGCGGTGGAAATGGACATCACCGCCAACTCGGGCTGAACCGGGCTCAAATCCGGATCGGGCCACGGATGCGCTTCCCAGTTCGCGTCGTGCGATCCGCCGCGAATATACACCACGCGGCTCCCGTCGGGCGAGATCGCAAGATCGCTCAGTTCCTGTCCATCATCGCTTCCCGAGTCCCACAATTTCCGCGGCGCAAAATCGGGCGCGCTCGCAAACCACAAGCTGCGCACACCCCGTTCGTCCAAAACGTACGCAATGTGCCGCCCGTCCTGCGAGGACGTCAGCTGCAGCGGAATCGGAAAACTCAAAACCTGCGCTAGCGAAAACAGGGCCGCGAAAATCAAATGCATTTAGTACTCCGTCGACGTGCCGGCCTTGCGGCCTTTTTCAACCATTTCTTTCATACGGGGGTGGTCGCCTTGAATGGTGGTCACCCAGTGCTCGAATTTCGGCACAGGCCGCCCAACGCGGAACAGAAAGTACCACACGTTCATCTCACCCATGAACTTAAACCGCTTACGAAAGTCCTTCGCAAACTCATCGTACGTCTCAAACGCGCCCAAGTAATTCCCAAACCCTCCATGCTCGCGGTCCAACTCCAACAACGTGCGCGCATTATGAATTGTGGCCTGCAATTTCTTCCGGCTATGCAGCACACCCGCCGTCTCCATAAGCCGGTCGACATCAAACTCGCTATACGCCGCAACCCTCTGCGGATCGAAGCGTTCAAACGCCTCCAAATACGCATCCCAATTCTTCGCAATAGCCGCCCAACTCAACCCCGCCTGAAACACCGCTTTACTCATCACTTCCAGATAATCACCGAGCTGCGGCTCCAAAACCTGATCCGGAATGACCCACGGCTCGCTCACCTCCTTTTTAGCCATGCGTGCTCTCTAACCGGCGCACCGTTCAATGCATCCACGGATACGGGGTCTGCGCATCGGGCACGGCTCCCGCGTGGTCCGGATCTTCCCCAGGGCGGTAAAAACCATTGTGGGCCCCGGGCTCGTTGAGGATTGAATACATGGTAGACGCGCACGGCCCTTCGGTTGCGTCGTATATAATATAGCCTTGGTAGGCGACGGGATACGCCACAAAAAGTGAGGTCGAATGCGTGAATCGGTGAATCCGCAGCATTAGGGTTCTAATGCGGGGATGAGATCAAAGATGAGACCTGTGGGCTCTGCACTTCCGCAAACGAATAAACGATTGGCGGAGAATGCGTGCTTGGGTTCGGGACGGTTTGGCCGAAAGCGCCGCTGCACCGCAACCCGGGCCGCCCTGAAACGCGTTCTAAGCAGCTGAAAGGCGGCTCCTGATCCGTCAAATACGTTGTGCAGCGAACACCGTTTGGCGCGACTCTAGGCAGCGCGCGGGTCGCGGTGGCGGCTGCAGGGCGGAAGGGCCTATGTATCCCTGCACACGCCGGGGCAACCAGGAACAATGCAATAACAGCAAGGGCTGGGGAGAGCCTCGGAAAGCGTATGAAGTAGTGGCGGCCTTTCAATACCATAGAAAGGCCAAGAACAGCAGCAGCAACGCGACAAAAACACTGACGTATCCGGCTTGCAGATTCTTTTTGACCCAGAAGTTATTCTCGGGCGGGATGCCAATCGTGGCCACTTTTAAGTACAACCGCTTAAAGGGCGTATCGGCGTGCCCTTGCGCTCGAAGCAACTGATTCTGCGTCCACTGCGGATACCGGATGTTCCAGACACCAAACCCTAAAAAAAATGCTGCAGCGGGAAGAAAAATCAGGGATGTCATCGTCTAGGTGCGCCGGATCGCAACATATGCGTTGGTGGGTACGAATCTACGGCGCATGAACCGGAGCGTCGAAAGCCAACGCCGCCATCATCGCCACACCGGTAGGAAGCGCCGCCTCATCGATGTCAAACGTCGACGAATGATGCGGATTGCTGCTGCCAATTCCACCGCGCACCCCCAGCGAATACATGCACGCCGGCACCCGCTGCGCGAAGAACGAAAAGTCCTCCGCGCCCATCAGCTTATCCGCCGTGACGACGCGATCCGGCCCGATAGTCCGTTCGGCAAGCGCGCGAACATAGCGCGTCTGCTCCGGATCGTTCTCGGTCACGGGATAGCGGAAGATGTGGTTGTACTCGTACGATGCGCCCATCGAATCGCAGCACGCCTTGAGCACGCGCTCGATGCGTCCCGGCATCGCCTGCCGCACCTCGTCGGAAAACGCGCGCACCGTACCCAGCATGCGCACCGTGCGCGGAATAACGTTGTGAATCGTCCCGCCGTGAATCGAGCCAATCGTAACCACCGCCGGCTCCAGCGGATCGATCTGCCGCGCAACGACCTGCTGCAGCGACGTAATGAAATTCGCCGAGGTGTAAATCGGATCGATTGCATCGTGCGGCGCCGACCCATGCCCGCCTTTCCCCAAGACTTCGATCTCGACCGAATCGCTCGAGGCATAGAACGGCCCCTCGCGAAATCCCAGCATCCCCGTCGGCATCTTGCTGTTGAGATGCAGCGCGTAAGCACGCTCGATGCCGAACCGTTCCAGCACGCCCTCATCAATCATCACGCGTGCGCCGCCGAAGCCTTCCTCGGCAGGCTGGAAGAGCAGGCACAGCGTGCCCGCCAGTGATTCTTTACGCGTTGCGATGAGGCTCGGCCGCGCCCAACAGAATCGCGACGTGGCCGTCGTGGCCGCAGGCGTGCATCTTGCCGGGGCTCTGCGAGCGGAACGCGTGCTCGTTCTCTTCCTGGACGGGCAGCCCGTCCATGTCGGCGCGCAGCATAACGGTGCGCCCGTCCTTCGAACCGCGCATGACGCCCACCACGCCGGTCCCCGCGATGCCCTCGTGCACTGTGTATCCCAGAATACGCAGCCGCTCAGCGACGATGCCCGCCGTCCGGTGTTCCTCGAATGCAAGTTCTGGATGGATATGCAAGTCGCGCCGGAGCGCGACCACGTCGGCTGCGACGGCGTCGGGTACCGCAAGAGTGGGCATGGGGAAGGACTTTTGTAGCAGGCGAAGGATACCCTCGCACACGTTTACCGGACCCCATGAAATCTACATGACCAAAAACCGCTTTTCGCGCAGTACGGCGAGTATCATCGGGATGCTCGCAATAGACGCGCGCATGCTGTCGGGATTCCGCTCATCGTGTTGGGAGTGCTCGGGCTGCTCGCGCTGGTGCGCGTCGGCCCTCTCGACTTGGCGGTCCCGGCCGCCGTCGCAGTCCTAGTCTACTACGCCACGATCGACGCACGCGGCGCACTCGTCTCGGCCCTCTGCTTCGCGGTCCTCTATGGAATCGCGGTGCATTTGCCGTGGGGAGTCGACGTTGGGGCATTCGTCCTCGGATGGGTCTTCCAACTCGTCGGTCACCGCCTCGAAGGCAACAAGCCCAAATTCCTGGAGAATCTGACGTACCTGCTCATCGGTCCCTTGTATTTCTTTGGGGAACTTTACGGTTCGCTGACCCACCCGGGGCGTAGTTTTTAATTGCTTTCAACCATTACCGCGTGGTAGGATTGCCGGGTCAAATCTGGTTTCGAAGTCCGTCGCAGTGTCCAGTCTCAACGGTACCTAAGGCGAGTCGAATCAGGCCCAAACAACCACGTTAAGAGGAGTCTCGTCTAGTGTACGTTGATGAAATGCTGAACTGTGTGGATTGCGGACGTCAGTTCGCGTTCACCGCCGGTGAACAGCAGTTTTACGCGCAAAAGGGTTTTCAGAACAAGCCCAATCGTTGCCCCGATTGCCGCCAAGCTCGCAAGCAAATGCGTTCGACTCGGGTGGCGGCGGTGGCATGGGCGCCGGCGGCGGTTCGCGCCGTGAAATGTTCCAAGCCACGTGCAGCCAATGCGGCGGCGTAGCGGAAGTCCCGTTCCAACCGCGCGGCGACAAACCGGTGTATTGCCGCGACTGTTTCCAGTCGCGTCCGTCCTACCGCTAAGTCCAACCGTCAAACAAAAACGCCCGCTGGCACTAGCGGGCGTTTTTTTATGCGCGTGCCGCGAGCGGTCTGGGAAAGATCAGCGCTACCACAACAAGCACGAGAACGTTGCAGCCCAGCGCGATCAAGCCCGGATTGATCCCGCCCGGCACGCCCGTCGCATGCAAGGTAGAGGCGGCTAAGAATTTCGCCCACAAGCAGCCCCGCGGCGACGGCCCAGGCACTAACGCGTTTCCACACAAGCGCAAGGATCACGCCCGGCGCGAGCTGTGTGACGCCGCTGTAATAGAACAACAGGAGATCGACAAGCGAGGTCTTGTAAAAGATCCCAGAGCACCAGCGCCAGTACCGCGCAAACCAACACCAGGACGCGCACGTACCGCGTGTAGCCAGAACGTTGCGCGAGGCAATGCTCGCAGCGCCCAGCAGCAAAACCGAGGCGGGCAGAAGCGCGGCCAAACACCCGGCCGCCACCACGAGACCCAAAACCCAAGCCGGGAAATAATGCTGCAGCAGCAGCACGAATGATTGATCCGCTGCGGGTCCCTTTGAGCCCCGGAACGACGAGCAGTGCGGTGAATCCGGCCAGCAGCACGAACACGATGACCAAGCCGTAAATCGGAATGAATATCATGTTGCGGCGTACCGTGTCCTCGCTGCGTGCCGCGAAGATGGACTGCGCGTTGGCCGGTCCCATGAAGTAGCCGATGCTGGTTAGCAGAATCGTCGAGATGAACCAATTCACGCCGTATGGCGCCGAGCCGGGCAGAAGCGTAAACCAGTGCGGGTGCGCTGCAGTAACCCGGTCGAACATCGCGCCGGTCGATCCGAGAAGTGGATGGGCAAGTAAATGCCTGCGAACAACACCGCAGCAAGAACCAGGGCGTCTTTGATAACGCTCGCCCACGCCGCGCCGCGCAGGCCCCGCCGTAAAGACGAAGAGCGCCATCAGCAGAAAGGAAAACTGACCGCCACGGTCGCGTTGAACTGACCGTACCCGGCAATCGTGAGTAATCTGCAATCCCGTCAGCCTGCAGCGTGACGTAGGGAACCGTCAAGAAGAATTGCAGTACGGCAACCGCTGTCCCGAGCGCCTTACTGCCGTACCGGTCGGTCAGAAAATCAGGCCACGTCATCAAGCCGCGTTCTTTGCCGATGCGCCACACAACCGGCAAATAAAAGTAACCGATGATATACCCGATGGTGCCGTACGCCAAGATATAAAATGCCGGCGCGCCCTTCCCGTACGCCCAACCTGCCGCGCCCAAGAACGTGAAGCTGGTATAAATCTCGCCGGCAAGTAAAATCCATAACAGCAGTGCGCCGAACGAACGGCCGCCGACGATAAACTCTTGCGGCTCCATCTTGAAGCGCTTGACGGCGTTCAGCGCAAAGCCGATCGTCCCGAAGACGACTACTGCTACGATGAGCAGCGCTTGCGAACTGGGAGTCATGCGCGCTCGCGCAGCCGGTCCGCTGCGTACAAGAAGAGCGGAGTAAGCAGTACCCACAACGCCGTCCATCCCAGCAGGAACGGCATGCCCGCGATCCGGGGCTGATCGCGATTGGCCAGCACTGCCGCTAGAATCAGCATCAATGCCGGAATGACCGCCAGCAGAACGCGCGCCAGGGACTTCATCACCGCTAAATAGTATCTGGCGCCCATGAATACCTACGATGCCATCATAATCGGCGGCGGCCACAATGGTCTGGTGACGGCCTGCTACCTGGCCCGCGCGAAATGGAAGGTGCTTGTCCTGGAGCGCCGCTATATCGCCGGCGGCGCCTGCGTGAGCGAAGAGAACACCTTCCCAGGCTTCAAAGTCTCCACCGCGGCATACGTGAACAGGCTTGTTCCGCCCGGAAATCGTGCGCGACCTCGCGTTGAAGTCGTATGGGTTCGAACTGCTCGACGCGATCCGGCCTCGTTTTCGCCGTTTTTGGATGGCCGCTATCTCATGCTGGGCGGCTCCGCACAGATGAACGTCTCGGAAATTGCGAAGTTCAGCGCAAAAGACGCGCAGCAATACCCCAAGTACGAAGACATGCTGAGGCGCGTCGCATCCGTGATCGAGCCCACGCTGATTAAACGCCCGCCGAACGTCGTCAGTCCGTCACTTACGGATCTGCTGCAGATGGGCATGTTGGGTCTGGACATGAAGAAACTGGGCACCGGCATGGCCGAAGCGCTCGAGGTGCTCACCGGCGCAGCGCGCCCTATCCTGAATCGCTGGTTTGAATCCGAAGACTCGAAGCAACGCTGGGCACCGATGCGATCATCGGCGCCTTTGCGGCACCCTCCATGCCGGGGACGGCGTACGTGCTCTTCCATCACGTGATGGGCGAGACGAACGGTAAGCGAGGCGTATGGGCCTATGTAAGGGGCGGCATGGGCGGTCTCACGCAGGCGCTTGCGCGCGCCGCGACGGACCTTGGCGTCGACATCCGCCTAAACAGCGAGGTTGCGCAAATCATTACGAAGGACGATGCGGTGAGCGGCGTCGTGCTGGCCGATGGTCAAGAGTTTTTCTCACGCACCGTTGCCAGCAGCGCCGACTGCAACGTCACGTTCAACCGGCTGCTCGCGGACGCGCAGGATCGGTTCCCTCCGCGTTTCTGCACGCAATCAACAGCATCAGCTACGAGAGCGCATCGGCAGAAGATCAACGTCGCTCTCGAACACCTGCCCAGCTTCACCGCGCTTCCCGGGCACGAAGCGGGGCCGCAGCATCGCGGAACCGTGCACTTGTGTCCCGATCAGGAGTACATCGAACGCGGCTACGACGATGCCAAATACGGCGGCCGTCCGCCGATCCCATCGTCGAGTGCACCATGCCCTCGGCCCTGGATTCCACCGTTGCGCCGCCGGGAAAACATTTGATGTCGATGTTCGTTCAGTACGCGCCGTACAAACTACGCGAGGGCGACTGGACGCCCGAACGCAAGGGCGCTTTCGCGGACCGGTGCTTCGATATCGTCGAACAATATGCACCCGGTTTCAAATCCTCGGTTATCGACCGCCAGATTCTTATGCCCAAAGATCTGGAAGAGACCTTCGGTTTAACCGGAGGAAATATTTTCCAGGGGGCAATGAATCTGGACAAACTCTTCATGTTCCGGCCTGCACCGGGTTACGCCGGGTACGCCATGCCGCTCAAAGGACTTTACTTGTGCGGCTCGGCCGCGCACCCGGGCGGTGGCGTGATGGGAACTCCGGGCTGGAATGCAGCACGTGCAATGATCAAGGCGAGGTAGCGCATGAGCAGCCGTTCCAGTTTCCTTCCCGACGCGATCACCGCATACATCAATCGCACGACGTTGCGCGAGCACCCCGTTATGAGCGAGCTGCGCGAAACAACGGCAAAACACGCGCATGCCGGTATGCGCACGGGTGCGGATCAGGTGCAGTTCTTGCAATTGCTCGTGCGCTTGATCGGCGCCCGCAAATGCATCGAAGTGGGCGTATTCACGGGATATAGCGCGCTGGGTGTCGCATTGGCGCTGCCCGCGGATGGAAGCATCGTTGCCTGCGACGTCAGCGAGGAATACACGTCCGTGGGCAAGCCGTTCTGGCAGCGTGCCGGGGTCGCGGGCAAGATCGACCTGCGCTTGGCGCCCGCATCGCAGACGCTGGATGGCCTCATTGCGCAAGGGGGCAGCGGCAGGTTCGATTTTGGCTACATTGACGCCGACAAGACCGGATACGACGCGTACTACGAGCGTTGTTTGAAACTCTTGCGCGCAAACGGCCTGCTGGCCATCGATAACGTGCTTTGGAGTGGGGCGGTCACCGACGCCGGACAAACCGATGCCGACACCGTCGCGCTACGCGCGCTCAACGAAAAGATCGGCGCCGACGAGCGGGTCGATGCGTCGTTGCTGCCCATCGGCGATGGCTTGATGGTCGTGCGCAAACGCTGACTTCGTGTGAAAATTGCCACGCTAAATTGCAACGGCATCCGTTCGGCCGCGCGCAAGGGATTCTACGCCTGGATGCGCGCGCTGGATGCCGACGTCGTCTGTCTGCAAGAAACCAAAGCGCAAGAGCATCAGATTCCCCGTGAGGCAGCGCTCGTCGGTCACTACTCCGGCGTGTTTCTTGACGCCGAGAAGAAGGGGTACAGCGGCGTCGCCATTTACGCCAAACGCGAACCGGACCGGATCGTTCGCGGCCTGGGAGTGCCGCAGTACGATCGCGAGGCGCGCTACCTTCAATTCGACTACGGCCCGCTGAGCATTGCCTCCCTCTACGTCCCGTCCGGATCGATGGGCCCGATTCGCCAAGTGGTCAAGGAGGCGTTTCTCGCTTCGTTTTACGAGCACCTCAAGGCGCTGCGCGCGGACGGCCGCTCGTACATTATCGCCGGCGACTTTAACATCGCCCATAAGGACATCGACGTGTACAATCCGGTACGCTGCGCGCAGATATCGGGGTTCTTGCCGCACGAACGGGCGTGGATGGACCGGGTCACCGGCGAGCTCGGCTGGGTAGATGGGTTCCGCGCGGTGAATGCCGAGCCCGGTCAATTCAGGCTGGTGGTCCAACTTCCGGGCTGCGTTTGAACGGAACAACGGTTGGCGCATCGACTACCAGCTGGTGACGCCGGACCTGGCAAAAGCGGTTAAAAACGCGTCAATTTACCGTGTGGAGCGCTTCTCCGACCACGCACCGGTCGTTTTGGACTACGTCCTGCCCTAGCATCTGTGGTACGCTCGTGCTATGACGGCACGGGTGCGGCTTAGAATCGATCGCACGCTGCGCTACGCCTGCGTGCTCTTCAGCATGTTCGCGTTCGTCTATTACGCCCCGGGTGCATTCGCCGAGAACGGCTGGATCGGCGTTGGCGCGTTCCTGGTAATCGCCGTCATCACGTTTGTCCTCTCGCAGTTGCTCGTGCCGCTTTTGGTCATGACCAACTTCCGCCGGCGCACGGGAGATCCGGGCAGCTTCGTGCTGGATGCCGCCGTTTATGCGTTTGCGTTCGCGATCATGGGCGGCTATGCGGCTGCACTTCTGCATGTCGTTACAACGAGTTCGCTGCACAATTTGCGCATGAAGTACACGTGGCACGAGCGGTTAATGCGCGCGGCGCCCGGCGTTCCGTTCTGGTTCGCATTCGGTCACGTTCGCGATGCGTTCCATCATTCGTACGAGGCCTACTCGCTCGAAGGCCTTGGAGCGTTCGTCTTGCTGATCATGGCGGCGCACGCGGCGTACGTCTTTATGTGGTTCGACGTCTTCTTCACGCTTCGGACGGGGCAGCGCATCACCGTCTTTTGGAAGGCGCAGGCTCAAGGACTGGGCGATCTGGGCGCTTGCGTTTGCGCAGACGCTTTGGGGCTATGCGTCCGCGCAGCTCTATCTGGAGCATAAGGTGCTGCTGGCCCTTGGAAGCTTCGTTCCGCTGATCGGCTTTGCGTTTCTGCTCCGGCGCGAGCACCGCAACAGCGTGGAAATGTTCCGGATGGAAAGTGCCAGCAAAGCCATGCAGATGGTTCTGCGTAAGGACAACCCGCGGCCGTATCTTCGCGAAATGCTTGAGAGTGCCCGATCGGCATTTTTCAACGAAGACCTAGCCATCTTCACGCGCGCGCAAGGCGGCACGGCATTCGAGCCGATCGTGGGAGCCGGCGACATGCGTCTGGACGAAGCGGTAGGCGCGCAGATTCAAGAACGTCTCCGTGCGAGCGCCCACGATCCGATGTGCTACGTTCAGGTCTCGCGGGACGGCAACTGGGCCGTCTACCCGATTCACTTCAAGGGCGCCTACTATGGCGGGTTGGTTGTGGTTCGCCAACGTGCAATCGACGATCCGATAAAACGCTCGGAGCTGCGCGTGCTTGCCGACGATGTTGCGCCTGTAATCGCCAATCTAAATCAAATCGTCGCGACACAAGACGCCGCAAACGTCGATGGTTTGACCGGCCTGCTCAACCGCTCCGGACTGGAGCAAAGTATCCGCCGTGCATTTAACGCCGAAATCCCGCCGCAACGCATTGCGTTGATGTTGGACGTTGATAATTTCAAAATTATCAACGACACGCTAGGCCACGCGCGCGGAGACGCCGTGCTGCGCAGTATTGCGGACATCCTTTCGGAAAATTGCCGCGGCGCCGACATCGTCGGAAGGTACGGTGGCGAGGAATTTCTGCTGTTGCTGGCCGACCTTTCCGCGGACGGAGCCCAGGCTGTGGCCGAGCGCATTCGTAGCGCCGTGGAAGAACGTCTTCACGTCACGGTTAGCGTGGGAATCGCCTGCGGGACCGAGTTAGAACCGGCCGAATCGCTCATTGAGCGTGCCGACGCGGCACTCTATGAAGCCAAGCGTGCGGGCCGCAACCGGTGCGTCACGGCGTAATCACCGTACGTATTTACGTAAGAAGTCGTTAATCGTAATGGCAAAGATTTTCGGCTGCTCGACCCAGACAAAATGCCCCGCGTTGTTGACGATCGCCAATTTCGAGCTGTTGAGGTTCGCCCGGATAGCGCGCGAGAAAGGATCGACGCCTCCGTCTTTTGCGCCGTAGACGATGAGCGCGGGCGCCTGCAGCAACCGCAGCGAGCCTGCGACATGGTTGGCGCCCAAGTCGCGGTAGAGCGCGCGGGACATCGCATAGGAGTTATGCGGCGGATCCATGTAGGGCTTGACTTTGGGCCATTTGGAGCGGTCCGCAAAGAAATACGGCAGCATGATATCCATTTGTTGCTGCATTGCGGCGTCCGGATTGGTTGTGTTGAGCTCGCGAAGAGCGCTAAGCCGGATCTGGTCGTTCGGTGAAATGCGCTGCGCCAGGCTGTGCTGCACTTGTGCTTCGAGCGAAAGATCGGGCGCGCTGCTGGAGACCAGCACCAGCGCGCGAACCGCATCGGGATACTTCGCAGCGTACGCCTGCGCAAGGTAGCCGCCGAAGGAGTGACCGAAGACGATCCAGTTTCGCAGATGAAGCGAGACGCGCAGCCGTTCCATATCCTGTAACATATGATTCACGGTGATGGCGCTCGGCGTTTCGGGAACGTGCGAGGCGCCCGTCCCGCGCAAGTCGATCAAGTACGAGCGCACGTTCAACGATTTGACCGCGTCGCGCAGATAAGCGCTGTCTAGGCCGGGGCCGCCGGGAATAACCAGCATTGCCGGGCCGTTGCCTTGTGCATAATAAGCAATGCGGTAGTGGTCGGCTGAGGTGAAATAGTTCGGGGCCGGCGAAGCCAGCGCCAGCGTTAGCAACGCTGCTGCCAAAAGTTTCATGGGCCTGCTGTTCGCGCTTCCACCGTCGATCACCATTCATTCTAACGATGGCGTGAACCGGCGCGCTGTGAGAGCATGAGGGGTCAGGAGCCTTGCATGTCCGTCCGGTTAACCCCGCCGCGCAGTCTGCCCCCGGTCGATAGCCCAGCGCGCTGGCTAATCGAACTCCTTCACGCGCACCGCTCCGGCCCGATTCCGGGCGTGGATGTTGGCACGGCCTACTCGGCGGTCGACGACGGTACCCGCGTGGGCGGCGATGTGATCGACGTGTATCAATTCAATAATGCCTCGATGGCGATCTGCGTTGCAGAGATCTGGGCAGAGACCCGCAAGTCTCGGCGCGCGCCGCGCTGGTAAAATACGGCCTGCGCGCCTACGTTTCGTCCGGCTTAACGGCCGAGCAAGTGCTGCGCAACATGAACGTCCTGTTCACGGAAACCTCGAAGTTTGAAAAAGAAAATCCCGCCCCGACGGTAAGCGTGTTCTTGGGCATTATTGACGCCGAGCATAACGTGATGACCTACGCATCCGCCGGGCATGAACCGGTCATGCTGTTGCGGCCGGGCAGACTGCCCGAGCTGCTGCCCACCACCGGCCCGGTGATCGGCCCGGATCCGGATCCGCAAAAGGTCTTTCACCAACGTCTTGTCAATCTCGAGCCGGGCGGCACGGCGCTGATCGTCACTACCGATGGCGTTACGCAGGCGTGCTGCTCCGATGGGCGCGTGATCCAGCGCGCTGACATGATGCGCTGGATAGAGCAGAGCCGCGATCTCCCGGCGCAGGAGCAAGCCGACGCGCTATTAATGGCCACACACGAGTTTTGCGAGGGAAAGCCCAACGACGACATCGCCATCGTTGCGGCGCGTTTTCTGTAGAAGGAGCCCGCGGAGGGCCGGGGCAACATGCGGCGCAGGTGAGCGCAAAACGCACGGACATCGTTTGTATCGGCGGCGGCCCGGCGGGTCTGTATTTCGGCCTGCTGATGAAGAAAGCGCAGCCGGATAGCCGCGTACGGGTCCTGGAGCGCAACCGTCCGTTCGATACGTTTGGATGGGGCGTCGTATTCTCGGATGCAACGCTGGAGAATCTGCAGCGCGCCGACGCGCAAACCCACGACGAGATCGTCGGCGGTTTCGCGCACTGGGACGACATCGAGATCTATTTCAAAGGAACCGTTGTGCGCTCGGGCGGGCACGGTTTCTCGGGCATCTCGCGCAAGCATCTGCTCAACATCCTCCAACACCGCGCGCAGGAAGTTGGCGTCGAGTTAGAGTTCGAATCCGATGTCCGCGGCCTCGAAGCGTTCGGCGGCGCCGATCTGATCGTTGCCTCCGACGGGATCAACAGCCGCGTGCGCTCGCTCTACGCCGACCGGTTCAAGCCCGAACTGGATACGCGCAAATGCCGCTTTGTGTGGCTCGGTACGAACTTGCCGCTCGATGCGTTTACCTTCATCTTCGAGCAAACCGAACATGGCTGGTTCACCGTCCACGCTTACCGCTTTGACCAGAAAACCAGCACGTTCATCGTGGAGTGCCGCGAGCAGACGTGGAAGGCCCACGGTTTGGACCAAGCGGACACTGCCCAAACACTTGCCTTCTGCGAACGTCTTTTCGCGCCGTACCTCAAGGGCCACCGGTTGATGTCGAACAGCGCCCATCTGGGCGGACGGGATTGGCTCAACTTCACCCGCGTGAGCAACGAGCACTGGACCGTCGGCAACATCGTGCTGCTGGGCGACGCCGCCCATTCGGCGCACTTTTCCGTGGGCTCGGGCACCAAACTTGCCATGGAAGATGCCATCGCACTCCAGCGTGCGCTCTGCGAGGAGCCGGCGCTCGACAAGGCGCTTGCCCGCTACGAAGCGGAGCGGCGCATCGAGGTCTTGCGCCTGCAGAACGCCGCCCGCAACAGCACGGAGTGGTTCGAAAACGTGGCGCGCTATGCCGGGTTGCCGCCCGAGCAGTTCGCCTACAGTCTGCTCACCCGCAGCCAGCGCATCAGTCACGAGAACCTTCGCCTGCGCGATACAGCATACGTCGAGCGAATCGAGCGCTGGCTTTCGCGGGGAGCCAAACCAGTCCCGCCGATGTTCACGCCGTTTCGTTTGCGCGATTTGCAGTTGCGCAACCGCGTTGTCGTATCTCCCATGGATATGTACAGCGCGGTCGACGGCCTTCCGAACGCTTTTCATCAGGTGCATCTGGGAGCGCGCGCCTTAGGCGGTGCGGGTCTGGTCTATACCGAGATGACGTGCGTGAGCGCGAACGGACGCATTACGCCCGGCTGCACCGGCATGTACGATCCCGCGCATGTGCCGGCATGGAAGACGATAGTGGACTTCGTTCACGAATGGACGCAAGCCAAGATTTGCCTGCAGCTCGGGCATAGCGGTCCTAAGGGTTCGACCAAACTGATGTGGGAGGGCATGGACGAACCGCTTGCCGGCGGCAATTGGCCGATCGTCGGGCCTTCCGCCGTTGCGTACGGGCCGCAAAACCAAACGCCCGCCGAAATGACCCGCGCGGATATGGATCGGATTCGCGAAGACTTCGTTCGCGCCGCGCGGATGGGCATTGAGGCAGGCTTCGATATGCTCGAGCCTGCACTGCGCACACGGCTATCTGCTTTCGAGCTTCATCACGCCGCTGCAGAACCGCCGCAGCGACGATTACGGCGGATCCCTTCAGAACCGTTTGCGGTATCCGCTTGAGGTATTTGCAGCCGTGCGCGCCGTGTGGCCGCAAGAGCGGCCGATGTCGGTGCGTATTTCCGCTACCGATTGGCATCCCGCAGGCATCACCGATGCCGATTCGCTTGCGATCGCTCAAGCATTTAAAGATGCCGGCGCGGATCTGATCGACGTTTCCACGGGGCAGACTTCGCGCGAAGGGCAGCCGGTGTACGGACGCATGTTTCAGACGCCGTATGCCGATCGCATCCGCAACGAGGCGGGCATCGCGACGATGGCTGTCGGCAACATCTACGAACCGGATCACGTCAACAGCATCATCGCCGCGGGGCGCGCGGATCTCTGCGCCGTGGGGCGCCCGCACCTGGCTGACCCGAATTGGACGCTGCATGCCGCCGCACAGGCTGGGCTATACCGATATGGAATGGCCGGTGCAATATCTCCCCGGCAAAGCGCAATTGGAGCGGAACCTTACGCGATCTTCCGAAACACCGCTGCCATGAAACCGTTCTTGCTCAAACTCTTTGCCCCGCGCCCGACGTTCCATCTCGATATGACCGACGCAGAGCGAGAGGTGCTGGAGCGCCACGGCGGCTACTGGCGCGACCTGCTCGAGAAAAAGATCGCCGTCGCGTTCGGCCCGGTGCTCGAACCCAAAGAATCCTGGGGCGTTGCACTGCTCTACGCCGAGGATGACGATGCCGCTCAAGTCATCGCCGACAACGATCCGGCCGCCAAAGCCGGCATGCACATCGAAATCTACCCCATGGCCGCCCTGGTCCACTGATGATCGAATCGCTCGAAGGCAAGCACGCGCTCGTAACGGGTGGCGGCCGCGGGATCGGGCTTGCGATCGCCCGCGCGCTCAAAGAAGCGGGCGCAAAGGTGAGCATTCTGAGCCGCAATGCTCCCGACACCGGCGACGGTTTTGCGCGGGTGAGTGCCGATGTAACCGATGAAGCCGCGGTCGTACGCGGATTAACGGAGGCGTCCGAAGCGAACGGCCCCATTGCGATCCTCGTCAACAACTCCGGCATTGCCGAGTCGGCGCCGTTCAAGCGGACGGACCGCGCCATGTGGGATCGCGTTATCGCAACGAACCTGACCGGAACGTTCCTGTGCACGCGTCTTGTTCTTGAAGAAATGCTCGTCGCCAAGTACGGACGGATCGTGAACGTTGCGAGCATTGCGGGATTATTCGGCGCTCCATATGTCAGCGCGTACGCCGCCAGCAAACACGGCGTGATGGGTCTCACGCGCTCGCTCGCAGCCGAACTCGCCGGAAGCGGTGTTACGGTAAACGCCCTCTGCCCGGGCTACACGGAATCCGGCATGATGCAGCAAGCCATTGCCAACATCACGAAGCGCACCGGCTTCTCGGAAGCGCAAGCGCGCGCCGAATTAGCGAAAACTAATCCCGGCGGCCGCATCGTCACGGCGCAAGAAGTAGCCGGCGCCGCACTGGACCTTATCCAAAGCGAAGCCAACGGCAAAGAAATCGTACTTCCCAAGATTTAAGCGCCGTACCACCGTAGGCGGCGCCAGATCTCGGCATCGCCGAAGCGCGGCTGCGTGCAGAGGTACAGAGGGGTCGGCCCTTCGATAACCCAGCGGTACGGATCGCGCAACGAGCCAACCTGGTGCACGTTGCGGTAGAGTGTTGTCAGTATGCGGTACTGGGATGCGCCCGTAACAAGCAAACGCGAAAGTGATTCTCCGCGCGTCCCCCAGAGATAGTATTGATTCTGCCCGCTAATCGCCGGCGGCAAGCCGTAGCGCGGCCCATAGTAATCCAGCGCAGCAGCGTCCCCGTATGTGTCCGCGTACAGGGTCATGCCGGGCCGGTACTGCGCGGCAACCGAGCGCGTTAGCGCATCCCATCCGAACTCGTCCGCGAAGAGCGGCTGCATCAACCGGTCCGGCGCGCCGAATGCGTGCATATAGGCGATCAAGGCGTTTACCGGAAGAACCGGCAACGTGAGCGGCGCAAGCGCAATGCCTCCGAGCGCTACGCCGGCAACCAGCAAGCGGCGCACAGTCAACGTCCACCGCTCGGCGAGTGCCGATCCCGCGGCAATGAGCACCGGATAGATCCCGATAATGTAATAGCCCTTCGCCGAGAGCGCAATCGAGGCGGCAACGAGGATCGCGTACGTAACCGCGAGCAGCCGCGACCGTACAAGACCGGCTATCCAGAGCGGAGCGCAAAGCAACCCGGCAAACAAGAGTTGTTCGATAACGAATGCGGGAGCGTTGGCGAGGGCGCCCGCGAACTCGTATTGCGGCCCCGCATGAAATGCGTGCCGCCCGCTGACGTCGTTCGCAAGCACTTCGAGTATGGGAAACCCGTGCACCGCCTGCCAAACGATGTTCGGCAGAAGCAGCAGCAGCGAGAGCACCGTCGCGTAGCCGAGACTAAGAGCCAAACGGCGCTCGCGCAGAGCACATGCTGCGGCGATCAGCGCCGGAAGAAGCAAGAAGATCGAGTACTTGCCATATGCGGCCAGCGTGCACGCGGCAATAAGGCCGGCGAACCACCGCAGATCCCAGGCGCGAGCCAAACGCAACGAGCACAACATCGCAGCGCTCCACGTAAACGGCTCGAGCGACGTGGTCGTTAGGGTGTTTCCCAAGAACAGCGAGCCGGGCATCAGCGCAACGGCTAGCGCGGCGAGCAGACTTCCGAACCGTCTTGCCCCAAACTGGCGCGCAAGCGCCGCCGCAAGAAGTATCGTTCCAAGCGCGGCAAGCGCAGCAGGCAAACGTAGCACAAGTAAACTTCCAGCGAACGCACTGGCAACGGCACCGAACGCAGGCATAAGCGGCGGCTGATCGACAAAGCCCCACGCCAAACGTTTTGCGCAAGCCAGGAAATAGAGTTCGTCGCGATAGAAACCGTAGCGCGTCAGCGTTAACAGATGCGCGAGGAACGCCGCGCCCGCAATGAACGCGAGCGCGCTAAACTGCGGACGCGCGTTCGTTAAACGCAAGGTAACTCAAGAAGAGCGCGAACGCGCCGGAAAGCAGCACGGTGCCGGCGGCAAACGATGCATCCCACCAGATGCCGTCGACGAGTGCGGTCCCCACAAGCAGTACCACCTCAAACGCCAGCACGGGAAGAACGGCGAAGAGTGCATACCAGCTCCGGTCCGTCCGGATCAGGTCGCCGCGAAACCATAGCAGTGCATCACCCTTGAGACCGGCGGCGAGCGCGGCCGCCATCACCACGCCAAACTCGGGCAACGTGCGCGATGTTGCCCCCGCAACGAGCACCGTTCCAAGAACGCTGAGCAGCGTGCAGCTTCCCGGCCGAAGTGAAAAAGTACGCAGCGCATACAGCGCGGGACCGGCAAGAAGCAGCGCTTGCAATAGCGCTGCAAACAGCCCGCCGCCCTGTTCGTACACATGCAACGTCTGCAGCGTCAGAGCATTTGCCGTCAGTTGGTGCGGCAACGGCGTTTCAAACATCCGGGCAGCGTTAAACCGGAAGAACGGATTCGTCACCCAGTGCAGCAGCTCCGTAAAGGATGCAAGGGCAATCAGCGCCGGTGCTTGACCGGCAAGCGTGACGGGCCGCGGCGCGATAAGTGCCGATCGCAGCGGTGCGCAGACGGCAATGGCCACCCCGAAGCCCAGCGCGAGATGCGTCGGGCTGACCAGCGCATCGAAATCGTGCTCGATTCCAAAAAGTTGATGCTTAAGCAGATCCGCAATTCCGCCGAGCGCAAACAGCGCGATGCCGAACATCGTCGTGCGAAAATCCGCCTGCCGGCGTCCGGCGAGCGCGACGCCGAAGAGCAGCAGCAGGCCGGAATAGAGCAATGCATGCTGGGGGGTAAAGAACGTGTCCACATGGTTGCGGATGTGCCAAGCCAGGTCCGCGTACAGACCGAGAACGGTCCAAAAACCCGCGAAGGCCATGAGGCGGTTCATTGCGGTCGAGGATTCTCAAACTGCCCATTCGAACCTGCGAGACGTGATGTGCGCCATGCGGTTTGCGCGTTTTGCGCTTGTGCCCCTCGCACTTGCGCTGTGCGCAACCTCGCCGCTGCCCAGGCCGGTGCTCGCAATGCCGCGCGCGAAGCCGGCAATCTTGTACGCGCACTTCTCAACGCTTACGGTCCGGCCGGACACGACGTGGAGCGCGCGCTTTATCACGACCACGAACGTTGCCTCTTTAGTGTTCGACATGCCGTTCTTTTCGTTCGAGATTCCGCGCCGGGCGTACGGCGACTTTGCATTTAGCACGGTCGTGCAAACCGTGCCTGCGCTCTACCGGCAAACGCTGCACGGAAGCGTCATCGCCTACACGGCGGACGGAAGGTCCGTTTCACTCCCCGTAACGGTGACGTTTCAATGAGGCACTTCGGGTGGAAGGTTGACGGCCCGCTCGCCACGATAACGCTCGATCGCCCCGAACGCAAGAATCCTCTAACGTTCGAGTCGTATGCCGAACTGCGCGATTGGTTCCGCGCGCTCAAGACCGACGAATCGGTGAAATGCATCATTCTGACCGGTGCGGGCGAGAACTTTTGTTCCGGAGGCGACGTGCGCGAGATCATCGGGCCGCTCACGCAGCAGACGCCCAAGCAGCTGCTGGAATTCACGCAGATGACGGGCGACCTGGTCAAAGCCATGCGCGCGTGTCCGCAACCAATCATTGCGGCAATCGACGGCGTCTGCGCGGGCGCCGGCGCGATCTTGGCGATGGCGTCCGACCTGCGTTTTGGAACGGCGCGCAGCAAGGTTGCCTTTCTGTTTGTCCGCGTCGGCCTGGCGGGCTGCGACATGGGTGCATGCGCCATGTTGCCGCGCATTATCGGCCTGGGCCGCGCCTCCGAATTGCTCTATACCGGCCGTTCGATCGACGGAACGCAAGCGCTGGATTGGGGATTCTACAATGCGCTTCACGAGCCCGGGCAGCTCATGGCCGCCGCATTGGAACAAGCGCGCACGCTCGCGCAAGGGCCGACACTCGCGCATGCGATGACCAAGAAGATGCTGCACGAAGAATGGGCGATGCCGCTGGACGCGGCGATCGACGCCGAAGCGCGCGCGCAGGCGCAGCTCATGCAGACGCAGGACTTTTATCGCGCCTATAACGCGTTCATCGCCGGCGAACGCCCGAAATTCCAAGGCAACTAATGCCCGACACGTCCTACCTCCACTGGCCCTTTTTCGAAGACACGCACCGAACATTCGAAGCCAAGATCCGGTCATGGTGCACATCCAATTGTCATCCCGAGCCCCCCTCCGACATCGAGCCTCCCCCCTCCGACATCGAGAGTCCCCCCACCGTCATCGAGAGTCCCCCCACCGTCATCGAGAGTCCCCCCTCCGTCATCCTGAGCCTGTCGAAGGACCCCGAGCCCGATTCCCACGGAATCGGAACGAGGGGCGCGCTAAATGGAACCCCAGCCCAGCTCGTCAAATCGTACGTAAAATCCCTCGCCGAAGCCGGCCTCCTCCAACCCTGCCTCGATCTCGACGTGCGCACACTCTGCATCGCGCGTGAATCGCTCGCGTACCACGACGCGCTTGCCGATTTCGCTTTCGCAATGCAAGGCCTCGGCAGCGGCCCCATTTCACTGTTCGGAACCGCCGAACAAAAAGCGCGCTACCTTCCAGGCGTTGCGAACGGTGAGCAGATCATGGCATTCGCTCTTTCCGAGCGCGAGGCCGGATCCGACGTCGCGGCAACCGCGTGCGCAGCCCGCCGCGACGGCGACTCGTACATTATTGATGGCGGGAAAACGTGGATCAGCAACGCCGGCATCGCCGATGTGTACGTGCTCTTCGCGCGAACCGCGGACGCGGGCGCAAAAGGCCTAAGCGCCTTCATCGTGCCGGCGCAGACGCCCGGCGTCAGCTCGGGCCGCCGATCGAAACGATCTCCCCGCACCCGCTCGGCAGCGTGCTCTTCACCGGCGCCCGAATCCCGGCTTCAATGCGCCTAGGCGATGAGGGCCAGGGCTTCAAGATCGCGATGGCCACGCTCGATGTCTTCCGCGCAACGGTCGGCGCCGCCGCGCTGGGTTTTTCCCGCCGGGCAATGGACGAATCCGTAATGCATGCGCGCAGCCGCACGCTGTTCGGTGCACCGCTGGCAACGCTCCAGCTGACGCAAGCGGCCATCGCCGACATGGCCACCAGCATCGACGCCGCGGCACTGCTGGTCTATCGCGCCGCGTTCGCAAAAGACCAAGGCGCGCGGCGCATCACTCGCGAGGCCGCGATGGCGAAATGGTTTGCAACCGAAGCCGCCTCCCGCATCGCCGATAAAGCCGTGCAACTCTTCGGCGGCCTGGGCGTGACGCGCGGCGAAATGGTCGAGCGCATCTACCGCGACGTGCGCGCGCTGCGCATTTACGAAGGCGCAAGCGAAGTGCAGCGGCTGGTCATCGCCCGAGCGGTTTTGGACGCATGACCCAAAGCGCACACGTCGACACGTTTGCCGCGGACCATTTGCCGCCGCGCGAACAATGGCCCGATCTGCTGTTCACCTTGCCCGAACTACACTTCCCCGAGCGCTTGAACTGCGCATCGATCTTACTCGATCGCCATATCGAACAGGGACGCGGCGCGAACCGCTGTCTGCTCGATGCGCATGCGGTCTGGTCCTACGGCGAGGTCCACGCAAAGGCTAGTCAAATCGCGCACGTCTTGGTGGATGACTTGGGCGTGGTTCCGGGCAACCGCGTGTTGCTGCGCGGCTACAATTCACCCATGCTCGCCGTCTGCTGGCTTGCGGCTATAAAGGCCGGCGCAATTGCCGTGACCACCATGCCGCTCTATCGCGCAGCCGAGCTCGGCACAATTTGCCGCAAAGTCCGCGTACGGCATGCGTTGTGCGAGAGCCGCTTATCCGCCGAACTGGGCGAAGCAGCCGCGGGGATCGATGGTTTCCGAACGCTGACCTTTTCGCCCGGCGATCTTGAAGAGCGCATGCGCGCCAAACCGGAGCACTTCGAAAACGTACGAACCGCGGCCGGCGATGTTGCAATGATCGGCTTCACCTCCGGAACGACCGGGCAGCCCAAAGCGGCAGCGCATTTTCACCGCGATTTACTCGCTTCGTGCGAGTCCTACGGCAGGCACGTGCTGCGCCCGCAGGCCGCCGATCTCTTTACGGGCAGCCCGCCGCTGGGATTCACGTTCGGCCTGGGCGGTCTGCTGCTGTTTCCGCTGCATGCCGGCGCATCCACGCTGCTGCTCGAAAAACTCCCGGCCGAGCCGCTCATGGCCGCAATCGAGAAGCATCGCGTCACCGTCGCATTTACCGCTCCGGTCGCATACCGCGCAATGGCTGAGATGGTTTCGCGTTTCGACATCAGATCGCTGCGCACGTGCGTTTCAGCAGGCGAGACGTTGCCGCTTCCCGTCTGGGAAGTTTGGCACGAACGCACGGGCCTGAAGATCCTCGACGGGATCGGCAGCACGGAGATGTTCCATATCTTCATCGGCTCGCCTGAAGATCGTGTCGTTCCCGGTGCGACCGGCGAACCGGTGCCGGGCTACATCGCGCAGATCCACGACGACGACGGCAACGAACTGCCGCCCGGTACCATCGGCCGGCTCGCCGTCAAAGGACCGACGGGCTGCACGTATCTGGACGATTCGCGTCAATCGGCCTACGTGCGAAACGGCTGGAACTATCCCGGCGATGCGTACCGCGTGGACGAGCGCGGATACTTCTGGTACGTGGCGCGGACGGACGACATGATCATCGCCTCGGGCTACAATGTTTCCGGTCCGGAAGTGGAACAAGCGCTGCTGGGCCACGCTTGCGTAAAAGAATGCGCCGTGGTCGGCAAGCCCGACACCGGACGTCAAACGCATATCGTGAAGGCCTTCGTGGTTCTGAGCGAAGGCTACGAGCCGGGCGAGGCGATGTTGAACGAACTGCAAACGTTCGTACGCGCGCGCATCGCCTCGTTCAAAGCCCCACGCGAGATCGAATTCGTCGACCGGTTGCCGCGCACCGAGACGGGCAAAGTCCAACGCTTCCGCCTGCGCGAACGCGCCGCCGGAGAAACGGCATAGTGAACGAAAAGCGCTTTAACGCCAGGTAAGCAGAACAAGCGGAGGGACCGCGTAGGCGCGGAAGAGCGTCTACTAACGCGAGCTTCAACCTCGCGGCGATTCATGTTTGGAGGGGTCGATGGCAGTTCACGACGAGGGACGAAAGGTGGGGGCCCCCGAGGCCGTTGGGGGGCAACCGGTTGTCGCGGGTCTCTTATCTCCTCCGGAAGCACCCATACCCCCGGAGCCCATCGAAAAATCGCTGATCCGGGCGGAACATCCGTATTTGAACGTTGCCCCAAGCGCCGCCGAGGCGTTGGTCGAAACGGTTTTCGGGGGAACCCAGCAGCGCATTCCGCGTATCCGCTACGCCACGGCGTATAACCTCGCCGAGGGGCGCACCGGCGGCGACATTATCGATGTATTTCATTACGACAACGATCACGTCTCGTTCGCCATTGCGGACATCGCGGGCAAAGGAACGCAAGCGGCGGTTCATGCGGCGATGATCAAGTACGGGTTACGCTCGTTCGTTTCCAACGGGCTCACGCCCGAGAAAGTGATGCGGTCGTTAGATCGTCTCTACTTGGAAAACAATGCGTACGAACAGATGGAATCGTTTGCATGCATTTTTCTGGGAGTGGTGGATTCAACTCGCCGGCTGCTCCATTTTACGAATGCAGCCATGGAGTCGGTGATGGTCGTCCATCCGGATGGCGAGTGCAAGCCGCTACCGCCCACCGCTCCACTGGTAGGGGTTTTTGAAGACCAGCATCACCTCTTCAAGCAGTCGTATGTAGAACTGCGCGAGGGCTCGCTCTTAATTGCGGCCACCGACGGTGTAACGGAAGCCCGCGATAAGAAGGGCACGATGCTCGGGACGGAGCGGATCGAGGCTGCGGTCGTGAATATGCGCGACGAGTCTGAGTCGTCGATTGCCGCCGCAGTCTTGGCGGAAGCCGAGTCGTTCGGCGACGATAAGCGCCGCGACGATATCGCGATCATCGTCGCACGCTTCTTGTAGAAGCCCTTACGCCGGCGGCACAACCGCCGTCGCTTCAATCTCAACGAGCGCGCGTTCTTCGAGCAGTGCGCTGACCTGGACGAGCGTCATCGCCGGATAATGCGCGCCGAAATGCTGCCGGTATGCAGCGCCGATCGCCTTCAATGCAGCCGAATATGCGTGCTTGTCGGTAACGTACCACGTCAGGCGCACCAGATGTTCGGGAGCCGCGCCTGCGGCCCGAAGAACGGCCGCAACATTCGCAAGCGCCTGCGCCGCCTGCTCCCCGAAATCATCCGACACAAACTCGCCTTGTTCGTTCCAGCCGACCTGTCCGGCAATGGAAACGACCTCGCCGCTTGCGGCGATGCCGTTGCTGTATCCGCCCGGACGCGGCCAGCCTTCGGGCTGAACGATCCTGCTCATGCGTAATCCGCCGCGCTGGTCAGATCGATTCCGCGCTCGACCTTAGCGGCGCCGAACACCGGCGTCAGGACCACTGCAACCAGCAGATTGGCAACAAGCGCGTAGAACGCGATGTATCCGGCAAGTGAGAAACTTCCCGCGTGAAGGGTGTAAATGGAAGCATAGTGCGTGGCATACCCCATGTACGTGCTCGTGATCATCCCGGCAATCCAGCCCCACAGCAGTGCGTGGCGGTGAAACCAGCGCGTGAACAAACCGATAGCACCCGCCGGCACCGTCTGCAGCATCCACGCACCGCCCAGCAATTGGAAGTTGATCGCAAACTCGGGCTTGATAAGCAGCGCAATGGCAAGCGCCGCCCCCAGCATGCCCAGCGCCAGCAGTTTGGCGTTCAGCGCCGGAAGCGCAGCCGCGCCCTGGCCGCGAGCCGTAAACGATCGAAAGATGTTGCTCGCAAAGAGATTGGCGGCGCCGATCGCCATGATCGCCGCGGGAACCAGCGCGCCGATGATAATCGCGGCGAACGCAACGCCTGCAAACCACGGCGGGAAGAACATCGCAAAGAGCGAGGGGACGGCAAGATTGGTGTTCTTCACGTGTATGCCGGCCGCCAGCGCGCAGTAGCCTAAGAGCGCGAGCAACCCAAGCAAAATCGTATATGCGGGCAGCAAGGCCATATTGCGCTTGACCACGTCCACGTTCTTTGCGCTTAGTGTGCTGGTAACCAGATGCGGATAGTTAAAGAGCGCAAGTGCGGAGCCGAAGACCAGCGAGGAGTACGCAAAGTACTGCGCCGGCGGAATAAGCAGGTTGCCCGGCTTGGGTTTAGCGTGCAGCGCGCTTTGCGCCAGCGCAAAGACGTTATGCCAGCCGCCGAGTTTGGCCGGAATGTACACGATAGCGGTGATAACCGTAATATAAATGAGCACGTCTTTGACCACGGCAATCATGGCCGGTGCGCGCAAACCGCTCGTAAACGTGAAGGCGGCGAGCAGCGCAAACGACACGATCAAAAAGATGTCGGAGTTCGTCGCGCCCAGGCCCATGCTTTGCAGCACCGCCTGCATGCCGATGAGTTGCAGCGCGATGTAGGGCACGAGTGCAAGGAGCCCCGTCACGGCAACCGCGATCTCGAGCGCCCGGCTGTCGAACCGCTCGCGCACGAAGTCGGCCGTCGTTAGGTAGCCGCGCTTCTTACCGATGACCCAAAGGCGCGTGGCAAAAAGATACGCCAAGGGATAGGTAATCGTCGCGTACGGCACGGCGTAGAACGCCAGCGCTCCGGCGCCGTACGCCAAGGCGGGCAGCGCAATGAACGTGTAGGCCGTGTAGGCATCCCCGCCCAGCAGAAACCAATAGATAAGCGTGCCGAACCGGCGCCCGCCGAGCGCCCATTCTTCAATGGAATTGATCCGCACGCTGCCCCAGCGCGCGGAGAAGAAGCCGAGCACGATGACCGCCGCAACCAGCGCAAAGCAGACGGCACTAGCCACGCTCGTTCTCCCGCGTCCGGATATACACGATCCACGTCAACACCGACGCCAAGACGACCCAAAGCAGCTGGTACCAGTAAAAGAACGGAAAGCCGAACAGTTCGGGCGTGAGCCGCGCGTAGAGCGGCGGCACGAGCGTTGCTGCGAGCGGAATCAGAAGGAGCGCATACCACCACCGCTTGTTCACCGGGGAGCGGATTCGCTTTTCAGCGTTCGACGCCTTGCGTGCGCTGCGCCCAAAGCGCGTACAGCGACTGCTTGCCCATCACTTGCGAGAGTGCCATCCCGCCGATGCAGATCGCGCAGCCCAGCATTTGATGGGCCTCGATGTGCAGCCTTAATAAGGCGACGCTGAGCAAACCGGCAAGGACAGGCGTGCCGTATTGGAACAGCGAGGTGCGTCCCGCGCCCAGTTGGGAGATGCCGTAGCTCCAGACCGGATAGGTGAGCAGAATCGGAAACAGCACCGCATAGACGAAGATGCCCCAGTCCAGCAGCGGAATGTGCGTGTAGTTTTGCGCGAGCATATGCGGAAGCGTCCCGGGCAGAATCATCAAACTGCCGATCGCCATGGTTACGGCTACGAACGCAAGCGGCGTATAACGATCCAGGACGCGAGCGCTCATGACGTTGAAGACGGCGAAGAGCCCGGTCGAGATCAGCGTTAGACCGTCGCCGATGTGAAACGTCACATGGCCCGCGAAAAGGCCTTCAAAAACGGCAACGCCCAGCAGCGCGACCGCGGCGCCTAACCATCGCCCGCTGCGCACGCGCTCCTGTCCGGTTCCCGCGACGATTGCGAGCGTGAGCACCGGCGCAAGACTGCCCAGAAGCGCCGAAGCGAACGGCGTTGTATGATCGAGTCCAAGAACCCAGACGTACTGGTAAAGGCCGTAACCGCACGCACCGCAGACCAAAAGCAGGGGAAGGTCGCGTTTGTAAATGCAGATCCGCTCGCCACGCAGTTTGGCAAGCAAAAATGCCAGCGGCGTCATCGCCACGAACCGCAGTCCCATGATCGCGAGCGGATCGAACGCGGCGAACGCATATTTGAGGATGACCGTGTTGAGCGCCCAGCAACAAATCACGTAGACTAAACCCAGATAGATAACGGCGCGCGGCTTCACCGCCGTGCTGTTGGCTATCTACGGCGTCCATCCCGCGGGCGCACCCGGGGACGTTGTGTACGACGCATTGCCGAACGAGCTGCCGTCCGTGCAAGCGCTCGTGGCGGTGTTCCGGTACTGGACGCGCACGGTCGTATCCGCGCTGCTTCCCGGCGCGGCGGAGCCGCACGGGTTGGGCGTGGCGGGTAGCGTCCCGCCGTCGTCGCCGGGACTCGCGCCGCCCGTGACGTCATCGAACGCGCCGTCGCGCGCTCCGGCCAGCGCCGCATACGGCGGCGTTTGCGTCGTGCGCACGATGACGTCCGAACTTCGGGTCGCAAGCGGTACTCCACCGGCACTGAGCACCGTAACCATGATGCGCGCCGCAATGCGGTTTTCGCCGACGTAACCGTTGCTCTGGACGTTCGGCGCGCAGTTGTTCTGCGATGCATCGCAGATCGGCCCGACGGCCGGCGTGGCATTTAAGATGCGGATGCTTGCACCGGTAAGCATGCTGCACGCCGGGTTCGCGCAAACGGGGGGAAGCGGCGTGAAGGTTGGCGCGGGCGAACCGTTTTGTACGCCGGCGGCCAGGGTTTGAATCAGCGATCCGGTGGCGCGCTGCATGCCCGCCGCCACGAACGACTGCGCGGCGCGCTGCAAACCCAAATGCGCGGCAGCGATGCTCGCACTGAGCAATGCGCCGGCCAGCACGGCCACCAAAACGACCGAGAAGATCGCGTTCAGCAGCACGAGGGCGATTGCGTGGGCATCGGAACGAGCCCCGGGCGCGCCACGGTACTTCCCGGCAGCGGCGCACTGACGGACGGCGACTCATCGACGACAACGCTGCCCGGATCGCCCGGATGATCCGGATCGGGCGTATACGTCACGCTGATGCTCAGTGCGCGCCTTCGGGCCCTGCGTTGGAGAGCGAAACGTTCACGCCGGCCGGCCAAGGCATTGCCGTGGAAAAACTTCCCGAGGGCGCCGTCCCGGGCGAGCCGTACTTCCAGCTCTGCTGCGCGTCGCGCGCAATGTTGCGCGCAAGCAGCGAGGCCGCCGCGCGTGCGGGCGCCGCTTCGTACGATGCAACGCGGGCACTTGCCGAGAACGCCGCAAAAAGCGCGACCGCCGCAATCGCAAGGATTGCCGCGGCCACGGTCGTTTCGATAAGCGTAAAACCGCGGTTCACACCGGCGGTAGTGCCCCGTCCGGCCGCCGGCGCGCCGTCAATGCTCGCCAGCGCTCCAACGGTATGCGCAGCAACGGCCGTTCGAAGGCATAGGTGACGATGGTTGCCTGCACGATCGTTGCGGCAAAGGCGATAACCGTGTAGGTCACCTGCCAGTGGACGTCGAGGTGCTCGTTCGCGACGGGCGGCGGAATGTGCCAGACCAGCAGCAGCCGCGCAAGCGCCTGATGATAGAGATACAAATTGAACGAAATCACGGCGAAGAAGAGCAAAACCGGATTGGCGATCAGACGCTGCCACCACGGATAGGCCAGCAGCGAACCCAGCGCCATGAAAGCAAACGCAAGCGCAATGAGCGACCGGTTGTAGATCTCCCACACCGTGGGCCAGTCGGATTCGGCACGAATCATCCACAATCCATGCAGCAGATACGCCAAGAAAGCGAACCCGGCAACCGCAGCAAGCGTGGCACCGAGTTTCGCCGCGTGCGTGCGCAGTTGCTCGCGATGGGCAACGTACGCGTACGAGTCGATCATGCCGGCGGCGAACGTATCCAGATAACCGGGCAAATTGGTGATCAGCAGCGGCGCGTTGGTGTGCAGGCAGCATCCCAGTGCATGCGAGCGGAAAAGCAGGGATTCCACGACCAGGGCCAGTGCCGTCCAATACGGCGCGCGCTTGAAAAAGATCCAAATCAGCGGAAAGAGCGCGTAGAACTCGACTTCGACCGCCAGGGTCCACAGCACGCCGTTGATCGCGCCGTACGTGTCGCCCCACCATGTATGGATGAACAGCAGATGCGTGACGATCGCGACGATCTCGTCGTGCACCGACGGAAACCTCGCATATCCGACCGCGATGAGCACGGCAATCGAAAGCACGTACGAGGGAACGATTTAATCGCTCGCCGGTACGCGAACTGCCCCCAGCTCGGCGCAACATCCCCATGCACGAGTGCCTTGACGAACGGATAGACGATCACGAACCCGCTGATGAAGAAGAACAGGTCCACGCCCACAAACCCGGTCTCCGGAATGAATTGCAGCGCGGACAACGGCGCAGGCAGCCACGAGATCTCCCAAATGTGGTACCACAGCACCAACAGCACCGCGATCCCCCGCAGCCCATCAAGCACCGCCAACCGAGTTTGAGCCACTACCTATCCCTTCGCCCCTGTCATCCCAAGCCTCTCACCGCCAGTCATCCTGAGCCTGTCGAAGGACCCCGAGCACCGCGAGGGGCGCCCTCCCACATCGGTCATCCTGAGCCTGTCGAAGGACCGCGAGCACCGCGAGGGCCGCCCTCCCACATCGGTCATCCTGAGCCTGTCGAAGGACCGCGAGCACCGCGAGGGCCGCCCTCCCACATCGGTCATCCTGAGCCTGTCGAAGGACCCCGAGCACCGCGAGGGCCGCCCTCCCACATCGGTCATCCTGAGCCTGTCGAAGGACCCCGAACCGCGAGGAGCCGCCCTCCCACATCGGTCATCCTGAGCCTGTCGAAGAACCCCGAGCACCGCGAGGGGCCGCCCTCCCACATCGGTCATCCTGAGCCTGTCGAAGGACCCCGAGCACCGCGAGGGGCGCCCTCCCACATCGGTCATCCTGAGCCTGTCGAAGGACCCCGAGGGCGACTGCGCAGGAATCGAACCGAGGGGCGGTCCACTTTGTATCACCCATTTGACACAAAACCATCGTTTGTGTTAGCATCCTAATACAATGATTACTCACGATTCCGGCGTCTATATGTACTTGCACTGGTTTTGGAGCGCGTTCTTCGTGCTGTTCGGCATCTTCCTGGCCTTTCGTTCGCCGTGGTATTCAACCGTATCGTGTAACTCGGTGCGCGTCCGGCCCGGCGATCGCGAACGAATGGAAGCAGCCGTGGCGCGTCGCCGTTCGGCAGAGCAGCTTTCAAAAACTCCGGGCTACATCGCCTCTGGTGCGGCCGTCGCCATGGGTATCGTGTGCTGGTTCACGGCACTGCCGCCGGCGCTCTTGTACGGAATTTTCTGCTTACTCCTCGCGCTCTCGAGCGGCATCGCCTACCTGCAAGTGCGCAATTCGCAGACCACGCGCGTTGCTGTGCTCTCTGCGCGCACGAACTATTCGGTGATCCCCGCATGGGCATTTGCGCTGGCAACCGCGAGCGCGCTCTCCCTGCTGACATACACGTCGCGCCAAGATCTCAAAATCAGCGCGAGCATCGTCTGCTGCTCCGCGCTCGCCACGCTGTTTGTCGCATGGCGGCTCACGCAGCTCCCGGCACTCTTGCAAGGCGTCGATCTGCAATCCGAAACCGCGCTCGACGAGCGCCTGCGCTTCATGCGCAGCGCGGCACCGCTGATCTTCGCCTCGGTGCAGCCATTCGTCTACGCCTCGCAGGTAATCGCCGGCAACACGCAAGTTCAAACCGCGGCATACGTTCTGTCCATCGTCGCATGGATCGGAATCTCGTTGTGGGTGATGCGCGTTCAATTCCGAGCGATCTCGCTCGGACCGGATATGAAAGCCGCAGCAGGGTGAATCATTGGTATTGGGCGGCATTCTTCGTCCTTTTCGGCGCGTACATCCTGACGCAGCGAAAAATGGGGATGGCCTGCGCCGCTCCGTATCGCACGCCGGACGCCGCAACCGAAGCGCGCGTGGACGCCGCGATCGACCGTAGGCAGGATGCCGAAGGGTCTCCGGCGCCTCTGCGGCTCTGGATCGGCATACCATGCATTGCCCTAGGCGTTGTGCAGGCATTTTGGCCGGAGCAACCGCAGCTGTTGTACGCGTTGATGTGCTTCGTCCTGGCAATCGCGAACGGTGTTGCTTTCCTACGTTTGAAAAATTCCCAGCCAAAGCGCGTGGCCGTGCTTGAGAGCCGGACACCTGGCTCCGTGATACCGGCCTACTGGTTTGCCGCTGCCGCGCTTTCGTGCGCCTCGATGGTGGTTTTCATCGGCGAGAACGCGTTTGCGGTTTCAGCGCTCGTCGTTTTCGTCTCCGCGAGCGTTACGGCGCTCATCGCCTGGCGGCTCACGCAGTTGCCCTCGCTGCTTTCCGGAGTCGATCTTCCCGCCGAGCAAATCGTTGACGATCAACTCCGCAGAGTGCGCAGCAGTGTGGTGCTGTTCTGCGTGTTCGCACAGACCTTCGCACTCGCATGCATGGCAACGCCGCATGCCGGTGTTTCAACCGTGCAGAGCGCGGTCTACGCATGGAACTGGTTTCCATGGATCGTGTTCGGCCTGTGGGTGTGGTGGCGCATCCGCCGCCCGATGAACCTGGCGCCGGCATGAACGTGGTCGTCGCGATCGATCCGTCGCTGGAGATCGCTCCCTATCAACAGATCGAAGAGCAAATCCGCGCGGCGATCCAACGCGGCGACCTCGTGCCGGGAACGTTGCTGCCCACAGTGCGCCAACTTGCCGACGATCTCAACGTGGCGCCCAATACCGTCGCGCGTGCGTACGCCGATCTCGCCGATGAGGGCTGGCTTATAAGCGAGGGCCGCCGCGGCACACGCGTCGCGCAGCGCATCCCCACAACCGACAAGCGCGTGCGCACCGGCCTTCTGCGCGAAACGATAGAGCACGCCGTTTCATCCTTACTCGGCCGCGGCTACTCTCGCGAGGAAATATTCAGCGAGATTCGGCGCCTGACAGAGCAGATGCCGTAAGCGGCGTGCGGTAGCAAAACGCCACGAGCAGCCCCGCAAACCCCGCGACGATCGGTGCGCCGAGCAACAAATTCGGGGGCCAGCCCAGTGCGCCGAGATGCGCGGCGACGCTGACTTCGTAGAGCGCGAAAAGCAGCAGCGGCATTCCCGCGCCCAGGACGTAGAATGGAAGTCCGGTGCGCGCGCGATCGCCCAGAACCGCCAGGTACAGATCGGCAAGAAGAGCCGCGCCGATTGCGGCCGGCAACAAAAAGTACAGATCGCTTTGTGTAACCATTGCTAGCGCAAACACTCCGGTGAGGACGGTAATGCCGCCTAGCGGCACGCGCCAACGCCGCACGAGGAACAGCACAATGCCCATCAAGACGATCGTCGAAATAATTGCCGAATCCATACCGTACGATTGCGCCAGGCCCGTCTGAAACATCCCCGTAGCGCCCGCCGCCGTAAAAAACACGGTACCGGCGCGCGAAATAGAAGCGCTGGTTGCATCGAGGCCCGCAAGCCCGGAGACATCGCGCGCATGTGCGCCATTTGCGTTCGCAAGAAAGACCTGCGTTTGACCGCCGCCGCTTTGCAGATATGCTAACTGCGCGCCGTCCGGCGACCAGGATGGCGACGACGCATTTGCAACCAGCACGCGCGATCCGTTGCCGCCCGGCAGGGTAACGGCAACGTCGCCGTCTTGCGTGTCAAATGCGATGCGCCCGTCTTTCGACCACGCCGGATCGGAACCGCCCGCCGTAGACGCAAGCCAGTGCAGTGCGCCGCCGGCTAAAGGCACAATGGCGATCTCGGCCGTTACGCCGTTCCGAGAGCCCACGGCAATGGCTTTGGAGTCGGGCGACCACGCCGGCACGAGCATGCGCGTGACGCCGTGCGCGACCGTGCGCACGTCCGAACCGTCAAATCGCACGGTGCGAAGCGCGAATTCGCCCGACGTTCCCGCGGGCACGGAAATAAACGCGATGCGTTGGCCGTCGGGGGACCACGCCGGTTGCGTATCGTGCCGCCCGGAGTGCGTTATGCGCCGGGCGTTCGAGCCGTCGGCGTTTGCAACGTAGATGTCGGATGGTAAGGTCGAACCGCCCGTCGCCTGCAGTCGGTAAGCGATATGCCTGCCGTCGGGCGAGAGCGTGACGCCGTACATATCGTGGCCGCTCGCGCTCGATATCCGCGTCTGCCGCGAGCCGTCCGCGCGCACGGAATAGAGTGCGCCGCCCGTTGCCGGCGGTACGCGGCGCAGAATGGCCAGCATCGTATCATCGGCGAACGGTGCCGCATATTGCGTAAAGAATCCCAGCAGCATCAGCGTTCCGGCGCCGGCCAAAAGCGCGGGACCGATCGCGCGCCAGCGGCCCTCGTCTTCGCCGTATTGCCGTGCGATCGAACGATAGACACCCGCAAGAACCAGCGCACCGCCCAGTGCGAGAATGAGGTGCGAGGGGCTCACGAGCCCTTGAATGCTCACCTCGATCCCATAGATCGTGTGCCACCATAGATCGAACAGACCGCCGAGTAAGAAAACGACCACGCCGATTGCGCTGGTCCAATAACCGTAGGGCAGTCCGCGGCGAAAGGGATAGCCCCGCATCAGGTTTCTTACGCCGGTTAGCGCAAGAGCCGCGCCCGTCACCGCCATCGTTCCGTACAAGATCGCGTGCCAGGGCGTAAAAAAGACTCTGATCCACCAGGCCGTGATTGTGCGCCCACCCGTCTTGGAACACGCCGATCATCACAAGCAGGGAAAACGCGCCCATCATCCAGTCAAAAGCGACGGACGAGCGCGGGTACGATTCCGCGGTCTTCATGCCTGGCCTATACGACGATTGCTTAACCGCTGCCCGCCTGGCTTGCTTGCTTTGGGGCGGCGGCCTCGCGGCAAAAGTGATTTGACGCCCCCCAAACTCCTTGCTATACTCCCAAGGTTCGGTCCCACCCAGCCGGTGTGGCCGACTTTGTGTGTTGTGCGCGGTTGCGCTACTCAATGGAGTTTTTAGTTGCCGACAATCAGTCAGCTGGTTCGCAAAGGCCGTCAGAAGGCCGAGAAAAAGGTCAAAACCCCGGCGTTCCGCGTCATTCAGACCGGACCCAAGCCCGGGCACCCGGACCTTCCCTTGCGCACGTTCGAGGTCGCCGGCAATCCGCAGCGCCGCGGCGTCTGCACCCAAGTCAAGACCGTGACCCCGAAGAAGCCGAACTCGGCGCTTCGCAAAGTGGCCCGCGTGCGCTTGACCAACGGTGAAGAAGTGACCGCGTACATTCCGGGCATCGGCCACAACCTGCAGGAGCACTCCGTCGTGCTCGTGCGCGGCGGCCGTGTCAAGGATCTCCCCGGTGTACGCTATCACATCATCCGCGGCACGCTCGACACGTCGGGCACCGCGAACCGCAAGCAAGGCCGTTCCAAGTACGGCGCCAAGCGCTCCGCTAAGAAGTAAGGAAAAGAGAAATTGCCACGTAAAGGCCCCGCACCCGAAGCGCCAGATTCTGCCCGACCCGCGCTTTAACAGCAAAGTGCTCGCGCGCTTCATTAATAAGATCATGCTCTGCGGTAAGAAATCGACCGCGGAGAACATCACGTACGGAGCGCTCGACATCGTCGCACAGAAGACCGGCCGCGATGCAATGGACATTTTCTCGCAGGCGCTCAGCAATGCGATGCCGCTGGTGGAAGTCCGCCCGCGCCGCGTCGGCGGTGCCACCTATCAAGTGCCGATGGAGGTCCGTCCGGATCGCCGCCAAGCGATGGCGATGCGCTGGCTGATCGGTTTCGCGCGCTCGCGCGCCGGCCGCTCGATGGAAGAGAAGCTGGCCGCCGAGCTGATGGACGCCGCCAACAACCAGGGCGCCGCCATCAAAAAGCGCGAGGACACGCACAAGATGGCCGAAGCGAATAAAGCGTTCGCCCACTACCGCTGGTAAACTTACTCCCCCTTTTTTAGATAGAGAACATGGCTAGAGAATATCCGCTGGAGCGGACGCGCAATATCGGTATTGCCGCGCATATCGACGCGGGCAAGACCACGTGCACCGAACGCATTCTGTTTTACACCGGCCGCACGCATAAGATCGGCGAAGTGCATGACGGTGCTGCGACTATGGACTGGATGGTCCAGGAGCAAGAGCGCGGCATCACGATCACGTCGGCCGCCACGGCGTGCACCTGGCGCGACACCCGTATCAACATTATCGATACGCCTGGCCACGTGGACTTTACCGTGGAAGTGGAGCGCTCGCTCCGCGTGCTCGATGGTCTGGTCGCGCTCTTCGATTCGGTCGCGGCCGTGCAGCCGCAGTCGGAGACGGTTTGGCGCCAAGCCAACAAGTACAAAGTGCCGCGGATCATCTTCGTGAACAAGATGGACCGCATGGGCGCCGACTTTTTCAATGCCGTCGCCAAGATCAGAGAACGCTTAGGCGCCAACGCCATGCCGATTCAAGTGCCCATCGGCGCCGAAGACAATTTCGAGGGCATCGTCGATCTCTTCACGATGAAGAAGACCGTCTATACCGACGATCTGGGCTCAACGATGGAGTCGACCGAAGACGTCACCGGCGAACTGCGCGAGCTCGCGCTTGAGTGGCGCCGCAATCTGGTTGAGAACATCGCCGAGCAAGACGAAGAGCTGCTCGAGATGTTCTTCGATGAAAAAGAACTGCCGATCGACCGCATGAAAGAAGCGCTGCGCAAGGCCACGGTTGCGGGCACGGTTCTGCCGATGCTCTGCGGCTCGGCGTTTAAGAACAAAGGCGTGCAGCCGCTGCTCGATGCGATCGTGGAGTATCTGCCCTCGCCGCTCGAAGCGAAAACGATTGTCGGCAAAGATCCGAAAAACGACGCCGACATCACGCGCAAAGCCGACGACAAGGAACCGTTCGCGGCTCTGGCATTCAAGATTGCAACCGACCCGTACGGCAACCTGACGTACTTCCGCGTCTATTCCGGCACGCTCGATAAAGGCACGTACGTGTATAATGCGCGTTCGGGCCGCAAAGAGCGCATCGGGCGCATCCTGCGCATGCACGCGAATCATCGCGAAGATATCGATTCCATCGGCGCGGGCGACATCGCCGCGGCCGTCGGCTTGACCGACACGCGCACCGGCGACACGCTGTGCGATGAGAAGAATCCGATCATCTTGGAGAACATCGTGTTCCCCGAGCCGGTTATCTCACAGGCGATCGAACCGAAAACCAAAGGCGATCAGGATCAGCTCGGCAAGGGCCTGCAGCGTCTTGCGCAAGAGGATCCGACGTTCCGCATGCGCACCGATGAAGAAACGCAGCAGACGATCATCGCCGGCATGGGCGAGCTGCATCTGGAGATCATTCTCGACCGCCTGCGCCGCGAGTTCAAGGTCGAAGCCAACGTCGGCAAGCCGCAGGTCGCCTACAAAGAAGCGATCACGAAGACCGTCGAAAAAGAAGGCAAATTCATCCGTCAATCCGGCGGCAAAGGCCAGTTCGGCGATATTTGGCTCAAAGTCGAGCCGCTCGAACCGGGCAACGGCTTTCAATTCGAATGGAAGATCATCGGCGGCGCGGTTCCCAAGAATACGCCAAAGCGGTCGAAGAAGGCGTGCGCGAAGCCTCGCAGAGCGGCGTGCTGGCCGGCTATCCGGTCATCGACTTCAAAGCCACCGCATTCGACGGCAAGTACCACGACGTCGACTCGTCGGAAATGGCCTTTAAGATCGCGGCCTCGATGGGCTTGAAAGAAGCCAACCGCGCCGCGGGTCCGATTCTGCTCGAGCCCATCATGAAAGTCGAAGTGACCACGCCCAAGGACTACATGGGCGCCATCACCGGCGACTTGAACCGCCGTCGCGGCATGATTCAGGCAACCGAGGAAGCCCCGGGCGGCGCGCAAGTCATCATGGCCCACGTCCCGCTCTCGGAGATGTTCGGCTACGCGACCGATATGCGCTCGGCGACCCAGGGGCGCGCGACCTATACGATGGAGTTCTCGCATTACGAGAAAGCGCCAAAATCGGTCGAAGAAGAGATCGTTGCCAAGTCGGGCAAGAAGCCCACACCGGTTTAGCATTGACATGGCTTCAGCCCGCTTGATATATTCCGGTAGTCCAGTTCCCGCCGGCACCCTGGGCGCCGGCGGCTATGTGTTGTCCGCACTCCCCTCCAGTCAAAGTATAAGGAAAAGAGACGTCTAAATGGCGAAGGCTAAATTCGAACGTAGCAAACCCCACGTAAACATCGGAACGACGGGGCACGTCGACCACGGTAAGACGACCCTTACCGCGGCAATCATCACATTGCCTCGCCACCGAAAACGCGAATATCCAAAAGCGCAACGTCGACGACATCGATAACGCGCCCGAGGAAAAAGAGCGCGGCATTACTATTGCCATCTCGCACCAAGAGTACGAGACGAAGAAGCGCCATTACGCGCACGTCGACTGTCCCGGTCACGCCGACTACATCAAGAACATGATCACCGGCGCGGCGCAAATGGACGGCGCAATTCTGGTCGTCTCCGCAACCGACGGCCCGATGCCGCAGACGCGCGAGCACATTCTGCTCATGCGCCAAGTCGGCGTTCCGTACATCGTCGTGTTCTTGAACAAGTGCGACATGGTGGACGACGAAGAGTTGCTTGAACTGGTCGAGATGGAAGTCCGCGAACTGCTCACCCAGTTACGAATTCCCCGGCGACGACACGCCGATCATCCGCGGCTCGGCGCTCAAGGCGCTCAACAGCGCCGGCAAGCGCGGCGACCCGGATGCGGATCCGATCTTCAATCTGATGGACACGGTCGACGAGTACGTTCCGGACCCCGTCCGCGAAACCGACAAGCCGTTCCTGATGCCCGTTGAAGACGTGTTCACGATCACCGGCCGCGGCACGGTCGGAACCGGACGCGTCGAGCGCGGCCAGGTTAAAGTCGGCGAGGAAATCGAGATCGTCGGCCTGCAGGAAGCCACGCGTAAGACGGTCGTCACCGGCATCGAAATGTTCCGCAAGCTGCTCGGACATCGGTATCGCCGGCGACAACATCGGCGTGCTGCTGCGCGGCATCGATCGCAACGACATCGAGCGCGGCCAAGTGCTGGCCAAGCCCGGTTCGATCAAACCGCATAAGAAGTTCAAAGCCGAAGTGTACGTCCTCTCGAAAGAAGAGGGCGGCCGCCACACGCCGTTCTTCGGAAACTACCGCCCGCAGTTCTACTTCCGCACGACGGACGTAACCGGCACCATCAAACTGCCCGAAGGCGTTGAGATGGTCATGCCGGGCGACAACGTGCGATGGACGTGGAACTCATCACGCCGATCGCCTGCGAAGAGGGCCTGCGTTTCGCCATCCGCGAAGGCGGCCGCACCGTCGGCGCCGGCGTCGTAGTCGGAGTCCAAGACTAACCCCCTGTCATCCTGAGCCTGTCGAAGGACCCTGAGCCTGTCGAAGGACCCTGAGCCTGTCGAAGGACCCTGAGCCTGTCGAAAAGCTGTAGAAAGCAATAAATGGCCAAGCAAAAAATTCGCATCCGCCTAAAAGCCTACGATCACAAAGTGCTCGATCAGTCCGCGGAGCGAATCGTCGAGACCGCCAAGCGCACGGGCGCGTTCGTGAGCGGACCCGTTCCGCTGCCGACCGAGATCAACCGCTTCTGCGTGAACCGCTCGCCGCACGTCGACAAGAAGTCGCGCGAGCACTTCGAGATGCGCACGCACAAGCGTCTGATTGACATTTTGCAAGCCTCGCCCAAAACGATGGACGCCCTCATGCACCTCGACCTCCCCGCCGGCGTAGACATCGAACTCAAAGCCTAATGTCCTACCCTTTGTCATCCTGAGCCTGTCGAAGGACCCCGAGGAACCGAGGGGAAGCGCTAATAGCGAAACGAGCGCGGAGAAATCCGCGCTCGTTCTTTTACCCGCCGCTCTTGTCATCCTGAGCCTGTCGAAGGACCCTGAGGTATCGAAGGGAAGCGCAGAATAACCGCGTTCTACACTTCGCGCCAGACGGGAGAACGATAATGGAAGTAAAGCCCACCTACCTTGGAACGATGATCGCACTTGCCACTGCGGCGTTCGGACTTATCGCGGCTCTGGCTTGGAACAAATTCATCACCGATCTCATCGCCCTGTTTCTCAAAGCGGGAAGCGGCGTTTGGGCCGAGCTCGTTTATGCGATTGTGATCACGATCATCGCGTTGCTGGTCATTCAGAATCTGGCCAAACTCGCCGAGCGTTCAGGTCCGGGCGCTTAGCGCAGTGAGAACGTAACGGCGATGTGGTTGCCGTACCCGGGTATGCGCTCGACGCGCGTGCCCGCGCCTAACTGCGCGATAATGTAGAGTCCGCGTCCCGATTCGCTCAAAGGATCCGCAGGCAGCGCGGGATCCCTGATAAAGCCCATGCCGCGGTCGATAACGTGCAGCGTGGGCTGCGGCCCGGAAAGATCCAACTGCACGTCGATCGGACCGGGCGCATGGCGTACGACGTTGCCGACCAGCTCGCCGAAGACAACCTCGGCGGCATCGAGCGCAGTTTCGGTTGGATCGAGCATCCGCAACTGCGCCACAAAGCCCTTGCGTGCTTCGGTCGCCGCCTCGGCGTTCTCCGCGTCGAACTGCCACTGCGTGCGCTCTCCGAACCGGATCGCTAGTACGGCCGTGTCGTCTTGCGCGTCGCGCGGCAGGCACGCATCGCACAGGAGCTTTGCGGGGTTGCGCACGTACAGAATGGCTTCAGACTGTGCGATATCGCGCAGGCGCCGTTCGCCGAAAAGCAGATCGCGCGTGCCTTCAACCAGGCCGTCCGTGTAAAGCAGCAGCAGATCGGCGCCTTCGAGCGAAACCTCACGCGTCCCGCCGCGCCCGTAATCGCGCAACCCCAGCGGAAGCCCCTCTACCCTGAGCTCGGTGAGTTCGCCGGCGCGGCGTAAGAGGGGCGGCGGGTGACCGGCGTTTGCGAAACGCAATGTTTTTCGATAGGGATCGATGATGCCGATGAAGGCCGTGGCCATCGCCTCGGCGCGGCGCGATCGAAGATAGGCGTCGACGGCATCCAAAAGTTCCGAGGGTTCCCGCTCGTACATCGATGCCATGCCGATCGATTGACGAATCTTGCCCATGACGCCGGCTGCCTCTAAGCCGCGGCCGCTGACGTCGCCGACGCAGATGACGATAGCACCGTCGCTGCGCGGGAAGGCATCGAACCAATCGCCGCCTACTTCGGCTTCGGTCCAGCTCCCGCGCGATACTCTGCGTCAAACATCAGGCCTTCACGGACGGGGAAGACGCCCTCTGCCGGAAGCAAAGCGCGCTGCAGCGCCACCGAGATGCGGCGCTCCCGTTCAAATGCCGCGGCATGCTCCATGGCAACCGAAACGCGCCGCCCAGGATCCTCGAAGATCGGCACGTCCGCTTGCGAATACGATCGCGGCGTCTCGCACCAATAAACCACCAGTGCTCCGAACGTTTCGCCGCGAGCAAACAGCGGGACCGTAATTGCCGAGTGAATATCGAGCGCCCGCACTTGCGGCGCTAAATATTCCCACATCTGCGGCAGCACTTCTTCGGCGGTAACGTGTTCGTGCAGAAGCGTGCGGTGCTGCGAGAGTAAAAGTGTTGCAACCTCTTCGGCATGCGGCTTAAGCGTGCGCTGCCCGCGCAATCGTTCAGCGATCGGTTTCTTTGCAGGGTCGCTATGGGCGCACGCGGCAGTCCGCAGCGCGCCGTCCTCTTCAAACCGCAGAATGTACGCAAGGTCGGCCATGTCGGAGACGATGAATTCGCACAAGCGATCGAATGCGCTCTGCAGATCGAGCGATTCAAACACGAGCTCGCTCGCGCGCGCGATGAATCGCAAGCGATGCGAGCGAAGCCGCTCTTCTTGAATCTCCTTTGCCGCCTCGATGGCCGCGCCGGCGCGGCGCGCGACTTTCTCGGCCACCTCCAGGTCTTCTTGCGTGAAGAGCCGGGCTGACTCTGCCGAAATGAGCACGATGGCGCCATACACGGCCGACTCGGTCGAAAGCGGGAGCGTCATGGCCGAATGCATGTTCAGTTTCTGCAGAATCTCTAAATGCTGCGCGTCTTCGGCTGCGGCGCGAAGGTCTTCGGCCGATATCGATGGCGTTAGAACCGAGAGATTCTTGCGAACGGCAATATCGGTCGTGCTTCCCCCACGAACCGGATAGCGGTCGATGATGGTTTCGACGTGGTGCACCATCTGCGGGTCGCGATGGGCGATCGCCTGCACGTGGTACTTGCCCTGCGGATCGGTCAGCACGATGATGCACCAATCGGCAACACGGCTGATTGCAAGGTCCGCAAGCTTCCGGCATATCGAGTCGATGCTCGTGCCTGACGACAAGCCGGCGGACGCCTCGATGACGAACTGCAGATTCGTGCGCGCGGCGCTGCGTGTCGATGTCCGTGGCGCTTCCGATCCAGCGGAGCACGTTGCCTGCCTCGTCCTGAACCGGCATGGCGCGCGCTACGAACCAGCGATACGTCCCGTCGGATTTCCGGCGCAGGCGGTATTCGATTTCGTACGGTTCGCCCAGGCCGTTGCCCAGCGCTCCCACGTCTCGTCGAGATCCTCTGGATGGACGACGCCTTTGCTACCTTGACGGCGCACGTCCTCCAGGGTCAAGCCCGTATAGTTCAGCCAGCGCTGGTTGAAGTACTCGATGTGGCCTTGGATATCGGCAACCCAGACGAGTTGCGGCATGGCCTCAGCGATATCCGGAAATCGGCATGTTCGTTAAATTGCTTGCCGTTGCCGGTTATCTCGATGACCGCGCCGATGAAGCCCGTCACGTTTCCGGCTTCGTCCCGTTCGGGCGCGAGGGATATCCGTGCCTCCGCCGCGTGGCTCGCGTGCCGGAAGGTGCAGCGCAATTCGCAGGGCGCACCGGCCGCAAGAACAGCATGCCAGTGCGCGACAGAAACTGTTCAGCGTTTTGCGGGCTCGATCGCGTCGAGCCAGCCATGGCCCAGCGATTGAGTTCGGCAATGCCCGCAATAGCGCAAAAGCGCGGCGTTACGAAAAGCAACTCGCCTGCCCGGTCCGCCTCAAAAAGCCCGACCGGCGCACTTTCCAGAACGCGTTCGAGCCGATCGTTATCAAACGGCGAAGTTTGGGCCCTACCACCTATGGCCATCGTCCCTTTCTACCCAAGTTGGTGCATGGATACGCCTGACCGCCCGGCGAAAGACGGGCTCATGCCGATACCCCTGCAAGATGCGCGAGAGCGAACGTTCTCGGGCACACGCCGCCGAATCTTCCAACTGCTCGTGGACATGGGCACATCCAACGACATCGTGTGGCCCTTTCAGGCCCAGCCGTTCATGCGTTCCCCGGGACCGCTGGTGCCGGGCCGGACGGAAGAGTGGCACAACGGCTTTCATGCGATCCTCGAAGAGGTTGTCCCCGAAGAACGGATCGTCTGGCGCGTCCAAAACGACGGCTTCGATGGTACGCACGGATTTTATTTGAGCGGCGAGGGCAGAAGACCACCCTCGCACACCGCGTCGATGCAACCCTGAGCGATACGGAAGGCCGCTTATTGTGGCGCCGGCTCGAAGACGCCGACGAACAATCAATCAAAGCGCTCTTCGATAAGGTGCCTCGATCCTCAAACGCTGACATGACGCAAACGCCAGCGCGCATCGCGCCGCCGCACCCGCTCGATTTCTTGGGCATCGATGCCCTCTTCTCGCCCGAGGAGCGGATGATCCGCCAGACCGTTCGGGCGTTTGTGGCCGACCGCGTATGCCCAACATTGCCGCTGGTTCGAGGAAGGGATGCTTCCGCGCGACTGGGCTTGGAATCGGACGCCTGGTCTGCTGGCATGCATCTGGAGGGCTACGGCTGTCCGGGCGCAAGTGCCGTGGCGTACGGTCTTGCGTGCCTGGAGTTGGAAGCCGGCGATTCGGGCGTTCGCAGTTTTGCCTCCGTGCAAGGGTCGCTTGCGATGTTTGCATTGCATCGTTGGGCGAGCGGGGGCAAAAGCAGCAGTGGCTTCCGCGGATGGCGCGCGGTGAAGCGCTGGGCTGTTTTGGATTAACCGAACCCGACTTCGGAAGCAATCCCGCCGGAATGCGGACCCACGCGCGGCGCGACGGCAGCGATTGGATCATCAATGACGCCGAGATCTGGATCACCAACGGCGGCGTCGCCGATGTGGCGGTCGTTTGGGCTCAAACCGACGAGGGTATTCGCCGCTTCGCCGTCCCGACCGGCTGCAAAGGCTTTTCGGCGCACGCGATCGAGCGTAAAATCTCGCTGCGCGCCTCCGTGACCTCGGAGCTGGTCTTGGAAAATTGCCGCGTGCCGGCCGAAACGGCATTTCCGGACGTGCGCGTCTTCGCGGACCGCTTGCCTGTTTGAACGAAGCGCTACGGCATCATCTGGGGCGCCATGGGCGCGGCGCGCGCGTGCTATGAATCGGCGCTGGAATACTCCAAAGCGCG
>CAVPCC010000023.1:0-5655 GCA_963702335.1 Vulcanimicrobiota bacterium | reverse complement strand
GTGGTCTTAGGCTGTTTGGCCTTTGTCGCGCAAGCCTTTGTGGTCTTTGCGCTCTACCGTTCCAGCCGGGCGATGCAGCAGAAAGCCTCTCCGCTGATCGATCATCTGGAGCCTTTTCTAAACAAGATGGAGCCTGTGATTGCCCGGGCTGCCGTCGTTCTGGAAAAGGCCGGTCCCGTAATTGAAAAGGCGGGTCCCGTTATCGAACGGATCGGCCCGGTGGCGGATCAGGTTCAGTTGGTTCTGGCTAGCGCCAACCGGATCATGATCGAAAACACCCTCGTATTAACGAGATTTCCAGCCGTTTCGATGAGATTTCGAGCGATGCGGCTGCCATTGTTAAGAATGGCCGCCGACAGGTTGAACGTATCGGTGGCCTCGTAGAAGATGCAAGCGCCCGCGCTACCGAAAGGTTAGAGCAATTGGACAACTCCGTCGGCAGCACGATCGATAAACTGGAACACGTGGGCGACTCAATGAAGCGAACGGTTTTGCGGCCTGTGCGTGAGGCAAATGGTTTTGCGGCCGAGTTTCGGCGGCGGTTTCGGCGCTGATGCATGGGCGAAAATCGTCAGTCGATTCCGCCACGCAAGACGAGGAAATGTTTATCTGAACGCCTGCCTAGGTTGCACGCAGTGCAATATATGCTACGTGTGTCTGCGCGAAAGAGCCACTACCAGCCTGATCTGATCGTAGGTAATGTGGGCTGGGAGCGCTTCCCGTAGCGGCTTGAGCCACTGCGATCCAAGTTTTCCGATTGCTTCTTCGATTGCTGCTGATCCGCCACATCTACCCATTCCACACGGTAGTCGAGCCGTCCTTTTTCGATGAGGTCGGCCACCATGTTGACTACTGTGGTCACCTTGACGTCCGCGGATCTGGGCTATTTCTTCGAAGCTTTTCCCTTCGGCCAATAGCCGTATGGTTTCGTCGGCGGGAGACGTCTGCGCCACTTCGCGTACGGCGGCGCGGGCGCCATTGCGAAACGCCTCAAATGTGGCGAAGATCTCGCCGCCGTACAATTCGGCTTTCCGTTCGCCGATGCCGGTAACGCCGAGCAACTCGCGCAGATTCGAAGGCTGCTTGCGGCAAAGATCTTCGAGCGCGGCATCGCTCAGGACGACATAGGCTGGAACTGCCGCGCGCTCCGCTGTTCGCCGCCGCCAGTCTTTGAAGTAGTCGATCAAGCTTGCGTCAGCCCCGCCGCGCGCGCTCTCGGCGACCGGCTTCGCCTTCCGTTTGCTCTTTACAGGCCGCGGGTTCCTCGGCGGGCGCGGTAATCCATTTGGGAAGGTTGCCGCATGCATCGCACATGTCGCAGCGCTGCCACTTTGGAATCTGCCCGAAGTGCGTGCAAATTTGCAGATGCCGGCAGCGCGCGCTCTCGGCAAATCGGCGCACAGCGTGGTAGCGCTGCCAGGCGCGCTGCTTTTCGTCGGGATCGCGCAGTTGATCGATAAAGTACGCAAGCAAGCCCGCGTCCTTCGGCTGCCATAACACCACGCAATCGGCGGGCAAACCGTCGCGGCCGGCGCGTCCGGCCTCCTGATAATACTGCTCGATCGATTTCGGCAGCGACAAGTGGATGACCGCGCGCACCGCCGGCTTATTGATGCCGAGCCCGAAGGCGATGGTACCTACCAGCACGCGGACTTCGTCGTTCATCCAACGCTCCTGATTGCGGCGGCGCAGTCCGGTCTCCATCTGGCCGTGATAAGGCACGGCGCCGATTTCCTTGCCGGCGAGAAAATCCACGGTCTCTTCCACAATCGCGATGGTGGGCGCGTAGACGATTACGCTTTCCTCCGGATAAGCGCGCACCGCCGCCAGCAGCAGCTTGCGGTGCGTAGTCTTGTCGCACTGATGCGCTACGTAGCGGAGGTTGGCACGGTGAAAGCTGGCGATATATTTGTGAGGCTCGCGAAGTTGAAGCTGCTGCAGAATATCGTGCCGCACGCGCTGCGTGGCGCTGGCGGTGAAGGCGGCGATGGGCTTGTCGGGAAAGTGCTGCCGCAGCGAGCTAAGTTGGCGGTACTCGGGGCGGAACTCGTGACCCCACTCGGAAATGCAGTGCGCTTCGTCGATGGCAAAAAAAGCGATCGGCACCTTCTGCAGCCAGGCAATTGTGTCTTGCCGAGCCAGGCGCTCGGGCGAAAGATATAGCAGGCGGAAAGCGCCTTGGGCGGCCGCGCGCATCACCGAGCGCTGCTCGTCGGACTGCTGTGAGCTGTTGAGCAATGCGGCCGGAATGCCCATGTCCCCGAGTTGCGCGACCTGATCCTGCATCAGCGCGATCAACGGCGAAATCACCACCACCGTTTGTTCAAGCGCCAGCGCCGGTAATTGGTAGCACAGCGATTTGCCTCCGCCGGTGGGCATCACCACGGCAACATCGTGGCCGGTGATCAGGCTTTGAACGATGCGCTCCTGCATGGGGCGAAACGAATCGTAGCCCCAATAACGCTTTAGGGCTGGGTGGAGGTCTTGCACTGTGGCAACCCTGAGTGTATCAACCGTACAACTGCCGGCGGCGCAACGTCCAGCATTTCACGCACGGTCTTTTTCGTGACCGGGTGCCGCAGATTGGCCGCAAGGTCCGCCAGCGGCGCGAGCACGAAGCGGCGCTCCGTCATGCCCGGATGGGGAATCTCAAGCGCGGCGCTGCGAACGACAGAGCTTCCGTACAAAAGGATATCGATGTCGATCGTGCGTGGACCTTTCGCTATGCCGCGCTTGCGGCCTAGCTCGCGCTCGACCCTGGCGATGCGCGCGAGCAATTGCATCGGGAACAAGCTGGTTTCGGCCTCGACCACCAGGTTCAGAAACCATCGCTGGGCCGTGTACTCGACTGGTTCCGTTTCGTAAACCGGCGACACGCGGAGTATCCGAATTTCAGGCGAGGGAAGCCGCTCGATTGCGGCCCGCAAGTTTGCTTCGCGATCGCCGATGTTCGAGCCGAGCCCCAGATAAATCGTCTTCAACCGGATATCCCTACCATCCAGCCGGATGTTGCCAGCGAACTTACGTGGGGCGGGCGCCCTCGCCCGCGTGGAGGCCCCTGCCTCCACTTCCCGCAGCGGGACGAGGGCGTCCCGCGCGGTCCAGGGTGACCGCCCCACTCCCTCATCAAAATAGCGCCGGCTGATCGTTGAGGCGCAGCTTGCGCTTCACGTTGAAATAATCGTACGCCCGCTCCGTCGCCACGCGCCCTCTCGGCGTGCGGTTCAGGAAGCCGAGCTGGATCAGGTACGGCTCGTAGACTTCTTCAATGGTGTCGGCCTCCTCGGAAATCGACGCGGCAATTGTGTTGACTCCCACTGGGCCGCCGCTGTATTTATCCAGAATCGTCAGCATGATTTTCTGATCGATTTCATCCAGGCCGTAGCGGTCCACATCGAGCAGGTTGAGCGCGGTTTGCGCCACCGGCATGGTGATGCGGCCATCGGCGCGCACTTGCGCGTAATCGCGCACGCGGCGCAGCAAGCGGTTGGCGATGCGCGGCGTCCCACGGCAGCGGCGCGCGATCTCTTCCTCCGCGCCGTCTTCCATCTCCACGCTCAGCAGCTTGGCCGACCGCTTCACGATGGTTCTCAGCTCATCCACGTTGTATGGATCCAGCCGCAGCACCAGGCCGAATCGTCCGCGCAGCGGCGCGCTGACCAGGCCTTGGCGAGTGGTCGCGCCGATCGCCGTGAACTTTGGCATGGGCAGTGAATGCGTGCGCGCCCCCGGTCCCGCGCCCACCAGAATATCCACGCGGAAATCTTCCACCGCCGAGTAAAGCATCTCTTCCACGTCGGGCAGCAGCCGGTGAATTTCGTCGACAAAGAAAACCTGGCGCGCGCGAATGTTGCTTAGGATTCCCGTCAGGTCGAGTTTTTTCGCTAGAACAGGCCCCGAAGTGCCGGTGAATCCGACTTCGAGTTCCTCCGCGATGATCGACGCAAGCGTGGTCTTGCCAAGACCGGGCGGACCGTAGAGCAGCACGTGATCCATGGCCTCGCCCCGCATGCGCGCGGCCTGAATCGCGATCGAGAGATTTTCTTTGAGCTTGCTTTGCCCGGTGAAGTCGGCGAGACGGCGAGGTCTGAGGCCGGCTTCAAACTGCGCGTCCTCGGCTTGGCGGTCGCCTGAGACTAATTCCCGCTCGGGCATTGTGCTACCAGCTTACCGTACCAGTTCCAAAGCACGCCGGAAGAGCGGCTCGAAATCGGTTGCCGAACCCGCTGCCTTCGCTTTACGCACCGCGGCTTCCGCTTGCGGACGTCCGCAACCCAGGTTGAGCAGCGCGGAAAGCACATCCTGTTCGATGGACGAAAGCGCCGCGGCGGCGGGCGTATCCGGTGTTTCGCCGGTGGCGGCGGGCAGCTTGTCGCGCAACTCCAAGACCATACGTTCAGCCGTCTTCTTGCCGACGCCGGGAATGCGCACCAGCCGGTCCACTTGCCCGCCGCGAATGCCGTCGATCAAATCGGCCGCGGGCATTCCCGAGAGAATCTTGACCGCGAGCGACGGCCCGATGCCGCTCACTCCAATCAGTTTTTCAAACAGCGATTTTTCATCTTGCGTGAGAAAACCGTAAAGCGACAACGCGTCTTCCCGCACGTGTGTATGGATGCGAAGACGCACCTCCGCGCCCGTGCTAGGCAAATGCGTGAAGGTGGAAACCGGAATGGTAACGTCATACCCGACGCCACCGGTTTCGACAATCGCTTGGTTGGGATGCTTCTCGATCAGTATGCCGCGCAGCAGTGCGATCAAGCTAGACGACGTCCACGCCCATGCTGCGCGCCGTGCCCGCGACCGAGCGCATGGCCGCTTCCACATCGAAGCAGTTCAGATCGGGCATCTTGATCTGGGCGATCTCCCTGATCTGCTCCTGCGTGATCTTGCCGACCTTCACCTTGTGCGGTTCGGCCAGAACCCTTCGCCAGACTTACCGCGCGCTTAATCAGCACCGGCACCGGCGGAGTCTTAGTGATAAACGTGAACGAGCGGTCGGAAAAAATCGTGATCACCACGGGGATGATCAGACCCTCTTGCTCTTTGGCCGACGTCTTCGCATTAAACGCCTTGCAAAAATCCATGATGTTGACGCCCTGCGGACCGAGAGCGGTGCCGACCGGCGGCGCAGGCGTGGCTTTCCCCGCGGGGATTTGCAGCTTCACCTGAGCAGTTATTTTCTTTGCCATATGATTAACCCTTTTCTACTTGCAGAAACTCTAACTCGACCGGCGTTGGGCGTCCGAAAATCGTCACCATCACTCGCAATGTGCCGCGCTCGGGATTGACCTCATCCACCTTGCCCGAGAAATTCGCGAACGGTCCGTCGACGATGCGCACGTTGTCGTTCTTCTCGAACGTCATCTTGGGACGCGCAGCTCCGCCGAAGACTGCTGGCGGTACAAAATCTGGTTCACTTCATCCGCGCTGAGCGGCACCGGCGAATTCCCGCCGCCGACAAAGCCCGTAACGCGCGGCGTATTCTTCACCGCGTGCCACAGCTCATCGTTCATTTCCATTTCCACCAGCACATAGCCGGGGTATACCAGGCGCTTGCTGGTGACCTTCTTGCCGTTGCGCAACTCGACGACTTCTTCGGTCGGGATCAGAATCTGCCCGATCTTATCGGCGAATCCAAAGGCGTCGGAGCGC